>CAMBRK010000019.1 GCA_945870185.1 Aureispira sp. CCB-QB1 | reverse complement strand
ATCTCAAAGGCGAGCCTGTCTACCTACGGAGTCAGGTAGATTTTTTCACGCTAAAGCGTGACTGCGTTTGTTTCCGTCGGGAAGTTGACTTTTAAGCGTTAAGAAGACAAAACAGCGGCGGCATTTCCTGCCCGACTCCGTAGGCAGGCGGGTTTGTTTACTTTTTTTTGCTATAGAAAAAAAGTAAAAGCCTTGCCGGCTTGAGGCAAATGATTAGTTGAAGCTGATTCTAATTGTTTTAGAGAGTAAATGAATGAAAAAAATTGAAACAGTGTATTTTGATATACACTCTGGATGAAATCGACGATGATGCTCTTTTAAGTTGAGATGAAAGGCCATATTTTTCATCGTTAGGAAGAGTTTCTGTAAGCTGGTAAATTTGACATGCCAATTTAATGCTTAGCTTCCAAATATCTAATTTTTCAAAACTATATTGATGCATAACTTAAAATTTTAAATATTAATAATTTCTAAACTTCAACCAACTTATCAATCAACAACTTATCAAATCAAACACCTAAACATCTCAAACATTATCACATGGCTTTTATCAACTTCACAAATTACACAACTAAACATCGCTTTTGCCAACTTCACAATTTACACAACTAAACAACTCAATCAATACCCAATGGCTTCGCCGCTGATAAGTCGCAGGTACTTAATCTGATAAAGTAGTTCAGTTGTAACAAATTATATTTAATGCTAAATAGGTATAGGCACTAAATGTGTAGGTTTCAATAATTGCATATCCATGCTAATCTCCAACTCAAATCCAAGATTGGTGAGGCGAATCACAAATCCTTTTTTACCTGACTTGGAAATGATAAATCCCTTCAAACCAGCCATTTGACCTGATATCACTTCTACTTCTGTACCTAAAGGATAAAGGTTTTTGGATAATGGTGATATCTCATGAACGTCTCCGGCCACTCTTTTTAAAATTTGTATCTCTTCTTCAGGAATAGCCAATAAATCTTTGCCTTGTCTCAAAAACTTCATCACATATTCTGTCTCCAAAGTGGGTACATATTGATCCTTAGTAATGTGAACAAAAACATAACAATTGATCAGTGGTGTTTCATAATGTTTGATCTTCTTTGAATATTTTTTGGTCTTTGAAACTAAAGGAACATAAACTTCTATATTTTTTTTTGAAAGATGGCCAGCCACATATTTTTCGCACTTGTATTTAGTGTATACCGCAAACCATCTTCGCTCTGCAGTCGATAGCTGATTGATAATATCAGATTTTTTATCCCCTATCATGATTCCCATTTTCAATCCCTTTTCCACAATAATAATGACTTATCTTCTAATTCCTGAACGCGTTCCAATCCCATGCTTCCTTCTTGAAAAATATGATATTGAATATTTCGCTTGATCAGTTTTTCGGCTTTGGTTATCAGTTCCAAAAGATAATCGTGGTTGATATGGCCTATGAAAACCAATTCAATGAATTCATGGTCCAGGCCTTGGGCAAAAGCACCGGTGACATAAACTTCAGAAACATCACCCAAGCGCTCGATGACGGTATCTATGATTTGATCAAAACCAATATATTTCAACAAGATATTGTGCGTCTCTTGATATAACGGATGCTGTATATTAGCCCTGAAGTACTTCTTGTTTCCTTCCAAATACGAAGTCAACATGCCGGCTTTTTCAAATCGATTGAGCTCTACCCTGATGGCATTGGACGAATCTCCAAATTCCGCTTCCAAACCACGGAGATAAGAAGTAGCCTTGCTATTCAAAAAAAATTTGAGCAGCAATTTAATGCGTGTTTTGGATGATATCAGTGTTTCGAGCATATTGAGTATAAAAATTACTCAAAGATAAAATATTGTTTGAATTAATTTACATTTTGTATCAATAAAATTAAGGACAATATGGCGGTCGCCTGTGCAATAGAATTGGCCAATACGTCTCCCCATTTGACATCTTCGCCTTCTTCGTTATTCAGTTTTTCTTCTTTTACATCCTTGTATCCAACTTTTATTTCAGATCCAGGGCCCACTTTGGGATATTTTTTAAAGAATAGAAAACGTTTTGCTTTAATCACTTTGCCAGAAGCATCTACCACATATATTTTATTTGAAGCAGCTTCTTTTGAAAGCCCACCTGCATATTCATTGATGTAGTAAATAGCTGATTTTCCACTTCGGTAAGGCACTTGGACCTTTCCTTGGGAAGTGATTTTTTCAGGATAAAGATCAAAGGCCTTCGTTGCGCCAGTAATTGAAATAATATTATTGATTTTTGGTATAGTGATTTCATCACCTTCTTGCAGAATTATATTTTCAAATGATTTTGGATCTTTTAATGCTTTTTCAAGATTGATTATGACATATCCTATATTGTCAAGTCCACGTGCCAATGTAGCTCCAGCAAGAAATGCTTCTTTTGTAATTCCTCCTGCTTCTCTGATTATAGCTGAGAGTTTTGTATTATCACCCATCAAAGCATAAGTACCAGGATATTTTACTTCGCCATTCAAAAAAATATTTCTTTGCAATTCAAACTCAGGAGCTGTCCTTACAAAAATTTGATCAAATGGCTTTAATTCAAAATTTTCAGACCCATTTTTTATATTATAATTTTCATCTACTTTAAGATTAGCAGCCAAAACTCTTACTGATTTATCTTCATCAAACTCAAGTCTGTAAACATCTACCCTATCTAAAGATGCTTCTCTTCTTAATCCACCAGCCAAAATCAATACATCCTTAAGTGAAAGACTTGGATTATATAAAAATTCTCCTGGTGTTCTGACTGCACCGGCTACCTTTACAAATGACTCATCAGTGTAATTGTTTTTGGAATACACGACCAGTCGATCGTTTGGCTCCAAATCGACATTAGCAGCGGATGCTGGATTTGATAATGCTTGTTTTAAGTTGATGGCAACATACTCGATCGTTTTCGCCTTATTCGTATTATTCCTAAAGATATAGGCAAAGTCTTCGATAGCATCTGATAAAAGACCACCTGCAAAAAATATGGCATCAGAAACTTTAAGATTTTTTGACCTATCTAAAGAAAACTTAACCGGAGTTCTTACCGCACCCTCTACTTCGACATAAAGTGTATCTGTAAAGTCACCTTTGGAAGAGATAATTAACTCATCTCCTTTCTTTAGCAGAAGATTATCAGTTCCTCCCTGATTTTTAAGTATTACATCGAGATTGACAAATTCGTAACGGATTGTTTTAAAATCATCATTGTATCTTTTTAGATAAGCTGTCGTAGTGATGGCATGATCTAATAATACAGCCTTTTTAAGGAGGTCAGAAATTCTTTCATTATTGCTCATTGCATACTTCCCAGGGTTTTCTACAGCTCCAGAGATAGTGACTTCATTTTTTATACTTTCATTTATTTGAAAGACTTTTATACTATCACCATTCAATAAAGTGAAATTACGCCCGGATTTTTCCAAATCTGTAAAATTGAGATCAATAATCCTGATGGAATCATCTTCAATCCGTTTGATTTGAAGATTTCCTTTAAGTGCATTGGGCTTCAAACCACCTGCAAAAGTAACTAATTCTTTAAGTTGTTCGTTATCTATCAATTCATAGTTAAATGGTCTGTTGATGGCCCCTGAAATTGTTACTACCTTTTGCGCCACTGGTACATTTATAAAATCATTTTCAGCAAGATAAAAATCTTGGCTTACAATTGGATTTTGAAGGTATTTATATACATCTATAATCACAGGTTTTCTACCCGCTCTTAATAATTGAATTTTTCTTACACTACCTATATCATTGGGTCCGCCAGCTGCTATCAAAGCATTGAAGGCAGTATTTACCGCAGAAATATTAAACGTACCATTGTTAAATACCTCACCTACAATATTTACATTGAGTGTACGTCCAGTTGTTACGCTAAGTTCATAATTCTCTTTTGTAAAATAATAAAAACTCCTCAGTTTTGAATATATGAGTTCCTCCGCTTGCTTTACAGTCAATCCAGCAATATAAATACGTGGGAGTTTAGTTGGTTGAATAAAACCATCTTTTTGTATTTCCAACGCAAAGTTCTCTTCTGTTGGTCCCCAAATGGACACCGCAACCTTATCCCCAGGTCCTAAGACATAAGCTTTGGTCGGTTTAGCATCCTCAGACGTACGAAATAATTTCAATGATTTATCTCTAAAGATTTGTTGGCCGTAGGTCCTTGCTGAAGGTAGTTTATCCTTTTCGGCTTCCTGTATTTTTTCTGATACAGCTTCTTCTATAGTAGCACCTTCTTTTACAGCCTTTTGGATGTCTTTAGTTTGATTTGATACTTTTGCCGATTCATCAGCGGTTCTCTTTTCGTCCGTTTCTTTTGTCGGCGTTGTACTAATAGATGTCTTATTTTCAGGATTTTCTTTAGCTTTTTTCTCTGTATCCAGTATAGCCATGACTTCTTGTGCAGCCTTCTGCGCTCTAGCTACTTCAGCTGGGTTATTAGGATCAATAGCTTTAGGATTTACTCCCTTTTTGATCATCTCTTGCTCAAAACGATCCGCATCATACCCTCTTTTTTCTATCTCAGCCCTGATATTCGTTTCATTCAATACTTGTCCGAAGCTACTGAAACTTATAAAGCTTATTAAAATAAAAAGTAAAAGTCTATATGTCATGTTTCTATATTAATTTGTGAAAAAGGTCATGAAATATATTTACATTACACCTCTTTCTATTTATCACTTTTTAATAATTCAAATTTGGCGAAAGCCACTTTTCTATCTCTTTAACGTCCATTTGCTTCCTTTTAGCATAATCTATGACCTGATCTTTTGAAATATTTCCTAATCCAAAGTATTTGGACTCAGGATGTCCGATATACCATCCACTTACAGATGCTGCCGGATACATCGCTTTGCTTTCGGTCAGAAAGATACCCGTATGCTTTTCTGCATCCAAAAGCTTCCATAATTTATCCTTCTCCGTATGATCCGGACAAGCAGGATAACCTGGTGCGGGCCTAATGCCTTTGTATTTTTCGGCAATCAATGCTTCGTTGCTCAGGATCTCACCCTTACTGTAACCCCAAATGTCTGTACGAATCACTTGGTGCAAATACTCTGCCAATGCTTCAGCAAATCTATCGGCCAGTGCTTTCATCATGATGGCATTGTAATCATCGTGTTGATCTTCATACATCTTGACCCAAGACTCTATTCCGAATCCTGCACTGACAGCAAAAGCACCAAAATAATCCTTTTTTGCAGAACCTATTGGAGCTACGTAGTCCGCAAGACATTGATACGGCAATCCATCACTCTTCTTTCTTTGTTGACGCAAAAAATGAATGGTGTCACTTTTATCCCCTGTTTGCGGGTCATAAAGCACGACATCATCGCCGTCACTATGAGCTTCAAATATACCTGTTACCGCTTTGACAGTCAGCCTGTTTTCTTTCACGATCAAATCCAGCATTTCCTGAGCATGATCATATAATTTTTGAGCCTCCACACCTACAAAAGCATCTCTAAAAATAGTAGGATACTTCCCTTTCAGTTGCCAGCTGGCAAAAAAAGGTGTCCAGTCGATGTAAGGAATCAATGTTTCTATCCGGATATCATTCCAGACTTGGGTACCTAATTGTGCGGGAGTAGTGGGTTCATAAAGGGTCCAATCCAGTTTTACTTTTTGTGCTCTTGCTTCATCGATGCTGATATATTCTTTATCTGAAGCAGAAGCGGCCCTTTTGTCTCTTAGCTCGGCGTATTCTGTTTTGGTATTTTGGACAAATTGATCTGCTGTATTTTCTTCTTGGGTCAATAGCTGACTGACGACTCCTACGCTCCTACTCGCATCCAATACATAAATCACTGGGCCTTCATATTGAGGGTCTATTTTAAGTGCCGTATGTGTTTTGGAAGTCGTAGCTCCTCCTATCAGTAATGGTGTGGTAAAGCCCTGCCGCTGCATCTCCTTGGCCACATGTACCATTTCGTCCAATGATGGTGTGATCAATCCACTCAATCCAATGATATCTGCGCCATGCTCTTTAGCGGCAGTGAGTATCCGATCCGCTGAGACCATGACACCTAAGTCAATGATTTCATAATTATTACAAGCAAGAACTACCCCTACTATATTTTTACCAATGTCGTGTACATCTCCCTTCACCGTAGCCATCAGTATCTTGCCTTTGGCAGACCCTCCAGAGATAGCTTTCTCAGCATCAATATAAGGAGTTAGATAAGCTACAGATTTTTTCATGACACGGGCGCTTTTTACTACCTGTGGCAAAAACATTTTACCAGCGCCAAATAAATCTCCTACGATGTTCATACCGTCCATAAGTGGACCTTCTATCACCTGCAGCGGTGATGTATATTTTTGTCGGGCTTCTTCTGTATCCTCGTCAATATAATCTGTGATACCCTTGACCAAAGCGTGAGAGAGACGTTCTTCTACGCTACTTTCTCTCCACCTCAGATCTTTTTGAATGACTTTGCCACCACCCGCTACACGCTCTGCATAGTTGGTAAGGGCTTCAGTGGCCTTTTCATTTCTATTAAACAATACATCTTCTACGAGTATTAATAACTCTTTGTCTACTTCTTCATATACCTCTACCATACCAGCATTGACAATACCCATGTCCATACCTGCTTGTATAGCATGATATAAAAATGCGGCGTGCATCGCCTCTCTTACTTTGTCATTGCCTCGATAAGAAAACGAGATATTGCTCACGCCACCACTGACTTTGGCTCCGGGACAGGCTGCTTTGATCTGTCTAGTAGCTTCTATAAAGTTTATGGCATATTCATTATGTTCTTGGATGCCCGTTGCCACAGCAAAAATGTTGGGATCAAAAATGATATCCTCTGCAGGAAAGTGAATTTCTTCAGTCAGGATTTTATAGGCTCTTTTACAAATATCTACTTTCCTTTCGATAGTATCAGCTTGTCCTTGTTCATCAAAAGCCATCACCACCGTAGCTGCGCCGTACTTTCTCAGCAAGTTGGCTTGTCGTCGGAATTCAGCTTCACCTTCCTTCATGGATATGGAATTGACGATGCATTTGCCCTGAACACATTTCAGCCCTGCTTCGATCACTTCAAACTTGGACGAATCTATCATCACAGGTACTTTGGCTATATCCGGTTCGGCCATCACCAGGTTCAGAAATGTCTTCATTGCCTCCTTGGAATCCAAAAGGCCTTCATCCATATTGACATCGATGATCTGGGCACCACTCTCCACTTGTTGCAAGGCTACGGATAGAGCTTCGTTATATTTATTTTCAGCGATAAGCTTGGCAAACTTTCTGGAACCTGTGACATTGGTCCTTTCCCCGATATTGATAAAATTAAGGTCGTCTCTGACGATCAATGGTTCTAATCCCGAGTATGCTGATAACTTTTTTCTTTGGGGTAGTGACCTTACCGGCATGCCTTGTACAGCTTCAGCCATGGCTTTGATGTGATCAGGTGTTGTCCCACAGCATCCACCAATAATATTGACCAACCCAGAAGCCGCAAATTCTTGGATAAATGCTTTCATTTCATCAGGACTTTGATCATAAGCTCCCAATTCATTGGGAAGACCCGCATTGGGATAAGCACTGACCCAACAGTCTGCTATAGCACTCAAGTCAACAAGATGAGGACGTAACTCTTTGGCCCCCAAAGCACAATTAAGCCCTACACTAAAGAGATCAGCATGTGCTATGGATATGTAAAATGCTTCAGCAGTTTGCCCACTTAAAGTCCTACCTGATGCATCGGTAATTGTACCGGATACCATAACAGGAATATCACTTTTTCTTTCATCCTTTAGGTTTTGGATAGCAAATAATGCTGCTTTACAGTTTAAAGTATCAAATACCGTTTCTACAAGAAGGATATCAGCTCCTCCATCCATCAAGCCTTGTGCCTGTTCGTAGTAATTGGCCACGAGCTCGTCAAAAGTGATTGCTCTGGAACCCGGATTATTGACGTCAGGTGAGATAGAAGCAGTTTTATTAGTTGGACCCATAGCACCTGCCACAAATCTAGGCTTGTCCGGATTCTTAGTAGTAAATTCTTGAGCCGCTTTTTTAGCTATTTGAGCAGATTGAAAATTGATCTCATAAGTCACTTCCTCAAGATGATAATCTGATTGTGATATTCTAGTACCATTAAAGGTATTAGTCTCAATGATATCAGCACCAGCATCTAAGTAAGCCTTATGAATTTCCAGAATAATATCAGGACGAGTGATGGATAATAAATCGTTATTTCCTTTAAGGTCCGAATGATGATTTTTGAATCTCTCCCCACGATAGTCCGATTCTTGAAGCTTATATCGTTGAATCATGGTACCCATTGCCCCATCGAGAACCAAAATTTTATGCCTTGCTAATTCTTTTATATCTATCATAAGTGCCACAAAGGTAAGGAAATAAGCTTTGTTCTACAATCATAGTGATAAAATTGATATAAATTTTTATTTAGGCAAATGCTCAAAATCTTTTGCTTAATACAAACCAATAGTTTGCTGTGATTACTTGATTTTTTAAAAATAAGTTATGGGTCAAAAATATAACTTTAATCATACAACAAGTATAAGTAAAAGCAAAAGCAAATATGAAGTAAAAATGATAAACAAGAAAAAAATAGAAATAAATGCTTCTTAGATTTAAACAACTCTCTATATTTGACACCAAATCCAATTTTGTATGTCAAATCAACCGCTCAATATACTTTGTATATCCAGATTCTTTAAAGGAGGAGATTTCATTAAAGGCGCAAAAGCTGAAGGTAATAACGTTTTTCTGTTAACCAGCAAAAAATTAGAACACTCTGATTGGCCTTGGGAGAGCATAGATGATACTTTTTATATGGTTGAAGATGAACACGGTATGTGGAATCATGATCATCTTATAGGAGGGTTGGCTCATAAAATGCGCAACACAAAATTTGATATATTTGCGGCATTGGATGACTTTGACGTAGAACATGTAGCTTTCTTGCGCGAATATTTTCGAATACCAGGTATGGGAGAGACTACGGCGAGATACTTTAGAGACAAACTGGCCATGCGGATCAAAGCGCAGTCTGAAGGCGTAGCAGTTCCAGAGTTTACTGCACTCTTTCATGATGCAGACATACACGATTTTACAAGCAGAGTATCAGCACCATGGCTGGTAAAACCAAGAATGCAAGCTTCAGCAGCGGGTATCAAGAAAATATACAATACTGATGATTTATGGGCACACTTAAACTATTTAGGAGGAGAAAGACATGAATATTTGATGGAGAAATTTGCTCCGGGCGCGGTGTATCATGTAGATGCTTTAACCACTGAAGGTAAAGTTGTCTTTGCCAGAACTTCTCAATACTTAGATACACCTTTTGAAGTAGCACATAGTGGTGGCATTTTTAGAAGCGTAACCTTAGAGCTGGGATGTGAAGAAGATGTATCTTTACAAAAATTAAATGAACATGTAATGAATGCTTTTGGTATGCAATACAGCGCATCTCATAGTGAATTCATAAAATGTATAGAGGATGGTAAATACTATTTTCTTGAGACAGCTTCCAGAGTAGGCGGAGCCAATTTGGCAGAAATGGTAGAAATCGCTTCCGGTGTAAATCTATGGAGCGAATGGGCAAGAGTAGAGATAGCAGCCATTAGAAAAGCTAAATATAAACTCCCTAAAATCAGAAAAGATCAAGGTGGTATCATCGTTTCTCTAAGCAGATTTAAAAACCCAGATAACTCATCCTTCCAAGATAAAGAAATCGTATGGCGCATGGAAAAAGAGCATCACATCGGATTAATACTACTGTCTAAAGACAGAGATAAAATCCTTTTACTCTTGGATAAATATGCAGAAAGAATCAAAAATGAGTTTCATGCTTCTGCCCCTGCCAAAGAAAAACTGGTAGGAGAATAAGAAATACATTAAACTAAGCCTTACGCTGGCTTAAGCTGGCGCAAGTTTGCCTTATGCTGGCGCAAGTTTGCAACTTGTGCCTAAAAACCTACGCTTGCCAAAGTTTCAGTCCACTCCTAACCTGAATTGTCTGCCCTTATGCTGGCGCAAGTTTGCAACTTGTGCCTAAAAACCCCCTTAAGCTGGCGCAAGTTTGCCTATGCTGGCGCAAGTTTGCAACTTGTGCCTAAAAATCCTGATAGAGGAAACCTGTGTTCCAATACCTCCACGTAATGGTCCCATTTCATTACTGAAATCTAATTTACACCCATAGGCACTCTACCTATTAAAATAATTTTATTCCGCATTTCAAGCAATATACAGAATCACCCATCGATACTCATAATCCTTAATGCATAAGTGATTTTAAGCCAGCATCGATAAAAAAGTGTAAAAAATCTGAAATTTAGCCGTATAGATACTCCATAGATGATCCATAGATAAGCCATAGATAGTATATGAAAAGCTATTAAAAAATTAAAAACCGCTTCTTATTTTTTAAAACAAGGTTTTGGTGACCATCTATCCCCAATTTCACCAATATACTAATACAAATATAATTTTGCCATATAAACATAATGCAATATTTATGAAATTATAATGGTTACAGTTTTTAACAGCGATCTATTAAACTAACCAACACTGGCGCAAGGTTCAGTCTTATCTAGCCTGACTTGCCAGCCCCATAGCGGGTAGACAAATGCAACTATTACCCAAAAACTCGATGTCATTTCCGTGTCCTCGTCCTACTCTTACCGCTTTGATTAGCTTTTTGCATATACTTGATCAGTTCGAGAAAGAAAATAAGAATGATCGCGCCTCCAACTGAACTGACTAAGTTACCAAAAAAACCACCCATCATGGGTACTTTAGCCACCTTCACAATCCATGTCCCTAAATATCCTCCTATGACACCAACTACAATATTACCAAAAAACCCAAATCCTTCTCCACCCAAAATTCTACTTGCAATATAACCGCTCACCGCTCCAAAAAATACTGTCGCCAACAGCGACCAGTCAAATGTACCTATTGACCAATCCATAGATTTAAATTTAGACTCAAAGATAAAGCAATTTTAATACAATAAAAAAGGGAACCATCACTGATTCCCTTCCTATTTATTCCTAATGGGCTTATTACCCACCAAAATCATCAAATGCTACATTCTCTTTAGGTATACCCCAATCATCTGCCATCTTGATCACTGATTGGTTCATCATCGGAGGTCCACAAAAATACAATTCAACTTCTTCTGGTGCAGGATGTTTGCTTAAATACTCAGCGATTACCACGTTGTGTACAAAACCTTTGAAACCATCACCATTAGGATCGTCTAAATTTGCTTTGAGTGTCCAATTGTCTTCAGGCAATGGATTGTCAAGTGCTACAGCAAACCTAAAATTAGGGAATTGCTTTTCAATCTCTCTAAACTCTTCGATGTAAAATAACTCTTGTTTAGTCCTACCACCATAAAAGAAAGTAACTTTTCTACCTGTCTTTAATGTTTGAAACAAGTGATACAAGTGTGATCTCATCGGTGCCATTCCAGCACCACCACCTACATAAAGCATCTCAGCTTGTGTTGGTTTAATAAAGAACTCTCCATATGGACCTGAGATGGTCACCTTATCACCTGCCTTTCTAGAAAATATATAAGAAGAACAAATACCTGGATTTACAGCTTCATAGCCATCCCATTGTCTCTTACCATCTGCACCTACTTTAAACTTAAATGGTGGCGTAGCAATCCTGATAGTTAAGGAAACTATATTACCTTCTGCAGGGTGATTGGACATAGAGTACGCTCTAAAAATAGGCTCCTCATTAACCATTTTAAGTCCCCACATCTTATTCTGATCCCAATCCTTCTGAAACTTATCAGGCCGATCATGATATTTTGGATGTGCGGTGATATCAATATCTTTATAATCTACTGTAACAGGTGGTACATCTATTTGTATATATCCACCGGCTTCGAAGTCAAGGTGCTCGCCTTCAGGAAGTTTTACGATAAACTCTTTAATAAACGTTGCCACATTATAATTAGAGATAACCTCACACTCCCATTTTTTGATACCAAAGATCTCTTCAGGGATGCCTATTTTCATATCTTGTCTTACCTTAACCTGACAAGCCAAACGCATGCCTTCTGCTGCTTCCTTTCGGGTAAGGTGATTCATCTCTGTAGGTAAGACATCTCCGCCACCTTCATAAACATGACACTCGCACATAGCACAAGTACCACCACCACCACATGCAGAAGGTAGGAATATATTCCTATCACCCAATGTAGAAAGTAAAGATGAACCTGGCTTGGCCAAAATCGGATTTTCTTCATCTCCATTAACGATGATTTTTACATCACCTTGAGGTACTAATCGCTTTCTGGCATAAATCAACATGTAAGACAGTCCCAGAATGACTGCCGTAAAAACTATGATAGATAATAATACAAACATTATTTTTCTTTTTATTTCTTATTTAAATGCTGCAGGGTCTATTCCCATCAATCCCATAAAAGCCATACCCATCAATCCGGTAAGGAAAAACGCCATACCCAAACCTCTTAGTGGTGCTGGCACATGACTATACTGCATCTTTTCTCTAATTCCCGCTATAGCCACTATGGCCAAAAACCAACCGAAACCTCCACCAAGACCAAATGATACAGACTGTGCAAAATTATACTCTTTAGTGATCATAAATAAAGACGCTCCCAGAATAGCACAGTTTACAGTGATCAATGGCAAAAAGATACCTAAAGAGTTGTATAACGATGGAGAAACTTTTTCTACTACCATTTCCACTAATTGCACTAAAGCTGCTATAGTAGATATAAAAATGATAAATCTAAGAAAGGTAAGGTCCTGACCAAAAAAATCATTAAGTAAATAATGGTCCAACAACCAATTTAAAGGAATAGTTAACCCGTTTACAAATATAACTGCTAAACCTAATCCAATTGCGGTTTTAACACTTTTAGATACTGCAAGGAAAGAACACATTCCCAAAAAGTAAGAAAGTGCCAAGTTTTCAATGAATGCTGACTTTATAAAAATATTTATGATATCGCCCATTTTATATTATGTGTTTTATTGCTTAAGAAATATCAACCAATTTAGCATTTCTACTACGTTGGATCCAAATAATAATAGCCACAATAAACATTGCAGCAGGTGAAAGCACCAACAAGTTATTTGGGCTGTACCAAGATAACCACGCCGTACTAGTTGTATTTAGCAAATACTCAGGTGTTGATCCAATGATTTTGAAATCCAATAAAGAACCCTTACCAAACAATTCCCTAACTACGGCAACCATTACTAATATGATTGCATAACCAACACCATTTCCTATTCCATCAAGGAATGACTTCCATGGTTTATTGGCCATAGCAAATGCTTCCAAACGTCCCATGACTATACAGTTGGTAATAATCAATCCTATGAATACTGAAAGATCTTTCCATATCGGATAATTAACCGCTTTTAATGCAAGTTCTACAACAGTCACTAGAAAAGCAATTATAACCAACTGAACAATCATCCTGATTGACTTTGGAATATAATTGCGTAACAAAGAAGTAAATAGATTTGCTAGTGCAGTAACAAAAATCACTGCTATTCCCATAACTATAGCTTTGGAAACCAATGTGGTCACAGCCAATGCGGAACAAACACCTAAAACCTGAACGGTGATCGGATTATTATCATTCAGAGGGTCGGTAAGCAATTTTTTCTCCTCCTTGCCGAAAGAGAAAGCCCCTGCCTCTTTTTTTGTTAAAACTTCAGCCATAATAATATTTTTAGAGGTTTTACTTTTTATTTTTCTTTAAATATGGCTCATAATAAGCCAATCCTTTATTGAGCATGTCATCTACACCGTCACCAGTTATGGTAGCTCCAGAGATAGCATCTACTTGATGATCCTTATCCTTTACACCACCCTTAACTACTGCTACAGATTTATACTCCCCAGCTTGGTTGTACAACTTTTTACCCGTGAATTGAGTATACCAAGCCTTATTATCTTTAATTTCAGCACCCAATCCAGGAGTCTCTCCTTTGTGGTCAAAAGCCTGTCCAGCAATGGTATTTAAATCGCTATCCAAGGTGATATAACCCCAGATTTCATCCCAAAGCCCTTTACCTCTGGTATAAAGTATATTGTAAGTTTTGTTATCCGCAGACTTATAGACAAATAGTGGAAAGACTCTTTGATCTGCGGGTTTCTTATTTTCTTTACCTAAATCAATATCAACCACTGAAGACGCACCTGTAATGCTTTTGATCTGCTCGGGTGTCAACTCTTCACCTTTATTATTAAGTGCTTTTTGAATAATTTGTTTTTCAAAAATGGTTTGTACTTCCTCACTTGTAAGGCTATTTACATCTTTACCTAACTGATTAGCCACAGCGGAGAGAATTCCCTTTTTATTGTAAACTGATTCATTTAGAGTATGTGTATCTTTAAGTCCAGATACCATAATTGACAATACAGCCGCAACTATTAATGTCATAATCAGTGTAAATCGTATTATATAACTTGTACTATGCACGGCTCAATCGTTTTTTAATGTTTGATTCTATTACAAAATAATCTATGGTAGGAGCAAAGGTATTCAGGAAGAGAATAGCAAGCATCCATCCTTCTGGATATGCAGGGTTCATCACTCTGATAATCAAGCCTATAAAGCCTATCAGTATACCATATATCCATTTTCCGGTGTTGGTAGTGGACGCTGTTACAGGGTCTGTAGCCATAAAAGCCATAGCAAACAAGAAAGAGCCCATCATTAAGTGTTGAGTCCATGTTACGGTCATAAAAGGTGTACTACCTAACGCGTTAAGCATCCAAGAAGTACCTATAAGTCCTACTAACATACCTGCCATAATCCTCCAACTTGCCACTCTAGTGAATATCAATATAAGCGCTCCCAAAGCAATTAAAACTTTGCTGGTTTCACCTATAGATCCAGGAATAGCTCCCCATATCATCTGATTTTCGCTAAATGTAGCCGTCACTTTTTCCCAGCCACCTTCGTAAGCCAATGCTAAAGGAGTAGCACCGCTATAGCCATTGACTACAGTGCTTGTGGTATCAAAAGTAGTCAAACCCATAGCTTCAAAAATGGAATTAAAAAATCCAGTGTGCCACCAGCCGTAATTTACTGCTGCTCCATCAGCAATTTTTTCGAATCCTGAAATCCAGACCTGGTCTCCTGCTATAGTCAATGGATATGCAAAAAATACAAATACTCTTGACAACAGTGCGATATTCCAGATATTCATTCCTGTACCACCAAATGCTTCTTTCCCTATGATGACTGCAAAAGCTATAGATAAAGCCAAAATCCATAATGGAATATCAGGTGGCATAATCAAAGGAATCAATGCTCCGGAAACCAGAAAACCTTCTTCAACGGCATGCCCTTTTTTAGCTGCAAAATAAAACTCAATACCCAATCCCACTGCGTGTGCTACTACAAAAATAGGTAGTAATTTGATCAATCCATGAGCTAATTTCAGATGAAAACCTTCTATGAAACCCAAATACTCGCCCGCAGCTACAAAGTGTTGGTGACCAATATTGTAAGTACCAAAGAGATAACATACTTGCATCGCAATAACTACAGTAACCATTAGCCTCTTGAGATCCATACCATCTTTGATGTGGGTCCCTGACTTTGTAACAGTATTGGGAGCGTAGGCAAATGTAAAAAAGGCATCATATGCTGTATGTAGCAAAGGGCTTTTTTTCTTATCCGGCTCTATTTTTTTAATATATTCTAATAATCCCATGTCCTATTATATACTTCTTCGTTTTGATATTATAATTGTTCTTTCAGATTGTTCAATCCATCCCTGAGTATGCTCTGAAGCGGATTTTTAGATGTACAGGCAAACTCACACAATGCCACATCCTCTTCTGTAAGCTCTGTGATTCCCAATCCTTCCATTTTTTCAATATCACCCGTGATGATGGCTTTCATCAGATGTTGTGGATAAATATCCATAGGCAATAAATTTTCGTATTGACCTGATACTACAAATGCTCGCTTCTCACCGTGAGTGTTGGTAGTAGCTTCAAATTCAGTATCTGTACCATATGATGGAATGGTTCCTGATACACTTGGTCTAGGAGCTAATGGCAACAACCAACCAAATAATTCATAATCGTTTCCTTCTTTAAGAACTGTAACCTGATCAGCATTAAAACAAAGGAAACCATCTTCACTTACTTGCTGACCTGAAAGCACGTCACCTGAAATGATTCTATTATTTTCTCCTATGATATTACCTTTTAATAAATCAGCAACACTAGCACCTTGGTAGGTTTTAACATATTTTGGCTCATTCAATTCTGCACCTGTTAATGCGATTATTCTTTCAGCATGATATTCACCAGTTAGGAACATCTGGCCAATGGTGATCACATTTTGAACTGGTAGGGTCCATACTTTATCGTTTCCTTTGATAGGTGCTATATGGTGAATATGCACTCCGACATTGCCTGCTGGGTGTGGACCAGCGAACCAATGCTTTGCTACTCCTTGAGCATCTGAGAATGCTACGGAAGGTGCTATACCACGACCATCCAATCCTAAGTGAACCTTACCTAATGTTAGTTTTGTAAGTACATCCAAACCTTTTTGAAAAGCTGCTTCTTTTCCTTCAACAATCAAATTATTATCTGGTGCTAAAGGTGCAGTATCAAAAGTGCTGATAAAAATACTTGCTGGCATAGAATCCAAATCTGGAACTAAATCAAAGGGTCTTTCGTTGATTAAAGCCCAAAGTCCATTTTCTGCCATAAACTCAACAAGCTTAGATCTGTCTGTATTTAAGTCAGGAACTTGTACTTTTTTAAAACTTATTGATTTATCTGCTAGTATGATTACTTCGGCTATGGACCTTTTATCACCTCTTTTAACTTCAACTATCTCACCACTTATGGGGGCACAATATTTGATCTCTGGTCTCTTTTTATCATAAAATAAAATATCTCCAGCCTTAACATCTGCTCCTACTTCAGGTTCAACCTTAGGTATAGGTGACATGTCATTAAAATCTGTTGGTTTTATGGCATACCTGGTAGTGTGCATGCTTTCGACCTTATGGGCTGGTTTTCCTGCTAAATTGATATCGTGACCCTTGGTGAAATGATGAAAACTTCCATCTTTTGCATATCTTGGTCTCCTAGGGCTTATAAAATCTCGCATTGTTGGAAATATACCAATATTAGAAGCTTCAGGGTCTATTCCGTTTTTCATTGCCTCTATCTTCATCAGATTAGAAGCTAAGCCAAACATTGCCCATATAACTAAAACGGCACAGAGACCTGCTACAGAGAAAAACAATAAATTGCTCGCACTTGAATTTGATTGGGCCGTAACCAAATTTGCAGCTAATGATAAACTTAAAGTAAGAATCAACTTATTCATTTAATAATTTTGAATGATTGATTTAAAACGATTTATTTTTAAAATGCCGCAAATATAAAAAGGTTTCAGCTAAGAAAGTAAAAAGACTTTCCGATTTTCTCTTTAAATATTATTTAGAATAAATCCAAATAAATCATCATCCGTAGTCATTCATTCACTCCGATATTAAAATGATTTAGTTATTAACAAATACAATATTAAACATTACTTTAAATAACCAAATAATTTACATGTAATATGCCTTCAAACTTTATTTAATTTTTTGTTCTTTGGTTATTTCTTCATCAGGCGTGTTTGGCTTTCCACTCAACTTCCAAACCATAAATCCAAATCCGACTATCAAATGCAATACAATTATGCCAATCAGAATATTTGTAATCATCACTATATTTTTAAGACTTCGAATGCATCAATACATGAAAATATATAAATCAAAGTACACATTTATAACTATGTTACTTTTAGAAGTGCAACCAAAGTTACTGAAAATTAGTTAACTAATCTTAATTTTGTGATTTTAAAAAAATAGCGTAGTAATTTAAAGCATGGTTGAAACGGATATATTGATCATAGGAGCTGGACCTGTAGGTTTATTTACAGTCTTTGAAGCTGGATTATTAAAAATGAGATGTCATCTAGTAGATTCATTGGGACAAGCAGGTGGACAACTTAATGAAATCTATCCCAAAAAACCTATTTACGACATACCAGGATATCCCAGTATTTTGGCAGGAAATCTTACAGAAAATTTGCTCAAGCAAATAGAACCATTTAAACCTGGTTTTACACTAGGTGAAAGGGCAGAAAAACTAGAAAAAACTGAAGATAATAAATTTAAGCTCACCACCAGCAAAGGTACAACCATATGCGCACCCGTAGTGGCCATAGCTGGTGGTTTGGGCTGTTTTGAACCACGCAAACCACCTATTGCCAATATTGACCAATATGAAGATTGTGGTATTGATTATATCATCAAAGATCCTGAAATATACAGAGGAAAAAAGGTAGTTGTAGCCGGTGGTGGAGATTCTGCATTGGATTGGAGCATCATTCTGGCTGATATTGCAGACGAAGTAGCCCTTGTTCACAGGAGGACTTCTTTTCGTGGAGCATTGGATTCTGTAGAAAAAGTGATGCATTTGGCCAATCAAGGAAAAATCAAACTTATAACCAATGCTCAGGTAACAGGTTTGGCCGGAGAAGAACATTTGACGTCTGTGATCATAGAGGAAGATGGTAAAGAAAATTATCATTATCATACAGATCACTTCATCCCATTATTTGGTTTGGCACCAAAATTAGGTCCTATAGGCGAATGGGGACTGGAAATAGAAGACAATGCGATTGTTGTCAATACTTTTGACTATAGTACCAACATACCGGGAATCTATGCCATTGGTGATATCAATACCTATCCCGGTAAACTAAAACTGATCCTTTGTGGTTTCCATGAAGGTACATTAATGGTTCAGTCAGCATTTAAGCACATATATCCTGATCAAAAACTTTCCTTTAAATATACCACTGTTGCAGGTGTCAATGGTTTTGAATAATCCTTTTTATAATAATTAATGGACAATAATATCATAAAAGTCATCGTAACGGATCGCGATGGTGTAGATCATGTACTAGAAGCTCCCACAGATATGGCTATGAATATGATGGAAGTATGTAAATCATACGAGCTTCCTGTAGAAGGTATTTGTGGTGGCATGGCGCTTTGTGCTTCGTGCCACATGTACGTGCTCAGCGATCATGACCTGCCCGAACTATCAGAAGATGAAGAAAACATGCTAGATCAAGCTTTTTTTGTTAAAGCAAACTCCAGACTTGGCTGCCAGATCAAGATCACTGAAGATATTGATGGGCTTAAAGTGCAATTGGCACCTGTGGGTGGTGAGTAATTTTAAAAGAACTCTTGAAATGTCATCTAAATCATTTTTTGACAAAATAATCTTACCCTTTCTTTCCACCACTATATTTATCATTTAAACCTTCGCCGTTCATAATTTTATCGATACATTTTTCTATCCTGCTTATCCTGGATGCAGATCCTTTAGGTTGCGAAATAAAGATGATGTATCCCCTTTGCCTACCTGGTGTCAAGCTATAAAAAGCATCAAGTAAAGCTGGTAGTTCGTCAAATTTGTCTTCTAATTCTTGTGGTACGGGTTCCAGATCTTTTTTAAATACAACTTTAGCACCGCTCATTTCAAGAGCAACTGCTTCTTTTACATATTCTTTCAGCAGCGGAGCCAAAGCCATAATCCTATCCACTGTGGTGAATCTTATAATCCTGGCTGACTGTACACTTTCACCTTGTTTTTCCAGAATTTTCGCATCATCCTGTAGCAATACTCCTTTAAAAAAACCGAAAGTGACACAATCTTTAAGTGCGCTGATAATGACAATATTTTTCCCCTCATGGGTGTAAACAGGTACACCCCATTTTATTGCTTCAACTAAGTCTGTTTCTAGCATGATATGTCTTACATACTCCAATTCTAGCTGCCAATTTCTTACTTTACATTTATCCGTGGCGTAATAGTCACACCTTCCGCAACCATCTGCAATAAAAAGATCAACTTGTGGATTCATAGCGAAATTAAATTTTTACCAATCTTCTATCCCCAGGTCTAAAATACCAAGACACGACGATCATCAACATGTAAAATACTGAGCCTAATGTCATTTTCAGTGGGTCATTTAAAAATAAATGCGATAACAACGCTCCTGACATCGTAAAGAAAAATCCAGCATATGCCCATTCTTTGATCAATGGAAACCTTGGAACCAAAATGACGATCACCCCCAATAATTTCCATGCTCCAAGTATAGAAGGAAAATATTCCGGGTATCCCATCCTGGCAAAATTTATAGCTACTTCTTCATGCCTGATCAACTGAAAGATACCACTTGAACCCATTCCGAAAACCAATAAGGCCGTTGATACCCAATAAATAATGATATTCTTTTTTGACATCCTATCCAATTTAAATAATAACCATTAAGCTTTAAAAAGCACTTTAATATTTTGAGCTGCTAAAGTAATGGTTTCGTGTATTCTTTTTGTTTTTGTCTCAGGTTTTTTTGCATTGAAAATCCATTCTAAAATTCCACGTCTGGTAGAAGCCGAAAATGCTTCCCAATTTTTTTGAGCTTGAGGTTGATTTTCAAAGAGTAATTACATTTCTTCAGGATGCTCGTTCCGTGAAGACATACAAGGTTACAGCCAACTCATGTTCCTCATGGCGCATTATGATGCCAGCAACTATGAGACCATGGACTACCTAGTAAAAGGTGCCAAACAATTTTTCTACCAGATGCACGAGACCATTACGCTATAGATCAATACCTCGGCATTTTTCAGGAAAGTGGTGAAGCTATCTATCAGTGACAGAAAGAAGTTTTTACAGCAGTTTTACCACGACATCAAAGCTCTGGAGCAAGACATCTTCGAGCAGCGTTCTATTTTATATCTGGATATTATTAAGTGGTTAGAGAGGAAGATGTGAGGAAAATTAAATTAGACAAAAGCATTAATGCATCAAAAGTAGGATCAATTTATAAATCATTTTAGCAAGCGTTCTTTTCACTTTATATCGGGAGGATACCTTTCGATTTTTATCATTAATTTAAATGATTGTAATCATACTTATTTTTTGTATTATTTGATATTTTTGTTTTTAAAGTAAAGATTTTAAAATTCACCATCAAAATATCATATTATGAATTATGGTTTCATCCTAATCAAACACTTTGTGATTTTAATATTTACTATAAAATCATTTCAATTAAATGCTCAAAATAATTTTAACTTAATTGCTGGTATTGGCAATCCAGAATTAATGCATATTGGGGCGCGATTTCAGAGTAATCAAATTCAAATGGGAGGAAGTGTTGGTATATCAGGAAAATCGGATTATGCTGTGATCGGGGAATTTTTATTCCACTTTGGAAAATTTCAAGATTTGTCTACTAGAAAAAGTTGGTACGCGAGGTTAGGTAGTAGCTATTTAAAAGAAGAAGATGAATACGAAATTATTAAATCTTTTAACATTCATACCCGTGTTGGTAGAGAACTCATTATCAAAGAAAACCTAGGCATTGGTATTGATGCAGGCTTAGGGTTTCGTATCTTTAAAGAAAAGACAGAAATAAAACCTAAAACAGGATTTTTTAATATAAATATTGACTTTCTTGAATATTTTATTCCTGCTGTTGGAATACATATTTATTATACTATTTAGAAGTCAAAAGTAAAGCCTAAATTTTTCCATTCCTTCTCAAGCGGGATTTTGACAATGATGGTTGGGTATATGTGCTGTTGGCAGTTGTCGAGGGAAGTATTTTGTTACACAACAATCAAGACGAGACATTTAATGTGATCAGAGATATCATAGGTCTGGGTCAGCCCAGATCATTTGTTAGTGGCGACTTCAATAATGATGGTTTTCTGAATGTTCATGCACATATGACAGAACCAATTAATGATGTAGGTCTTACAGATGATTAGCCAACCACTCACGCCAGGCACTTCTAGATGTTGCAGCAACTGCCTTTACATTTTTATAAAATTCTTTAGGTTTCAAATTATATAATTTTAAGATATTACTACCTAAATCAAAACAAATATAACTCATTTTTTATTCCGACAACTAATTTTTGGACATTTCAACTTGTTAAAAATATTTTATTCCTTCAGATTAAACCATTGCACTTAATATTGGTCTTAATATTTAGTACTGACCATATTTTAACATAAATTTCTAATAGAAGCATCTATCAAGACTTTAATTTTGACCCCATGAAAACACTCTTCTTAAATACAATTATTTTTTTCTTGTGTTTAGACTTATCTGCTCAGATGTATTTTCCACCCAATAATGCTTCTGAATGGGAAACAATGGATCCGAAAACTTTAGGATGGTGTCCAAATAAAATCGACAGTCTTTCTCAATTTTTGGAAGCCAGTGATACTAAGGCTTTTATTCTACTCAAAGATGGTAAAATTGTACTGGAAAAATACATGAACGGTCATACCCGTACTTCCAATTGGTATTGGGCATCAGCTGGCAAAACACTGACAGCAACTTTGGTAGGCATTGCACAGCAAGAGAAACTTTTGGATATCTCCGAGCTTACATCAAAATATCTTGGAAAAGGATGGACTAGCTGTACACCCGCTCAGGAAGACAAGATCACCATAAGAAATCAACTCACCATGACATCAGGTTTGGATGATGGCGTGGCTGATCCTTTCTGCACCTTGAGCTCTTGTCTGAAATACAAAGCAGATGCGGGTACTCGTTGGGCCTATCACAATGGACCTTATACCTTGCTCGATCAAGTGATAGAAAAAGCATCCAATAGAACTATGAATCAATATCTGACCCAAAAAATAAAAAACACCACGGGTATGGATGGACTCTTTATAAAACAAGATTATAATAATGTATATTTTAGTACGGCTAGAAGTATGGCTAGGTTTGGTCTATTGGTTTTAAATAAAGGAAATTGGAATGGTACCCAGATATTGACCGACCAAAAGTACTATAACGATATGGTCAATACTTCTCAAAATATCAATGAATCATATGGCTACTTATGGTGGCTCAATGGGAAAAACAACTACATGGTACCAGGATTACAACTAAAAATTCCAGGGAGTTTATTTAAAAATGCTCCTTCAGATATGTTTTCAGCATTGGGAAAAAATGGACAGTTTATCAATGTTATTCCTTCTCAGAATATGGTGTGGATCAGAATGGGTGACAATCCTGACAATTCGCTAGTTCCTTTTCTGTTTAATGAAGATGTATGGAAATATATCAATGACTTAGCTTGTACTACATCGACAAGTGAATCAACAGCAATAAGTGATATCAAGGTCTTCCCGAATCCTGCAAATCAAATGATTTCTATCCAATATAAAAATGACGCAACAGAAGCTGCTGATTACTATATCACGAACGCTACAGGAACTAAATTATTAAATGGAAGTGGATTATCTGGTACGGTGGATATTAACATTGGCGATTTTACTCCAGGTATATATTTCTTAACGGTCACCAATCGAGATGTCAATAATACCTATAAATTTATTAAAAATTAATCATTCGCGTTTTTTTCAAAACGATATCTGAGCCACTTCCAAAACATTCCGACCTAAAGGGTTTAGCGCGTTGACAAAATGTACTCGCTCATATGAAGAAATATCATCTAAATGGATGGGTATTTCCTGTACCTTTTGTGAAAGTATCAATTTCTCTCTCTGAATGCCATGTAGCAATGGTGTATCTGATGTGAAATATTTGCCTTCCTTTTCGAAAACTAAATTAAAATAGTAGGCATCGGTGACCATGCCATTTTTGATGATGATGATTTCGTCGTGATCTTCCCTTTTGGCATACACATCATCTAGCCCTGTTCGGATAACATATTTGTGGTCATAAAGTACATGATCTTCATAAATGACTTTTGCACTATTAATTTTTCTTTTTTCATACATTGTAAAAATGACCGATTCAATACTTTCTCCATAAATCACCCTACACTTTACCAATCCCTTTTTGAATTCTTCAGGAACAACTATTACTTTCTTCAAATATAAGGGTCTTTCTATCCCAAATAGCATTTTTCGGCTACGATTGGCGCGCTGCTCATGCAAGGTCATGTTGTATAACTTACCGTTTAAAATTTTAATACTTTCTAGCAGCAGGGACATAGACTTTATCTATCATTTCTTTATATTCTGATCGGGCATCGCTAAGTGCCGTTATACCACAACCACTTCTGTAAACCAAGCCTGTAGCAGATTTTTCTATATACCGGATCATCACTCCTGAATCCACATTTTGGCCATCAAAAATACCAAAGATACCCGTATAGTATCCACGGTCATCGAGTTCGTATGTTTTGATGATTTCCACCGTCTTTTTCTTAGGCGCTCCGGATATAGAGCCCGCAGGCACCAAAGCTTGAAAAATATCACCTAGCTTTGACTTATAATCAGCAGGTAAGGTTCCTTCTATTTCCGAACTCACTTGCAGCAAAGTTTTGGCATTGGTCTTGAGCACATCTATATATCTAAATCGGTTTACACGTACATTTTTTGCCACTATACTTAAGTCATTACGCAACAGGTCTACAATGGTGTAATGCTCAGCTGTTTCTTTGAAGTCAGAAAGAATGATATCTCTTGCATTGGGGATAGAAGCATCTATGGTACCTTTCATGGGAAAAGTAAATATTTTTCCATCCTGAATCTGCACAAATATTTCTGGAGATGACACTATAAATTGATCTTTGTAATACAGCTTATATTTTGCCAAAGATACTTCAAAGAGCTCCTTAAGGGAATAGTTAGTTTTGATTTCTGTAGGAAAAGTCAGATTTAACAAAAACGAATTACCATAAAATATTTCTTTCTGAGCACCCTGAAATGATTTTTCAAATACTTCCTCGAAAGCAATTGGTTTTGGAACAAAAGATAATGGTGTGGATTTGTGTCCTTGCAAATCATAGTTTTTATGTTGATTTACCTTAAACAAAATATCTTTATCCAATATATGCAAAGGAATGATTTGTGGTGACTTTAGCTCAAAATCAATTATAAAAATGAAAGGCATGCCTTCCTTTCCATAAGTATTCATCTGCTCTATCCAACTCATTTCCTTGTGTAAAGAATCCAATCGCTAGTTTTTAAATTTTCTTTTCATTCACATAATAGTAAATATTGGTTATCCAGTTTTCAGGATTAGGCTCTTGCGTAGGATCCGTCATATACTCTTCTACAATAGGCGCAGATTGCTGTAGCATATGGTCCATCATATAAGCATGCATAGCTTCATGAGCTACAACTGACTTACTTCCTTCACCTTTATAAATTAACTTTAATGCACGACCACCAGGCAGATTAAAAACCTGTGTACCTTGAACATGATTTTCAGCTAGTGTTGGTAAAGCAGCAGCCATGTCTGTTTTTTGATTTTGATCATTCCAGCTAAAATATAGTCCACACGGCATTCCGGCAGCAACCATTTGATTTTTTAAAGCCGTTTGGTACAGCGCAGCTATATTTTGAGCATAATACTGAGTGATATTTTCAAATTTAACTTCTGCTCTATGACCGATAAAAAACCTTTGGTTGGTCATTATTTCTTCGATTATATATCCATGATATATTTTTTGGTGATATCGTTCGTTAATAAAAATTTTAAGGTTATCTATCTGATGCCCCATGTGTTTTTTTAGCTTCCAGATATGTATAAAATTCCATAAGTTGGTGATGAAGCCAGATTGACTAGATGCGAAGAGATATATCTTGGTAATTTTATGATCAGAAGAAATAAGTTTATATCCTATATCTAAAACTCTTCCATGATTTGCTTCCTCAACTAAACTGATACTGTCACTTTTTTCGGAATGCACTATTCTGATAACCCCATCACCATACATTTTACTCTTAAAATCGCACGAAGCATTTGTCCCGATAGGATTGCCTACACAAAGTAATTTAAATGAAGTATCCAATGTAGATTTTGCATTCCATTCATTCTGATAAGATAGATTATTGATGGCATTAAAAACGACATAAGGTGGAGCAGCAACATCTATTTCTGCTGTTATACTGTAGCTTTTATCTTTTAGTAAAGAGACGGTAATACCACCCAGAACAAATAGCCCTAGGACGATCAACCATTTCTTAAGTGGAGTCATACCATTCATTTAATTATCAATTGCTCTACAAAGTTAATCGTTTTTAACAAAAAATCTAACATTTGAACAAAGCTTTTCTTAAAATATATCATTATAAAAACATTTTTTGTTTTTGATTGTCATCATAATGAATCAACAAAACGTAATGTATGAAATTTAATTTTTCAATAATTCTCTTTTTACTTTTTACTTTTTCTGCCAAAGCTCAAAATGGGATAATCAAAGGTACGGTAAAAGACAAATTATCCAATGATGCCATAATAGGAGCTAATGTTGCATTGAAAGGAACAGATAAAGGTACTTCTACAGATTTAGACGGCAACTATATTATCGAAGGTATTAAACCAGGCATTTACAATATAGAAGTTAGTTACGTAGGTTATGAAAATATCACACAATCAGAAATAGAAATCCAGGGTATTCGGCCTACTATTTTGAATTTTGAAATGGGGGAAAATACCAATCAACTCAAAGAAGTAGTAGTAACTGCAAGTTCTTTTAGAAAATCATCCGAAAGTCCAGTTTCTTTAAGGACGATAGGTGTTTCTGAAATCAAAAGAAATCCCGGAGGAAACAGAGATATCTCTCGTGTTATACAGTCATTGCCAGGGGTGACATCTACAGCATCTTTCCGAAATGATTTAATCATACGTGGTGGAGCACCTAATGAAAATCGATTTTTTATTGATGATATAGAAATACCTGTAATCAATCACTTTGCGACACAAGGTTCATCCGGAGGACCTGCAGGAATCATCAATGTGGATTTTATCAGAGAGGTAGATTTCTTTAGCGGTGCATTTCCGGTTTCAAGAGGAAACGCATTAAGCTCAGTTTTTAATTTTAAATTTAAAGACGGAAGAGATGACAGAATTGGTGCAACGATGACGGCAGGAGCTACAGATCTTGGGGTCACTTTAGATGGACCCATAGGTGACAAAAGTACATTTTTGGTTTCGGCCAGAAGATCATATTTACAATTCCTATTTAAAGCCATAGGGCTTCCTTTCCTACCTACCTATACGGATTTCAATGCTAAATATAAATATAAAATTGATAATAAAAATGAAATAACTTTTATTGGATTGGGAGCGATTGATGACTTTTCGCTCAATAAAGATGCCAATGATACTGAATCCAAACAGTTTATTCTCGATAGACTACCCGTCAATACGCAGTGGAATTACACTAATGGTATTGTGTACAAACGCTTTGGCGAAAATGGATTTACCAATTTTGTACTTAGTAGAAACATGCTCAATAATGACGCTGTAAAGTACTTCAATAATGATGAGTCAACGATCGATAATCTTTTATTGGATTATAACTCTAGAGAGGCAGAAAACAAGCTCCGTATAGAGACTTCACAAAAATACAACGCTTGGGAATACTTTGGTGGAGTATCTTATGAGTTTGTCAGATATAGTAATACAACATTTAATAAAATTTTCACCGGTGCGGGGCCTCAAGAAATCAATTTTACCAATGAAATTTCTTTAAATAAATATGGCGCCTTTTTCAATGTAGCTAGAAAGTTTTTAAAAGATAAATTGAGTCTCAATGTGGGCATGAGAGTAGATGGTAATTCTTATTCAGATGATATGAATAATCCTTTGGAGCAATTTTCGCCAAGACTATCTCTATCTTATCAGGTTTCAGAAAAATGGTCTTATAACTTTAATGTAGGTAGGTACTTCCAGTTACCACCATTTACAAGTCTAGGTTACACAGAAAATGGTCAACTGATCAACAAGCTCAACAATATTTCCTACATCCAAGCGGATCACTTGGTAACAGGAGTTGAGTTTAATCCCACGCCTTCAAGTCGGATCACTTTAGAAGGTTACTATAAAAAATATAATAACTATCCATTTTTACTTAGAGAACGTATATCATTGGCCAATTTGGGTGGTGACTTTGGTGTGATAGGGAACGAACCTGTAACTCCTACTTCTGAGGGAAGAACTTTTGGTATGGAGTTTTTATTACAACAGAAACTATACAAAGGTTTTTATGGTATTTTGGCTTATACATTAGGAAAATCTGAGTTTGCCAATGAAAATGGAGTTTACGCACCAAGCAGTTGGGACAGCAGACACATCGTCAGTATGACAGCAGGTAAAAGATTTGGTAAAAACTGGGAACTAGGTGTTAGGTATAGATATCAGTCAGGACTTCCAAGTACACCATTTAGCCCAGACTCAAATCTTTCGGCCAATTGGGATAGGAATTTCGGTGGAATCCCTGATTATAGTAGAATCAATACCTTAAGACTGAGTCCTTTTGGAACTTTGGATATACGTATTGACAAAAAATGGTTTTTCAAAAAATGGGAACTTAACTTGTTCCTAGATATACAAAATCTAACTGCGGCTGCAGTAGCACGAGATGTTTTAGTGTTAGACAGGCCACTTGACGAAAATCTTAAACCTATTGGTGGTCCCATCGTAACCAATCCTGATGCAAGTCCAGATCAATGGAGATATAAGTTAAAAACGATCAACGATAATGAAGGTACTCCTTTGCCTACTTTAGGAATCGTAATCAGTTTATAAAGATCCATATTATAAAGAAGCCCTGGATAGGGCTTCTTTATTTACTTGATTTTGATAAACAAATACTCCGGCTCTAACACAACATTTTATTCATGGGATCTATGCAAATGGTCTTCAAACACTGGAAGAATAATGTCCACAATAAACTAAAGCATATTTTATTAACTGATGCAAAGGTAAAGGGATAAAATGTGGCTTATAATATAAGTTTTATTATAGAAAAGAAATACCTTTGGAGTAATTTTATTGATTTACAATACATTACCATGAATTTTAGCTTTTAACACCATTATCTATGAAAATTGAAATACTGTTTTCAAATAATAAAAGCACTAGAATGACTGAAAACGGACATATACTTATATTTCTGAATTCTTACCTATAACATAAAAACAAGTGAAAAAATTCATTTCTTTTTCAACCTTTTTACTATTTGGAAATTTTGTATTTTCGCAATCAGACACAATACGACTTAAGAATCCGAGTTTTGAGGATACTCCAAAAAGAGGAGGAGAACACTCATTTGGTATCAACGGTTGGTTTGATTGTGGAAAACTAAACTTTCCGTTGGAATCTCCACCTGATATTCACCCCAACGGGTACTGGCAAAATAATATGCCTGCTTCTGATAATAAAACTTATCTCGGTATGGTAGTGCGAGATAATCAAACATTCGAATCAGTCAGTGTACGTCTAGATTCAGTCTTGAAAGCGAAGGAGGTCTATTCATTATCTATATATTTGGCAAGGTCACCAAACTACTTTTCAAAAAGTAGACTTACTGGAGAAGAAGTTAATTATATTACTCCAGCAGTCCTTAGAATATGGGGAGGCACTGGATATTGCAATGAAAGACATTTGATATATGAATCTCCTCTTATAGACCACATTGAATGGAGAAAATATGATATACTTTTTAAACCTCTACAGGATTATAAAAGCATAACTATTTCTGCGTATTATACTAAGGATACAAATGTTTATTATAATGGTCATGTGCTGCTGGATGGAATTTCCGATATCATCAGACAAAAATAAAGAAAAGTCCTTTTAAAGTAACAGTAGCTTACTGCATTCGTCGTTTTTAAACTAAACAATGTCGTTAATTTAGCGTTAAAATCATCCAAAATCTTAAATATATCTTACTTTTGTGCGTTATAACAAGACTTAAAGTCTTTAAAATATGAAACATATTTTTTGTTTTTTCATCTTACTTTTTACTAATTATTTTGCATCAGGACAAAGGGATACCATTCGTCTTAATAATCCGAGCTTCGAAGATACCCCCAAGAAAGGCGGAGAAGCAAAGGAAGGGATAGCTGGTTGGTTTGATTGTGGTAAAATCAATTTTCCGCAAGAATCACCTCCGGATATCCATCCTAATGGGTATTGGCAAAATAATCTACCTGCATCCGATAAAAAGACATATCTAGGCATGGTTGCTAGAGACAATGAAACCTATGAATCGGTTTCTGTGCGGTTAGACTCATCCTTAAAAGCAGGATATTGTTATAAATTTTCTATCCACCTAGCTCGTGCCGAAAAGTACATTAGCAAAAGTAGAATGACTGAAGCTGAAGCAAATTATACTACCCCAATAGTACTCAGGATTTGGGGAGGCTCCGGTTATTGTAATGAACGGGAATTACTTGCAGAGTCAGCACCTGTCAACAATACTAGCTGGCAGATCAATACTTTTGAATTTAGACCCAAAACAAACATAAGATGTATTACCTTAACAGCATTTTATAAAACACCCGTTATTTTCCCTTATAATGGAAATATATTAGTAGATGGAGCATCACCGATAGTACGTATAGCATGTCCAGGAGAGCCGCCACTAAGAGATATGTCCAAATCAAATCTACCACCTCACAAACGCAAAAAGAATCCAACTCCTACTCAAGAAGAAAACCCATTCACTGCTGTTCCAAAAAGAGATGATGCAAAACCAATTGAAGCATACAAACCAAAAATATTAGAAGAACTTACTAAGGATAAAATCAGAGAAGGTCAGACCATAGAAATCAAAAACCTTAACTTTAAAGCTGATAGTGCGACTATTGACAAAACATCGTATGTGGTTCTTGAAGATATCTATGGTTTTCTTATGTCCAATAAAAACGTGATCATAGAGATAGGTGGTCACACTAACAATGTACCTTCTGAAGAGTATTGCGATCGTCTTAGTACGGAAAGGGCAAAATCTGTGGCAGAGTATCTAGTCAATAGAGGCGCTGATCCATCCAAAATACAGTTTAAAGGCTACGGTAAAAAACGCCCTGTAGCGGATAACAAAACTGCTTATGGTAGGGCTAAAAATCAAAGAGTAGAAATCAAAATCCTAAGTTTAAATAGCTAGGTTGATTATTTATTTACTCTAATTTGAAAGTTTAATAAAATCCTTTCGGTCCCAACTAAATCTTGTTATCAAGGCCTTCTTTTCTAAGATATTCCTTTCGGTCTAAGCTCAATAGGTTTGAATTTTTCTGGAAAATCTATCTCTTTAACATCCATGATGTGATGGTTTTCTGCTCTATTTTCTTGGTCAAAGAAGGTTCACTTTCTCACTATTCTTTAAGCAAACTATCCAAATCTGATAAGGAAATATTAAGTTTTGTTGCAATATCTTCCTTCGAGACTCCCACTTCCAGTAAGAACTTTATAGCTACCATTTGCTTCATTTGGGCTTCTTGTTGCTTCATCTGAGCTTCTTGTTGCTTCATCTGAGCTTCTTCTCTGAGCTTACGCTCATCAACGATCCTATTTTCATAGTCTTGAAGTTCAGACAAAAAGTCATCTTCTATGATCATGATATCTCGTACTTCTTGTTCTTGGGTCGCGCTCTTTAATCTGCGGATGATGGGTCTGAATTTTTCTGGAAAATCTATCTCTTTAACATTCATGATGTGATGGTTTTCTGCTCTATTTTCTTGGTCAAAGATGCTTAATAATACTTCCAGTTCGTCTCGCCTTGATTTGCGTAATGCTGGAATATTGATAATGATACCTTCATGAAAAAGGGAGTCAATAAACTTAGTCTTGGGTGACAATACTTCAAGAGAGTATCTGTCTTTGACCGATCTGGTGATGTGTATAACAGGATAATTTCTAAATTCTGAAAAGGACTCGCCCAAAAAATAAATAGGTAATATAGGTATACCTGATTTCAATGTATTTTTGGCGTGGTCTTCTGCCCATTCAAACAAGGTTTCGTTCATGTACTGTTTACCAAGATATTTTCTGAATCTCATGCTCTCATTGGTAAACTTAGACTTTTGCACCTCTATGATAATGACTTTTTCTTGATCATTTTTGTCCCTTATTCGAGCTGAGAAATCTAATCTGTAGATCGATAAATTGAATACTGTATACCTTTTTGAAAATTTTTTGTCATCATCATCTTTGAAATGACTTAGCTCTTGTGGCAAAAATTCTAAATCAATAATGTCTAAATCTGTGAGTGTGGACAATATAATTTTAGCTACCTTATTGTCTTCCATGAGGTACTTAAAAACAACATCATATATAGGATTCGCTATCTCCATCATCCAAATTATTGAACAAAGATAAGCTAAAATAAAGAAATATCAAATGATTTTTCTTCTATATCTAGATTTGAAAATTCCAATATTTTGGTTAATTACTAAAACCATGTCGTAAACTAACTTTATGAAAAAGCACTGCTCACAAATAAAAAAGGTTTCAATAATCTACTGAAACCTTTTTATATTGAACACTTAACCACAAATTTTAATTTGAACTTTACACTTATTTGTATTTAATAAATTGGTTTAAAATCTTACTACCATGTAGCTCAATTTAAACAGCAAAACTCTCTCCACAACCACATGTGCGTGCTGCATTTGGGTTGTTAAAATAAAAACCTTTACCGTTTAAGCCTCCTGAAAACTCTAGTGTTGTATTACATAAGTACAGAAAACTCTTGAGATCTGTAACAACTTTTACACCATTATCATCAAAAATCTGATCATTAGGTTTATTTTCGTTATCAAAATCCATTTGATAGCTCAGACCCGAGCACCCACCACTGGTCACAGTGACACGCACGAAATAATCATTGGTCAAATCTTTAGTTCTGATTATTTCGCCTATTCTTTCTTTAGCGCTATCAGCTACAAATAACATAAATATTCTAAATTTTAAGCTTTTTGGATTTACTAATAAATAAACCTTTGAAAGCCAACTGCATTATTAAACTAATCAAGCTGGGACGGCTTCATTTTTCTTTTTATAATCGGCTATGGCACTTTTAATGGCATCCTCTGCCAGTACCGAACAATGTATCTTTACCGGTGGTAGAGCGAGTTCTTCCACAATAGCCATATTATCAATTGTAAGAGCTTCCCCTATGGTTTTACCTTTAAGCCACTCCGTTGCCAATGATGAAGATGCTATAGCCGATCCACATCCGAAAGTCTTAAATTTGGCGTCTATGATAGTGTCAGTGGCTTCATCTACTTCTATCTGAAGTCTCATAACGTCACCACACTCAGGAGCTCCTACAAGTCCTGTACCTACATTCTTTTTTGCTTTATCTAATGTACCCACGTTTTTTGGGTGATGAAAATGCTCTATTAATTTTTCTGAATATGCCATTATATATTAATTTAAAAATATTTAAAAAGTTGAATCTAGTTAATGTTCAGCCCACTCTACAGTACTAAGATCTATACCTTCTTTATACATCTCCCATATTGGGCTAAGGTCTCTCATATGATTTACTCCTTTGGAAACTGCTTCAATAGCGTAATCTATATCTTCTTCAGTTGTAAATCTTCCTAAACTAAATCTAATAGATGAATGAGCTAAGTCATCTCCCAACCCTAAAGCTACCAACACGTAAGATGGCTCTAAAGAAGCAGAAGTACACGCAGAACCAGAAGAAACAGCTATATTTTGGTTGAATGTCATCATCAAACCTTCTCCTTCTACATGCTTAAATGATATATTGGTTACATGTGGCATTCTGTGTTCAATATTGCCATTGACATACACTTCTTCCAGATTTTGCTTATATGCATTTTCTAATTTATCTCTCAACTTAGAAAGTCTTTCAGCATCTTGGTGCATCTCTTCTTTGGCTATAGCCGCCGCCTTACCAAAACCTACAATACCTGGAACATTGAGTGTGCCTGATCTCATCCCTCTTTCGTGTCCACCACCATCCATTTGTGCTGTTACCTTCACTCTTGGATTCTTTCTATTTACGAAAAGTGCCCCTACTCCTTTTGGTCCATACATTTTATGTGAAGTAAAAGACATTAAGTGCACACCTACATTTTTAGGATCGATCGGAATTTTACCTACTACTTGTGTAGCATCACTCATGAATAATACCCCGTGCTTATTACAGATATCTCCTATCTTTTTCATGGGCTGGATCACACCCGTTTCATTATTGGCCCACATAATTGATACCAATATCGTTTTATCAGTAATGGCTGCTTCCAACTCAGCCAAATCTATAAGACCATCATTTTTCACATCAAGATAAGTTACTTGACCGCCCATTTTTTCTACTCTTTTACACGCATCTAGCACTGCTTTATGTTCAGTTTTGGCAGTGATGATATGATTGCCTTTAGATGCATACATTTCAAATATACCTTTTATTGCAAGATTATTTGATTCAGTGGCTCCTGATGTGAAAATAATTTCCTTGGAGTCTACATGTATAAGATCTGCAATTTGCTCCCTAGCATAATCTACAGCTTCTTCTGCTTTCCATCCGAAAGGATGATTTCTACTAGCGGCATTTCCAGGAATTTCGTAAAAATAAGGTAACATCGTTTCCACAACTCTTGGGTCAGTTGGTGTGGTAGAATTGTTATCTAAGTAAATCAATCTATCTTTTGACATGATCTTATATTTCTTAATTATATTTAATCTAAATACAAATGTAATGCTATTTTGTTTAATTTAGTTTAAGTATTAGTTATACTTTTATTTATAATCTGATAAGTTCAGCTAATAAATGCATAGATTTAATTAAAAAGTTAAAATCAAAATTTATAACCTAAAGAAAAACAGATAAGTACCTATAACAACACCAGACTATATGATGTAATATTCATAAAAAGCAAAAATGTTAATTTTTTGTCAAATACAATTAAAACTTTAGTCTTGTTCAGAAATATAACACATTGAAAATTATAAACTACATGTGAAATAATGCAATAATCCTAAAACGAACAGTTCTCTAGACCCCAATAAAACACATAACCTTTTAAAAAACATTATTGACTAGATAGATTTCTTTCTGAATGATGTGTAAGTACATGAACCTTGACTTCTTCTATTTTTGTATCTGATTTGGACATGATTTCAAATTTATACTTGTCTAACTCTACTTCAAGTCCTACTTCTGGTATGCTTCCTAAGGTCATAACGATATAGCCAGATAATGTAGTGTACTCTTCCTCAGGAAAGTCCAGATTGTCGTATTTCCCATTTAGATAGGCCAATTCCAATCTACCTGAAAAAATATACTCATGATCTGAAATTACTTTTTCCGTGAAGTCTTCGTCATCATGTTCGTCAGCTATCTCTCCAAATATTTCTTCCAGAATATCTTCCAAAGTGATGATACCTGCCACACTCCCAAATTCGTCCACGACACATGCAATATTATTCCCATCTTTAATAAACTTATACATGAGATCTTGTAAATTCATCACGTCAGGAACAAAGTCAATATCCAAAATATTGCGTTTTATGGAAGTAACATTCTTAAAAAGCAATTGGTGATGAATATAACCTATTACGTTTTCTACATCACCGTCTACTACTACAAGTCTGGAATGTTTGGATTCTATAAAGACGTTTTTTACTTCTTGGATATCATCATTCTTATCTACAAAGATGATTTCATTTCTAGGAACCGTGCAGTCTCGGACTTTGAGCTGATTAAGGTTGAGTGCATTGGTCAATATCTCTTTGTCTATATCCTTTTCTTCGTTTACATTGGATTGGATGTAGTGTTCTAAATCCAATTTTGTGATGGAATTATGATCCGCAGCTTCAATCTTACCGAATAATATTCTTATGATAAGATTTGATGTTTTGGTTAAGACCCAACTAGGAAGCAACAAAATCCACTTAGTAACATTTAAGATAGGAGCCAATTTAAATATCAATTCGTTGGCATAAAGTCTAAAAATTGTTTTGGGCAAAAATTCTCCAAAAATTAATATGATTACAGTAAGAATAATAGTCGTAATCAATGAAATAGCAATATTTCCAGCCGGCAACAGCATCTCCAACACTGGAGTAATGAGCGAACTAAACAAAACAGTGTAGATGACTAAAACGACATTATTGCCTACAAGGATTGTACTTAAAAAAGTTTTAGGATCGTTATACAACTCAGTGAGCAAGCGACCTCTCTTTGAACTTTTGTTTTTGAGTACTTCAATACTCAGCTTATTGGCTGATAAGTAAGCTATCTCACTACCTGAAAATAAGGCGGATAACAATATCATTAATAACACTAAAATGATCGTGGTGAACATATTTAACCTTTAATCTGGGGCAAAATTACTTAAATTCTGTAACAAAGTCTGCAACATTGATTTTTCCCTGCACTTTCTTTTTTATTTCAAAGATAGAAAAAGATTCATTGGCCTTAAAACCAAAGCCGTAGGTGGTGTCCCCTTTTTCTGCTTGAGAGATCCTTACCAACTTATCCGTGTACACAATACGAGTGTTTTGATCGTAAATTAACTCTGATGTTTCGAGTTTTTGATTTTTTGAATCATAAAAAATGACATTGCCCCTAGCGGTAATCTTTTGTGTGCGTGAATCTCTGATGGCTGTTTCGGCTTTGAGCCAACTTTCTATAGTTTGGTTTGGACTCATAAATTCTAACAAGACCCCTTTGGGAAATACATCTCTGGAATAGTTCTGATCTTGATATTGGAGCATCTCCGGGGCATTTACTACCAGTCTTATCAAAGCAGAGTCGCTGTACACGATTTTGATGTTTTTACCTATTCGCAAATTTTCACTTAAGTCTGTATTAAAAAATGCATTAATTTCTTCTTCCTTATTGGCACATGAAACCAAAAAAATGCATAATAAAATATAAATAAAATATCTCATCATCTTTGAGTTTCTATCACGGTGACATCTCCTGCATGATTGGAAGTTGAGTCATCAAGCCATCGGACCAAGGCACGCCAAGTATAAACACCCCCTACCACAGGTGTTCCCTTGAAAGTACCATTCCATCCTCTAGTATTGTCATTCCTAACATAATTATTGACGCCATCTATCCCACGAAAAACAAGATTGCCCCATCGATCATAAACTTCCAACAGATCTACACTTTTGACTCCTTTAGATGTCCATATATTGAAAAAATCATTCTGACCATCTCCGTTTGCAGAGATAATATTGGGAGCATAGACCTGAAGGTTTTTGACAACCCGGACGGTGACTTCGTCTGTAGCAGTACAACCCAAACTGTCAGTGACGGTCACTATATAGGTCGTAGTATTGCCCGGAAAAACAGAATACGTAACACTATCAATTCTTTCCACATTAGGACTTATAGATATACTATCCCTTCCTTTCACAGGAGTAAAGTTGATTTTAAGTATCGTGCTATCTCCTAGTTCTATCTCTACATCAGGACCAGCATCCACCACGATGAGTTCGGGTTGATCAACAAGCACAATGATACTATCTTTACACCCTTTGATATCCTGAACTCTGACTTTGTACTCACCTGCCGCTAATCTTCCGAATAAAGATGTAGGACTAAAAGGCTGATTGCCAAAACTATAGCTATATTCGGGAGCTCCGCTCAGACCACGCGCCAATATTTGCCCTTCCGGAATATTAAAACATCGTAGATCTGTAACCAAGCCTGATATATCTAGGGTGCTAGTGTCTTTACAGCAAGGCTCTACGAAAAATTCTTTGATCTTAGTCACGGTACAGCCCCTATTACTTTCTACCGTCAATGCGGCAAATTTAGAACCAAAGGACTCATAAATCACATTAAATGGCCCTAGACCTGTTGCATCTCCAGGAACAGACCTATTTCCAAAACCCCAAGAATAAGTCTTGATAGGATCTGTATCTGAAATGGATTTATTGGTAAATACAACAGACTTATCGCACTCAAAGGCCATATTGGCGTTGATATCGAAATCGGGTTTAGGTCCTAGAAATGTTCCCGTACCTCCGAAGTCAATAGCAAAGCCTCTTCCTTTTTTGGAAAAATTATTTACAATAAGGGCATAAGACCTACCTGAAACCATGTCTAATGGAGATAAAAAATTATTATTTCCACCTCTACATCCTGGATCCTCGGTGTTTCCACCTTCGTTATCTCTTAGACCAGTAGGACCATTACATCTACTCCATGTGGCTATAGGATCAGTGACACCATTTGTTCCATTTGCGCCTGCGGCCATACACTTAATTAATCTTTTGCCAGAGCAGTCATTTATACCATTTGGTAACTCGTAAAGTGCAAAATCAAGATCATCTGACTCAATGTTCAAATTGATAAAGTCATTGGGTGTTAGTGTAAATGTCAATGAGCCCGTTTGATCACAAGTCCATTTATACCATGCAGATTGAAACTCTTGTTCCATGCAGTTACCTGGTTCTATTTCATTGGTCACGTTGCCAATACCAGTTAAACTCTCCACTTTGAAGGATGATTTATCACACAAAATTACTCCATCTCTGCAATCTTCCTGAGGTGCTGGAACGGGAATAAAATCATCAATACATAATTTAAATGTCCCATTACCATTGGGCGAAGACTCTACCATCAAAAAATAAGTTTTGCCTATAACTAATTTGTCGATGACTAACTCGTCTTCTGATAAATTTTTACCTGGAGAACAATTTAAATATTTGCCACAATCTTCAAAAATAAGAATTTTGGGATTTCTCAAAGTACCACCAGCACCTTGTCCAAACACTCTGAAAAGTGCTGCTGGCTCTTTGGGTGTAAAAGAAAACCAAACACCATTTTGCCAAAGTATATTTACACAAGAGTTGGTAAAAGGAGGATCAGCCGTTGCTCCCACATTAGTAAACTCACCATCTCCTGAGCAATAATTATCTGTAGTTAGTATTGGTGTTGCAAATCTACATTCATCGTTAAGGACTTGTGCGTCTAGGCTCCAAGAGCCCATTAAAACCATATAAATCAAGATAATGGTCCGCACAAACATGTTATTTCTTATTTTCATAAACGAAATTTAATTTTTAAACGAATATAATTCATTGAGTGTTTTGATAATAGAGTACAAAATAACACAATTCAATGTAAAGTTCAGATATTTTAACGCAATTTTAATGATTTTGTCACCTACAATGCAGGATTGGATTACTTTTGCAGCCGAAACAGATAAAGAAATATGCTTTATATAGTTCCGACACCCGTCGGTAATTTGGATGATATGACCTTCAGGGCCATAGATGTGCTCAATGCATGTGATGTCATCTTGACTGAAGATACCCGCACGAGTGGCAAGCTGCTCAAACATTTCAATATAGATAAACCTTTATGGGCATTTCACGCCTTCAATGAGCATAAAGCTCTAAAAAGTATCATCGATCATTTGCAGCAAGGTAAAAACATTGCGCTGATTTCAGATGCGGGCACACCTGGTATTTCTGATCCTGGATTTTTGCTGGTAAGGGCCTGTGTGGCGGAAGGTATCAAAGTGAGTTGCCTGCCTGGAGCTACAGCTTTTGTCCCTGCTTTGGTTGCATCGGGTATGACTACGGATAAGTTTTATTTTGAAGGATTTTTACCACATAAAAAAGGCCGCCAAACCAGACTAAAATATTTATCTACCTTGGATGTGACCATTATATTATATGAATCACCTCATCGTCTGGTAAAATGTCTGGAAGAAATACGAGATTTCTTAGGAGAAGACAGAAAAGTATGTGTAGCTCGGGAAATCAGCAAAATGTTTGAAGAGCTTTTAACACTACCTGTGACCGAAGCTATTGCGCACTTCAGTAATACTCCCGCTAAAGGTGAAATTGTAGTGGTTATAGAGGCATACACAAAACCTCCAAAGGTAAAAAGTGAATTCAGTAAAGAAAAAAAACAAAATAAAGTATGATTGCGTTTGAAAGGTGTGTTTTAGAAAATGGATTGAGAGTAATCATACATCAGGACAACTCCACTCCAATGGTTGCGGTCAATTTGGTTTATAATGTAGGATCAAAACATGAAGATCCAGAACATACGGGTTTTGCACATTTATTTGAGCACTTAATGTTTGGTGGATCTGCTCATATTCCAGATTTTGATGAAGTCATCCAAAATGCTGGTGGCGAAAATAATGCTTTTACCAATACCGACCTAACCAACTTTTATGAAGTATTGCCTGCCCAAAACTTGGAAACAGCCTTGTGGTTGGAATCTGATCGCATGTTGAAACTCAATTTTAGCAAAAAATCTCTAAAAACACAGAAAAAAGTAGTCATCGAAGAGTTTAAAGAGACTTGTCTTAACGAACCTTATGGAGATATGTGGCATCATTTAAGTCAACTGGCTTATAAGGTGCATCCCTATCAATGGCCAACTATTGGTAAGGAAATGAGTCATATCAAAAAAGCAACATTGGAGCAAGTAGAGTCTTTTTTTTATAATTATTACAGACCTGACCATGCTGTTTTGGTTATAGCAGGGCCTGTAAATCCAGCAGAAAGTATACAGCTGGTCAAAAAATGGTTTGACGAAATACCCATGAGTGAAGGCAAAAAACAAGAATATCATCTCGAGCCAACTCAAAATGAATATCGACATCAAATTTTACATAGCGAAGTACCTCATGATGCTATTTATCTGGCCTTTCATATGGGTGACCGCTTAAACGATGAGTTTTATGCCTGTGACTTACTATCAGATATATTGGCCAATGGTAGATCATCAAGATTTTACCAACGTCTGTACAAAGAAAAGCAATTTTTCAGTACAATCGATGCTTTTATTTCAGGTACCATAGATCCTGGACTTTTCATCATAGAAGGCAAACTCATGCCTGGAATCACTATCGAAACAGCACGAGCAGCTATATGGGAAGAGCTCCAATTATTATGTGAGACTACCATTTCAGATCCTGAGCTTCAAAAATTAAAAAATAGTGTAGAAAGTAGCTTAACTTTTTCAGAAGTCAGTATTCTTAACAAAGCAACCAGTTTAGCTTACTTTGAAATTTTAGGTGATGCACATCTGATCAACCAAGAAGCCGAAAGATACCATAATATCACCTCAGCAGATTTACAACAAGCTGCTCAAAATATATTTAGATTGGAAAATTGCAACGAACTGATCTATAAAATCAAGGGTTAAATTAAAATTTGCTTACACTAATCAAAAAGTGCGTTAAGTAAAATTTCTAACATTTCTTTTTGTTCTTTAACTCTTCCCATTTTGGCTTCCGCATTAAAATATCTTTTTTGGTATCTGGCTGCATACACCGACATCGATCCATCGTCTACAGGATTTGCGTTTTGGAGTACTACTGTATATTTGTTTCTTACTAGGAGCTCAAAATCTGGTCTCTGCGTCACGATATAAAATTCGCTATTGTTGATAGCTGGATTGATGTATATGTCGGAACATGATTGGTTACTATCGCTGGATTGGTCATGCGACTTGATATAAGATTTAATGCTAAATGACTCTGGTTCGTAATGAGTCCAGAAAAGCCATCTTCGTTTGTACTCCGCAGGCATATTTTTATTATTGTGAATGGCTATGATGATATCCTTATATTTGATTTCATCCCAAATCTGATGGGCTAGACTCTTTACCGCTCCGATAACCTGAGCATCTACTTTACCTTTACCCTTGACGATTTTTATATTGGATGCAAGTACTTCTTCGTTGGGTGTATATATTCTATTGGGATCAACTACGTATTCTGTACCATTGAGTTTGAATGTGATGTTCCTACTTTTGGCACTTCCTGTAGAATGCTCCAATGTGACTAATTTACCACCATATTTTTCTATCATAGCTATACCAGCTTCAAGCGCAGCAGTTTCATTTTCGTGAACATGGGCATATACAAGATTTTGACCTTCTTTGGAGATCACTTTGATATTCACCATTTTATCGCCCAGATATACCCGTTTTGCTGAAGTGGTGATGACTTGCGCAGACAACTGAAACCCAGATAAAACCAAAAAAACGATACTTAAAATATATTTCATATTTCAATTTTTTACAAAAGTATTATAAAACCTGAATACAGCATATATATTTACATCTTATACCTTGTTTAATTTTAATTCACTCCAACAATATTTTTAATTTTTATAAAAAATAACATCTTGGACATGCTATCTTTTTAAATGAATTAGAAATGGAGTGAAGCTTTATAAAGATGATGTACCGTAAAGATTTTCAGCGCGAACTAAAAAGATCCAATACAATTGCTTAGATTTGTTGCTGTTTATTAAAAAGTGGTTTTATTATGATTATTTTGACAGGTGTATCGGGTTTTATAGGTTCTTGTCTGCTTACTGACTTTAATCAGAATGGTTATAAAAGAGATGTCGTGGTGGTAGATGACTTTTATAAGCTGTACAAAGACAAAAACACCGACAATAAATCGGTACGGGAATGGATGCATAGAGATATTTTTCTGGATTGGTTTGAAAAGACAACCCAAAAAGTGGATTTTGTCCTTCACATCGGTGCACGAACGGACACTACACTCATGGATACTGCTATCTTTGACGAGCTTAATTTACATTATACTCAACGAATATGGAAGGTATGTACCAAAAATCAAATACCGCTGATCTATGCGTCTAGTGCTGCTACCTATGGCGACGGCACTCAAGGATTTAGTGATGATCACCTTACTACACATACTTTAAAACCACTCAATCCCTATGGTGATAGCAAGCATCAGTTTGATCTGTGGGCATTGGAGCAGAAAGAAACACCGCCTTTTTGGGTAGGATGTAAGTTTTTTAATGTTTATGGACCCAATGAATATCACAAAGCAAGGATGGCATCGGTGATCTTCCATACTTTCCATCAGATCAATAATACTGGCGGCATGAAGTTATTTAAATCACATAGACCTGATTATCAGGATGGTCACCAAAGCCGCGATTTTATTTATGTAAAAGATGTGTGTAGTATGATCATGTTTTTGATGAAAAATACCCATATCACTTCAGGCCTGTATAATTTTGGAACGGGTCAAGCACGTACCTTCCTCGATTTGGCCACTAATACCTTCAAAGCTATGAAAATTCAGGAAAACATCAGTTACATAGACACACCTGCTGATATCAGAGATACCTATCAATACTTTACAGAAGCAGATATGCACAAAATGCGCGCCGCAGGATATACCCAAGATTTTTGGTCACTCGAAGATGGAGTACAAGATTATACAAGCAATTATCTGATGAAGTCGAAGTATTATTGATCTCATCACTTAATCATCACGCCAGATGCCGATCGTTCCAGTTTTCAACTGCGATGCACTATTTTATGAATCTTTGATTCAATACGCACCTAACTTAAAAATAAAGCACAAAACTATTTGCTTTTAGATTTTGTGCTTAATGTTTTAGTATTTGTGGTGACGAATTTAAAATTCTTAAATAATATGATCTAAGTCACAGAACTTGTGACGCCTTAGCGTTACTTCGACCATCGTCTCTGAGTTTGGCCGTGTTAGCGCAGTTCGGGTCGGCATACTTCGACGATCGGGGATCGGGGCTTACACCTTGTATGGATTAATAAGTTTCAATCCTTTAATATTAGCAAAATCTTTTTCATTGGCGGTAATCAAAGTGCAGCCATAAGCCAAAGCAGTAGCAGCAATAATGGCATCAGGGGTTTTTATTCTTTTGCCTTTGCGTAAGGCAACACAATGCGCAATCACATTGGCACTAATGTCCATAACTAAACTATCATCAATAAAATCTTTAACACTTTGTGTGGTCATTTTATCGGTATCCCAGCACAAGAGTTCAATTTGTGTAATGATAGAAATATTTGGGATGGCATCAATCGCAGTATCCATCAAAGCCATGCCAGCAGCAGCAAAAGAATCAGAAAGATAATCTGAAACTACATTGGTATCAATCAGATATTGCTCCATTCACTACGCATTTTTTTTATATGTTCGTTTAGGTTTTGCCCTTGCTCTTTGCTGATAATCCCTTTATATTTATCAGAAAGCTTTTGTTTTGCAGGAACAAAATTTGGTTTAAGCACTTTAATTAAATCCAATTCTTCCAATTCGTGGATAAGTCCCACCGCTTTTTGATTGGTTATTTGTATAAGCATTGTATTGTCCATAATTCCAAATTATTAAGAATTCAATTAAAATTCAATTTTAAAAGATAAAAAAATATAACAATTTTTTACAAAGTTTAGTTGTTTGGAAACTTGTTTATTGTTAAGTGGTGTTTCTGAATATCCAATCATCGCAGTGCCGCTAAAGCTTCACAAGTAATGCAACTGCGATGCGCTATTTTATGCATCTTTGATTCAATAACTACCCAACTTAAAAACAAAGCACAAAACTATTCGATGCTAATCCGATCGTCGCAGTTTGCAACTGCGATGCACTATTTTATGAATCTTTGATTCAATACGCAGCTCACTAAAAATAAAGCACAAAACTATTTGCTTCTAAATTTTGTGCTTTAGTGTATAGATATTTGTGGTGACGAATTGAAAAACCTGTCCTGCTCTAGCAGGATTCTTAAAAAATAGGATACCAATTGCAAACTTCGACCATCGTCTCCAAGTTTGGCCGTGTTAGTGCAGTGCTGGCCGGGCATACTTCGGCGATCGGGTTAAAAGCGGGACGTTTTACTAATTCAAGCTCAACGATGCGCTATCAAGCTTATCACCGATCGTCGGAAAACGATATGCCCAAGATTTTTGGTCACTCGAAGATGGAGTACAAGATTATGCAAGCAATTATCTGATGAAGTCGAAGTATTATTGATCTTATCACTTGATCATCACGCCAGATGCCATAAATTTAAGTTCTTTTTTGGGCTCTGTGATTTTTGCTATTTCTTCAGGAGCCAGTCCTTCGTCTTCTGCAAAGTGCTTCAGGTCTTCTACAGAAGTTTCTTCTATGTATGCTTTGCCTTTCATGACCACATCTTTACCAGACAAATCCTTGGGCATAAAAAATCCATAATCCTTAAACTGTACAAACATGGAAGTTTTGGTGGTATCTGTATCTGATACTATATCCATCCAACATCCTTTGGTCTGGCATACGGCCGAAACTTTGCCATATACCTTGGCTTCTATCGAATCTTTGCCTGCCATCTGACCCAGCATAGCATCATATGCGATCATGCCTGAAGTATCGATGACCTCGCCAAAATGAACTCCATCACTTGTAGCAGCATCTGAAGTCGTATTTTTGCACGCAAACAATAAAATCAATATAAAACCAAAAAGGAATGTTAACTTGTTCATAAAATTTGATTTTTTTAAAATAAAAATACAAAATTAATGGTTTATATTATCAATTCAAAATTTTTATAACTTTAAACATACTTGATCAATGGTATTTTAAAATATTATAAAATAATTCAATACGTTGATTTGAATAAAAATGAATAAAAATCGGTAATTTTACCTTCCTTTCCAAACTCATAGTCCCTAATTATATGTTTATCAAAGCTTTAAGTATACTTTTCATCTTATCTCAAGCTTGTAATTTATCAGCCAATTGTATTACCGGCAACTGCATCAGCGGAAAGGGCACCTATCTATATCAAGACAAATCTAGGTATGTAGGCATGTTTTTGAGAGCAAAACCTCATGGTCAAGGCACTTATTATCATGCTGATGGTAGTACATATACCGGCAGCTTTCACCAAGGGTTAAAACATGGAACAGGGAAGATGGTATTTAGATCCAAAGACGTGTACACAGGTCAGTTTAGCAAAGGTATGATCACCGGAAAAGGTAAAATGACCTATAAATCAGGTGACACCTATACTGGCGAATGGGTCAATGGTATGGCCTCTGGCCAGGGAAAATATACTTTTGCAGATGGAGATATCTATGAAGGTGGTTTTGTCAATGGTGTATTTGCAGGAATAGGAAAAATATCACGGCCGGATGGCTCTTATTACCATGGAGATTGGGTCAACAATAAAAAACACGGACAAGGAGTCGCTTATGAAAATGGCAAAAAAAACAAAGCATGGTTTGAAAACAATAATCTGTTAAGAAAAGAAACCATCACCTCATCGCCCATGGTTACTGAAGTAAAAAAGCAGTATACTACAGCCAAAATTTTGGATTGCAATAAAGAATACTGTCACAACGTACAGGGAAGTCTGCGCTACAAAGACGGGTCTGTCTACACCGGCAACTTTGTTAATGGCAATGGCGAAGGTGAAGGACAATGCATCTATGCCAATGTTGACAAATATATAGGTGGCTGGAAAAATCACGCTCCACACGGAGAAGGCACGATGACCTTTGCCAGTGGGAATGTATATGCATCGCTTTGGGACCAAGGAAAACCCATAAAAAAACAAGACGTGGCTACTACTAAACCAAATATCCCGAAGGCAGAATCTAAACCTTCGGCACCAAAATCTGACAACCAAACCAGGATATTTGCCCTTATAGCAGGTGTAGCTACTTATCAGCATATGCCATCACTTAAATATACAGATGATGATGCTTATCAATTGTATGCTTTCCTAAAAAGTCCAGAAGGTGGAGCTATCGCTGATGATCACATCAAAGTAATGATTGATGACGCCGTGACTCGACAGTCTTTATTGGAGGAATTACATGAATTGGCGGCAAAAGCTGATGAAAATGATGTGGTACTGCTATATTTATCTGGTCATGGTTTGGATGGGGCTTATGTTCCTAGTGATTTTGATGGATATAAAAATCACGTAACCTATGAGGACATCCTGGAAGTATTGGACGAGTCTGCTGCCAAACACAAACTTTTCATAGCTGACGCTTGTCATTCAGGCTCTATGTTGGCTCAAGCTAGAAGTCCATATAATGTCGCATTGGAGCATTTCTATAGTGCCTACAATACGGTTAAAGGCGGTACTGCGGTGATGATGTCATCCAAAAAAGAAGAAGTATCACTGGAATATGGAGGTCTGAGACAAGGCATTTTTTCGCACTTTTTAATCAAAGGCCTTAAAGGTCCAGCAGATATAGACTCCAGTGGATTGATCACTGTTTCTGAACTATACCAATACATATACAAAGGTGTCAAAGAGTATACTGCCAATGCTCAGAATCCAGTGATTATGGGCGATTATGACAAAAACATGCCTGTATCTTGGGTACGTAAAACAGAATAAAGATGACCGGATATATCTTCCTGGGCCTAACGATCATTTTCGAAACTGTAGCCATCATCTGTATGAAACAAGCAGATGGTACACAGCATAAAACCTGGTTAATCGCTGGTGGCATTTCCTATACCATGACTTTCTTTTTGTTGACGATGGCACTTAAAACCTTGCCTATGGGCTACACCAATGCTGTATGGGCAGGAGCATCTACTTTTTTTGTGTATGTGGTAGGTGCTCTGTGGTTTAAAGAAAAAACTAGCTTATTAGAATTTTTCTTTGTGGCATGTATCCTCACCGGCATCATCGGGCTCAATTATCTGCAGAAAGGAAAATAAGGAAGACATGATGAAAAAGTCAACATAAAAAAATTGAAAAACACAAAAAATAAGTGCCAATTACTACCATTAGATCTGGACATGACAGGGTTATAAAAATACCACTTTAATAAAATGAGAAAGCCTACACAAATCTTCAGTCATATAAAATTATGATCTTCATCATATTTATCTTTCCGAAAAACTTGTAAATTACATCGTTTTAATAACTTGTTGTTTAAATTAAAAGATATTTTGTAGATGAATCCTTATCATATCTTTATGGCATCTCTAAGATCTTTCCTTATAGAAACAGGCAAATTGGCTTATTTCGCCATAAGATTTTTCAAAGAAGTTTTTAAACGACCTTTTGAATTTAAAGAAATACTGAAACAATGCTACAATATAGGTAATAGATCATTATTGTTGGTCGGAGTAACAGGTTTTATTATAGGTCTTGTTTTCACACTACAGTCTAGACCGAAAATGATAGAACTCGGTGCAGTAGCTTGGCTCCCATCTATGGTTAGTATTTCCATCATTAGAGAAATAGGGCCTATTATCACAGCATTGATTTGTGCCGGAAGAATAGGCTCAGGAATAGGTGCAGAATTGGGAGCTATGCGTGTGACAGAACAGATCGATGCCATGGAAGTATCTGGCACTAATCCTTTCAAATTTTTAGTTGTAACTAGAATTCTCGCTACGACATTTATGATTCCTTTGCTTGTAGTTATGAGTGATGCAGTGGCATTATTTGGATCTTTTTTAATAGAAAATATTAAAGGAGACGTTTCTTTTACCTTATATTTTGACGAAGTCTTTAGAGCATTAAAATACTCTGATTTAATTCCTTCCACAATAAAAACATTTTTCTTTGGTTTTGCCATTGGATTAGTAGGGTGCCATAAGGGTTATTATTGCAAACATGGGACTGTAGGTGTAGGATTGACTGCGAATGCTGCAGTGGTAGAAGCATCGATGGTGGTTTTTATTATAGATTTTGCAGCAGTATTGATTACCGATTTATTTTACGCTATATGATTGATGTTTTACTTAACAGAGACAAAGTCATAGTAATAAAGGATTTGATAAAAACCTATGGCGATCATCATGTCTTGAATGGCTTCAATATGGAACTTTACGAAGGTGAAACATTAGTAATCATGGGAAAATCTGGTTCTGGAAAGTCTGTAATGATCAAATGTCTGATAGGTCTTGAATCCCATGACTCTGGTACTATCACGATTATGAACAAAAACCTAGACAATATGGATGCAGATACACTTAATGAAATAAGAACAGAAGTCGGATTTTTGTTTCAAGGTAGCGCGCTATATGACTCTATGTCGGTAAGAGAAAATCTAGAATTCCCTCTCAGAAGACATATTGGAAAGTTTGGTGAGATAGATGACGCCACACCTTTAGTGATGGAAGCATTAGAAAGTGTTGGCTTACCTCAAACACTAGAACTCATGCCCGATGAATTGTCAGGAGGCATGAAACGTCGGATTGCTTTGGCAAGGACATTGATTCTTAAACCAAAAATTATTCTTTATGATGAACCAACTACAGGACTTGACCCTATAACATCAAAAGAAATCGTATTACTGATGAAATCAATCCAAGATAAATATAAAACTTCCTCTATAGTCATTACTCATGATGTAGACTGCGCAAGATTTATTGCTGATAGAATGATATTATTGATAGATGGTATCAATTACATTTCGGGAACATTTGATGAGCTTTCCAAGTGTAATGACCCAAAAGTTAGTGCATTTTTTAAAAATTAAACATGGAAAAGTCAATAAATCAAACAGTTAAATTAGGTATTTTCATCATATTGGGTACCATTTTCTTTATCTTAGGAGTATATTTTATTGGTAAAAAGCAAAACATATTTGGTAATACATACAATATTTATGCTGTGTTCAATAATATTAATGGTCTGAAACCTGGAAATAATGTCAGGTATTCGGGAATTATTGTAGGAACCGTTAAAGACATAGTAATGGTTAGTGATACCGTCATTGTCGTGAAAATAGCCATAGAAAAAGAAATCGCAAAACATATCACTAAAGATGCCAAATGTGCTATCACTTCTGATGGACTAGTCGGAAGTATGATCATCAATATATTGCCCGGTCATAAATCAGAAGTAAATATTACCCAAGGTGACACTATGCGATCATTTACTAGGATCAGAACAGAAGAAATGCTCCAAACATTGAGTGTCACCAATGAAAATGCAGCCTTATTAACTGGAGAATTACTAGCTATAACCAAAGAAATAAGCGCAGGTAAAGGTATAGTGGGAACCATGCTTAAGGATACGTTGTTGACAAAAGACTTAAGAGAAATTGTGCATCATTTAAAAATAACTAGCAAAGCATCTTCATCAACCATCAATCAACTAAATAACATACTCAGTTCTCTGGATAAAAAAGATAATTTGGTAGGCATACTTAGAGACACATCAGTAGCTGATAAAGTCAAAAATATCATTTCCAATATTGAAAATTCGTCCAAAGATCTAGATAAAGTAATCGGTCATTTAGATCAAACCATACTTAATGCCAATCAGACAATTACCAATGCAAAGGATGGTGAAGGTGCCATCAACTATCTTTCCAATGACCGAAATTTGGTCACCAAAATAGATCGAACCATCGGCCATTTGGACTCGACCGTCATACAGATCAATGATGCAGGTGCCAAATTGAATGAAAATTTAGAAGCACTTAAAAATACATGGTTACTTCGTAAGTATTTCAAAAACAAGGAAAAGGATAAAAAAGATAATCAGGATAAGAATTAGTATTTTTTAAATTTCAATATTTTACAAATTTAGCAAAATCATCACACTCTCGGATGACCATTTTTGCATATGCTGTTTGAGCATACTGGGTTTTGAGTTTGTTGAAGTTCTGTACTTTCCCTCTCAAAAATCTGCATTGACTTTATCATATTGCTCATAATTTTCCTAAATCATTCCTATCTTGAGTTAATAAAAGCATTAAACTCGGTCTTGGCATTTGGGCTTACAAACAATGAAGCATGTTCACCGCCTGCTATTTCAAGTATTTTCACTTGTTTACATTGCCCACATTGCTGAATCTCTCGTTTGAAAACGGGCCAAGAATTCATCTGAATAGGGGTATCATTCAATCCTTGAACAAACAAAATATCAGCCTTAAAGCCATCTACAAAAGATAATAACGACCTATCCATGTATGCTGAAGGATTGGTAGAAGTAGTACCATATTGCATTCTTAATCTGGTACAGAACACACCCGATGGAATTTTTCCTGTTTCTTCCAGTTCGCATCGATACACAAGGTTCAAAGGACCTGGCGCATTGGCAATGACACCGTCGGTAGCATGCATCGTATTGAGCCTGGTGACCAGATATCCACCTTGAGAATGACCTGCCAAAAAAACCTTCTTGATTTTGATTTTTAATGCATCTTCAGCTTTATTTTTAACCCAAAGCAGAGCCGCTTCAGCATGAGCGATATTGTCACCCAAAAGCATTTTTTCGCCAGGATAAGCTACACTAATGATCATCATATCTTTTCTATCCAATAATTCTTTAAATTTCTCCAATATACCATTGGCTGCAGCTAGCGTTAAACTGTCATACAATACAGTTCCATGAAATACTAAGAGCACATCCGCTTCTTTTTGTGCTGGTTTTTCCACAGCGATATCTAGCTTGATATCATGGTAAGAAATACTCATTTTCCCTTTAAATGCTGATGACAGTGGATCATCGGCCATAGTTGGTTCATCTTTCTTACAAGAGATAAAAAGAATAAAAACAAAAATATATCTCCACATATTCAATTTTTTATTATTAGGGCTGGGATCATTTTAATATAATTAGTGCAAATTTATAAAAAATATATAATTAAACATAAGTTGATATTATTTTATTCACTGGTCATTACTTTCTCCTGCTGTCCTATACTCTCATCATGGATAGACTTGATAACACGGGTGATAAACTCTTCCGTCAAGCCATTTTGAAGGCCTCGCTCTACAAACTTATGTAGTATTTCTTGCCACCTATCTGTCTGTAAGATGGTCATATTGTTTTCCTTTTTGTATTTACCTATGTCTCTAGCTACTTTCATTCTCGAAGCTAGTACATTCATGATTTCATCGTCCAGGATATCTATTTCCTTACGGAGAATATCAAGCTTGGTTCTTTCTTTAAGATCTTTGGGATCAATATCTCTAATGATCAGATCAGCTATCAATTGTCCATAAACCTCAGGTGTAATTTGCTGGGCTGCATCACTCCAAGCCGCATCTGGATTGATATGAGACTCTATGATCAGGCCATCAAAATTGAGATCCATGGCCTTCTGCGCTACTTTCTGGAGTAGGTCTCTCCTACCGCAGATATGGCTTGGATCATTAATCATCATCATATTTGGCATTTCTGTTTTAAAATCAATGGCGATCTGCCATTGAGGTCTGTTTCTATAGATTTTTTCTCCAGCAAATGAAAATCCCCGGTGAATAGCTCCAAGTTTGGTAAGTCCTGCATTCTGAAGTCTCTCCATACCACCCAACCAAAGGTCAAGATCAGGGTTTATGGGATTTTTTAAAAGTACCGGTTTGTCTGTGCCCTTGAGCGCGTCCGCAATCTCCTGTACTGCAAATGGATTGACCGTAGTTCGTGCACCTATCCAAAGAATGTCTATACCAAACTCCAGGCAAAGTTCTACATGCGAGGCTTTGGCTACTTCTACTGCCACAGGTAGCCCCGTGAGTTCCTTGGCCTTTTGTAACCAAGGTAGTCCCTTTGTGCCTATACCTTCAAAGGCCCCAGGTCTAGTCCGTGGCTTCCAGATACCTGCACGCAATACATCTACTTTGCCCGTACGAAAAAGTCTGTTGGCAGTTTGGATTACTTGTTCTTCCGTCTCTGCACTACAAGGTCCTGCTATGAGGACTGGTTTTTTGCCATTATTGATCCAGTTCATGGTGATTTGATTTTAGATTCTTATTTTATAAAATTTTATTTTAATATTCTTTTTATTTCATTGCTCCTGGCCATTAACTGTTCAGTGGCACTAGTGTCCTGTGCGGCTATATGATCCCTGAAGTGCTGCAAATGTAAAATATAACTATCCAATGCTTCCAAAACATAGGTTTTGTTTTTATCAAAAATAGCTGACCAGGTTTTGGGATTGCTTTTAGCAAGTCGTACCGTACTTGCAAAACCTGTACCTGCAAGCTCAAAGATTTGTTTTTCATCCTGCTCTATATCCAAGACCGTAAGACCCAGCATAAAAGAACTCACATGCGACAAATGAGATACATAGGCCAAATGTTTATCATGTTCTTCTGCTGACATAAAACTTGTGGTCAATCCCAAACTTTCAAAAATTTTTAGCGAAATCTCGAGAGCATCTACATCTGTTTTTTCGCTTTCACAAATGATATTCTTTTTTCCCTGAAACAATCCTTTCAGAGCAGCCATAGTACCTGAAAACTCCGTCCCGGCCAACGGATGCGATGCCACAAATCGATTTCTTTTTGGGTGATTGCTGATGATTCTGCATATCTCAGCTTTGGTAGAGCCCACGTCTATTGCGGTGACATCATCATCTATTTTAGTCAATACTGTAGGTAATAGTTGCTCTATCTTATCTACGGGAACCGCTATTATAATTATTTTACAAGCAGAAATGGCTTCATCCAAATCCATTAACCGATGTACTAAACCTAACTCCAACGCCTGTTTTTGGTGCAATTCATTAAGATCAACACCTATGACATGAACATTGAGTTGCGAGCTCAGATCTTTAGCTATTGATCCACCTATAAGTCCCAAACCTATTATTGCTATGTTCATATTAACTATTTGAAGATTGGTATCCCGTTTTGATTCTGTAAAGTGCTGCAACCATGTCTGATACCGGACTACACAGCGAAATCCTCAGATATTGATTCCCTTGTTTGCCAAAAATATGTCCGGGAGTGATAAACACTCTTGATTTGTTCAGAATTTGATTAGAAAATGTTTCGCTATCCTGACTTTCATCTTTAATCTTTCCCCATACAAAAAGACCTGCTCCTTCTTTATCACATTCCAAACTCAATGTTTCCATGATCTCGATAGCTGCTTGTTTTCTAAGTCCATACTCAGCATTGAGCGAGTCGATCCACTCCTGACCTAAATTCAAAGCAATAGCTGCTGCCTCTTGTATTGGTTTAAACATACCAGAGTCCATATTGCTTTTGAAAGTCATGATGGTGTCAATGTATGACTTTGCTCCGACTACAGCACCAACTCTCCATCCAGCCATGTTGTAACATTTGCTTAATGAAACTAACTCTATACAGCAATCCGTTGCTCCATCAGCTTTTAAAATAGAAATTGCGTGATCATTCAAAATGAATGCATAAGGATTATCATGACAAACCAGGATTTGGTGCTTTTTAGCAAAAGCTACAACTTCATTAAAAAATGCGAGATCAGCTTTAGCACCTGTGGGCATATTGGGATAGTTGAGCCACATGAGTTTCACCTTAGACAAATCCATCTTTTCCAAAGCTCCCAAATCAGGCTTCCATCCAAAAGATTCTATGAGCGGCATAGCTATAGGAATACCACCAGCTAAAGAAGTACACATACTGTAAGAAGGATAACCTGGATCCGGCACCAAAACTTGATCTCCAGGGTTTAAAAAAGACATGCTGATGTGCATCACACCTTCTTTAGAACCGATCAAAGGTAAAATATCAATATTTGGATCCACGACAACATCAAAATATCTTTGATACCAATTAGAAAAAGCATTTCTCAAAGTGGCAATTCCTTTATAGGATTGATATTTGTGGGCGTCATGAGCACCCATAGCAGACTTGAGCTTGTCCATAACTACATTAGGCGGACTTAAATCTGGACTACCAATACCCAAATTGATCACCTCAGCTTGACCGTCCTTATTCATTTGGTCGATCTCGGCCAATTTTCTTGCGAAATAGTAAGTTGTTACACCTTTCAATCTATTGGATGCTGATATTATCATATGATTTAAAGATTTACTTTGTGTTCATCAATGATTTCGGACAAGTCTGCCCTTTGGTAAATCCCAGTTTCATCATACTCAAAAGTAAGCTCGAGAAGGTCATCTTTTAAACCATGATACTGATATATATGATCAAACTCTATGTCCAAATGAAAAAAATACTCCCTGAGACTACCAATCACAGGAAATGATTGCAGCTTACTCATATTCAGGTCATGATCGTTGATGACTTGTAAGACTCTGAGCAACTGACTTTTTTTATCTGGAATTCTGATGTAAACTGAAGCTTTGTTTGCGTTTTTGGCTACTTCAGTTTGGGCTTTATTGACTATAAAAAAACGGGTATAGTTCGTTTTGTTAGTTTCAATGTTTTGACTCAAGATATCCAAATTATAGATGGAAGCAGCCTCAGCACTGGCAATACAAGCTTTGGATTTTTTGCCCAATTGCGCTACCCTATCAGCGCTTAAAGCGGTATCTTCTGATTCTATAAGTTTCCAATGAGAATATTTACCCAAAAAACTACGGCATTGATTGATAGCCATAGGATGCGAAGATACTTGTTTTATGCCTTCAAGAGAAGCACCTTTGACACCAAGAAGCTGATGTTTGATACGTAAATATAACTCACCACTCACCCAAAATCCATTCTCTCGCAGAATTCTATAGTTTTGCAAAATAGTACCTGCTATGGAGTTTTCGATGGCCATGACAGCTACATCAGCCTTATTTTCGACCAATAGCCTCGCCAATATATCAAAAGAATCCGCAGGTATAAGTTCCAATTTTGTATGTGGCCAATAGGTTTTGGCAGCAACATCGTGAAACGATCCCGGATATCCTTGTATGGCCACTCTTAATACTTGTTCGCTCATCCAATTAATTTTACAAAAAGCTATAAAACAAAAAAGGAGCCTGTTTTTGTAACAGAACTCCTTTTATATATAATGACACACTTACGTATAAAGCCCTGCTACCCCAACTCGCTAAAGTAAAAGTACCAAAAATAAAAGGCGGTAGATGTGGAATGAAAACTTCTCATGATGCAAACATATGTGTAAAAATCAAAATCACAAAATTTTTTGAAGAAAAATTAAGATATTAACGTTATTAATCCTTTTTCCTAAAATTTTTAAAAGTAGCCTGCCGGATTCCCTTCAGAGTCATTTGGGCAAAATATGGGTGTTCAGGATTGACCAATAATTCTTGCCTTTGTGGATGGATAATCAGATCCATATCTTCCAAAGGGATCGCTCCAAAAAGTGGCTCAGAATCGCCAGGTAGTACCATAGCTCTGCAAGTGGTAGCTCTGTTTCCAAAGCGCACCTCTACATTTCCAGCTACATCGTATTCTTCTATTGAACCATTAGCCAACTGTGCTTTTCTCCTTTCTACTATAGGAAACTGCAATTGTTCTTGGATCACTTCATTGATGCAAAGATTGTAAGCTCCAGAATCAACTAGAAAATTGATGGTCATTCTTTTGACTTCGTCTTTATCCATCAAATGACGACGCACCATTTCTAAATCACCACCATTAATCAATTCTATATCTGCATATACTAATCCCATATTAATTAGATTTGATATCTACTTCAAACGTATATTTTTTAAAAAATGTTCCCCATTTCGAACTTAATTCACACCAAAACAAACGGTTGATACATCTTTAAGTTATAACACACTGTAAGATACAGAAGCTTCTTTCATCAATGTTCAGGTGTTGCGCATAGATTTTATTCACTCAAAAAAAATCATCATGGCAACAAAAAACAGAATAGCCCCAGAAATCAATGCGGGCTCTATCTCAGATATTGCTTTTTTATTACTCATTTTCTTTTTGGTCACCACGACCATCAGTGAAGACAAAGGCATCCTCATCAAGTTACCTGCATATATTGACGTACCTCCAGAAATTTCAGACGTCAACAAAAGAAATATCTTGAGTATCATGATCAATAGCCAAAATATAGTAACACTTAGAAATGAAAACTTCGAGATCAAAAATATCAAAGTTCGAGTCAAGGAGTTTATCACTAATCCAAACCAAAAGCCAGAAATGGCCATATCTCCAACCGAAGCTATCGTATCTCTTAAAAATGATCGTGGCACCAAATACGATACCTATATTTATGTATACAATGAACTCAGGGCAACATACAATGAATTATGGGAAGAAGCAGCAAAGAAAATGTATGGTAAAAACTTAAATGAAATCTCAATAGAGAGACAAAAAGAAATCAAGGAGAAAATCCCAATGTTAATCTCAGAGTCAGAACCTACGTCTTTTGGTGAAGAATTATAGTTGTTATACTACTTAAAATGAATCAGCTAAACAGGATTTTAACCTATTTAGCTGATTTTTATTTATTATTCGGGCCACATCAATGTTTCGCCATCTTCCTCCACATCTGGCAAAATTTGCATTTCAATCGCTTCTCCACCCTCAAACCAAACCATAAGTCCAGTTTCGTCTGACTCTATCAATTCCATATCGGGATTTTCATCATCAGATACATCTTCAACGTTGGATAATTCAATACCTTTTTCAGCAAAAAGATCTAGAACTGCTTGTTTTTCCATTCCAATGATATTCTTACCATAGAAAGTAAAAAAAGGATCACTTACTGCTATAGATACCAATCTCCAATCATAATCTGCATCAAAAACAAGAGAAAACTCATATTCATCATAATGCCAAGATTCAAGTTCGTCATTGACTTCTTCTTCAAATCCAGGTAGGTTTTCTATATCATCTGGTTTTCCTACCACTACTTTTACCTCATCACGGGTCATCCCAAATTTCAATCCACCCAGACCTACGCCAGGGACAATTTCCTTAATATTTTTTGTCATTGATTTTATTTTTGCACAAGGTAAGGACAATCTCTATTCTGAAATCAAATTTTTGATAAAATTTCATTACAACAAATATTTTTTCTTGAATATTAACATCTAATTATAAAAAATTATGACTTTTACACAAAAATCAAAAGTATGAGCGCATTATGGGGTATTGATCTAGGTGGAACCAAAATTGAAGGAATCATCCTAGATAAAAGTAATCACTCAGTTTTGGCAAGATTAAGAGTTCCTACAGAAGGAGAACAAGGTTACGAACATGTATTGAATCAAATCTTGCATTTGACCGATCTCTTACAAAAAGAAAGTGGTCTGAAATGTCATAAAATAGGTATGGGTACCCCTGGAACTATGGACCCTTTGCTCAACGTGATGAAAAATTGCAATAGCACATCACTAAACGGAAAAAATCTTAAAGCAGACCTTGAAGCTTTGTCAGGTATAACATTTAACTTGAGTAATGATGCTAATTGTTTCGCCATAGCAGAAGCAAAAATGGGCGTCATCACTGAGCTTATGCCCGAAGCCAAAGTAGTCTTTGGAGTCATCATGGGTACAGGTGTGGGTGGCGGTCTTGTAGTAGATGGTAAAGTTTTGGGTGGCAGGCAAGGTATAGGTGGAGAATGGGGCCATAACCATTTGGATGACTCAGGCGGTCCATGCTACTGTGGCAAAACTGGCTGTGTTGAAACCATCATTTCTGGCCCGGCTTTAGAGAGATTCTACCTGGGTATCAGTGGACAAAAGCTAAAGCTAAAGGAAATCACACAAAGATATCGGGATAATAGTGACCCTTTAGCCACTCAAACTATGGAACGACTTTTCGACCAATTTGGACGCGCTATTTCAGTGATTATCAATATCATAGACCCTGATGCTATTGTCATCGGTGGAGGTGTAGGAAATATCGCCGAACTCTATACTTATGGTGTAGAAGCTACCAAAAAATATGTTTTCAACCATAGATTAGACACTCAATTTTTCAAACCCAAATTAGGGGATTCGGCTGGAGTATTTGGGGCTGCGTTTTTGTGAGATAAACTATTGGTTTAATAAAATTAAGTTCCCCTTTTGTTCAAATTCAATGCTATTGGTGTTTATAAAAAATTATAATAGAATTTCATTGATAATATTTCACCTTTAACCAATCCCCAAAAACAACTTATAAATTTGTTAAAATGATACTCAAATAAAACACTATTCTACTTTTTTCGTTAGATTTGCTCTTGTATATTATAATAGTGAGTATGAAGTCCTTTATATTATTGTGGTTTACATTCTTTTTGCATACATCTTTCATTATGAACGATGTAGACAGTTTTTCAGTATTTGAACAAAAAACAATGTTGGAATCTGTCAATAAGATACGACAAGGAGGCTGCTACTGTGGCAGACGATTTATGGAACCTGTAGGCACTGTCATCTGGAATGAAAAATTGTTTAAAAGCGCACTCAATCACGCTAAAGATATGCATCAAAACAATTTTTTCACGCACTTCTCCAAAGATGGCTTGAACATAGGGGATAGACTGGAGAAAGTAGGTTACAACTGGATGGTGGCAGGTGAAAACTTAGGAGAAGGTCAGCAATCGTTTGACGAAGTCCTAGTCGACTGGCTCAATAGCTACTCTCATTGTAAGATGTTGATGCATCCCAAAGTTACTGAAATGGGTATCGCCAAAGTTGAAAAATATTGGGTGCAACATTTTGGAAAAGAAATGCCTTCAAAGCCTTGATAGAAATCGCTAGACTGATTCTCAGGCCATTGAGTCCTGGCGACACCCAAGCATTTATGATCTCAATAATGACCCAGAAGTCATCCAATACACTGGTGATTTACCTTTTGCAAGTACAAATAATGCACTAGATTTTTTACAAAATTACGATCAATTTACAAAATACAAAATTGGTCGAATGGCTGTCATCAGAAAAGATGACAATACTTTTCTAGGATGGTGCGGTATCAAATTTGACCATTCTTCCGGTAAATATGATCTAGGTTTCCGCTTTTTTAAAAAATATTGGAATCAAGGCTTTGCTTCTGAATATGCCAACGCATCTCTAAAGTATGGTTTTGAAACATTAAAAATACCCATGATCTTAGGAAGAGCGATGGAAAAAATATAGCATCTATCAAGATACTTAAAGAATGTGGGATGAAATATATTGAAAAAAAGGCATGTGCAGCTCACCCCGGAATGATATTCCAAATAAATAAATCTGATTTTAGGTAATACTATGGTCTAAAAAGCCATCAAAAAAAATCTTCTTGCTATATTTGCATCCTTTTTAGGATAATACGTATATAAACAAGTGATGGAAGTTTGGGAAAAAGATTTTGAATGGTTAAAAGTAAGGCACATCGTCAAAGATGCTATGCGCAAAGATCAATTGCCCGATCTTCAGACGGTCCTATTTTTGATCGGTGTGCAGGAATTGGGCCGGATACCCAAAACTAAATTTACAAAAGAAGAAAAGAGAGACCTAATGCACGTGGCCGTGTGTACCCTATTGGAACCTGACGGGTTTTTTGAATTTGAGGGAAGGGATCAGGATGGTTGGCCGCATTGGAAAGAATTACAGTCTTTTAACATTAAAGGAGAACAAGAACAGGAACATTTTTTGATCATCAAAATCATAGAATATTTTCAAAAATATAATGAAGTTACCGCTTTTTCATTAAATTAAGTATGAACATGAAGTTATTTTATTTTTTTATCCCACTAGCATTAACTTTCTTTTCTTGCAAAGAATCAGGGACCTACACTATCAAAACCGAGTTTGGAAATTTGACAGTTAAACTTTTGGATTCTGCCCCACAACATAAAGCAAACTTCGAAAAATTGGTGAATGAAAATTTTTATGACAACTTACTTTTTCATCGAGTAATCAGTGGATTTATGATACAAGGAGGTGATCCACAATCCAAAAATGCTCCTACATCAGCACATTTAGGAAGTGGCGGACTTGACTACCTCATATCTGCTGAAATCGGAACACCACATTTCAAAGGAATGCTAGCTGCTGCGAGGCAAGGTGATGCTGTAAATCCTGATAAAAAATCTTCAGGATGCCAATTTTATATCGTTCAGGGTCACCCCGTTACAGATGAAGAACTCGATGTCATGGAATCTTCCAAAGGTCTTAAATATAGTCAAGCGCAAAGGGAAAAGTACAAAAAAATTGGTGGCTCGCCGATGCTAGATGGGGACTATACCGTTTTTGGGGAAGTGATCGAAGGGCTGGATGTTATAGACAAAATTGCCAATGCTGAAAAAGATAGCCGAGACAGGCCAGTCAAAGATATTAAAATGAAGATTTATTAATTTTGAGGATAATTTTCCAATTGTGAGTTTGATATATAGAATATTAGTGTATTTATTTTTTTGGATTTTAGCGATGTCTTGTGGTACTCCCAAAGCAGTGTTCAGTACGACGGCTAGTGAGTCTTCTGCACCTACCACGATATCTTTTCATAATGCATCCTTAAAAGCTACACAATATTGGTGGGATTTTGGAGACGGAAATACCTCGGCGGAAAAATCACCAAAGCACGTTTATATGAACTCTGGGAGATATAAAGTAAGTCTCAAAATAAGTGATGGAAGCAAAACATCTTTTGTAAATAATGACCTATTTGTAAATCCACCAGAAAAGTGTTTAATTGTTTTGGAAACATCAGCAGGAACCATGATCGTCCACTTATTTGACGGGACACCGCTTCACAGAGACAATTTTTTGAAACTCATTGAAGAACAATATTACAACAACCTACTTTTTCATAGAGTGATCAAAGGCTTCATGATACAATCTGGCGATCCAAATTCAAAAAATGCTCCTAAAGGTAAAGAATTGGGTACCGGTGGACCTTCATATAATATAAAAAATGAAATAAGCGATACCTTGTTTCACGTAAAAGGAGCATTGGCAGCTGCACGAACTCCCGATGAAGTCAACCCCAAAAAGGGATCTTCTGGATCTCAGTTTTATATAGTACATGGCAAATCAGTTACCGAGTCACAACTCGAGAAAAATGAACTCGAAAAAAACTTTAGATATACAGATGAAGCAAGAAAAAAGTACATTCAAAATGGAGGATTCCCTGATTTAGATATGAATTATACTGTTTTTGGGCAAGTCATATCAGGTATGGAAGTCATAGATAAAATAGCATCGACTGAGACCGACAAACGTGACAGACCTCTATCAGATATCAAAATATTAAACATTCAAGTCATCAAATAAACAAATTTTATCATGGAAGTATTAGGAATAGATGTAGGTGGCACAGGCATCAAATCAAACATTGTAGATATTGAAACTGGTACATCAACTCATGAAAAATTCAAAATAAAAACGCCAACACCTGCCACACCTGATGCTGTGATTGAATGCTTAAAAACCACAGTAGAAAATTTTAATTGGCAAGGTAAAAAGATAGGTATTGGCTTCCCGGCAGTGATCAAAAATGGAATATCTCTTACCGCTAGTAATATAGACGCACAGTTTATCAATTATGACATCAATGCAAAATTTAGTGAAGCTCTAAACTGCGACGTGACTGTAATCAATGATGCTGACGCCGCAGGCATAGCAGAAATGACTTATGGTAAAGGTAAAGGAGTCAATGGTTTAGTAATTTTCATTACTTTGGGTACAGGAATCGGGTCAGCATTGTTTTATAATGGCCAATTACTGGGAAACACAGAACTTGGACATTTAAAGTATAAAAAGTCTGTCTTCGAAAAATACGCTTCCAACAGTGCTAGAGAATTCCATCACCTGAGTTGGAAAAAATGGGCTAAAGAATTGGATGTATATCTCAATCACCTCAATCTACTACTTAGTCCTGATCTTATCTTGATAGGAGGTGGTGTAAGCAAAAACTTTGATTTGTTTGGTCAATTTCTAAACGTACCCGTCAAGGTAGACACTGCATCTTTACTCAATGATGCCGGTATAGTAGGTGCAGCTATGGCTTCAGTTTAAACTTCTTCACGAAGTCTTTTCAAACCATTTGATGTATACTAGATAGATCAATCTACGGTCATCAGTTCTTTGTCCAACAACTGTTGCTTCATATTTTTGGGCAATTCTCTGTATTCATATTGCTGATTTCTGAGTTGGGGCACAAAACCAGCTTCGAGAATGGCTTTTTGAATACCATCGGCTGTAAATCTGAATGATGCACCTGCAGCGGATACGACGTTTTCTTCTATCATGATACTTCCAAAATCATTAGCTCCAGCGTGAAGACAAAGTTGAGCGGTCTTTTTACCCACAGTAAGCCACGAAGCCTGAATATTAACCACATTAGGAAGCATGATTCTGCTCATGGCTATCATTCTCACATATTCATCACCGGTGCATTGGTTTCTGGCACGTTTTATTTTTTTCAATATGGTGTCTTCGTCCATAAACGGCCAAGGAATAAAGGCTAAAAACCCTTTGGCATGAGCAGGTTTTTCACTTTGTACTTGTCTGAGTGCTACAAAATGTTCCATCCGCTCTATATTGGTCTCTATATGGCCAAACATCATTGTGGCTGAAGTCGTAATGTCCAATTGATGTGCTGCTCTCATCACATCCAACCATTCTTGTCCACCACATTTACCCTTAGATATCAGTCTCCTGACTCTGTCATCTAGTATCTCTGCTCCCGCTCCAGGCAATGAATCCAAACCTGCTACTTTGAGCGCACGTAAAACTTCCATATGCGTACTTCCTTCCAGTTTGGTGATATGTGCAATTTCCGGTGGACCCAAAGCATGCAGTTTCAGATTAGGGTAGAGCCTTTTTAATTGTTTAAAAAGATCTACATAATAAGACAATCCTAAATCAGGATGATGACCACCCTGCAAAAGCAGCTGTTCCCCACCCAACTCAAAGGTCTCTTCTATTTTTTGTTTATATTCTTCTATCGTGGTGATGTATGACTCCTCATGACCAGGTCTCCTGTAAAAATTACAAAACTTACAATTGGCTATACAAACATTTGTTGTATTTGAATTGCGATCAATGATCCAAGTGACATTATTGTGTGGTACATGATGTTGTTTGATAGCATTTCCTACATACATCAATTCAGCAGTAGCTGCTTTTTCAAACAAAAACAACCCTTCTTCTGCGCTCAAAAACTCTAATCTAAGCGCTTTTTGTAATAAATCTGAAATCTTAAAATCCATAATAAAACTGCTGTAAATAATCAGAACAGCAAAGGTATTAATAAGTTCCTAAAAATATCCTATATCTAAGGGTGACTAGACGTTTTTAGTACTTTTATAAGCCGCACTCCGGTTATACTTTCGAGTCTAATTATCTTGATCCCTGATGACTGTAAAAATGAATCATCTATCGTAAAACTATTTTTCCCTTGGTAGCAATGGAGTTCCTTTATTTGACCTACTTTTCCGGATATATCCATCAAAGTAAGTTTGACCACTTCATCCTGAGTATGGGAGAATTCAATGGTAAACTGATCAGAATAAGGATTGGGGTAGACTTTGAGATTTTCAATATTGGATGATAAAATACTTCTCCAAGTGGTTTCATCGATGTCTTCCAATTTGTGATTGGAATCATATTGTACCACATCCAACCCAGCACTACTTCCGTCGATGTCACCTAATTGGATGGCTGTGAAGTCTACTTTGGTATCCAAGTTTTGGCCATCAACGGTTACAATAGTATTATATTTGTGCCAATTGAGTGTATTTAAAGAGTCTACTTTATGGATTAATGTCCAGACATTTGAGTCTTTGACAAGTAATTTATTTTTCAAAAATTCTAAATCTTTTTTATCAACTATTATATCTTGATTGACATCAGCAGCTATATATTGCCAATAGTGAGTAAAAGGCTGTTGTCCATTTAAGTGTCTTTCTAATCTAGTTACATCTTTTTGATTTACATTGTATAAATCTTTAGCATTGTATTCAGCAGAAACTTCATAGTTTACCCCAAACGGAAGATATGTCGAAAATATTCCTTTTTTCGTTTGTACTGACTTAGGATACTCCATTAAATTTGCGTAAAATGTAATCGTTGCTTCTTCTATAGGTTTATTATTGATAGTCGATACTTTCCCATTAATGCTAAATGACATAGGCCCGCATCCTCCCAAAAATTTAAGGGCTACTGTACAAAAATCTGTATTTCCAGCTTCGTCCCATACACTTACATTTACATTATAATCTCCACAACTTGTAAAAACAAAACTACTAGATCTCTTATCAGGCATCCACCTGGAGAGTGTAAAAAATAATGTGTAAACTCGAGAGAAGGAAAATTAGGCATTTTCTAAAAAATGATCAAAGATAATAAGAATTTGATTATGAATAATACCGAAGTCATTAATTGGCTTCGTCCATTTTGCTTGAATTTGGTCAATAGCCA
>CAMBRK010000018.1 GCA_945870185.1 Aureispira sp. CCB-QB1 | reverse complement strand
CCCAAGGAATTTTATTGGCTAAAATTACCCAACGGTTTGTAGGATCCAGATTCTGATCGAATGGTGTTTCAAATCCTGGTATCAATACATGGGTTGTACTGACATATTTGAGGCGTGATGCACGGGTTTTAGAGCTTTTTGCCATTTTTGCTTGCACTTAGATCGCTCAAATTTAATACTTTTTATTGAATTTCAACATTTTATACCACTCTCAGCAGGCCCTATATATAACAGACCATTCAGAGACATCGGATTTATTTCAAAAATTGGCAGATCGGGGATTGTACAACGGACAGAAATGGTACCACCAATTAGATATGATGGAGTAAGTCAAACAGGAGCTTATAAAACTAATGAAATATATCGCATCTCTACAACCAGAAATGGCGACATTTTGTGTTCTGGTCGAGTGTTTGTAAGAGATAGTTTTGATGTAGCAGGACAAGACAAAAAGTTGTATGCAACGGGCGACGGTAGCTTTATTGCACGTTTTGATACAGATGGTAAGTTGTTATGGCGTCATTTTATCGTTCCACGTAAGAAAGACGGTAAAATCAGAACAAATTCTGTCTATGACATACAGGAAGCACCTGATGGGAGCATCATCACAGGTGGCAGATTAGAAAGAAATGATGATGATCCACTAGTCGAGTATGACGCTTGGCTCATGCGACTCACCCCAAAGGGATGTCTTACGGATGATTGTAAACACATAGGTAAATACTTTGATTTCTTACCTGAAATTGTCTCATTAGCAGATGATGTAATCTATAGTGATTTGAAAATATATCCCAATCCTAGCACAGGACAGGTAAATTTACAATTTCCGTTAGAAACAACTTTGCCGATACAGTATCAGCTATCTGATATACATGGTCGCATCATAGAGTCAGGCATACAGGTGGTTAGAGATATAATATTGGACAATAGTCACTTGGCATCAGGATTGTATTATATTACTATAAGGGACGGACAAGGTAAAATCAGTAGTGCTAAATGGGTGAAGGAGTGAAATATGCAGCAATGGACCGAATTATTTGGTATTGATCAGAGACCAATGCAATACGACTTCTAAGTCAGCATACCTTGTGCCTCAGTCTCAGCTTTAACCTTAATCTTGATCTCAAACTTAACCTAAATCTCAAACTTAACCTTCCCTCCTACCGTTCCGCCCTTTTCAGTGTAAATCCGAAAGTAGATCCAATGTTGATCGTAGACCTTACATTGATGGCTTGGTCATGTGCTTCTATGATATGTTTTACGATAGAAAGGCCTAGTCCCGAACCACCTTGCTTACGGCTTCTACTGGAGTCTACCCTGTAAAATCTGTCGAATACATGTTTAAGGTGTTTTTCTTCGATACCTATACCATTGTCTGATAACTCTGTTAATATCTCCGTATCTAGATCATAAAATGAGACCTTTGTAGTGCCACCTTCACGTCCGTATTTGATGGAATTGACAATCAGATTGATAAGTACTTGTCTGATAGTCTCCCGATCGGCCAAAACAAAAAATGATTGGGTATCTCCATCTTTAAAAGCCAAGTTTATCTTCTTCTTTTTAGCCATAGCCTTGACATCCAAAAAGATATCGCCTACCAACTCTTTGATATCAAACCGTTTGATGTCCAATTCGGCTTTTCCGGATTCCAGCTTGGTAATGATTTCAAGGTCTTCTATGATGTTTTGCAGCCTGTCGGTATTGTCTGCAGCCCTACGCAGATAGTCCAGATTGATATTTTCATCATAGAGTCCACCTTCGAGCAAGGTATGCAGGTATGCTTGTATAGAGAAAATGGGTGTTTTCAGTTCATGGGAGATGTTGCCTACATAGTTTTTTCTGTATTCTTCCAGAGACTTGAGGCTGGCAATTTCCCTTTTGGTGTTTTCTGCCCACTCCATGACCTTGGTATTGACATCTTCCAAACTTTCCTGGCTTAAGTCAAAATTACCTTTTTCTTTTTTTGAATCGAGTATAAGTTTGTAGATCAGTTTTATTTTACGGAAAACATATTTTTCAAGGTAGAATCTGACAATGAGAAAATTTACTACCAAACAAACAGCTATCAAAAACATCCACCATACCTGATCTAAATAAGAAACGCCTAAAGCAAAAATAACAGCACTAACCAACGATACTAGTACCGTGATCATGATGGTTATCTGCCTGATATTTATATTTTTATACAAATGATATTTTTAAAAGTCAAACTTATATCCTACACCTTTCATAGTCTGAATGTAGTGTTCACCTATTTTTTCTCTCAGTTTTCTGATGTGAACATCTATAGTTCTGTCTCCTACGATGACATCATTTCCCCATATTTTGGCAAGGATTTCATTTCTCTTGAATACTTTTCCAGGTCGGGAAGCCAGCAAAGTCAGTAATTCGAATTCCTTTTTAGCCAGACCTGTGTCTTTACCTGAAACCGAAACTACAAATTGTTCTTCGTCTATTTCCAAGTCACCAAATTTTAAGACTGTGCGTGGATTACCATCATCAGGTGTAACTACATTACTTCTTCTGAGTAAAGCATTAATTCTAGATTTTAATACATTAGGTTTAATGGGCTTGTTGATGAAATCATCGCCCCCGGAATCTAAGGCACTGATTTGTGTAAATGCTTCACTTCTGGCCGTGAGAAAAGCAATCACTGTATGAGTAAACTGCGGCAAAGATCTCAATTTTTGACATACCTCTATACCATCCATTCCTGGCATCATGATATCCAAAATAATCAGGTTGGGGTCAAAAGTTTTGGCGAGTGAAATCCCCGTATTACCATCAGAAGCTGTAGCTACTTCAAATCCTTCCTTCTCCAGATTGTATCGGAGTACTTCCAATATATCTTCTTCATCATCTACCACAAGAATTTTTCGTTTTTCAGACATGTTCTATTATTTTAATTTGTTCAATTTCAGGATGATACCTTACCGTTCATACTGCAAAATTAACATACTCACACTGCAGTAAAGATATAGATAATATTATTTTAATGTTAATTTAATTTAAGCCAATGCTAATATTAGTAGTTTTAAGGAGTTGGCGTTCTTGAATTGCTCTGAGTGTGTCCAAAGCTATGCCCTGAATAACCAATAAAGAGTCTGGCATTGTTCTAAGTTTTTCAATATCGGATCTGATCACATCCTTAGGTTTGCCCACGATGCTTTCCAACTGCTTAAAATATACTTGACTTGTACTATCTCTTAAATCCACATCATTAATATTAATAGCTGCATTAACTGTGTATAATTGTATCAGAGCACTTACCAATTCTTCTTTTGTCATTTCCAAAGATGAATCATTAGTTTTTTTATTTGCACATCCTGATAAGATAAAGAAAAACAATATTAAATAAGCCTTCATAATTATTGTTATATTAAGATTTTAAGTAATATTACTATTAAATATACATTGCCATGTTATTACAGGACCGAATTTTTATGGATAAGGATCTTTAGGAGTCAAGATATGTTTTAGCTTCATTTTGGACCAAATAGTTTTTTGCCAAGCTACATCTAGAGGCATTTCTGCCACTATAATACCACACGTAGGTATATTGTCAGTAATACCGCGTTGTATATCATTAGCAATGTAAGTAATACCCGGATTGTGTCCAAAAAAAGCTACGCATTGGACATCCTCAGGTAGCTGCTTGATTTGATCTAGGTAATCATCAGGCATTCCGTGATATAACGAATCTACCTCTTCTACATCTATCTGAAATGTTTTTGAAAAAAATGCTGCCGTGCTTTTAGCCCTCACGGCTGACGAAGAAACTATTTTTTGTGGGTAATGTCCTGCTTCCCTCAGTACTTCTGCCATTACTGGTGCATCATTTAATCCTCTTTGATCTAGTGGTCTTTGAAAATCTGAAAGAGAAAAATCAGTCCAAGATGACTTTGCATGTCTTACGATAATAATCTTTTTGGTCACTTTGTTAATTTTTTGATTGAAACATTATCACAACAATTCTATTTAATTAATAGTTTAAACTTTTGAGCTTTCAAATTGTCTAAATTTTTTATGAGTCATCACGAACCGTAAAATCTTTCTTAAAACGTTTACAATGCCTTTGGTGCTCTTTTTTTAATCATTCATTCCAACCAAAAATAACTAAATTTTGAAAATATTTAAATTCATTCCGTTTATCATTTTATTACTGATCCACACTGAAGCTTTAGCTCAAACGTCAAGTGGGAAAATCAAATTTAAACAAACCAACTACATTGACACAGAAAAAATGCCCGCGAATGTGGCTGCAAATGTTCCAAAATATGTGGAGTCATTCATGATTTTGGCGTTTAATAAAAATGAATCTATATACCAAATAGACCCAGATAAAAAAGTAGAAGAAAATCCCAATGATAATACTCCGAGAATGTTTAAAAGGATGATGGATCGAGCCAATACCGTCTATTACAAAGACTTAACGACAAAATTATTACTAGAGCAATCTAAGTTTTTTGGAAAAGAATTTCTAATTTCGGACTCTATTTCTAGATACAAATGGAAGGTAAGTGCTGGTGAGCAAAAAAACATCTTAGGTTACACTTGTATGAAAGCCATGTATAAAGACAGTACAACTAATTGGGTTGTATTTTTTACACCCCAGATTCCCATCAGCTTCGGGCCCGAAAAATATGGTAATCTCCCAGGCTTGATACTTGAAGTACAAAGTGCGCAGATTCACATCATAGCCACCGAAGTATTAAAGGAAGATGTTACCATCATAGTACCGTCCAAAGGTGACAAAAAAACACGCAAAGAATTTGATAAATTACGTGAAGAAAAAATGAAAGAACAAAGAGAAATGTGGGGGAATCAGAGACCGGGATCGGAAAGAATGATTAGAAACTAGAACAAGATCAAGAGATGCAAAAATTTATTATTATTATTATTTTATTGGCGGGTGCCATTGCTATAAATGCTCAAAACATTACTGTCAAAGGTAAAATTCAGGACTCAGAAAAAAAAGGCCTTATTGCGGCCATGGCCGTCTTACTTCAACCTTCGGATTCCTTAATGGTAGGGTTTGGGACCACGAATGCAGAAGGTGCTTTCACCATAGATGACGTTAAACCAGCGGCATATTTACTCCAAATCACCTATATTGGTTTCGGGACTATTCAGCGTAAAATCACTTTAGATAGTCAAAACAAAGTCTTCGATCTTGGTACTATCATCATGACAGAAGAAGGCACAATGCTAGAAACTATCAATATTTCAGCGGACTATGTTCCCATAAAAGTGACCAAAGATACGATAGAATTTAATGCAGATGCCTTCAAAACCCAGCCGAATGCAGTAGTAGAAGACTTACTAAAACGGTTGCCTGGTGTAGAAGTAGATGGTGATGGTGTCATCAAAGTAAAAGGTGAAGAAGTCAAATCCATCACTGTGGATGGTAAGGAATTCTTCGGCAATGACCCTAAGATGGCTAGTAAAAATCTACCCGCAGATGCAGTCAAAAAAGTCCAAGTTTTCGAGAGAAAATCAAAAACATCAGAATTTACAGGGATCAATGATGGAAATGATGAGATGACCATAAATTTGGAATTAAAAGCTGATAAAAGAAATGGATACTTTGGAAATGTGACCGGAGGATACGGTACTGATGATAGGTACAATGCCAAAACGATGATCAATTCCTTCAGCAAAAAAACTCAAATTTCATTTTTGGGCGGACTCAACAACCTGAATAATACGGGTGTTAATGCCAGTGATTTTATGACCATGTCTGGAAGTCAAGGTGGCCGAAATATGCGAACCATGTCATCAGGCAACTCTGGCTTGCCACTGAGTTTTGGACCTAACAATTCTGGGGAAACAGCCTCAGTCACTGCGGGTATCAATCTCAATCAAGATCTTGGTATAAAGAACAAAATGACTTTTAGCTATTATCTTACCCAAAGTAAAACAAATCTTATCCAAAACTCCCTTACTAATTCATTTTTGCCATCAGGAGCATTGATATCCAATAATGCTTATGATTCTGATGCAAATACCTTCAATCATTTTTTCAGTACTAACACAGAACTAAAAATTGATTCCACCACAGAAATGACCATACGAGGCAATCTAGGCTTAAAAAAGAATGGTAACACCATCAATCAGATAGACACAACATCAAACCTTGATGATCGCATCTTAAATCTTAACAAACAATTTCGCAACAATAATGCTGATGGACTTAATTATAATCTAACCGTCAATCTACGCAAAAAATTAAATAAACCTGGAAGAACTGTTACTTTAGATGGTGCCCTTGGTGCCAATAATAACGATGATATCAATAGAATTTTGAGTGAAGTTTTTGGACAAGACTTGTTAATCAATAAGCAGACATCCGTTTTTCAGGATCAAAACCAGTTTTCTGACAATCAAAACTACTCCTACGGAGCGACTTATACTGAACCATTAAACAAACAGCTTTTTTTAATTGCAAATGCCAACCGCAGGAATAACAAAACAGATATCATCAAGGACTTCTATGAATTGGATCCTGATAACTTAAATGCGCTGAAAATCTTTAATGAAGAACTCAGTAGGGCTTTTGACAACCGTTTTGTTTATCTCACAGGTGGACTCAATTTGCGATGGATCAAAACAAATTACAGTATGAGTGCAGGTTTGGATTTTCAAAATTCAACATTAGAAGGTATTCCAAGTATTGGGTTAAATATCAACAAAACGTTCCAAAATTTTCTACCCAAAGCAATTATAGAGCTCGATAAAATCAATACAAGAATCAATTATTCTACATCAGTAAGAGAACCATCTATAGATCAATTGCAACCCATTATTGATAATACCAATCCCTTAAATCTATTTAAAGGAAACGCTGATTTAGTGCCAGAATACCGTCATAATCTACGCATTATGTACAACTTCTTTGATCAGTTTAACTTCAGAGGATTGTTTGCAAGTTTAAGAGCTGGTTATATCGCCAATAGAATAACCAATGCTACAGTGCTTGATCCAGTTACCTTTGTAAGAACGCAATCGCCAGTCAATACATCGGGAGAAACTACCTTAGGTTCCAATGTGAGTTACAATAGCCCGCTCAATTTCATGAAAGCAAAATTCCGAGCTGGAATTAACTCATCGTTGATCAACGGGATCAACTTTATCAATGGAATCGAAAATAGCATCAATCGCTGGAGTAATGGCTTCAATATCATGTTAGAAAATAAATCCAAAAAACACTGGGACGGATCCATAGGGGGCCGATGGAACTTAAATAACAATGTTTATCTTAATAATGAAGACCTGAATACTAATTTTGTTAATCAAGTCTATGATGCATCGTTAGCTTGGTTTGCAGGGAAAGGATGGACTGTAGATACCAAAATGGAATACAGTAAATATGGGCAAGGAGCATTTGATGAAGCTACCAATGTAAAACTCTGGCAAGCATCGGTTTCTAAAGGTTTTTTAGACAATAAATTGACTGCAAAATTAAGTGCCTTCGATTTACTCAATCAAAACTTAGGTGTCGTCAGAAATGCAACAGAAACCCAAGTGTCTCAATCCATTTCAAACACCATAGGCAGATATTTTATGGCCAGTGTAACCTATAATCTCAATGCGCTTTCTACCCAAAATAGTAGTCAAGGTCCATCTCACATGATGATACATAGATGATCCAAAACAATTCTAGATTTCTTTGAAAAGTCTTCAGTATATTTATGACCACAATGTAACAAGATATGCAAAAAATAGTGATCCTTACGGGCGCAGGCATTAGCGCAGAAAGTGGTATCAGTACGTTCAGAGATGCTGACGGTCTGTGGGAAGGACATGATGTCATGCAAGTAGCATCGCCACAAGGGTGGCATCAAAACCAAGCTTTGGTCTTAGACTTCTACAATCAACGACGTAGACAGCTCAAAACGGTGAACCCAAATGATGCCCACATCGCCATACAAAAGCTAGAAGATACATATGACGTGACGGTCATCACTCAAAATGTAGATGATCTCCATGAAAGAGCTGGCTCAACAGATATCATACACTTACATGGAGAGCTAAATAAAGTGCGCAGCACAGGCAACTCAGCTTTAGTTTATGATTGGACTGAAGACTTAAATTTAGGAGATCAAGCTACGGATGGCTTCCAACTAAGACCTCACATTGTTTGGTTTGGTGAGATGGTTCCCATGTTGGAACCTGCAATAGCCATTACAGCACAAGCTGATATCATTATGATTATTGGTACTTCTTTGCAAGTATATCCAGCTGCGAGTCTAGTTGGGTATGCAAAACTGGGTGCCAAAATTTACTATATAGATCCTAAACCACATATATCACACGAACTCAGCAGACTGCCACAACTTAAAATAATTGCGGATAAAGCCACTACAGGTGTAAGTCAGCTAGTTCGCGAACTTATGGTCTAGATTGATAAATCATTTTGACTTTTTGTTCCTTTGGTCTTGTTTTTTGGAACACCAATCGAATATTTGGTAAATTCTAAAACAAAAACTTGTAGATTTGTATTCATGATTTCATAGTTACAAAACAAAACATTTTTAAAATCATCTTCATGACCACCATCACCAAAGGCTTTTGTAAAAATACGGCAATTCCCGAACAAGCAGATGGTAGATACAGCTTTTTAATCTCGGATACCATGACCGATGTAGAACCCAGTTGGTCGATCATTTCAGAAGCAAAAGATATTTTCTTTTCACCTGCATTTCTATATTGTATCGAAAAGTGTCCTGCTTCAGGGATTAAACCCTATTATTGTATTGTGAAAGATGGTCATAAAACCATAGGCTTGATATACTTTCAGAAAAAATATGTAAAACTAAAAGAAAACTTAAGAAAAGCAGGACCAGAATCCGATGACATTTTAAACAAGATCATATCGCCTTTAAGAAATATTTTGGTCAATAGTTTAGAATTCCAAACCTTAGTATGTGGTAATCTACTATTGACAGGAAAGTATGGAATATTGTTTGATCAGGAAATATCCAATGATACTCAAATATATTTGGTAGCAAAAGCCACAGAAAAATTGAATCTTCAACTTGTAAAAACGAATATACATACTGACCTCATTCTAATCAAGGATTTATTTAAAGACCAGCTCCCTATGGATCCAACTACCACCCAAGGTTACACCCAATTCTCAGTACAGCCCAAAATGATCCTATACCTTAACCCAGAATGGAGAAATTTTGACGATTATATGGAAGCACTCAAATCGAAGTATAGAGTACGTGCCCGCAAAGCACTGCAAAAATCTACGGAGCTCATCAAAAAAGAACTTACTGTGGATGAAATCATAATACACAGAGACATCATTCATGCCTTATACAAAAATATATCAGATCAAGCCGGTTTTAATGCCTTTGTACTCCATCCACAATATTTTGAAAACCTAAAGGCGTCTTTGGGAGACAAAATTAAATTTGTCACTTGGTGGAAGCAAGACACCATGATTGCTTTTCACACGTCTATACAGAATTTGGATGTTCTGGATGCGCACTTTTTGGGCTATGATCCAGATATGAATGAAGAGTATCAGATTTACTTAAATATGCTCTATGATCTCATAAAAGACGGAATCCATTCTAGATCCAAAATAGTGGATATGTCTAGGACTGCAGTAGAAATCAAATCTACAGTAGGTGCTGTTCCTCATCCTATGTTCTTATATCTGAAACACACCAAGCCAGTCATCAATAAAGCAGTGAGTACAGTCTTAAATCTGGTAAAACCTGAAAAAGAATTTATCATCCGAAGCCCATTCAGAGAATGATAATTTTGACCACTTAGAACACTAAGAATTACTCATAAAAATACTAAGCACAACTTAATTTACTTTAGAGATCTTAGTAGTTAACTTTGTGTACTTAGTGGTAAATCAAAATATTAAACCAATACCCAATATTAAAACAAATGAAAGCTTCACTTTGTACACAATACGGACCACCAGAAGTCATTGAAATTCATGACATTCCGAAACCTACACCCAAAAGCGACCAAATCCTAGTGAAAATAATAGCTTCCACGCTCAATTCCGGAGACGTCAGGGTCAGAGGATTGCAAGTAGATGGCTGGATGAAAATCATGATGAGACTGGTTATTGGCTGGAACAAACCTAGAAAACCTATTTTGGGCGTCACTTATGCAGGAATTATAGAAGCTATGGGTCAAGATGTTAAAAGTTATGAAATTGGAGATCAGGTGTTTGGATTGACCGCTTTTAAGTTTGGTTGTCATGCAGAATATATTGCAGTATCAGAGAAATCCATGATCCTTCAAATGCCCAAAGAAGCCAATTTTGATGAGGCTGCAGCCATCCTCTTTGGTGGTCAAACGGCGATTTGTTTTCTTCACAAAATGGGCATTCAGAACAAAAACAAAGCTAAAGTCCTAATTCTTGGTGCAACTGGTTCGGTAGGTACATCAGCGATTCAAATAGCTAAATATTATGGGGCAAATGTTACTGCCGTTTGCAGTGCTCCAAATAAAGATTTATGTTTGTTATTAGGTGCTGATCACGTTAAACCTTATGATCAAGAAGACATTACCATGTTACCTGAGCGGTACGATATTATTTTAGATGCTGTGGGCAAATACAACCACAAACAGTTTAAAAAGCTATTGACACAAAATGGCATTTTCAAAACAGTAGGCGGTATGGAATATGCTTCCGAGTCCATCGATCAACTAGAACTTCTATCCAAAATCTTTACTGAAGGAACACTAAAACCTGTAATAGATAAAATATTTACTTTGGCCGATATTGTGGAAGCACACAGGTATGTGGATACTGGGCGGAAAAAAGGGAATGTGGTGGTGAGCATGGAAGGTTAGGCATAATCCTAGGATGGGTTATCCATTTTATAAAAAAAGCAATGTCCCATAATCCGACTAGATTGTGAAACATTGCTTTTTAGGAGAATTCATGTAAATTGAACTACAATTCAATTCATTACTTGTGATAAAATTTTTCTGAGATGATTTGACCATCTTGCCATTGTTGCACTGCTACTTGCTTCATCACAATATTGGAAGGTGCACCTTGGAATGTCAAATCCATCCAGCATTCTACAGAGGTCGTGTTGCCATCAGCGGATACAGTTACTGAATCTACGCCCATGCCATTAAAAGCAGCTACTGCACTCAGGAAGTTGACTTCATGCGCTCTACAGGCTTCTTTACCATGTTTTAGGTTGTTTTCACCAACGTCTTCCATCTGCACGTCATTGTGGTAATACTTGTCAAATGCATCTAAAAGCTGACCTTTAGCAATCATGTCATAGATGTCATTTGCTCTATCTAAATTTGTCATAATGTTATGTATTTTATATGATTAAATTAATATTTGTTGCAACAAATGTTTTTTGTGAAGGTTTTTGAAATGGTTAACTTATTTTGGAAAACAAATGAAACAACGAATCTGTATTATGCTAATTGTTAAGCTTCAACTTTGATGACTCATAGGTTGACCCTTCAGTTCATTTTATCATTTTTTTAGCACAGGATACTAATAATTTTATCTATAAAATCAGGCATGGTTAAATCAGATAATATTTATTGATAGTGTCCACGCATGGAGTGAATGATGATGGTATTAGCACTAACTTCTAGATTAACCTATGCTCTTTATTGATGCGCCTACTCCACAATCCTGAAAATTGGAACTTTAGTGGTTCAGGTTTTCCTAATCCTTTGTAAGGAGATTTAATGATGTCTCGAATGAGGTCAGTAATTTTTTTTATGATAGTTTTATTGTTTGTTTTTATCCAATATGCTAAGTCAACTCCTGCATCCGGTAAATATTTTATTTCCATAATTTGTCGAGCTCTTCTAAAGTTATGGATTTTGCTTTTCCATTTTTAAGGTCAGCTCTACTTTTTTCAATTTTTTTTACAAAATCAATGTTGTAAGGCTTATTATCAGGTATTAATTCAAATTTTATATTAAGTTCTTTAAGATATATCAAAACTTTTTCTAAATTTTGATTATCAGTATCCACGACGATTGTGCTCATTACCTATTATTCTATTTTTATGATTTAAATAACAACTATTGATAAATTTAAGTTCGAAATCTAACACAAAAATACAACTTAATCTATTTCTTAATAATTCATCACACTACACCTCACCCACACAAGACGATCCAGCTCCAGCCGTAGGCTGATGTATAATAAAGATTGCAATGCAAATAAAAGCATTAATTAAAATGGATTGCTATCTAAAATATTCTATAATTCGAATGGTTTTATTAACTAATTCCTTATTCTCGTATTCCAATCTCTCGGTCCAATTATTTTTCTCGTCATACTTATAGATAAAAGAGCGCTGTATAGATGATACTCTCTCAAAAAGATCATTATTGATGATGCTAGAAATATCACCTTGTTTAGTATAATTATATATTGTAACTTGAGATATTTTTTTGTCATCATTATAATATACTTCCTTTCTGGTTGGAAAATATTCATCATTAAAATAGACAAAGGTTTTACCCTTCCAAGATTTTTCGACCAACATTTTGGTTTTGTGAGCATATTCTAAAGTATCTTCCCCATTACAAAAGTACTTAAAATCATTACCATCGAATTCAAAATACCAGCAATTAGCCATTTCTTCTTTATATGTATAAGTTTCATTATTTATATCTGTCAAATAACACATGTAGTGATATTTGCCTTCAGATGTATAATATTTTTTCCATCCATAACTACCATTATCTCTTATATGTAAATCCAAATGTCCCCTATCACCATTATATTCTTTTATGTGTTTTTCAACCAATTTAAGAGAATCATTATGTACAGAATAATGCAAAATGATTTTTGGTGTAAGATCATCATTAAAATAGATAGAATCTAAATGATTCAATTTTTTATTGACATATGTTTTTCGAATGTTTAAATTCACCAATTTATTAAACTTACTTTCATAAACTTGATACATGTTATGATTGTCGTGATTTCCATGTGCGATCAATTCAATTCGTTTACCAAAATAAGTTGAATGAATATCTGCATAATCATCATCAAAATACTCATCTTTTTTTATTTTATTAAAATACCCTTTAATAGAAGAATGTTTTGATAAAGCATAATTTGAATCTATAATATGGTAAGATTTAATGCTTCCAAACATAAAATATTCAGAAGTAATTTTACTATCATAGAGAAAAATCTTATCTATTATTGAATCATAAATTAAATGAGAATAATATTTTTTTTCATCAGATTTGCATGAAAGCAATAAAAAGAAAATTAGTACAAACTTACAAATCAATCTTACCATATTTTCAGAATAGTAATTTTATCAATATTTAATAATTTTTATTACACCTCACCCACACAAGACGAACCAGCCCCAGCCGTACATCCATAACAATGCTGATTGAGTACAATATTGCGATTGACCAGAGTATCATAATCAAAGTCTCGAATGTGTTTTTTGCCGCCGGCATGGACTGGTAAATCTAGCATTTGGTTGAAATCACAATCATACATGTAGCCATCCCAACTGACGGAAATCGTGTTGCGGCACATGAGATGCTCAACGGTAGAAGGATTAAAGGCGTTGATGAGGGTTGACATGTATTCTTCATAATCGCCTGACTCAAGTAAGTAATCCAGAAATCTGGCTATAGGCATATTGGTAATCGCAAAAAGATTGTTGAAAACGATGTCATAATTTTGCTTGAGGTGTTTTTTAAATTCGTTTTCCAGGCTGTATTGATTGCCAGGTAAGAAGGCACCTGATGGATTGTAAACCAGATCGAGTATGAGTCCGCTTCCTTCTTGACCATATCCTACGGCATTGAGTTTTCTGAGCGCTGATATAGAATCTTCAAACACGCCATCACCACGCTGAGAATCTGTTCTGTCCTTAGAGAAATAAGGAAGTGACGAAATGATATGCACTTCATGTTCAGCAAACCACATCGGCAAATCGTTGTATTTTTTATTGGCTTCGATGATGGTCAGATTGCAGCGATCAATGACGGTTTTTCCAGCTTTACGGCATTCTTCTACAAACCACCGGAAATGTGGGTTCATCTCCGGTGCTCCACCTGTAATATCTACCGTTTTGACAGGATGGTTGCGAATAATGTCCAGGCAAATTTCCAACGTCTCGCGATCCATGTTTTCCTTTTTCTTATCTGGACCCGCATCTACGTGACAGTGTGTACATACCTGATTGCAAAGCTTACCAATATTGATTTGGAAAATATCGATGCCTGTAGCGGTTAATGGTTTGAAACCCAAAGGGGCAATTTTTTCTCCGAAGGGCGTAAACTTCGTATCTGCAATTTCTTTTCCATTCAGGACTTTGAGCTGAAAGAAAGTATCATTAAGCGGACTTCCGGTAACAGAAAGCGATTTTTTGCGTTTTTCGATGGTTACTTTTTTAGGGACCATCAAGTCAAGTTCTAAAGGTGTTCCTTGCTGGTAAGCTTCTTTTTCAGGTAGGATTTCATTGCTATCCCATATGCCTGTTACAAGCGTGCGTGCATAGGTTTCCGGCAAATCATTTTGTACCATAAGATCATGTGCCTTTTTGAAGTCATATTGTAACCTATGAAAACTATAGGTCCATACGCCAGCTACGTCATCCATCAAAACGTACCAAACAGTCTTGGTACTATCATTGGCAGGCATACCGATGACACCAGCATTGAGCCATGTTTTGCCATCCCGCTCATCTACAAAAGGAATTCCACAGTGACCGGCCAAAATTACATCGGCATTATTATGATCAAAATGTACTGCCTTAACTGTCCAGTCAGTGGACTTAAATACAAAATCTGAAATATTCTCTTCTGACCCATGCAAAACCCTGAATGTCCTGTCAGCGTATGTAAAATCTAGCTTTTCCGGCAATGTATTTAAGTAATTAAGATTTTTTTCGGTCATTTTGGAAACGGCATACGGAAACCACATACGCGAAAAAATATCACATCGTCCACCTTCTGTAAAATTGCATCCACAGTCATCTTTGCCCAAGATAATATTTTCTTCTACATTGCCTTGGATGACATGAATGCCCCAATCTTCGATGGCATCTACACATGCTGATGGTTGGGCACAATAAGCGATGATGTCACCTGTACAAATGATATTACTTGGGGCAATACCTTCTTTATCAGCCACTTTTTGTAGTGCTTCCAATGCTTGTAAGTTGGAATACACACCTCCAAAAACAAGTACTTTCCCACTTAATTTTCCAATATTTTTTACTTCGCTCATATCTGAATTATGAAGATTTGATTGCATTTTTTTTGACAAAAAATACAGGGATTAAAAACAATAAAAAACATACGATGGTTCCAACAAGATTTACCACCAATAAGTCTGCATACTTGCCATCGGTCAGTAAAAATCGCTCCGGCACAGGATAAAAAACCATCAACAAACCAAATAATATACCTGCCAAGACGGATAAATAATATGATATTTTTGGAGCGTCGATATGCCAGAAAACAAAGACCGGAGCAAGTCCTAATACCATAGTTCCGCTGATGGTGGTAGCAGACAAGATTTCGGGATTGAATAAAACCGGTAAAGTGCCTAATACTGCAATCGTAACCATAGTCCATCGTGCTTTGGTGATACTCAAATCCCTTTCCTGAAGTAAATCCAAATGTACCAGTTTTGATGTGGACGTAAAGGTAGAATCGATGGTTGCTGCCGCAGAAGTGATCATAATGGTATTCATGGCAAGCAACATAAAAATACCTAAAAGCTTGGATACTTCCAAAGTGGCAGGTGCATTTAAACCATTCATAGCAGCGAAAGTACCCACAGAGCTAAACAATATGATACAGCCACCGCCAATAAATGTGGCAAGTACATAAGATTTTAATGTTGTTTTGGGTGTGGAAATAAATCCTCTATCCGTAAGTATCGGATCATGAAATGGATAACTCAATACCTGGATTAGTGCCACAAAAAACAAATTTAATCCTTGGCTCATGGTCCATTCACCACTTTGGGCGATGGTCGTAAATCCACCTTCGGTGCGTGGAATGATCAAACCCAAAATAATGATCATCAATACCGCAAACATGGCTATCTGAATCAAGTCGGTGATGATGGAAGTGCGCATACCACCTTTTAATGTATAAGCCAATGTCAAAGCTGTAAAGACCAAAATGGCGCTGTAATATCCTGTGCTGCCTTTTTCGCCAAAGTAACTTCCTACGATCATCGTGTTGGACCAGATCTCATTGAGTAACCTAAAACCGATCAAAACGGTGAATAAGATGATGGCTCCTTGACCGTATTTGTGTTGTAAAAATTGGTGTATACTTTTATAACCACCTTTGGTTCTCATGAAATAAATAATGATACCAGCCACCATAAATGAGATGTAGTATCCTGCATAAGCCACACCGCCCACGATGCCAAATTGATATCCTAAATCAGCAGCGTTGGTAATGGATTTAGCAAATAGCCATGTGATGACCAAGCTACTGGTCAGGAGAAAAGTATTGGGTTGTTTGTCGTTGCTGCTGCCTTTAAAAAAATCATTGGCTTTATGGGACCACGGCGATGCCCAATATAGGATAACATTTACTGCTATCAAAATGATCCATTGCCAGGTTAGTGTGTCCATTTAATTTGTTTTTACCCACCCTAACCCTCTCATGCTAAAGCTTGACAAGCTCTTAAAATGGAGGGAACATCGGACGTTCTTTGATTTTAATCTTTCTAATAAACTTTTAGATCTTTCTACAGATTCCACCATACTTTTGCATTCAGACTATTATTATTCATTTTGGATGCTGCTGCCTTAAAATTTACATTATTCAAGGCTTCTTCAGATGCGGGATAAGGCATGCGCACAGGAAAAATATTTTGATTTAAACTAGCGGTCACAGGTTTTAGCTTTGGAAATCCTGTCCGACGGTATTCTATCCATCCTTCATAACCATTGATGATATTGTGTATCCATTTTTGGGTGATGATTTGTTCGATGGCATTGCTTCCTGCATTTTTATAAGCGATCGATGGTCTTTGGAGATAATCAGCATGAAGGCTTAGTCCCCAATAGTCGAAGGATTGTTGGATGCCAGTCTCGTAAAATGTCTTTGCATCTCCTGCTATCCATCCTTTTTCCGCTGCTTCAGCCAATAAAAACTGCATCTCGGCGCTGCTCATAAAGTTAGCTTTGAGCTTGCCGGCTTCCTCTCTGAAAATTCTTCCTGTCAGGGAGTAGTCACTTGCCGTTATTGACAATTTAGAAGCATCGGGACCATTGTTTAAACCCCTGAATACAGCTGCATTGCTTGCCGTCGGTCTGAAGAATATCGACTTTCGCGGATCATCCATTTTTGTCAAAATAGAGTCCATCGTGGCTGACATGATAAACAAATTGTAATCGCCCGTTTTGGCGATGGACAACCTGAAATTATTGGGTGGACTTTGGGTAAACGTATAGATGGCGTCATCTGCCTTGGTTTTGATAAAATCTCCTTCTGATGCAATCACAGCTAATTTTTGTTTGACATCTTCCTTACCGGAAATGCGCATTAAAGCTTTAAATTTGAGACTGTTGGCCAGTTTGCGCCATTTGGTCAGATCACCATTGTAAATGATGTCGCCATTGAGTTTTATTCCGCCTTTGTAGGCATTGATGGCTGCAAACCCTTTGTCCAAATTGGCTATGATACCTTCACTGCCGAGATAGATCTCTCTCTGATCATCATAAACAGGCGTGACAATCCCGCTTTTGCCTTGCAATGCCTGTGAATAAGGTACATCTCCATACAAATCTGTCAAAGCCATTGTCACATAAGCTTTGTAAATCAAAGATGGTCCTTCATATACGGCAAATGCGGGATTAGCCCTGGATTTAGCCAAAAGAATCTCGTTGTCGCGAAGATTTTCATACAACATATTCCACGGTTTGCCGCCATATTGTGGTTCGGTAAGACTATGCCTATCAAAAAGATTGAAGTCTATCGCTGTGAAATATTGTCCCAATAAATTACCAGCCACAAATCCTTCATAAGACATTTGTTCAGCATAGTCATAAAGGACTTTTCGCAGTAAATGATCGGGCTGCACATCTACTGGTGTGGTAGGGTTGGTATTGATATTTTCAAAATCCTGGGTGCAGGAAGTGGCCTGGAAAATTAATATCAATATGCTAAATCGTATAAATATGTTCATTTCTATTTTCTTTTTAATCATCAAAATCCAAATCCCAACTTCAAACCAATACTTCTCGTCGTCGGATAGCTCATATCTTCCACACCGGATACCAATCGCTGCTGCTGAAAGCCAAATTGCTCTGGATCAAAATGCGGTATCTTGCTGAAAGCATACACATTGCGGGCAATAAGTGATACATTGATTTGCTCAAAAACGCCTTTGAAAAGTGTATTTGGAAACTCATACGTCAAAGCTATTTCCCTGATTTTGAGATAACTGGCATCGTAAGTATTGTTTTCTTCGTGATTGCGATCGTAATACATTCTGTAATACGTCTCGGCTGGAATCGCAGTGGTGTTGGGTTGGTAGATGGGATTTTCAGTTGTACCTACATTCACTACTCCTTTGGCGATGATACCTTCAGCCGGACGATTTTCCGTTTCTTTTAATTGGCCACCTACAGCTGCCAATGCTAATGTTCTGGACACCAATTTACCACCGTGACGCCAATCCAACAGGAAGGAAAAGTTGAAGTTTTTGTATGAAAAACTATTGTTGAGTCCTACCATAAAGTCCGGATTGTAATTGCCCAGATTAATCAGCGTATTATTGACGATGTACCGGCCATCTTTGCCGATGACAAAATCTCCATTTTCATTTTTCAGGTAGCCTGTGCCCCACATATCACCCAAACGACCACCAACTTGGGCTTGATACCAAACCGTCTGATTGATGTTGTCATAAACACTGTTGTAAGCCAATGTGATGGTTTTGGCAGATTCAGGAAGTGACTCCACGATATTGAGATAGGTAGTAAAATTTGCTTGTGTGCGCCAGATAAAGTTTTTGGTTTTGACGGGAATGATACCAGCTACGATTTCCATTCCTGTACTTCTGACCGACCCACCATTGATGTTTTGTTGGGTATATCCGGATGTGATCGAAATGGGAAGCGAAATGATTTGATTTTCATTGAGTGTATTGAAGTAAGTAACATCCAAGCTGAGCCGATCATCAAAAAAACGAATATCCGCTCCAAGTTCCACGGCGGTAATACTTTCCGGTTTTAGATTGGCATTAGGAATATTACTTTGTTCACTAAAAGTGGGTTGTCCATTGACATTGGTTCGTGCCACAAAAGCACCATTGGTCTGAAACGGTTGGGTATCATTGCCCACTTTGGCATAACTACCACGCACTTTGAAGAATGAAATTGGTTTGGGTAAAGATAGTAAATTGGACAAAACCAGGCTAGTAGAAACTGAAGGATAGAAAAAGGATGTATTCGCTGCGGAATTGGTTGTCGCCAATGCACTGGACCAGTCATTTCTGCCCGTGACATCCACGTATAAAAAATCTTTGTACCCCAATTTTGCTATCCCATACACAGAATTGATGCGTTTTCGACCTACATTGGTAAAGTAATCCAACGGTGTAGCGGCATTGGTGAGTGCGTATACTCCTGCTTGTGCCAGGCTATTGGTTTGGATTTGCTCGAAGGATGCATTTTGATTCATCCTATTGGCACCCAAAGAAATATCCAAACTGATATCGCTGATATTTTTAGTATAGTTGAGCAAAAAGTCTGTATTGATCTCTCTGAAAAACACATTTTGTTCAGCATAAGCACCGGTTTTGAATCGATTGGTACTAAATGCTCTTCTAAAGGTTCGATCTTCGTTGGAGTAGTCCATACCACTGCGCACAGCCAAGGACAAAGCTGGTGTAAAGGCATATCTGGCTAAAATATTTCCAAATAATCGGTCTCTGCCAAAGCCATTCCTGTTTTCCAAAAGCGTAAAATAAGGATTGTCAAAAAAGGTATAGTTGTAAGAGAATTGCTGGACATTTTCCAATCCTGGCTGCCAATAATCCTTCAAAGGTTCAATATTATTGGATCGTCCAAACCAGGCTACCAAAGCATAGTTGATGTTTTCAGAGCCATACTTAGCAGCAGGGCGGTTTTTACTGGATGAATAGACATAATTTAGATTGGAAGTAATTTGTAACTTACTCGTTGGGTTAAAATTTAATGCTGCGGAGACCGTCTTCCTTTTTAAATCAACTCCGGGTATATAAGACGTACTGTTCAAATCTGTCAATGACAAACGCATATTGCTTTTTTCGTTTCCAGCCGTAAAAGCAAGATTGTTGATGAATGTGGCGCCTGTCTGATAAAAATCTCGTAAATTTTTGGGATAGGCCACGAAAGGTGTAGGTGTGATCGGAAGGTTGCTGAACAATGCATTGTCTGCGGCACGAACGACTCTACCATCGGGCAAAGTTACTGGACTATCATATTGGGCTATATTCAGTCCGGGTTCAAATTTAGGCCCGAAACTGTACGTAATGTTATCATTGATTCCCGCGCCTAAACCATCTTTGTAAGCATATTTGCCACTATTGCCAAGTCCATAAGTATTCTGAAATTGTGGCAATCTAAAAGGAGTCTCTGTCATTGCAGAAGAATTGAAGGATATGCCGATACCTTTAGATTTAGATCCGGTTTTGGTTTTGATGATGATGGCACCATTGGAAGCCCGCGCTCCGTACAAAGCTGCTGCTGATGGTCCTTTAAGTACGGTGACAGATTCAATGTCGTCTTGGTTGACTTCCATCGCTCCATTGCCAAAATCGACTTCCATAAAACCATTGGCATCATCATTGGTCGTATTGACTACTGTATTGTTATTGATCGGGATACCATCGACCACAAAAAGTGGATTGGTATTGGTAAAAGAAGACTCGCCACGGATACTTATTTTGGTGGAAGAACCTACACCTGTTGACCCACTGGTGATGGTAAGCCCTGCCACTTTTCCTGCGAGGTTATCCAGAAAATTGGCCGATTTGACTTTACTTAAGGCGTTACCATCCAATTGCTGTACCGCATAGCCAAGGCTTTTGGACTGTCTTTCCACACCAAGTGCTGTCACTACGATTTCGGATAAATTGATGCCTGGTTCGAGTCCAATATTAAGCTGACTTTGGCCATTGACTGAAACTTCTACAGATTTGTAACCTATAGAATAGATCGATATCGTTTGGATATCTTTGGTGATGTTGAGTTGGAAAAAACCTTTTTCATCGGTAGTAGTACCAAAATTAAATCCCCCTTGTGGACTGGTAACGGAAGCGCCTATGATAGGCTCCTGACTTTGATTGTCAAAGATGATCCCACTTACGGTTTGACCAGCAAGAGGACTAATAAAAAGGATGATTACACTCAAAACAAAAACAAACGATCTATTTACCGTGGATTTTGATACTACATATCTAAACATGCACACTTAAATTAAAATATCTAAAAGGACATGATGCTTGCAAGCAAACATCCATTGAAAAAATAGGGAAATATTTTTTAGATACTGAAAGGTGGTGCTCGTAGACTTTTGGTAGTTGCGTAGTAGCAGTTTGTAATGAAAATATTGAAAGAATCAGTAAGTGTTTTTGCGCCGATGGTAAATAGTCTAAGAATTTCCTTTTTAATAAGCGAAGGAATGGTATTCAGAACAACTGACCAGTCTGATATGGTATCTATGTCTTCTTTCAATGACAATAAAATGCAGTTAACATTCTCATGGGCAATATAGCTTTGTAAACCAGAAAGCGTTTCATCTGATTGCCAAGAGATATCAGCAAAATTTTGCTTTTTGAATGAGTTTTTATGTAGACCTATGATGTATGCACCACCATCAAGGCTTGGTCCTATGACGCAATTATTTTGATCTAAGTTTTCAGCGGCAGCAAGAATATCATCAGAAGAAATAGTCAAACAGTCATTCCCAATGGCAATTACTTTCTCAAATCCTTTTTGATAAATATCTTCGAATGCATGGGCAAAACGCTCACCAAATGAATGACCGCGTTGGTCTTTTTCCGTAATTACAAAAAGGGGAATATCGGTTTGCTTCGCGATACTAAAAACGGTCTCGATGGTAAACTCAGCTACTGCTGCAGACGCACGTTTTCCCTGAGCAAGTGGTTTGATCCTTGCTTCGGTTTTAGCGGTGCGGCTAAAGAATAGTATGGCTGTTTTTTGAGTATTCAAATCGATCTGATTGTATATCATCGTATAAATGTAGAGATATTTTTAAATCTGATGGTGAAAAATATTAATTTATTTTATCAAAAAAGAATTAATAAATAAAACACCCGCTAAAATAGTATTTATAATTTTAGTGGACTTACCTTGTGGCTTATCGGGCAATTTGCCACTCATTGCAATAAATAAGAGCATTTTGCAAAAGATATTTGAAACTTTGATAGAAACTTATCTGAGGGATAAAGTAGGTATTTCTGAGCATTTTTTGAGTGATACATTGTCAGCTGATCTAAAAGTTAATCTAATGACTTTGTTTGCCAAAAATGCATTACTTACTGCGGGAACGGGTAATGAAAGCACCATACTAAAAGATACTGCCATCAGAAGTGATAAAATTTATTGGTTGGATAAGTCGCATGATGATATCCATGAAAATGCCTTTTTTGTCCTGATGGATGATTTTGTCCGGTATCTCAACGAAACATGTTACACGGGCATCACGGGCTATGAATTCCATTATGCTTTATATGAAAAAGGAAGTTTCTACAAAAGGCATTTGGATCGCTTTCGCAATGACGACAGTAGACTTTTTTCTATGATCACTTATTTGAATGCTGATTGGCAAGAAGGAGATGGCGGCGAACTCAGCATCTTCCATGATGACGGCCAGAATCAAAATGTCAGTCCAACGAATGGGAAAAGTGTATTTTTCAAAAGCGATGAACTCGAACATGAAGTACTAAAGACGCTCGTACCCAGGATGAGTATCACTGGATGGTTGAAGAGGTAGTTAAATATTTCTATTAAATTTGTAGATCAATTCCTTTGCAGTTAATAAATTTAGCTAAATTTATTAACTGCACTTTCATATTTTAGCCAAATTTGTCAACTATAGTTTTATAATTTAACTAAATTCATTCACTATACTTGTATATTTTAGCTAAATTTATTAAATTTGCAGTAAAAATGATTAGTTTCAAATAAATTAAGATGAACCGATTATTGCAAAAATCATTAGAAAATCAATTATTTAAGGGAAAAACCATTTTATTGTCTGGTGCTCGACAAACTGGCAAAACCCATTTGGTAAAGTCTATTGTCAATAAGTACGAGGGCACATATTACAATTGCGAAACTCAAGAGGTCAAAGATCTATTAGAAAGTACATCGATTGTGTCTTTGTCGAGACTTGTACCAAAAAGTAAATTGGTGGTATTTGATGAAGCTCAAGATATAGATGATATTGGCAAAAAATTAAAAATATTGCATGATGAGATAGTAGGTCTTCAGATCATCGCGACAGGATCTTCATCTTTTGATTTACTTAATAAAGCTTCAGAACCACTTACTGGCAGAAGCCGAGAGCACCTTCTTTATCCATTAAGTATGCAAGAAGTTATAGATGATTCTGGTATTGTACAAGCAAAAGGAAAAATATCAGATCTATTAGTTTTTGGTGCATATCCAGAAGTGTATCATTTAGATTCTATAGACGATAAGAAAGAAGCCCTAAATAATATCAGCAGTAATTATCTTTACAAAGACACCTTAAGATACGAGGATATTAAAAAACCATTAGTATTTAAAAAGCTACTGACCATTTTAGCCCTTCAAGTTGGAAGTGAAGTAAGCTTAAATAAACTGTCCAATGAAGTCAATGTGTCCATACAAACGGTGGAAAAATATCTTGACATACTTGAGAAAAACTTTATCATTTTTTCTCTGATGTCATTTAGTAGAAACATATCAAAAGAAATATCTAAGTCCAGAAAATATTACTTTTACGACCTTGGAATCAGAAACAGTATACTCAATAACTACAATCAATTATCTATCCGACAAGACGTGGGTCTGTTGTGGGAAAATTTTTGTATTTTGGAAAGGAAAAAATTTAATGAATATTCAAGAATAAACAAAAATCTATATTTCTGGCGTACCTATGACCAGCAAGAAATAGATCTTATCGAAGAATATGGTGGCAACTTATCCACCTTCGAGTTTAAATACAATGGAGACAAAGCCAAATTTCCAAAGATATTTTCAGAAACTTATCAAGGCAGTACCTTTAAGCTGATCAATCAGAAGAATGTGTTTGATTTGATGAATGAATAAAAAAATTAAAATTAACACAATATTTCTTGCACAATAAAAGTTTATCATTAACTTTGCAATTCAAAGTACTTTTATAAATGCGATTATTGACTGTTTACTTACTTCTTATATATTTTGCTATAAGTTGCAGTGACAGGGTAAATATAAAAATGAATGTAAAAAACGAATTACAATATAATATTGAACACATGGTATTAAAAACAAGTGGTGGTTCGGAATTGATTTATAGAGATTTACTTCCAAATGAACTTGTTGAGTTAAGGTTAGATATGACAGTTATTCCAAAAACAGATGGCCATTATATAATTGAATACTGTATAAATGATTCAAGTGTGGTACGCACTTTTGGTTATTATACAAATGGCTACCCAATAAATAAAGGTTATAAATTAAATATTCATTCAGATACATTACTTATTAAAGAATACTAAAAGTTTTTTTTATTTATGAACAAATACGAAAACGATTTAACACATATCCGGCAGATGATGGAGCGATCATCTACCTTTATCTCGCTCAGTGGATTATCCGGTGTGGGTGCAGGATTGGTGGCTTTGGCTGGTTGTGCTTTGACATTTTATATATTGGCTCAATATCAGATTGATTATTTCGATGGTAAGCCCAATTATTATTCTTATGAAGTCCTCATTCAATTGGCCATAGTTGCGATATCTACCTTGGTATTGGCATTGGCATCTGGTGTTTACTTTACTGTCAAAAAGTCTAAAAAACTAGGGCACCCTCTATGGTCAACGGCTACCAAAAATACGATAAAGTCAGCTGCCATTCCGTTGGTCACAGGAGGACTGTTTTGTATTATTGTCACTTGGCATCATCTTTTTTATCTGGTGGCACCTAGTATGCTGATTTTTTATGGATTGGCCTTAGTAAGTGCTTCCAAATATACCCAATCTGACATATTTTGGTTAGGATTGTGCGAGTTGACTCTGGGCTTATTAGCGGCAGTTTCTGTAGGATATGGCTTGGTATTTTGGGGTATTGGATTCGGCATTCTTCACATCGTTTATGGTATATGGATGTATCAAAAATACAAATAAACACACCGTGAAAGACATCGATATCAGCAATATAAACAAGGATTTTGAGAGTCGAGTTCGGTTGGGCATCATGTCCATCCTGATGGTCAATGAATGGGTCAACTTTAACGATATGAAGCAGATGCTCGAGCTATCAGATGGCAACCTAGCCAGTCATACGATAGCCTTGGAAGGCAAAAATTATATCGAAGTACGCAAAGCATTCGTAGGCCGAAAACCCGAAACATCATATCGAGCCACGGTAGCAGGTAAACTTTCTTTTCAAAAACACATAGAAGCACTAGCAGCACTGATCGGCAAAGGCTAGATTTTTGTTGCTATATTTTTTTACATTTTAACTTTGTATTTCAAAGTACTTTTTACATATTACCACTAAGGCGCAAAGACACGAAGGAATTCACTCTCTAAGTCACAATTCAAAACATAACAAGCTCACTCATCACAAAATCAACCATTCAATCATTAACACATTTAATCATTCACTCATTCACCAAATCAAAGATCACAAGATCACAAGAACATGTGCCGCAATATGCGGTATCACCAATCACAAGATCAACTGCCTCCATTGCATTCCAGCAGTCAGGCTAAATCACTAAATCACTAAATAATTTTATCATGACAACAACATCATTTTTTCAAAATCAAGGAACCAAAATCACAATGAAGTTAGCACTCATCTTTGTTTTGGTCATTTTTTTACTAATCCCCAAGTTTATGATACTCGACTTGGTAGACGAGCGCCAACAACTCAACCAATCTGTACAAAAAGAAGTTGCCGTAAGTTGGGCAAGTGACCAAATCGTCACTAGTCCTACATTGGTGATCCCTTACAATTACATCAGTAAAGATGAAAAGGGAAAAACAGTCACTTCATCCAAAAGCAACCTGATTATTTACCCGGAAAACATCGACGCCAATGGAATCCTAGATACGCAGTCCAAATACCGAAGTTTGTACAAAGTACTACTTTATGAATCTAAAATGAGTTTTAAAGGAAAATTTGAATTACCGGACATGAAAGAAATTGCATTGCAAGATGCCAATATACTTTATGACGAAGCGTTCATTTCTATAGGCATATCTGATCTCAAAGGCATCAAAAATAAAGTCAATATAACATGGAATGGTCAAAAAAAGAAAGTAAGCCCTGGCCTAAATGACATTCATTTCAGATATACTCAAGCAGTCCACACCTTAGGCAAACTTCCTGAATACAATGAACAAGGCAATGCTTACTATAGTATTAAATCTGGAATGAGTACACCAGTCAATATTAAACCTTCTGATACAGACTATGATTTTTCTTTTGATTTGGATATCAAGGGAAGCCAAACTTTATCATTTAGTCCAATGGCCAAAAACACTACCATAGCCATCAAATCCCCTTTTGCCGATCCTAGTTTTATTGGTGAGTTTCTGCCAGAGCACACCACTAATAGTGCCGGTTTTGACGCAAAATGGAATATTTTGGAATATAACAAAAGTCTCCCACCCTATCAAAAGGCCAATAATCTCATAGATATAGGCAATAACTTATTTGGAGTTAAAATCGTAGACCCTATTGACAACTACTCCAAAACTCATCGTGCTGGTAAGTATATGATTCTTTTTGTCATTCTTACTTTTTTGGTCGTTTTCCTTACAGAAATAGTACAACGTATCCATATCCATATCTTCCAGTATACGCTTATAGGACTGGCGCTCGCTATATTTTTTATCTTACTGCTTTCGATATCAGAGTTTTGGGGATTTGATTTGGCATATTCTGGGGCAGCAGCTGCTACGATAGGATTAATATTCTTGTATAGTTTGGGAATGTTTAGAAATAAAAAAAGCTCTGGCTTACTCCTTGGCTTGATGGTGGCATTATTTGCTTACATTTTTATTATCATACAATTAGAAAAAACAGCATTGCTAGCGGGATCTATAGGTCTTTTTGTCATCATAGCCATGACCATGTACGTCACTCGGAAGATTAAGTGGTTTGAAGAAGGAGATTTAAATGAAAACACTAATTTGCAATAAAATGAAAGATCCACTTATTATGACCTCAAGGATAGTTGCTATAACTTCATTTATATTAGGTACCGTTTTATTTCTATCGCAAGTATTTTTATTTGACCCAGGCGCACTTTTGGTGTTTGGCTTTATTTACTTAATTATAGCAGTGACCATAAATCTAATATTTGCAATAGCATTAATTGGCGATATGTTTATAAAACCTACTTCTAAAATGATTTTATTAAAAACGCTTGGAATTTTACTTTTAAATATTCCTATTGCTACTTTTTACATGGTAATAATCTTTTATTAAATTGATTTAGATATATATTTTGATTAAAGATTATTATAGTAAATGGCGAATTTAACCCCCAAAAATTCGCCATTTTATTTCAAAATCGAGCCTTTTGGTTTCAAATCATCATTTGAGACGTCTCAAAAAACAATCTGCAACCCTTAGATCTTTATTTCGCTTCACCTTTGCGTCGTTACAATGTCGTAACACCTCAATAATTTATAAAATGAAAATCTTAATCACAAGTGCTTTTTTAATTGCTTTTCTGGCTTCTTGCTCGCTGACATCTACCACTTTAATCAAACCAAATGACTCATTTATTTTGGGTAAAAATGCGCATGGTCGTTTTTCAGTAAAACTCAAAAACTTATCAGAAAATGATTTAACCATTTGGAAAGTTCCAATGGATGGAGGGCAACATTCGCCAACTAAGGTTCAACCCAATGAGACCTTAAAAGTCAAGGTAGAAAGAAATACGGGCTTAAAAATAGAAAATAATAACGAAGCAGAAGCTAATGTCTTTTTGGTTGTCAAAGGAGATACAGGTTTATCTATGGGATATCAAAATAAATAATTCATGAAAAGAATACTTATTAAACCGATAGAAATGCCGTTTTGGGCACAGGACCTACTACTTACAATTCCAAGAATTGTGTACGGATATTTACTAGCTTTTAACTTTGGAGCTGCCAAATTTGGAATGCCCTGGTCTCCCGAAGAAAAAAATCTAAACTTATTTGAAGTAGCATTTTGGTTTCTAGGTGATGTAGCCGATTTTGGACCTCCATTTTCGTGGTTTCCTATATTCTTTGCATGGATGGCTGCATTTAGCGAAGCGGTAGGCGGTATATTCTGGATCTTAGGACTTCAAACAAGAATGGCTTCATTTCTCATATTTTGCACGATGATGGTTGCAGTTTTTTTACAACATGGGGATAGTGGTATGTGGAATATGTTGCCTGGAATGGGATTTTTATGGCTTAGCCTATTTTATATGATATTAGGTTCGGGCAGATTTGGGTTGGATTCAATTATTTACAACAAACTAAAAAAATAAAAAATGAAAAGATTTCTTTTAAGTTTATCAATACTTACTATTCTTAAAACGTTCAGTTCATGCGTACAAAAGACTTATGATCGCAAAGTCAGATTTTTGGTAGATGTAAACCAAATGGCGCCAATAAAATCTTGTGGTTTAAGGGTCTCAAATAATCCTTTATCATGGGATCAAGATCTAGAAATGAAACCTATAGTCAAAGACAGTTTATACTCCGTTGCCGTAACTTTTAATACTGGATATCTAGGTTGTGAAGTCAAGTTTGTCGTCAATGGACAGTTTGAACTCCAAAATCAAGATAACAGAAGATTTGCTTTTGATATCGAAAAAGATACTACCTTCTACAGTGCTGTCTTTGACAGGCAAAACCCTTAAATTCTAATATTAATCATCAAAAATTTATAAAAATGAAATATGTTTTATTTACCATAACGCTTAGCCTAATTTCTTTTTCTTCCTAAAAAAGTCAAAACAAGCCACTGCTTGGAAGTGGGAAACCAACCATCTTAAAGTATACAAAAACAGGGTACGACAAGATCAATTTACTGGATATTGAAGGAAATATTGATATAAAAATCGGCAAACCCCATCATGTAACCATCCAAATGGATGACAATATAGCTCAGCTAGTAGCGTTTTACTTGGATGAAAAAGAAAATGAACTTTCCATTAGTATCAGGGATAATAAAAATGGCAGACTTTACCTTGAAAATATCAATTCCAAAATTACAATCACTCTTCCTGAAGCATCTGTCATAAAACATCGGGGAAATAGTAGCCTGATAATAGAAGGTATCGTGGGAAGATACTTTAGGTTGGAACAGCAAGGTAATGGTGACGTCAGACTACTCGGTAATGTAGATGAACTAGAAATCACAAAAACCGGAAACGGTGGTGTATTTGCAGAAAAACTGCTGTGCAAAACGGCAAATGTCAACTCACTGGGCAATGGAAATGTATCGATCTATGCTGAAACTTCACTTTCTGCCAAAGGCGCAGGCAATGGCAATATTGTACAATTCGGAAAAGGAAAATCCACAGTATTTTCATCTATTATTGGCAATGGCAGGATTTTATTCAGAACGCTTTAGACCATTTTAGATTATTCCATTACATTTGACTCCGTTTTGAAATAAAGATATGATAATTAATTTATTAGCGTCAATGATCATCAGTCTGAAAACTACGGGTCTTCAGTTTGGGTATTTTTTTGGATTACTTTTCTTTTTCATATTTCTGATCAGAGGTATTAGAGAAGATAGAACATCTGACATATTGCTTGGCTGGATTATGTTTTTTATGGCCATGCTTTTGCAAGACTACACTTTTGGATTTGCTGGGATCAATTTTTTGTGGGAACAAATGGATGGATGGCCTCGGCATTTTCCATGGATATTTCCCGCTTCAGTTTACTTTTATTTTTTGGCCCAAACGAATGTTAATTTCAAATTTAAAATGGGTGATCTCGTTCATCTAACCCCATATTTGGTCTATCTGATAGGATCCATGTTCCTTTATCTTAATGACCTGACAGCACGTACTGGTCTGTACAGCGTTGGCTCATACGGTGAAGTTTGGCATATCTTCTTGCACGTCATTAATTATGGTGGAATATTCTTTTATTTTATCAAATCACTTAAGATATACAAAAACTATAAGATATGGGCACAAAACGAATACTCCAATATCTATGAATTGGAACTCTTGTGGTTGAGAAATTTTCTGATTTTTTTCCTGACAGGCGCTATATTACATCTTATCAACACCATCATAGATACCATTTATGACCTTCCGTTTGATCAAGATTATTATGGGCAGTTGTTTATAGTGATCACTATCATCTATTTAGGTATCTCGGGTATGACCCAAAAACAAGAAAAAAACCTTACTTTCACAGATGCGGCCATCCAAACACCAAATGAAGACATCATTCCTCAACCCAAAATAGCAAGCCAAGAAGAACTGGAATTTATGGGTCGCTTGGATTCATTTATGAAATCAAAAAAACCCTATCTAAATCCTGACCTTACTTTAAAAAACTTAGCAGCGCAAATGAATACCAATACGACCTTTCTTTCAGCGGTAATCAACAATGCATTTGAAAAAAACTTCAATGATTTTATTAATGAATCCCGAGTCAATGAATTTCAATCAGCAAAACAAAATCCCGAAAACCGTAATCTGACGCTCATAGCTATAGCCTATGATTGTGGTTTTAATTCTAAAGCAACATTTAATCGAGCAATTAAAAAATTTACAGGCAAAATGCCGAGTGCATTGTAAAAAAGATCACAGCTTTGATTTACATTATTGGTATATTAGTTTGATAACTTTTTATCTTACAAAGATCAGATGTCCATAAACTTCTAGCCTTAATGCCTTATGTTTTTTTAATCCATAAAAATAAGTCATATCATCAAAATGACGAAGCTAAATACTTATAGTTTCGTCATTTTGATGGAAAAAACAGTTTAAAGCCAAAACATTAGTCATAACTTGGCTTCTTCAATTTTTTTTCTGCCTTTTTCTCCTTTGGTGTTTTGGCAGGTTCTTTTTTAACTTCCTTTTTGGTGTCTTTACTTTTAGCCATTTCTTTATCTATTTTTATAATGATCAAACCTTTGACCAATTTCGTTGTAAAGATAATAACAATAATTGAGATTGAAGTAGTGCACCAAATTATAAATGATCAACTAAGTTTGTCTTAATGTCTATATAGAAAATATGTCTCAAGAATACCAGCTTTAAGTTCTGCAGATCTAGTTTCAGCATATTATCAAAATGGCGAAACTAAAATACTTTTGTTCCGCCATTTTAATACATTTTTGATATAAAATGGCGAAACAAAATTTACTCATTACTCATTAAACAAGTCATCTAAGTGTATTTCATTTTGAACGAGCTCGTTGGAATATTTATTTGACTGAAGACCTGATGCCGTGATAAAAGTAACGAAAAGCGCTTTTCTACTCTTGGTAAAATGACTAAAAGAAGCTAGTTTGGTTTTAATTTTACTCGCATAGTCTGAAGTGATGACGAAGGGTGTTTGGTTAAATTTTATTTCACATATATTGATCACATGATCTGCCCGATCTATCAATAAATCTATTTGTGCGCCTTTCATTTCATCATTACCACGGTGCGCCCAACAATGATAAGTATGCAATATGCCGCCTATTTTTAATGCATTGATAATACTAGGTATATGCCTAAAACATACATTTTCAAACGCCAATCCACTCCAGCTTTTCCAACTAGGCATATCAGACAATTTAGCCCAGATACCTACAGATTTACCATGATAAGTTCTGATATACTTCAAGTAAAATAGGGTGTAGAAATCTTTCAGTTTGATGATACTCTCATTACTAGTCTTACCATAAGGAATCTCCGTCGCTATAAAGCCAGAATACGTCAATTCGTCCAATAAATCTGAAAATCCACCTCCTGTGTTAAAGTCTGTTGACAGTAATAAACTTTCTCTCGTCATACCACTCGGGTGGTTTGCAAGAAGTTGTATTATTTTTTGATGTCGAATACTCTTATTAAACAATGAACTAAACAACTCGTCGTACTCCAAAAATAAGGGTGCCTCCTTTTCAAAACATATTCTATCCATAGCTTGAACGATGCTTTCTCCTTTCTGTAACATATCCAAATAATACGGGATACCACCCAATGCCATGTAGATTACAGATTTATAATTTACTGACTAGAGCAATGTTCGACCTCAACCGTGTCGCATTTTAGTTAACACCCTATTATTAAAAGCTTATAATACCTGCGGCTTTGGCTTAGTACTGAGTAACTATGTATTACTGCTTCACAATTTTATGTACTTGAAGGTGATTATGGGATCTATTACTCGTTTTTACCAAATATAAACCTGGCGAAAATGCAGAAATATCCACAGCTTGCAAACTGTCATCTACATCCAAACTTCTCAACAATTTACCTACAGAGTCATAAATTTCTACATGATAAGAAGAAAGACTTCCTTTGATTGCGAACTGATTTTGTACAGGCATAGGATAGATACTTACGCTATTGCTTGGTATTTCTTCTTCGGTAGAACTAACCAATGGATCATAGAAACCAAAGTCAACGGAGTTATTGCCACTCCCATCGTAGTTAAAATAGCAGTTGAATGGATCACCGTCATTAAGGGGTTCTTCATCAGAAATAAGCGTCATGATACCAGACATAATATCTGAAAAAGAATTACCAAATCCATTATTATCTAGATCAACATCATTATTGGCATTAGGTTGAAATCCATTGGTAGATACAAATCCATTTAACGGCTCTCCAGGTCCCCAATTTTTTACACTCCAAACGAATACTGTATAATTACCTGGCTTAAGACCTGAAAACTTATAATATCCATCCTTATCTGTCACCTGAACACCAGAGAAGCCCTGCCAATCAGGTATACCATCTCCATCTGGATCTGACCATAGAACCAATGACACACCGGGAATTCCAGGTTCATCCGGGTCATTGATACCGTTTCGATTTAAATCATTCCATACTCTATTGCCAACAGAAACTATACCTGGCGCAACGGGTGCACTACAGTCTTGGTAGCAAAAAGCCATATCATTGATCGCCTTAGTCATTTCATCTCCCATGCTCTTCCCAATGTTTAGAAAGGTCAAAGCATTGTTATTGAAATGATAGATGGCATCTTCGGGAGATTCTGTTTGATTTAGGTAAAATGGTTTGGTATTGACAAAACCTACTCTTCCGCCGTAAATCGAATCGTTACACCCTACATTTTCCTGAGCTACAGAGACGATGTTTTGCATACTGTTCACCCAAGAATCGTTTATCTCTTCATATCCACCATGTCCTGAACTTGCAATTACAATGGGCAGATCGGACCTTCCTAAATCCTTTCTTATATCTTTGACAAGATAGTGCAGATTACTCTCGTACTCATTCAAAAAAGCATCTGATGCACCATCATTCCATCCTTGAAACCATGCAAATCCAGATAACTCAAAATCTTTGGTACCAAAATTAGGAAATTCTGTGCTTAAGTTTTGAGTAATGCTTTTAACCTTCTGGATCATCAAATTATAATACTCGCCTGTAGTGCCGCCCGCAGATGGTGGACGAAAATCTTCTGCAAGGCTCTTCCCTCCCCAAGCTGTTTTGATGATGAGCACAGGATCTTCATAATATTCATCGAGCTGATGCGCAAACATCAATTCTGGGCCGATCAAATCTGTAAAAGCACCTTGACCTACTGTTACTTTTGACTTGATCTTACCTTCATTTCGTTCAAAATATAAATACGCATTATCAAGTTTGGTCCAATTGTCTTTCTTTCCAATTTTAGACCACATGCCATTCACATCTTTTTGTATAACGTCTACTAAAGTCCCTGGCAAATTCTGTGGATCTGTCACCTCGCCAAATCCCTGCATATTGGACTGACCAGCCAATACAAAGACTCTTACTTTAGCTGGTGTTTTCTCTTGCCTGGTAACTATCGGCACATAACCAATCTCTAGTCCAACTGGTGGTTGAATAACGACAGCAGGATCTAAAGTAGCTACCCTACCTACGGTGGGTGGTTCCAAATATTCATCCGTGTGGCTCCAATGCTGATGCAATAATTCAACTCTAGCTTGAAGTTTATTGCGCATTTCTTGTGGAAGCTTTGCATGTATAACAGCTGGCTGATCTACAAAACGGTACCAATAATAAGTAACGGTAGTGCCATCACCCAGGTCAGCTTTGAAAGGGCCTGCTTTTGGACCTGGACTATTCCATGGGCCGTTAGGATCTTTCCAATGACAGTCAGCTTCCTTTGGAGTCAAATAAGTAAGTGTTTCTGGTCTTGGCGATGAAGGCACAGGTGTGTTCACTAAATTAGTAGACGCCGGAACTAATTCTTTATCTACGGCTGACCAACGATCGTTCTGTCCTAGCTTAAAATACTCAGGCATGACGAAATTTGAACCGTCTTTTTTGACTTTTGTCAAGTCAAATTTGAATCCTGTAGTATTTTCATTTTGCTGTATATTATCTATATAGTTCAAATCAATGGGATACTTTATACTATTATTTCCATTTTGAGCAATCTCAGCAATCATGTCGCCACCATTATTCACAAAAGCTTTTCTCTTAATACCACTTTCTTTTATACCAGGAAGCACTGCTAGGCCGCCATTAAACCATTTTTCGACATCATTCCAAAGAGCTTCTGGTGAGTAAACTGATATTTGATGTAGCAAAATAGCATTATCTTCATCACTCGCTGGATATTGGAGGCTATTTACTTTGGCAAAACGATTACCATCGGCATCTTGAGAAATAAGTGCCGGAGAGCCAGCATGCTCTATGCCATAACCGACATTAGGCTCAGATGGTCTGGTATCCAAAAATAAGCCTTCCAAACTCGGATCTTTCAAAACTGGTTCGGTCCAAAATGTGGGTAAAAAAAAAGTAGCTGGACCCTTGAAATTGGTAGTATTCAAAAATAAAGTCCAACATTGGTTTCCTGTTTTGATATTTGTGCCATTTGTGTTTTGCATAGGATCAGTCAGTGGAAGTGGCAAATATCCATATCCCAACATCTCACCATTCAAGCTTTGAGACATATTCAATCCATCTGGCGCCCAAAGCAATCTATTGGACAATTGTGCAACACCATATTTGCCACCTGGTGTACTCCAATCTCTTTGGCCATTGGGCAAAGAATTGCTTTGGCCTGCTCCTGGTCCATTGGCCCAAGCAAAAAAGTTAAAAGATACTCCACCCATGATAAACTTAGGAACTTTGGTACCAAAACGGGTATCGTGCCACCAACCCAAACCACCTTCTATGGTCGTATAGAATTGAGATGGTTCATTACCTGTTCTTTGAGTAGACATCCAACTACTACTTAATCCTGTTTGAAAGTCGTCCGGTCCAGGATATTTTTTAAAAATAGGATAAGCTGCACTATACATAGTATATCCACCACCAAAGGTTTTGTCCGTTATATTATCAGTAGAAATCCAGGTAAAGCCGCTTTTATTTCCTTTGACTATTTGGGCTGTGATGCTACTACTAATGCAAATAAATAGCACAAATAATAAAGTATAAGCAACTGTATTCCTATTGTTTACGGTACTTTCAATTTTATATAATAATTGGCTCATGATGAATTTGATATTTTGTCAAAGATAAAACTATTCTTTTAATATTTGGGGTAGAATCTTTTCAATATTTTATTCAACATTTTACTATGACAATATTACACATATTTCTTTTGTAAAAATTGCAAAATGAGCTTTTCACATGATTCAGGAGCTTCCAGATGCCCCATATGACCAATGGGTAATTCTTTGATAGCAATATGACTATAACCTTCGAAAGTCTTTTTTAGTAACTCTGTAGATATAGCAGAATCAAAAGTACCACAAATCATCTGTATCGGTATATCAGCTTTTTTGACCAGTTCCGTTCGATCAGGCCGTTCTCTCATACCCAATATCGCTGCCATTATTCCTTGTTGGGTAGCTTCTTTGGCCCAACCTTTAGCAATATTAATTTCATCTTCTAAGTCTTGTAATAGATTGGGATTGAACAAATTGGGCACACCAACTTTAATAAATCCATCTATATTGTTCTGAGCCGCTTCTACCGCTCTCAGCCTCTGTATTTTTTTCTCATCGGTATCCTTAAAAGGAGAAGAAAAAAACAAGGTCATTCCTTTTATAATATTGGGATATTTTTCCATCAAAGCCAATGTCACATATCCGCCCATAGAATGAGACACAAAATAGGCTTCTGCTATACCTGCCTTGCTTAAAACTTCCACGATTTCATCTGCCATAAAATCCATAGAATGTAAAACAAACTCACTCTCAGAAAGTCCATGTCCAGGCAAATCTATGCTAATCGTTTGATATCCTGAATCTTCCAACGAGAGAAAATCCCACATCTTGCGATTTTCCATAAATCCGTGAACCAATACTACAGCTTTTCCCGAACCTTTAATCTCATAATGCAACATGACAAAAATTTTATTTTTTAATGATTTCATACAAAGATATAAATATTACCGACTACAAAGCTATTGATCAAATTACAAATAGATTTGTCTGAATACTACTATTGATATACATCGAAGTAATTCATTTGTAAAATTAAAATACTATTAAACTTTTACCCAAGAGTCATCGTTTTATTTGGGTATTTGCAGCAAAATAAACTTTAACCTTGACTTCAAAAATTTTCCTATCTTCATATGCATGAAATTGACAAAATCGATGACTTTTTACCATGGCTTGGTAAAGATAAAATAGCTAACATTACTTTGCAGCAATTGGATTTAGTTCCCTTTGAGCAAAATATTATAAAGATACTTTTTTCTGACTGTCTATTTCTGGGCTGTAAGATGACTCCAGAAATGATGTCTCATTTATATCGAGATAATTATATATTTCCTGAAATAAAAATGCCTTACAATATCTACCCAAAGGCACTATACACAAAGGAAAGCTTATTTGAAGGTTTTAATCCATCAGAACCAGATACTTATGAACTGACTCCGGATAAAAAAATATACAACTACTATATTCGACATGCCAAAGATAGTCATAATATCAAAGAAACGTTGGCCAAAAGACTGCACGACCACTCTATCACAGATGCATTGCAAGAGTTTGTACAGGAGTACGACAGTCATAAAGTAGTAGCTATAATGGGTGGGCACGGGATGTCTAGAAATAGCGAAAGTTATAAGCAAATAGTGAACATAGCGAGATCATTAACTTTGGACGGCTACCTTTTGATTTCTGGCGGTGGCCCGGGAGCAATGGAGGCTACTCATGTAGGCGCGTGGTTTGCTGGTGTGGATGATGAAATGCTAAATGAAGTTTTTGAAATATTATCCCAAGCACCATTATATACTGATAAAAGATGGTTAAGTACGGCTTTCGAAGTATTATCAATGTATCCGACGTCTCAATACAAAAGTTTAGGAATACCAACCTGGCACTATGGCCACGAGCCACCTACCCCATTCGCAACTCATATTGCAAAATATTTTGCTAATAGCGTCAGAGAAGAAGGATTATTGGCCATAGCTAAAGGCGGAGTCATCTTTACACCAGGTTCTGCGGGTACTATGCAGGAGATTTTTCAAGACTTAGCACAAAATCACTATCAAAGTTTTGGTGTCTCCAGTCCTATGGTTTTTTTGGATAAAAAATATTGGACAGAAGACAGGCCTATTTTCCCTGTTTTGGATTATATGGTGCAACATGGAAAAATAAAAAATATTGACTTAGCCATCTATGATGAACCCAACATGATCCTAAACCATATCAGATCATATACTGAAAAAGTGCATATACAAACAAAAAACCAGTAACCTAATTATTTTGAAAGTAACATGGTGTACTCAGCTACCGCTTTAATTTCTGAAAGCGACAAGATGTTTTCATATGCTATCATGAGACCTTTTCCTTTAGAAATCTGAGCGATTCTTTCATTAAGATCAAGCTCTGAAACAGTTAGGTCTTTTGATCCATTGAGTCCAAGTTTCCCATCTACCCCGTGACATAGCTCGCAGTTTGCTTTGTAAACAGCAGCTCCATCTACCTTAGGTTTAGCTTCTGATGAGGATACCGACGATTCATTTTTTGAAGCATCTTTTGACCCGCATGCGTAAATACTTACAACTACAAATAAATAAACAACCCAATTATTCATATAACTTAAAAATTTCTCACAAAGCTATCATTTATTTTATTTCAATGATAATATTCAATAACAAGAATTTTAAAGAATGAATAAAATTTTAGTTGAAGCATGTTACATCTTAATAAAGAAAAAGGAGTTCATTTTAGTTTAAGCATTTTACCACTAATTGATCAAAGGACTCTATAGCAAAATGATGTAAAAAATAAGCCGATCAGAAATTTATTATCTCTAATCGGCTTATTAATAAGTAATCGGGTATCAGCCTGAAATTGAAATGTACTTATTTCTGCTGACGATCTCGCCTTCTCTCCTTCATATGTGAGATTACCTTTTCTTTAAATTCCTTTTCGGCTTTAAATAATTGAGCAATCTTTCTGGCAGGAATTGCGGACTTCATTTTTTGGATATACTTTTTTTGGATGTCGATCTCTTTAGATTTATTATCCAGTACTTTATACATCAGGTCTTCCGCTTCTTTGTCCGACATATCTTTGGACAATTGGACGTCCATGGCTTTCCTGACGCCTTCCCTCTCAGCCTGATACTCATTATAGATCGGCCAAAATTTTTGCGATTCTGATTCTGTCAATTCCAATTGTGAAGTAATGTAGGCTACTTTCTGTGCTTTGGCCTTTTCTTTTAGCTGATCTCTGTGGCCACCTTGTCCCAAAGCAGTAACACCCAAAAAAGCAACTAAAATCACAAGACTACTTAGCTTAAAAATTTGTTTGTTCATGGTAAATAAATTTATGTTTAAAAAGAATAAAGTGTTTCAAACTCAAAATGGCGCGTCACTATGGAAGATAGGGTCTGTGTTTTCCATTGGAAGGTTATCATCTTCGATAACAAAAGAAATATCCTCCTCCGTTATAATGCCGTTATCTATTAACTGATTTACATTAATGTCTTCTATATCCTGCGGATAGGCATCAAAATAATCAATAGCTTCGTATGCTACATCCGTATCATTAATTTGGGTATCACCCAATGACAATCTAGAAATCAAAAATACACCCAAACACGCGGCTATAGCAGCCCCGACGACAAGCCTGAAAATATTATGACTTGGTTTTGTACCATTACCTGAATGGCTTATCTTTTTAATAATTTCATCTTCTAGATTTTCTAGATATCCTTCAGGTGCTGGTTCAATGATATTTTTTGCCTTAGGCAACAGCAACTGCGATAAGATTTGGTCTTCCACTGTACTAAAGTAATCTTTGGGTACCTCTAGATAGGTATCCTTGGACAATCCAGTAAGCAAAGGACTTATTTGCCTGAGCTCTTCTTGTACAGAAATGTTTTCGTCACTCATGATTATTTTTTATAAATTCTTCAATTTTTTTTACCGCGTGGTGAAAAGATGCTTTCAGTGCACCTACACTTGTTGCTGTGACATCAGCTATATCCTGGTATGACATCTCATCATAATACCTTAGATGAAACACCAACTTTTGCTTTTCTGGCAACAGATTGATGGCTTGGTTTAATTTGTGAATAATGATATCTCCATCTGTAGGCAAGTCAATACTACCCATACGCAAAACTTGGGTTTGGTCCAGAGACTCACTAATTTTATTTTTCGAACTCTTAATAAAGTTTAAAGTTTCATTGGTAGCTATACGATACAACCAAGTATACAGACTACTATGAGCATGAAAGCTGTCAATATTCCTAATGACTTTTAAAAATGTATTTTGCAAAATATCATCGGCATCATCATGAGAACCGACCATTCTTCTAATGTGATAATACAACTTCTCTTTGTACTTACTCACCAATAATCTGTATCCCTTATTGGGGTCAGTTCCATTTGTGATTAAAGTAAGTATTTCTGTGTCATCAATTACCAACATCTTTCAATATTATACTAACATAGACCACTATAAAAAGCATTAGTTTAATGTGACCCCAATTTTTTTATGATAAATCACATTTACTTTTTTATCTTTGTGATCTTATTTAGTGTAAAATGTTTCGATATTTATTTGCTTTCAGTATCAGTGTTCTGATTTTTTCATGTAAGTCAGAAAATAAGGATTATGCCAAAACAGCCAACAATCCAGAAATTTATCATCAGTCTTTCAAGGCACTTACAGATGTCATAGTACATGATATATTTTCGCCACCTGTAGCTAGCAGGATATATACTTATGCATCCGTGGCAGGATATGAAGGAGGCAGAAGACTGCAATCTGAATATCCTAGTTTAGCTGGAAAAATATCGCATTTGACCACCATACCTGAGCCAGAAGCCAATCAAGAATACTGCTGGGAAATGGTATCCACCTTATCGATGTTAAAAGTAGGCAAACACCTTATTTTTTCTGAAGATTCGATACAAAAACAAATTCAACAAGCAGAAAAATTTTACAAAAATACGGGTATGCCCAAGGCTATTTTGGAAAGATCAAGCTCATATAGTGACACATTAGCCAAACACATCATAGCCTGGTCTGGCAAGGATAATTATAAGCAAACCCGTTCGTTTCCTAAGTATAGTCTTCAAAAAAATCCAGCCACATGGCAGCCTACTCCTCCAGGATACATGGATGGTATAGAACCATCATGGAATAAAATCAGACCCATGCTTATGGATAGTGCAGCACAATTTAAGCCATTGCCACCTACTCCTTTTGATATTACCAACAAAAGTAGTACCTTTTATAAAGAAGTCAGGGAAGTGTACGAAACCGTCAAAAATGCGGATCAGGAACAAACTGCCATTGCCAATTTTTGGGATTGCAATCCTTATAAACTCAATGTGACGGGCCATGTCATGCACGCAACCAAAAAAATATCTCCGGGTGGACATTGGATCAATATCGTTCAAGTAGCAGCCTTAAAAAGCAAGGCAGATTTTGCTAAAAGCATCAAGGCTTACTGTCATGTTTCTTTGTCACTACATGAAGCGTTTATCTCTTGTTGGGACGAAAAATTCAGGAGTGTACTGGTACGCCCAGAAACTGTCATTAATGAATTTATAGACCCAGAATGGGTTCCAATGTTACAAACACCACCTTTTCCTGAGTACACGAGTGGACACTCTGTAGCCTCATCCGCAGCTTCTATAATATTGACAGATATTTTTGGAGACAACTTTGCGTTTGATGATAATACAGAAGTAGAATTCGGGCTTCCTGTAAGATCCTTTAAGTCTTTTTACCAAGCAGCTGATGAAGCGTCCATATCTAGACTTTATGGTGGAATACATTACAGACCAGCCATAGAAAATGGAGTCACCCAAGGTAAAGGAATAGGAAAATATGTTTTAGAAAAATTGAAATAAAAATCAATGTTATATTTCAATTTCTACCAAGCGTTTTTCTTTTTAAAAACACTGCCCAATGTCAAAAAGGTATAGTAAATCGGTATGATGATATCCAATACAGGAAAATAAAAGGCCAAATCCTTACTTTTGAGTCTCTTCATCCATCCAAAATGTAAGGCAAATTGTAGTATCCATTTTAAGATTATTATCATTAAGGCTGTTTTCGATGCTAACTGCCCCAATACCAAAGCTATAATTATGATTCCGTAAAATGAGACCTGTGATACTGCAAAAATGGCCAGTAAAAATTGATGTATATTCTTGTATCTCACTGATGTGGTGATATGCCTTGTTTTCTGACTTAGATAAGCTACAACGTTGCCTTTTGCTTCAGAATAAACGAATGCATTAAGATCGATATTTATTGCGATGTTTGATTGATTGGCCATCGCTGATATTAACAAATCATCATCTCCTGAAGCGATATGAGCGTGGTTTTCGAAGCCTTTTGCTTTAAAAAAGACAGATTTTTTATACAACAGATTGCGGCCCACGCCCATATAAGGAATGCCCAACAAGGCGTAAGAAAAATATTGGACTGCGGTAAGCCATGTTTCGTATCTTGCAAAAATATTTAAACAGGTTGGCTTTTTAAACATAGGCCCATAACCTAAAACCACTTCTGTACTTTCATTTTCCTGTAGTGAATGTACCATACTTTTGATCCACTGCTTGGAAGTAGGTATGCAGTCAGCATCTGTAAACAGTAATATGTCATTCTTGGAAGCATGTATAGCTTGGGTCAGAGCAGCTTTCTTGCCCGCTACATCTTGAGTTGCGGTAAGTAAATTAAAAAGTGGATTTTTAATATCGGATAATAAAGCAAAAGTATTATCCGTACTAAAATCATCTATGACAATTAATTCAAAATTTTGGTAATCTTGAGCTAGTACTGCTTCAACAGTCTTTAAGATAGTAGAAGAACCATTCTTACAGGAGATAATCACAGATACAGGCAAATAAGGTCCAACTGATGGTTGCTTAACGGGTGCAATGCGCAAGTATGCCCAAAAGAAACTTATCCAAAACAATAAAATAATAACCCATGAAATGCCCAATAATATTAACATACTGCAAAAGTAATGAGTAATTCCAATATTAGACTGATATCAATAAAAAAGCCGTTTGTTGCAATAACAAACGGCTTTTATAATTTAACCAAAGATTCTATATTGGATTAGATCTTTGTAAACTTATGTGTATAAAGGCCATCTTTAGTCTGTACATTGATGAAGTACATACCTGAAGTAAGGTCAGCTACATTGATAAAGTTTGTATTTTTAACAACATCAGATACTCTGGCACCCATTACATCAGAAATAAATATCTGATATTCAACACCTGATTTGATCACCATGTTAACATTTAGGATGTCTGTTGCAGGGTTTGGATAAACGCTTAGGTTTTCAACAAACTCTGCATCTTCCAATGAAGATGTGAAGTCAGCAGCAACAAATATTCTTGTAGTGGATGCAGTATTTGCAGCAGCACTTTGGAAATTATAATCTGTATTGATTTTAGGCTTCAATAATTCACCTGCTGTGTTGTAAATTTCAACACCTGGTACAGGATGTGTGCTATTAAAAGCTGTCAGACCATCACCATATGAATCTGTAACAGTTAATGTAAGACAGTTAATATCTACATTTTTTGTTGGAAGCTTGTAAGTGAATTCTTTATTGGCATCTACACCACCACCACCAAATTGGTCTTCAGTACCTGCTTTGTATTTAGGTTGTGTGTGTACTATACGGTTTTTATTATCTCTGATCGCCCAAGAAGTTTCATTAGGATAAAAATCCGTTGTAAATTTAACAACAAGACTGTCTTTTCTAATCAAAGGTCTGTAAAATGTTCCTGATATCTCGCCAAGATCATCTTCAGCATCTGCAACGCCATCAACTCCTTCTATTTTTACAACAATTTCTGTTGTTTCTTTTATGGTCTTTGTACCGAAGCTAATTTCAGCTTCTTCAAAAATACCAACAGCCTTAGTAATGGATGATAATGTTTCTACACCATTTAATGATAATGACATATCCATAGATGCTACCGGAGTAGTACCCATATTAATTACTGTAGGTTTTTGTGCAAAAGTAGTTGTAGCACAAAATGACTTACTGTCAATAGATGATGAAAGGATCAAATCCTTTGTAGCAGTAGGTACTAATGCTTTTTGCCATACAGCAGCATTATATCGGTAGCTTCCCATTTCCATAACTGTTTTATCAGGTCTGATAACATATAAAGTCGGGAAAAATGCTATTTTAAGGACGTCATTAAATGTGTGATCATTAATAATGGTATATGGTACGTCCTTAGTCCAATCACCTAAAGAAGATGGAACAGCAGAAGTTCCAGCAACTTGAGCAAATAAATGATCAAAAGGAGTTCTAGAATCTGCTTCAATAGCATATACACGAATCTTATCAGCACCATCAGGTCCTAAAGTTTTATGCAATTCCTTAAGTACTCCTGCGTTATGAAATGACCAACAAGGTCCACACCAAGTAGCAAAAATATCTAAGATAACTGTTTTGCCTGCAGCTAAATCAGCATAAATATCCACATCATTATCATTGATGTCTTTTGTTTTGATGTTTCCAGTCAATTTTTGACCAGATACAATCTGAGCTTCTAAAGAAAAAGTTGTGATAAAAAAAGAAAGTAATAGTAAAAAGTGTTTCATGTAAAAAGGTTTAATTTGTTAAAATAATGTAAAATTACGGGTCAAATATAATACCTTTTACAAAGTTGTTTGCAAAATATAATAAAAATGTCTTAAAGAAGACAATAAATTTTTATATTATCATCTTAGCATGACAAAATTATCAATTTTTACGTATTCTTCATCGTTACACTTATACCTAATCTTGTACAAAAACGTGCCCCCATTTAATGGTTTTCCTTGTTTAGTACCATCCCATTGTCCATTCAACTCTGCAGTTTCCCAAACTTTTTCTCCCCAACGGTCATAGATTTCAAAATATGATACTTCATCTACAATAAAAGTATTGCTAATACCATAAGTATCATTGAGTCCATCATTATTGGGTGTAAAAGCACCGGGTAAAAGTAGCGTTTTACAATCGGATGTCTCTTTGTCCGCTGCAAAAATCCTGACGGTGTCTTTACTGACACAATTTCCATTATTTATAGTAACTTCATAAGTAGTAGAGACTTCCGGAGTAGCCACAGGATCCGCAACGGTAGCATCATCCAAAGTGGCTGCAGGTGACCAACTGATATTATTGGAGCATTTCGGACCGGTGATCAATTGTATAGACTCTCCTTTGAAGATGGTTGTGTTTTCAGTGACAATTCGATCAGGAAATAAAAACGAGTCTTTGATATCCAACTCTGAAGTAGCAGTATTGCGTATATTTATTTCGTCTATATTACCCGCAAATCTCTGAATAGGATTGGTATTGGATTTGCATGGGCTATTGCCAAAACTCAAACTACCCAATCGAGTCATAATGATATTTTCTCTGGCGACAAATTTGGAGATAAACACATTGTCCAAGTAAACAAAATATAACAATCCAAATTTCACCAAAGTAAATCTGTGCCAACAGTTAGTAGTATTCAGTTTTGTTCTGATAGTATTGTAGTTATTGATATTGCTACCTATTTCAAATAAAACTTCATTATTACTACTAAAATACCTGAGCTGCATCAGGGAGTCTACCCGATTGCATCCGTTGCGCAGAGACATGATATCGATCTCTCCCAAAGGATTATCCATGGCAAAATAAAAGTCAAACGTAAAATCTGTATCAAAATATCGATTGACAACCTTGTCCATAGTCAAAAAATCATCAGTTCCATTCAACCGAATACTTTTGCCACCTATTCCACAGATGCATTGAGGATTGCCACCTGGCGTTATAGGCAGTATAGGTGTGCCACTAGCGTCATAAGTGCAATCATCAAATGTAAACTTAACATCAATTTTATCCTGAGCCCAAACATCAGCATGCCAAAAACTCAAGGCTATCAAACTAAATATTATATATTTCAACATTAAATTCGTTTATTTGAATAAATCTCCAAATCCAGGAGGTAATAAATCTTGCATCATCTTTTGCGTTTCTTCTCCTTCGACCTTGGATGATACTTCTATAAAACGATTAATCGCTGTGATTAGTATATCTTCGAGCATTTCTTTATCATCGGTCTCCAACAAAGAAGGATCCAAAATTACATTAGTTACCTGACGAGCAGCATTGCCGATGATAGTGACCCCTTCCACTTTGCATTATACTGGTATAGCTTGCAATTTTTTGGCCATTTCAGCTTGTTGCTGCTCCATATTTCCCATTAAATCTCCGAACATGATAGGTTAAGGTTAAGGTTAAGAATAAGGTTAAGATTAAGTTTAAGATAAAGATTAAGTTTAAAGTTAAGGTTTTGTGGTTTGTTTAAGGTTAAAAGTGTAAGGTGTAAGGTGTAAGATTTTGGCTTTTGATTTTACAAAAGATGTCACAAAGTTATCAGAATAACCAAACATGGCAAAGCAATGATCAGTTTTTATATATTTTATTGGAATAAGCAAGCCGAATAATGTTGATATCACATTATGAATTCCTATGGAAATAACTCCTTTTTGCGTGAAGGATAGTAATGAGCACGACCAAAGCGCAGCGGCGGGAAGTAAAATGGATAGCCTGACCCACAGGGGCACGCCCAAATAAGATTATACTTCCGTAGAAAATTATTGCCTTTTTGTGTTTTAAAATCCACCAGTAGCTTAGATATATCACAAACAATTTTAAAAATTTAAAGTTAATTGTGCTTTTGATATATTTTTTATTGTTTAAGTACTATTTTTGACCCCTAAAATAAAATTAATAATGGCTGAGATCATAAGAATGCCCAGATTGAGTGATACCATGGAAGAAGGTAACATCGTATCCTGGCTAAAAAAAGAAGGTGATGCTGTAAAAGCAGGTGATATTTTGGCAGAAGTAGAGACTGACAAGGCTACCATGGAGCTTGAAAGTTACTTTGATGGCTTTTTACTTTATATCGGAGTTCCATCGGGACCTGTAGCTGTAGATGGTATCATAGCGGTGATAGGCAAAAAAGATGAAGCATTTAAGCATTTGCTTACAGACCAGAAAACAGTAGCCGCACCTGCCGCAAAAACTGAAAGCACACCAGTCACAGAAGTACCAACGGCAGCATCTGCACCTGCAGTATCTACTCCTGCACCAACGCCAACGGCCCATGAGACTGGAAGCGACCGCCTCAAAGCATCACCATTGGCAAAAACCATGGCACAAGAAGCTGGTGTTTCCTTGGAGCAAGTACAAGGATCCGGAGATGCTGGCAGAATCACCAAAAAAGATATAGAAAACTACCTGACCAACAAGCCTGCGACACCAATTGCTGGCTCAACACCAACCATGTCTATACCTGCGGCTTCTACCTTTACTTATGGAGATGTACCAGTATCACAAATGCGTAAAACCATTGCCAGAAGGTTGGGTGAAAGTAAGTTTACGGCACCGCATTTTTATCTGACAGTAGAAATCAATATGGATAATGCCGTAGCAGCCCGAGCAGCGATCAATGAAAGCGCTTCTGTGAAGATTTCCTTTAATGATTTTGTGGTCAAAGCCTGTGCAGCTGCACTGCGTAAACACCCAACTATAAATTCGTCATGGTTTGGAGATAAGATTACCTACCACAGAGACATCAATATAGGGGTTGCCGTAGCTGTAGAAGATGGTCTATTGGTGCCTGTAATCCAAAATGCGGACCTGAAGTCTATGTCACATATCAATCAGGAAGTCAAAGAACTAGCTGGTAAGGCCAAGAGCAAAAAACTCACGCCACAGGAAATGCAAGGCAATACTTTTACGATTTCTAACTTAGGCATGTTTGATATTGAAGAGTTTACGGCTATCATTAATCCACCTGACGCCTGTATCCTGGCTGTAGGGTCAATCATCAAAAAACCGATCGTCAAAAAGGATCAGATTGTAGTAGGAAATATGATGAAGGTAACCTTGTCATGTGATCATAGGGTGGTAGATGGTGCTTCTGGAGCACAGTTTTTACAAACATTGAAGGCGATGCTGGAAAATCCGGTAATGATGATCGTTTGATAAATAATATCATATAATTTTACAAAAAAGTGTGCCTTTGTCTTAAAGGTACACTTTTTTTTTGTAAAAAATGAAATCCTTTTATATTTTAAGTCTAAGAATAAAGATAAATAATTCAGCCTTAAATAAAACTCACTTCGTAATTTTTCGTTTAATGTGTACGAATATGTATTTTTGCGATTCTATTTTCTAAAATAATAATATACACACAATTATGGCATTCGATATAGAAATGATAAGGGCGACTTATGACGCTTTTCCAGGCAAAGCGGAAGCTGCAAGAAAGGCATTGGGAAGACCATTGACCTTATCTGAAAAGATTTTGTATGCACACTTGCATCCTGACTCTCCTTTGGCAGATCATAAAAGGGGAAAAGATTATGTATTTTTTGCACCTGACAGAGTGGCGATGCAAGATGCTACGGCACAGATGGCATTACTCCAATTTATGACTGCAGGTAGGGCCAAAGTAGCTGTACCAAGCACGGTGCATTGTGACCACTTGATACAAGCCAAAGTTGGTGCTGCAGAAGATTTGGCCGTAGCTAATGAAATCAATAAAGAAGTTACTGATTTTTTAGGTTCTGTGTCTGACAAATATGGCATTGGTTTTTGGAAACCCGGAGCAGGAATTATCCATCAGGTAGTTCTTGAAAATTATGCATTCCCTGGTGGTATGATGATAGGTACAGACTCGCATACGGTAAACGCAGGTGGTCTCGGTATGGTAGCTATCGGTGTAGGAGGCGCAGATGCTGTAGATGTCATGGCAGGTATGGCTTGGGAGCTCAAAATGCCAAAATTGATCGGTGTAAAACTCACTGGTAAACTCTCAGGTTGGGCATCTGCTAAGGATGTGATCCTTAAGGTAGCAGGTATTTTAACCGTAAAAGGTGGTACCGGAGCGATTGTTGAATATTTTGGAGAAGGAGCTATTTCTATGTCTTGTACTGGCAAAGGTACTGTATGTAATATGGGTGCTGAAATTGGTGCAACTACATCTACATTTGGATATGATGCATCTATGTCTAGATACCTGAGATCTACCGGAAGAGCCGATGTAGCTGATCTTGCTGACGCTATTGCGCCACATCTCACCGCAGATCCTGAATGTTATGCATCACCTGAAACCTATTTTGATCAAGTAATTGAAATCAATTTAAGTGAATTGGAACCCCTATTGAATGGTCCTTTTACGCCAGATTTGGCTACTCCGGTTTCTAAAATGAAAGAAGTGGCCGCTGCAAATGATTGGCCATTGGAGTTAGAATATGGATTGATTGGTTCATGCACCAATTCTTCATACGAAGATATATCACGGGCAGCATCAGTAGCCAAACAAGCTATCGATAAAGGTATCAAACCCAAAGCGCAGCTAACGGTGACTCCAGGTTCAGAGCAAGTGAGATATACCATAGAAAGGGATGGTTTGATAGATATACTGGAAGGTATAGATGCCTTAGTATTTGCCAATGCCTGTGGACCATGTATCGGTCAATGGGCTAGATATAGCGACCCTAAAAATGCACCCAAAAACAGTATTGTGCACTCATTCAACCGTAACTTTGCAAAAAGAGCCGATGGAAGTCCCAATACACACGCCTTTGTGGCTTCTCCTGAATTGGTTACCGCTTTAGCAATTGCAGGAAGATTAGATTTCAATCCACTGACAGATACACTTACAAATGATAAGGGAGAAGAAGTCATGTTGGATCCGCCAACAGGGGAAGAGCTACCTGCTAAAGGATTTGCGGTAGAAGATGCCGGATTTATAGCACCTGCAGAAGATGGTAGTCAAGTAGTGGTTAAAGTAGATCCGAGCTCAGATAGATTACAACTTTTGGAACCATTTACCCAGATCAAGGCTGACCAAGTAAAAGATATGCGTATCCTCATCAAAGCTAAAGGCAAATGTACCACAGACCATATCTCTATGGCAGGTCCATGGTTGACGTATAGAGGACATTTGGCCAATATTGCAAACAATACCTTAATCGGTGCTGTAAATAGCTTTAATGACGAAACCAATAAAGTGATCAATTATGTAAATAGTGACTATATGACTGTTCCGGATTCAGCCCGTGCGTATCAGTCCGCAGGTATTGGCACTATCGTTTTTGGAGAAGAAAATTATGGTGAAGGCTCATCTAGAGAACATGCAGCTATGCAACCCAGATTTTTGGGTGTCAAAGCTGTGATGGTAAAGTCGTTTGCCAGAATACACGAGACAAATCTTAAAAAACAAGGTATGTTGGCATTGACGTTTGCTAATGGTGCAGATTATGATAAGATTCGCCAAGATGACTCTATTTCCATTTTGGATTTTGAAAATATGTCTCCTGGAAAAAATCTTCAGGTAGCATTATCTCATGCTGACGGTTCCAAAGAAATCATAGAAGCAGCCCATACCTACAACCAAGCACAGATAGATTGGGTAAAATGGGGCTCAGCATTGAATCAAATCAGAGCTGAACTTAAGAAATAAATTCAATATATATAGATAAAAATAATGGAGTATCGAAGATTTTGATGCTCCATTTTTTTTAACAAAAAAAATAAAAGTGATTTTATCTTTGTATCTTCGTATAAAAATCAACAATTTTTTATTAATCAATTAAAACAAAACAAAATGTTAAAAGAATTTAAAGAGTTTGCTTTCAAAGGTGGTTTGATAGATATCGCTATCGGTTTAGTAATGGCAACTGCCTTTGGTAAGATCACCTCTGCTTTTGTAGATGGTATTTTTATGCCTATTTTTGGCAGTATTTTCCAGTTGGGAGATCTTAGTACAGCCAAGCTCGTTTTATCACCAGCTGTATTAGATGCAACAGGAGCTGTTACAACTCCAGAATCTGCAATTCTTTATGGAGCTTTAGTGGGTACAGTGTTAAATTTCATTATTGTTTCTTTTGTAATGTTTATGATTATAAAAGCAATGAATGCTGCTAAAAAAGCAGAACCAGCACCGGCACCGGCACCGGCGGGACCTACTCAAGAAGAGTTACTTGCAGAAATCAGAGATTTACTAAAAAAATAAAAGAATTATATTCTAAAAAAGGGGCTTCATGCCCCTTTTTTATTTCATTTAATAAATAAATTTTAAAGATAGAAAAAATCAACCTATCTTTGGCTGAATTATATTGGAGATCAGTATGAAAAGGTTCAGCTCATTGGTAATTTTATTGCTTGTATTGCAAATAGCATATACACAAACCTGCGATATCAACGGAAAGCCGTACTACCAATTTCAAGATGTACAAAGAATCCTAGATAAAAATAAATGTAACTCCTGTCATAATAGTCAGAACAATTCAACACCTTGGCATTATGAAAACTATGATAATGTATTTACCACAAGTATATGTGGCGACCCTATCATCTCGAGATCAAGAGGTGACTTAAGTCTCCTTGTGGATAAGCTCAATGGTGGACCTACCCAATGTGGCCAGGCCATGCCATTATATAATACAAAAATGTCCCATGCTGATCTTGTAGCTATTGAGTCGTGGATCACTTCAGGAGCGCCCGAAAATTGTATTCCAGAGTTTGATGATATCAAATCTATTTTGACCAATGCTCAGTGTAATAGCTGTCACAACAATCAAGATAGATGGAGTTTTGTGGAATATTCCAAGACTTTTATAAAACCCAATGGGAATAATTGTGAAGATAACATAATTACAAAATATGCTGCTTCTGAAAGCTTGTTGTATCAAAAGTTAACTGAAATAAATGCTTGTGGAAATAATAATAATGCTCATGGGAATGCCATTGGCAAAGAACAATTAGATAAAATACGCGATTGGATAAATACTGGAGCTCCTGAGTCTTTTAAAGTTCTCCCTGTTTCACTTTCAGATTTTTATAGCTCTATTAAAAAAGATAATGAAGTGACCCTTAACTGGATTACTAGTGCAGAAGTCAATACCAGCCATTTTGAAATCCAATATAGTCAAAACGGAATAGATTTTGAAGTCATAGGACAAAGAGCAGCGACCGGCAAATCCACTGCTGGAGATCAATACATGTTTACGCACCAAGTTACAGATTATGGTTTTCATTACTATCGTCTCAAAATGATAGACCTGGACCAATCTTTCAGATTTTCATCTATCAGAGTAGAAAAAGCAGAATCTCCAGACGAAATATTGACCATAGCACCGATACCGATCCTGACTTCAGGCATTTGTCAGGTAGAGTGGTACCCCATTGACGAAAGAGAGCGCGTAAAATTATTACTAGTCGGTATCACCGGAAATTTGTATCGGGAATATATCATCCAAAATGGAATCAATGAAATCGATGTGAGTGGTTTGATCTCAGGGGTGTATTACATTGCCGTAGAAGATTATGTAGGCCATCGAGTATTGAGAAAGGTGGTGGTTTATGATCGGTAGATGACAGTCAATTATACTGCGTAATATTTATTATACATAATTTTATTTGATCGCTTTAATTATCGTTGTGTAAAAAATTAAGCTTAAAAATAATAAAAACAGTGATCAATGATTCCATAATTAATATCATATTGTTAACTTTACATTAAAGACCAATCGATTAAAACATGAATAAACATTACATTTTTTTACTATTTTTTTGGGTAATCCATCTCCCCTATGTTGCTGCTCAAAATATTACATTTGTTGTAAATGAAAACCTGCAAATATGTCAAACGACAGAACTGAAGTTAGTTATAAAAAATAATACTGGTACAGCTTTAAATAATGCTGATCTAAGTATCAATATGCCTTGTGGAACAGAATACAACTTGGGCAGTATAAAAGGCGCCACAGAAAAAACGATATCTAATCAGAACAGTCCAATCTTTTTATTAAGCAACTTAAACCCTGATCAAGAACAAGAGATCACTCTTAAAGTGTCGCTCAACTGCAACGCCCTGCCGTGCCTAGATGCTCAGCAATTATTTGTGTTTAAATCTAAACTCACTTTTGGTAACAATATCAAAGAGTTTACTTCCGCTCCCATAAATACAGACAGTCCCAATTTGGTCATCACCGGTATTGATAATACTTATGAGGAAATCCCATCCTTTACCAGTAAAATCAGAAAAGTCACGATACGTAATAGCCGAATTGGCCGTACTAATAGATTTGTCTACAGACACACTTATGATCCATACATTGACGTCAATGCCAATAAAGGAAGACTGATCAATAAAACAAGTACGCAACTAGAACTGAGCTTTGACTCGCTGGAATTTAAAAAAATAGGAAACGGCGATGCTTGGTTTGACTTCAATGAGTCTATAGAAATCAATGAAAATATATTGGTTACTGCTTGCTCATATGACCAACAATTTGTGCGATCAGATTATGTGGTGACTTGGGGCTGCAACAATACCGTATGCCAACAAAATAGTGCTATTGCTAATGTATTTATTACCGAAAATAATGACATTGGCAATAAATTTACTATGACCACTACAGGAATAGAACCCTTATGTTATAAAAATGGTACGGCCGAACAAAGAATCTTAATTAGTAAAGCAAGTCATAAAAATACTTTAACGGATATCAGATTCAGAATTGACCAACCTTATTTAGATCGAGGCATTATAGAAGGCTCAGTGGTAGCAGATTTTGCAGATGAGATCAAGTATTTTGATTTTTTCATCAATGACTGTGGCTTAAAAGTGGCCAAATATGCCATTATATATAAAGCCAAATTTGAAAAAGCAAATTTTGCTCTTGGGTATGAGATCAAGTGGCTGACCAGCTTTTGTGAAGAGACTGCCTGTAGAATACCAGAAAATGCCTGGACTTGTAATCTTCAATATCGAAAAGAGTGTGCCAATACTGGTGACTCTTATTTCAATATAAATATAGCATACAAAAACATAAACATCCCTGTTTTTAGTGGTAATATAGCAATAGCAGATGAAAATAATGTTTCTCTTATACCACCTATTTTGAGAGATAATTATGAAGGGTTTTTGGTATTTCCTCTAAACACCCAACACTTTATAGGTAATGCAAATGATACTTTAAAACTGAATATTGAAATTCCACAAGGGTTTAAACTCAAAAATAAAGATTTTATTTTAAACAATAAAGCTCCAATAAAAATCGTACCATCAAGAGGACCAAGAAATGACATTTATGATCTTTTTTATCTTCTTCCTTTTGATTTAAACGTTATCTCACTTAGAATTCCTTTTGTTTTTGAATGTAGTGAAGTATTACCACCTGAAATCTGTAACGAGTATTTTGCAAGTTGTATTTGCGATTCAGTTGTTGTGGACAAGATCATTCTCACGGGGAGCCTGAAGCTAGATGAAAATTGTCAGCCAGGATACCATCCTATTGTATGCGCTGAATTGGGTTATCAAATAGAATGTGACAATATCAAACCTTGCTATGAAGATACACTTGCTGGAAGTTTTGGCTACGAAGGAAATCTCTCTCGTACTTCGTTTGGATATGTGGATACTGAAAACAACAATATAGCAGATACCGACACACTCACGCCAAGACCTGACCTTTATAGGTTAAATCATTTTGTAGCTGGTGACAGTTTTGATCTTACATTTAATGGAGCCATCGTGGTAGACCGAGCTGGTTCGATATTTTCTGACCTTACACTCAAAATCAGAAATACTCAATTTAATGCCAAAGACAGCACATCTTTACAAGAGTTTAAGGACTTACTTTTAGGAGCTGATGCCGCTATAAAAACGTATCGCAAAGAAATAAGTATCAAGCAGAAATCCACTGGAAAGGTCTATAATTTTGACCATGTAAATGAGTTAAAAATTGGAGATTCTTACTTCTATCATTTATCGGCCGACTCTTTGCGAAGGTATAATGCAGGCACTGACTTACCTCCCAATTTCAGGTATAGCGAAGGGGATAGCGTATTTATGCTGGTGTCAAGATACATTGACATTGAAGTATTTAAGAAAAATCCTGACAAGGTAAAATTAGGCCAACTTATCCTATTCAATTATAATTTTGGTAGCTTCGTGGGCAACTCACCCGAAACTACATTTAAAACGTCACCTTGTGATTGCTACTTTCCTTCTGTATTTTTTCCTGAATTTCTCATCAATGCTACCAGAGAAGGTACCAATGTAATTCCGATAAGCAATCCTAAAATTTGCAATACAGAATTCATTAATGCTGAACTTTTTAGAGTTAACTATGGACATAAAAAAGTATATGGCCCACCTATAAATCAAGTTTTTCCTTACGAGATAAGAGAATCTATTAAGCCATTAAAACTTGAAATCACAAAAAATGATGAGCTTGAATTCGGAAATGTAAGAGTCTCTTACCTTGGCAGAACATTTACATTTAGTCCGACTACACTAGGTGACCAATTATTTTATGATTTTAAAAATTTAGTACCTCCTGCAGGAAGCCATGATGGTGGGCATGTATTAAACATGGATATCCAAATAAGACCTAAAAAATGCATTAATTTGCTGAAGGGTGATCCAATAGTGTATAAAGTTAAATTCATAAGAAACGAATTGGGGAAATTATATTTTCCAGACTCATTAGTGAGACGTGTCAAATATGACTATGCCAAACCGAAGATCAGCACCTTTATTTATCAAAAAGAACTTACTGCCTTCAGTAATAGGTTCAAGGCTGGTTTTAGTGTCATAGGCCCTGAGTTTGTTTCAGATATCGACCATATGTTTATCAAAGTCAAAAACCCATCAGGAAGCATAGAAGATTTCAAAATCAAAGATACCGTTACTCAGGAAGTGTTCGAACCAAAAAATGGATACTTTCAGCTGGGACTCATCAAAACCAATGGTAAAAGACATTTTGAGTTGACCGGAATATCTCAAAGCTGTGGCTCGGATATAATTATTTTGGAGTATGGTTTTGATTGTGGACCTTATGAAAATCCTGCTTTCCAACCGTGTTTTCAAGCCATGGATACCTTTAAGATCAATTTTCCGGATGGACTAGTTGATATGATAATCAAGCAACCCGAAAATCCATTTATTCAGTTATGTGATACTTTGACTCAAGAAGCCACATTTCTCAATGCTGGGCTGGGCAATGCATATGATATGAAAATCCAACTCAGGCTTCCTCCAGGTACTCAGTATGTTTCAGGCTCAGGATTTATGTATTTTCCAGCGAGACAAAGAGTGACAGGATGGCCACTTCCAGACCCTGTCTTAAACAACGCTCAAAATCCCGAATGGTCATTGAATATCTTCTGGCCAGCGCATTTAAGAGATGGTCTTGCTGGAGCTGGTTTTTTCCCAGACAATGAATTTGATATCACTTACAAAGCTGTCACCGATTGTAATTTTACTTCGGGCTTGCCTATACTTTACAATATAAATGCAAAAAAAGGTTGTGGAACTATAACAAATAGTGTTACTAAAAATAGTCCCGCATTAAATCTTCAAGGCGTAGTCGCTATAGATCCTATCACCATTAGTGGTAAATTACAATTGTCAGGTGCATGTAGCCGAGACGAAGCCGAACTTAATATTTCCTTTCCCAAACCATCTGTAGACAATACCACCTTGGTACTTCAACTTCCACCAGATTGGGAAATTATTAGTGGAACAGTCACCGGAAACTTACCCGTACTTACTCCAATAAAAGATAATCAATTTTATACGTGGAATGTCACTGGCAACAACCCAATATTTAACCTCAATTTAAAAATTAAAAACAGGGGCTCACTACTTTGTCTATCTGATTTGATATCCCTTTACCTTTCTGACCGAGCTGCAGTCAACTGTCTAGCAAATGGCCATCCATGTGAAGTAGGCAATGTTGCGGGCATTATTTCTATCCCTTTGGAAATAAGTCAAACATCGTTTGCGATTGATAAAATAAAACTGGTGAAAAGAAGCGGACAACAAAACTTGTACACCGAAGTCACACAAACATCTGGTATCTGGTATGGCCCATTAAACGGTATTATTTTTATTGATGATAATGAAAATAACCTATTGGATACATCAGAAAAACAGATAACAAACATCGTCTATTCAGGTATAAATCCCAATAACAAAACAGTCGGTCAATGGACAAATTTATCCAATATCAGCGAATCTGATTATTGCAGACTGACATTGTACATACCTAAGGAACAAAATTGTATTTGCGAAGATATCATTTTGCCCTTGAATAGAGAGATAGAAATTTATAACGAGGATCTCAATCTTTGTTCTAATGGAATAACCACTATTGGAACCACAGACGTATCCGGCACATCCTATCAATGGAATCAGGCAGATGGATTGAGCTGTACCCAATGTTCAAATACTACTTTTTCTATGGTTAATAATCAAACCAATCCAATATTCTTTACCAAAAAACTTACGGCTACCAATGGTACTTGCTTGACTACTTATCATTTTAATATTACAGTCAATCCACTTCCAAAATTACTAACTAATCCATTGACTATTTGCAAAGGCGATACGATCAAAGCCATCACCACTGCAGGTGTAACATATAGTTGGATTGGAAGCGGCATCATACAAGGAGACAATCAGGTTCTTATAGCCCAACCAGAATCCAGCACATCGTACCAAGTCACTATCACAGATAGTTTTGGCTGTATGGGCGAAGGAAATCTGGATGTCAAAGTAATAACACTGCCAGAATATGAAGTATTCAGTGATACGATATTCTGTAAAGATACTAGTGCTGATTTAAATGTAAGATTGACTAACGCTGACTTTTTTATCTGGAATAAAGGTACTAATCGTCTCGATAATACGAACACGCTGAATCCTAAGATTACCGTTTTTGAGAATTTTGTATTTGGGTTGGAAATTCGTAATGGCAAGTGTAAAAAAACAGTGGATATTCCTGTACAATTTTATGATGTGGGTACAGGGTCAGAAGACATAGAAATTTGCGAAGGCCGCAGTTATACTTTCAACAATCAAATACTGACCTCATCTGGAAAATACTGCAAGACTGAAATATCTAAAATGGGCTGCGACAGTGTGTTTTGTATTACTTTAAACATACGGCCTTTACCAGAGATAACTACCCTTCCCGATTCCATTACAAAAGATTGGGATATAGTTTTACAGATAAATGGACCTGCTGGTTTTGTATCCTATCAATGGTCACCACCTACATCATTAAGCTGTACTACCTGTCCAAATCCTATCACGAGCACCGCTGATACCATCACTTATACCGTAGAAGTCATTGATGAGATCGGTTGTCAAACATCATCCAAAGTCAAAATACTTATTAAAGATAGATGTGAAAGTGAAAATGCAAAAATACCTAACGCCTTTTCGCCTAATGAAGATGGTGTAAATGATTTTTTCACTTTAGGCAAAGTAGCATTATGTGAATTGAATATCAAAGTCTTCAATCGATGGGGCAATTTAGTTTATGAACAAGAAAATTGGGACAACAAATGGGATGGCAGATCTCAAAATGGCCTTCCTTTGCCACAAGGTGCTTACTTTGTACAATTGGAATTTGCAGGCACAGGAATAATCAGATCTACCATGGTTGACCTTAGAAAAAAATAAGATATGAACAAGATACACGCCTTTATATTTTTATTTCTTTTGAGCCTTAATATTTATGGCCAACAAGACCCGATGTTTACCAGATATATGTTTATTTCTGATATGATGTACAATCCTGCTTCCACGGCAAATCATGGTAAAACGAGACTCATGGCTTTTTATCGGAATCAATGGGCTGGATTGGAAGGTGCCCCTGTGACTACGGGAATTTCGGTAGAACTTCCTCTATTTCAACTCAAATCGGGCCTCGGATTTAATGTCTTTCAGGATCGTATTGGCTTCGAATCTCATACAGCAATGTACACCAATTACGCATACAGAATACCTATATCTGATCAATTTACCTTGTCAGCAGGAATCAAAGCGGGATTGAGCATTTTTAGTGCTGATTTTACCGATGCATCGACGCCGGAACCTATCCAAAACGACCCGGTATATAATGGAAACAATCAAACTGTGGTACCCAGAGTAGGCGGTGGTATCCTTTTATCATCAAGCAAGACATATTTTGGACTAGCTATACCCTATTTTACCGCATCTATACCCAATGCTAGCTTTACCTTTGCCCAAGAAGAGGCTTATCTTAGTAGACATTATTATTTCACGACAGGCCATGTTTTTGATTTGGCTGGGTCAGATTTCCAACTGAAGCCTTCAATATTTTTGAAGTATCATGAAGCGGCACCTTTACAAGCAGATTTTTCGGCACAAATTTGGTATAAGGATGTTATTTCTTTTGGACTAAGTTATCGGACTGGTGATGCTATATCCGCTATGACAGATATAGCTCTGACCAAAGACATGATTCTTAGCTACGCCTATGACTATACTTACTCACAGTTTAGAAAAACTGGAAATGGTGCGCACGAAATCATTCTCGTCTATCAATGGCAAAAAAAGGACGTTAAAATTCCATCCATTCACAAGTTTTCTACATTACCGAGATTTTAAAACTGAAAAATTATGAATTATCTTAAATGGTCTATGACTTTCCACTGTGTGATCATACTCTCATTAATAAATGCGCCAATATTGGGGTGTCCAAAAGGTGACAAAGCTTACGAATTGCTTCAATATAGTAAAGCTATCAAAGAATACGAAAAGTGCTTAAAAAACAATCCCAATGACACATACCTTCTCGAAAAAATGGGAGATGCTTACCTGATTTTGGATAACAGCCAAAAAGCTGGAGAAATCTATAAAAAATTGGCTTTCCAACATAAAAAATACAACCCTGTCATCCTTAAATATTTAAATACCTTGTACTTAAATAACCAATTGGATGCCTACCAAAAAAATATAGATTCCCTTTGCATTAAGTATCCAAAACAAAAAGAAATTCAAAAACTAAAATCTGCTATAATACTTTCTCAACACGAAGATTTCACCGCAAATCCTGTAAAATTCAATGCCCAGGAAGCTGATTATTCTCCCGTGTTATATGGTGATAAGATAGTTTTTAGCTCGAGTAGACCTACCCATAAGAAAAGTGATTTATTTACAGGGCAAGCTTTTTCTCACCTGTACATCACGGATACGGTAAGTAATGATGTGGTAGCTTTTTTACCAGATTTTGGCTTGAAATTTAATATGGGGTCTTGTGCTTTTACCAATCCAGGCAAAAAGATTTACTTTTCTGCCAACGACAAGAGTCATTGGGGCAAAAACACCCATTTTCTACAGATATATGAATCTGAAAACATCAATGAAAAATGGTCAAAGCCTCAATTATTTGTACACAACCAACGTCAAAACAACAACACTCATCCTGCAATCAATAAGTCAGAAAACCTTTTTGTATTTGCATCAGACCGCTATGGAAACAGTGGTATGGATTTGTATTACTGTACTCAGGATGCTACGGGCAAGTGGAAACAACCAACCAGACTTAAAAACACCATTAACTCTACCGGCAATGAAGTTTTTCCGGTATTCATCAATGATAGCTTGTTGATATTCAGTTCTGATGGTCTGCATCCGCATGGCAAGGGATTGGATATGTACAAAACAACATACCGTAAAGGAAAGTGGTCAGAACCCATTTTACTGAACGAACCTTTTAATTCTGTAGCAGATGATTATGGTCTGTGTAGCCATGACAATATGAAAACTGGATATTTTACATCCAATAGAAATCAAGCCGAAGGAAATGAAGATATTTACTATTTCGCGCAAAACCTCTTGGATAGTATGATAACCACATCATCAGTTAGCGAGCCAGTCATCACATATATCAGTACCCGTGGTACACTCACCACAGAAAAAGGCGAACCCATAACCGATGCCAATATCATCTATTACAATACGGATGGAGACATCATCGCAGAAATAAAATCCAATATAGATGGTAGTTTTGTGTCCAAAATACCTTCATCAACCCTGATCCAATACAAAGTAGAAAAAAAAGGATACTTGCCAGAAACGGGAAGTTTTGCGACACAAACAGGTGATTTGATCTCTGAAAATGGATTGAATTTAAAATTAAAACCATTAAAAAAGGATGTAGTATTTACTTTAGAAAACATATACTATGATTATGATAAGTGGGATATCTTACCAGAATCAGAAGTAGAACTAAACAATCTGTTTGATATCTTAACCCAATATCCCAATATGAAAATAGAACTGTCATCACATACTGATGCCCGAGGTAAGGATGCCTACAACTTATCCCTTTCTGAAAAAAGAGCTAAATCAGCTGTTGCTTACCTTTTGGGCCTTGGTATCCAAAAAGAACGCATTAAAGCAATAGGATATGGTGAAACCAAACTGACCAATCACTGTGTCAATGGTGTGACCTGTTCAGATGAAGAACATCGCAAAAATCGAAGGACAGAAGTAAAGATTATTTCTTTAGAGTAAAATTTTATCAGGGCTAATTTAAAATATAAAGCATAAGGGCTAAGCTGTAGAAATTAATGATACGAACGATCCGAACCATAAATGTTGATTGCTGTCGTACGACTTTTAGGTGTGCCACCGCTTTAGACGCAGCTAGTGGCTGAGCGAGAGAGATATGGAGTTGCAGACACGAAAAGACCAGGCAAGTAAATTAACCGGTTTCAACAGCAATAGTACAAAAATTGAAAAAAGACAGCACTCACTTTTGGGTACTGTACTTTATTCAAAACTAAACCAATTAAAAAAATCAATAAACCATCAATGAAAAACGCTATTAACTCTTGGGTGCTCTTTTTGTATTATTAATTTTCATTTTCAGTATCCTTTAGCTCAGAGACCATTTCCATTAATGTGATAAATTCTTTTTTATGTTTTGATTCATCATCTTTGATGGCTTGGGAAGCCATGCTAATGACACTTTCTATGGATTTGTCATACACCGTCTCTGTATTTCTCAAAATCAATGAACCATGCGCTACGGCAAGTGAAAATCTGACATCAGCGCTTACATCATCTAGGTTGGTAAATTGATTTTTAATGACTTGTTCCCATTTTTTGCTTTTATTGCCATTTGGGTCTTTGTATCTAAACTTGATAGTAGCCAATTCATCCAGAAATTTGCCTTCCTTTTTGGGTTTTGGTTCAGGTGCGTATTTCAAGACATCGACATCTAATGTTTCGTGGCGTATAATTTCGTAAATAGCAGTCATTTGGTGGCCCATTCCCAACTCACCGCCATCTTTTTGGTCATTATTAAAATCTTCTTTTGCCAACAACCTGTTTTCGTAGCCCACCAATCTATAATGTTGGACCACCGCTGGGTTGAACTCGATTTGAAACTTTACATCTTTTGCCAAAGTGTACATAGTGCCGCCAAACTCAGAAGCTAGTACTTTGATGGCTTCGTCTCTATCATCAATGTAAGCATGATTACCGTTGCCCTTGTCTGCAAGAATCTGAAGTTTGTCGTCTTTGTAATTGCCCATTCCATATCCCAGTACAGAAAGAAATACACCAGTATTTCGTTTTTCTTCTATAAGCTTTTCCAGTGATTTGTTGTCAGCAACACCTACGTTAAAATCACCATCGGTGGCTAAAATGACTCGATTATTACCATCTTTTATGAAATTTTGTACGGCTATTTCATAAGCTGTAATGATGCCCTGTGCACCTGCAGTACTTCCACCTGCTTGCAATTGGTCTAAGACGGTCATGATTTTATCTTTTTCTGCTACTCTAGTAGATTGTAATGGCACAGACGCTCTTCCTGCATAGGTGACAATAGCTACCCGATCGTCAGGTCTAAGTTGTTGCATAAGTATTTTCATGGATTCTATAACCAAGGGTAGTTTATTTTCATCATCCATACTACCCGAAACATCCACTAAAAACACAAGATTAGAAAGGGGCATAGCACTTATGTCCATCTTTTTGCTTTGTACACCAATGTGAAGCAACTCCATGTCATCATTCCAAGGGCAAGCAGTTAGCTGCGTATGAACTGCTAAGATATCTTTTCCTTTTGGTTCAGGATATGAATAAGGGAAATAATTGATCATTTCTTCGATTCTAACGGCATCAATAGGTGGCAGCTCATCATTTTCAATAAATCTTCTGACATTACTGTATGCTGCTTTATCCACATCCAAGGCAAAGGTTGAAACAGATTCATGTTCGGTACTATAAAATGAATTTTCTTTGATCTTTTCATAGGATTCCTGACCCTGAATTTCACTTTGCGGTATTTGATTTCCTGTCACTCTCACTCCGTCTAGGAAGTACACTGTTTCATTTGACCTAGAACCCCTTACAGAAATATCGCCTCCATCTCTGGATGATATACCCGCATGGGTAGCTTGAATATCGTTGATTTGCTTTGTTGGTAAGACTCTGATGTTATCTTGTGTGATCGTTTTACCTTGTGTGGTGTTGTCCATCTTTATCAAAGGTACCTTATATCCTTTAATTTCGACACCTAGATCCAATAAAATGGCATCATCTGAAAGATCAAAATTGACCCGATTGACTTTGCCTGCTGAAACGACTATACCAGTCTGTCTTTGAGGAGCATATCCTACATAGCTTGCTTCCATATCGTAGGTGCCAGCCTGTATGTCAGCCAAGAAATAGTGGCCATCAAGGTCTGTACTTGTCCCCGTGATCAGGACACCATTTCTAAAAAGCTGAACACTACCAAAAGCTATAGCTTCTCCCGTTTTTCCGTCTCTTACCTTTCCTTCTATCGTGGTAGTATTCGATGCAAGAAAATAAGGTTTAGAAGTCTTTTGTACATCTTGTTCTGAAAACATAAGCAAACAACATTGCAATACTAATTTGAATACCGTACTCATAACATATATTTTTATAGGTGAAATAATATGTTATCAAAAGTATAGCATCTGAATTACATTAATAGTCGCCTAGAAGACTCTTGGGAGATTTTGGCTTGCAATAAGTAGTTATGTGTCTCTAAGGTGACACAAACTTTATCATTTCTAATACAAAACCACAACCCACTCTTCCATTCCAGGTTCATCATACCTGTAAATTTCCTGAAAACCTACATTGTTGTGCGCGCGCATGGATCGGGTATTGCGGGCAGCTATCTCTGTGATGATATAGTCAAAAGACCCTTTGTAAGTTTCAAAATACTTTTGGTATAAGCCAGCGAATACGCCTTGTCCGCGGTAGTTTTCTCCTACACACACTTGTCCCATTACTAGGTAGGTATAGTCTTTTATATGTTTGCCGCCATACTCGAGACTATCTAATAAGTCAAACATTGGCGTTAGAATAGGAATCTTGTATTTAAAATCCCTGACCATAGCTAGTGCATAGCCTGCTATCTGATCACCATCGAGCGCTATGACATGTGCACAAGCATCGTTCATATCTCGAAGCAGGTCAAAATCATGTGAGACGGTCACAAAACCCTGATCAGCTTCTGTATCCAAGCTTTTGGTACCTCGTAAGTTCTCTTTTTGGAGAGCTAAAATTTGGTGGATATGGTGGTCTGTAGATGCTGTGGTGAAGGTCAGGGACATTGTCAATAAAATTTATATATTATTAGCACAAAGCTAAAAAATAATAATACTTATGTTATTAAATATTCTTGAGTTTAATTTAATACTGATAGTTTGTTTTTCTAACTAATAAAACTATTGTAAATATAAACACTTTTCAACATTCATCACGCACGCAGGCGAAAAGGAGAGGCTCATATTCTTTGCAAGAATGAAACAAGAGTTGAAAAAGCTATTGTAATTTTTGCATTTGTCTATATACTGTTTTGTGATTCCATTTTTTTTGATTTGCTTTACACTTTAAATCAACATTACAATATATATTAATATGGGCAAATTGGCACTACACTGGAAGATACTCATCGGTATGGTAGCAGGTATTATCTTTGGTATCATGGCTAGTAACCTAGGTGGTCAGGAAATAGTCAAAGATTGGATCAAACCTTTTGGTACTATTTTTATCAATATGCTCAAGCTTATCGCTATACCACTCATTTTGGTATCACTGATCAAAGGGATCGTGGACCTACACGATATCAGCAAATTTAAAACCATGGGTATCAGGACTTTTGTACTGTATATAGCCACCACAGTAATTGCAGTATCTATAGGCTTAATCATGGTAAATATCATCCAACCCGGTGAGAGTGTCAGTGCAGAGACGATCCAACAATTGACCATAGCCAATGGCGAAACCATGAAAGAAAAAATCCAAACCGCAGCAGTGTCACAGCCTTCAGAACCACTTCAATTTTTGGTGGACATGGTACCAGACAACTTCTTTAAAGCAGCGAGCGTCAATACTAATATGTTGCAAGTCATCTTTTTTGCCATCTTTTTTGGTATAGCACTGCTTTTGGTAGACAAAAAGATAGGCCAGCCTGTGACAGATTTTTTCACTGGAGCCAATGAAGTCATCATGAAAATGGTCGATATGATCATGTTGATGGCACCCATTGCCGTATTTTCATTATTAGCATCGCTCATTACCGAGATTACCAATCCTGACCTGTTTGTAGCGTTGGGTTGGTATGTCTTAACGGTATTATTGGGTCTTTTGTTAATGGCATTATTTTATGGATTGGTAGTTGCCTTGTATGTCAAAAAGTCTCCTGCATTTTTTTATAAATCGATCACACCGGCGCAACTTTTGGCATTCTCTACCAGTTCGAGTGCAGCTACATTGCCAGTCACTATGGAAAGAGTAGAAGAACATCTTGGTGTGGACAAAGAAGTAACCAGCTTTGTATGTCCTCTCGGAGCTACCGTAAATATGGATGGTACAAGTTTGTATCAAGCTGTAGCTGCAGTATTTATTTGCGAAGCCATGCATTTTGATTTATCTTTTACGGCTCAGCTTTCCATTATCATTACCGCTACATTGGCATCTATTGGTTCTGCTGCTGTTCCGGGTGCAGGACTGATCATGTTGGTAGTAGTACTGGAATCACTAGGTCTTCCTGCAGAAAGTATGGCTATAGGTCTGGCATTGATTTTTGCAGTGGATAGACCACTCGACATGTGCCGCACGATCATCAATATCACCGGAGATTGTATGGTAGCCTTGGTGATCGGAAAGTCATTGGGAAAACTTCACACTCCAAAACCAAAAAATCTTGGTGATAATTATGCTGTTGTAGCTTGATTAAGCCTTTTTCATGGAAAGCTGTGGATATAAATTGTAATGAAGGCATTTATGTTATATATTTTTCATAATTTTGGCTTTTAAAAACAAATAATAACGCATTCAATGGCAGTTGACGTAATACTGGGCCTTCAATGGGGAGACGAAGGCAAAGGTAAGATAGTGGATTATCTTGCAGAAAAATATGATTTAGTATGTAGATTCCAGGGTGGTCCCAATGCTGGTCATACCTTAAAAATCGATGGAAAAAAATATGTACTACACACGATACCTTCAGGAATCTTTAGAGAAGAGATCACCAATGTCATCGGCAATGGTGTAGTACTAGATCCCATCACCATGGTCAAAGAAATGAATGTACTGGAGCAAGCTGGTGTAGATTTTATACCTAGGCTACTCGTATCCCGAAAAGCGCATCTCATAGTACCTACTCATCGATATCTTGATGCAGCTTCTGAAGCGGCCAAAGGTGCGGAAAAAATCGGATCTACACTCAAAGGTATCGGGCCGGCTTATATGGATAAAACCGGTAGAAACGGATTAAGAGTTGGAGACCTTACAGCATCAGATTTTGAAGCAAAATATAAAACAATCAAAGAAAAACACCTTGGATTAATCAAGTTGTATCCGCAAATTGATTTTAATCTCGAAGAGCAAGAAACACACTTTTTCGAAAGCATAGAAAAGCTCAAACAACTTAGATTTGTCAATAGTGAATATTATGTCAATAATGCGCTAGCAGCTGGCAAACAAATCTTGGCTGAAGGTGCACAAGGTTCCATGTTGGATATCGACTTCGGTACTTACCCTTTTGTCACTTCTTCCAATACGATCAGTGCGGGTGTATGCAGTGGCTTGGGTATAGCTCCTAATAAAATCAGAGAAGTTATCGGTATCGCCAAGGCATACTGCACGAGAGTAGGCTCGGGTCCATTCCCTACTGAGTTACATGATGAGACAGGCGAAAAACTTCGTCAAATCGGTCAGGAATTTGGTGCCACTACAGGAAGACCTCGTAGGTGTGGCTGGATAGACATACCCCAATTATTGTATACCATCATGCTCAATGGTGTCACACAAGTCATCATCACCAAGATGGATGTATTAGATACTTTTGAGACCATAGATGTAGCTAAGGCATACCATTATGACAATGTAGAATCCGAAGAATTGCCGTTTGACATCGTAGATAAAAAAATAGATTGTGTATATCAAACTTTTGAAGGGTGGAACCAAAGCCTAGACTATGTGACTCAATACAGTGACCTGCCGTCAAAAGCAAAGGATTATATAGCACACTTAGAAAGATTGTTGAAAACCAGAATTTCCATGATCAGTACAGGACCCGAGAGAGAAAAATTGTACGCCAATTTATAAACCCAATACGATTTAACTAAATGTATTTGAATTTAGTATTTTTATAATTCAGTTGAAAAACCATAGATTTAAAATGAGTAAAAAAGATAAGTTTTTAGCAGAAATCACCGAAGCATACACTTTTAAAGGAGATGCTATCATTTTGGGTGCCCCCAAATTGGATGGTGAAATCATGACCAATACCTTCATCAAAGTACCGCTCAAAACGCTCAATAGACATGGTCTGATAGCCGGAGCAACAGGAACAGGTAAAACCAAAACACTTCAGATCATTGTAGAACAATTGTCAGCCAAAGGTGTGCCTTGCTTGGTCATGGATATCAAAGGAGACTTATCCGGTGTAGCTGTACCAGGTACTACCAACGAAAAAATAGAAGATAGACATTGCAATATAGGATTACCTTTTACACCATCAGGAAGTCCAGTAGAATTTTTGACCTTATCCAATGATGCAGGTGCAAGACTTAGAGCCACCGTCACTGAATTTGGTCCGGTACTTTTTTCTAAGATACTAGAACTCAACGAAACCCAGTCCAGTGTGGTATCCCTGATATTTAAGTATTGTGATGACAATCAGCTACCGCTTTTAGATCTGGATGATATCAAAAAAGCACTCAATTTTGTTACCAATGAAGGTAAAGATGCTATCACTGCCGAGTATGGTGCCGTCTCATCCGCAACAATAGGTACCATCCTGCGTAAAGTCATAGAAGTAGAGCAGCAAGGAGGAGATCTCTTTTTTGGGGAGCGATCCTTTGATGTGGAAGATTTGGTACGTATCAATGAAGAAGGAAAAGGTTACATCTCCGTACTGAGGGTCACCGATATTCAGGACAAACCTAAGTTATTTTCTACATTCATGCTACAGATGTTGGCAGAGATATACAGCACCTTTCCTGAAGAAGGAGATATAGAACAACCCAAATTGTGTATCTTTATCGATGAAGCCCACTTGATCTTCAATGAAGCCAGTAAAGCTTTGCTCAATCAAATAGAAACCATCATCAAGCTCATCAGATCCAAAGGTGTAGGTATATTTTTTGTGACTCAAAGCCCTACAGATATTCCAGATGCAGTATTGGGTCAACTCGGTCTCAAGGTACAACATGCACTAAGAGCTTTTACTGCCAAAGACAGAAAAGATATCAAACTCACTGCCGAAAATTATCCCCTCACTGATTATTATTCGGTAGATGTATTATTGACAGAGTTGGGTATCGGAGAGTCGATCATCGCAGCATTAAACGAAAAGGGTGTGCCTACTCCATTGGTACACTGTCACCTCAGAGCACCACAGTCGAGAATGGACGTGCTGACCCCTTCAGAAATCAGTAATATTATGGCCAAAAGTCGTATCAAACACAAATACGATGAGGTCATCAATCGAGAAAGTGCCTACGAAATCCTTTCCGGCAAAATAGAAGAGGCGCAATCCGAAGCAAATCAACGAAAACTTCAGGAACAACAAGCAAAAGCAGCGCCTGCACCACGAACGAGTACCAGACAAGAAAAATCGACCTTAGAAAAAGTATTGGATAGTCAAGTGACCAAGCAGGTAGGCAGAACTGTGGCTTCATCTTTAGTCAGAGGTCTTTTGGGCGTGCTAGGCGTCAAAACCACTACATCCCGAAGATCAACATCTAAGAAGTCTTGGTTTTAATGTTGGTAAGTATTGAAATAAAAATACAAAATTGAACGTTACAGCTTTTAAAAATAAAAACGTAATCTATGTACACCTATAAAATTCACTTGCATAAAGAACCTGAAGGTGGTTATACGGTTTCCGTTCCTGCATTACCTGGTTGCATCACCTTTGGACAAGACATAGATGAAGCCATTAAAATGGCTAAAGAAGCCATAGAACTTTATCTTGAAGAGTTGAAAGATAGAGGCGAACCCATTCCAGACGATAGCAATGTTTTAGAATTTTCGTTAAACTTGCAAATTGCATGAACCAAAGCCCCAGGTTTCTAATCAAAATTTTAGAAAAAAATGGATTTCATTTAAAACGCTCCAAGGGCTCACATAAACTGTACTACAATGCTGAAAGCAATAAAACTGTTATCGTTCCTTTTCATGGTGGAAATGATTTAAAAAAAGGGACATTACTCGCAATATTAAAGCAAGCGGGAATAGATAAGTCAGCGTTTGAATAGCTAAGTGTGTAAATTTTCAACAATTAAATAAAAATAAAGATGCCAGCACTGAGATTAACTTCAGGCTGGCATTTTTCTTTTGATAGAAAATATCAATATAGTATGTTTAATCATAAATTGTAAAATGTATTTTAAAACTATAATTTTTATTCCTTAACCAACGTCATATTGCAGTACAATGGAATTAAAAATACTATATCTAATTTTGTAAGACTGATCTTATCATTTCCATATTTCATACTTATACTAGAAGCAGCACCAAAATTTGAGTCACCAGTACTCGCAGTACAATCCCACACTTGAAATACAAGCGCGTCCCTTTGATCAAACTTCATTTTTATTTGGTTTGGCCAGTCTCCTTTTACAATGGTAAATTCTGTTGTACCATCAAGAGCACAATTTGTAGAATACGCATCTTCTTTGACCTTCCAAGTGCCTAAAAAAGATGCAACAGAACATGGTTCTGGCTCGAGTTCTTTGGAGCAGGAGCTACACAATATAAGTATAGAAAATAAAAAAATTTGAAATTTCATAATGATTTTTTTTTAAATTATTATTACTTCCCAGGTCCATTGGATGCGGACTCGGCTAGGATGAAGCCATCGTTGGGTTTGTAGGTGGTGATGATAAAATAGCTCATAAATATGTACCGATGTTTTTACTTATTGATCTTAAAGCCGACTGCGTTTTTGTATGATGATGTGAAAAACATATCTGATTCAGGGTCATAGACTACATCATTCCTGACTTGTACCTTTTAGTGCGGTGAAAATAACTTAGCTACCAATTCGGCCATTTTGGGTGTTTGCTCTGCTTTTACAGTGACGGTTTTATGGGTTATGTGATTTAGGATTTGACCATCTACTATTTTTTTGGATTCATCTATGAATTTTCTTATCGAAACACCTGCTTTTAATTCGATGTGTTTGGAGATGACTAAAGCCATAAAACATATCAGTATGTGCAGTTTTATTGGTTGTTCCTTGAAATGGAATATGGGTCTGGTTTGCAGGTCACTTTTGGATACTCTAAATGCCTGTTCTATTTTATAGAGTTCGTGATAACGTGCTATAATTGTTTGATTGTCCGCTATTTTTTCTTCTAAATTTGTGTAATAGCCTTTGATTCCAAGTAACTTTTTTGTTTTCTCAATAAGCTCATCATTAAGTTCCAGTTTTTGATCTTTGGTCGTAGTAAATTTTAGTTTTTTGCTCTTGGATGGCACTTGTATTACCTGTTTTGCTTTTTCGATTTGTTTGTTCATTTCATACAAATCTTTGCGGTAACGAACAGCAGAATAACTGCAAATTAAGTATCCTAATTCTGTCTTTATCCTTATACTTTTACCATCTGCTCTGACGATTTGCTTGTCTACTGTTTCAAGGAGTTTTAGTGAGAGATTACCCATTCTTGCGCCTACTATATAGTTGATTTCATTTTGATTAAATTGAGTTATGTTTTGTGAACTAATCATTGCTGCATCTGCGACTACTGTAAACGCTTTGACTTTGTTTCTACCGATAAAATCTTGTATGGTAGGAATAATGGTATGGCCTTCAAAAGTATTTCCACTGAATACTTCAAATGCGATTGGAAAACCTTCTTTGGTAACCATTAGTGCCACTAATATTTGAGGTTGTTGCGATTTACTGTCTTTGGAAAAACCATTCTTTCTTAAGTCATCTTCTTCGAAGGTCTCAAAATAAAGTGTTGTCACATCATAAAAAACAATATCAAAATTAAACGAATAATGCTCTTTTGCAAACTCCACTACTTTCATCTCTACCTTTTCTTTTAAATCTACGCATTGGGGAGCTATCTTGTAATAGCTCTTGCGGCTATGTTTTATACCAAAAAACTGTTCCATCAGGTCTAGGGAACGAAGTTTTGATGCAGGTTCAAAAATTCTCATTGTTACTAAATCATTCAATAAGAGTGGCAGGTCAGCAAATCCCATTTTATCCTGTACGACACTAATTTGCTGGTAGAAAAAATTATATTGTACACCAATAAAGGTACAGTGATTGAGATGAATTAACTTATTTGGACCTTCGTCAGGAAAAATGGATAATTGTTTTGAGAAATCTTTGATCCATTCTTCAGCTAATAATATAAGCTCATCCAAATCAGCTTCCGAATGAGCAGATCCGATATGGTGCAATATAGTTCGTTTGTTGTTATGATACCGTACTATTTGAACCGCCTTGGCTTTTGATGCGGTGTTTACAACCCTGATTTTCATGTCCAAATACCCCTTTAGTGCGGTAAATTTATATAAAAAAATCATTATAATACTGATATTCAGCCATTTAAAAACGCACTAAATTTACTGGGGACAAGTCAGG
>CAMBRK010000017.1 GCA_945870185.1 Aureispira sp. CCB-QB1 | reverse complement strand
TTTAATGAGAGCTAACTATTTAATCTGCGCACTTAAAAAATATGTTTTATCTCCTTTATCCATTTTCTTGACGGTTTTAATTTACAATTCACAAAGTATTACATAAGAGGACGGTCCAAAAAAGCTATTTAATTACCTTTTTGAAAGTGTCCTATACCCTATTTTTTTTTAAAAAAACTGCGATCCAAAATAATCAGGCCATCCTTGTTGATGTATGTCTGCTCTTGCTACATCTTCTGGAAGAATTACAGAATTTTGCACGGTTTGGTACTTGTGGTCAGTATATGGGTATGAATATACTGTGATGGACACAAGTCCGAATAATGATTATGTTTGGTCCTTAACCTTACTTTTAAGGCAATTAAAAATATATTTGCAAATATAATGGTTAAACATAATAGTTGGTTGTTTCTTATCCAAAATAATGCATAAAAAAACAGGTAAAACAGCCCTGCCGTCGTCCCTTGGCAAGTAAACTTGAGCCTTGACTATGCCTTAGAAAACAGGCTCCTGGACCTGCCTGCCGGCAAGGCAGGAGGAGCCAAACTATAAAGTAAGAATTCACCGTAGCAGCGGTGCATCTGCTGAGCATAGGAGAAATGTGCGGAACAAACAATAGCTGCAAGTACCATGCTCCAAAAACATATAAAAGGTAACTCCCTATTTCATATAACCTAAATGTCATTTTATGGAAGTTATATTTCATTTTAACCCCCAATGATAAGCAATAATGACCATTGCCATGGTGTCCAGTTTGCAATATTCCAAAAGTTGCCTTCGGATTTCTGACCGTTCTGCTTCTGATAGACTTTGGTCAAAACGTATTCTATAATAGGCCCTCATTGCTTTGGTGCCACCATTGACCACTTCGTCGTCCATTTCATCAAAATCAATGCCTGCTGATAAGGTATCATATGGATCAATCAGGCTTTCATCCAGGTTTTCCGGGGCATAATCTTTAAAGTGCGGGACATCGTGTAAATAGGGGAAATTTGTCCAAATAGCCGGCAAGACTTTTTTGATCGATGTTTTGCCTTTCATGGTTGGGTGGAAATAGTGCTCCAAAGTCATTTTATTCATATCTATCCATCTGCCATTTCGATTACTTTTTTTATCAGTAGTCATACTCGTCAACCATTGCCTTAACGGTTCGTCATATATTTGAAATTCGTCCATTTGCTCCAGAATATTCCGCAGGACGGTATTTTCATGCGTAGCCCACATAAAAGGTGTCCCTTCATCTTCTAAGTGCAACATGAGTGCCTTTGCAAATTCAAAATTTGGGAAGACATCCTGATCAGGAAACGTATTGCCTGTATGAATCCATTCTTTATGTTCTGGTGTGGCTCCTTTATGCCTTATGGTATGGCAACTCCATTGAAAGGCTATCAGCTCATACGGTCTCATCCCTTTGTGAAACGGGACAGCCCCGGTATAAGTCTCAAAATCTACAAAATGAAGTGGGTACTGAAATGAATCAACAACAGCACTCAGCTCATCAGAAATCCACTCCTGATTATTACTAGTATTTTCTATTTGTAGTATTTGCCTTATGGCTCTTGTACCGTAATTTCCTTTTTTATCTTTCAGCATTTCGATATCAAAATCAAACAAGGAAGTTCTGTTTGACCCTATCAATTCATTGATGTGAAATTCTTTTAGTTCATTGGTTACGACTCCTCCACAATACAAATCAAAAATATGGTCTTTTGCTGCTGGCAATCCATCCCAACATTCTGCAAAACCATTGACTTCAGTATCAGATGTTCTGAATTCGCAGGATTTGCAGTTTTTGTTTATTTTATAATCATTTGAAGTTATGCCTTCATTCAGTATCCTAAGAAAGGTATTGCTTTTTTGTTTTATTGAAGGCAGAAGATCTACCACATTTTGCGTGACATCCAACCAGTTTAAAAAGCCATGGTTTAGTAGCTGATCTATATACTTTGATTTATCCGGATGATTGGCATATTTGAATGTAACTTTTGGCTTCTGAAATTTGGCTTTTTGTTGTGTGATGATATCTTCATTTTCAGGTGATGTTGTATTACTCTTTTCTATATAAAACCAACCTGCCAAAGTATCGATGTTCGTTCGTCTGGACTTATCGGGCATAAACAATGAACAGGTTATTTCATAGGCTGGAAAAGCTTCTGATAATACTGCATATTGGTAGGCAGCATCATAAATATATTTTGACAAAACCTTGTATGGGTCTGCCATTGTAGAATCGTATGAAGCCGACTTGACTTCAATTATGTGCATTTTTCGGCCATTTTTGACCAAAATATCTATACGAACCAATTTCTGACCGTAAACAATAACAGGCTCAAATAACACTACATTATCTTGCTTTAAAAGCTTATTTGTCATCTCTAAACACTCCTGCTGATTGCCTTCAATTTCTATTCCATCGGGATAATAGAGTTTTGCCATTTCTCCGATGATATATCCACCTTTGGCCAACATCTCCATGTATTCATTGGTATCATTGGTGGTAGGATAATTGGCTTTACTATACACCAATTTTTTTGGGCATGACAAAGCTAACTGGAAATCGGATTTGGAAAGAGTGTGCATAATCTATAATTATTTGGTAAGTTATCAATGTTGGTTTGAAAAATTATCTTAAATCCCTAGGCGAACTTGAGTTGTTTTTCTGCCAAAGGCTCATGACTGGCAATAATTCTACAACCACTCTAGCCAAACAGTCTGGTTTATGATGGGTATGTCATTTTTTTGACAAACATCCATGGTATGACCTGTGCCGCCTTGCATAGGATGGGACAGGTCATCATAAAAAATACCAAAATTAGCTGGTGAAATATCTGTTGTTCCAATGGCTTTTACGGTGTCTCTGATGATGTAGGCTGCTTTAATCGAAAACCGATCACGGGCACCGGCTACATATTTGTCTATCAGATTTGCTGTTTTTTTATTGTACTTTGACTGATATACTACTTCTGGTTCCTGCAATAGATTGACATCTTCCAATGGTATTGCATTATATTCAGCGTTGCCTTTATTTCTATGGCTAGTGTATGGCGTAATCACCTGAAGTCTATCCGGAGCTACCTGAAAAACACCTTCTGAAAAATAATGATCTGCTCCGGCAGCATTTCCGCTTCTGAAAAACATAAACTTTGTGGATGATGCCAACTTCTTACCAAGTTCAGTCAGGCTTTTCTGATCAGCATCCGGAACATCCCGTTTACCTTCCAGGAGTACTATGTATCCGGGCTTATCGTATTCAGTGATAAAGTCTAAGAAATTCATGAGACATCATTTTTGTTTATTGATAATTTTATTTTTAATCAAACTTCCCATTTTGAAAGTACCTTCAACTTATCAAAGTATTTCTTCCAAAGTCTGTGCATCATAGAACTTTCTGACGGAGTTTGTGCAACTAACATGTAAAAACATTCTGACAATCACTCTTGATACGTTCTTATTATTAAAAACCTAACGAGCAAGAAAACCAATTGCATGCCCTGAATCAAACAAAGCTTGCTGGACACTATTGATTGGATTGTTCAAATCCTTTCTGACACATCGAAGTATAGTTTTTTCTCACATTGGGTGCCGGATATAAAACGAGATTTTGATAGTGTTGTCATTCTGGTTTAAAATATTTGAAATACATATTAAGAAGATTTGCACAATCATTTACTACATCTTGCTTTAATTTTCCATCTATGGGCTTAAAAGTAAAAAGAGAAAATACTGAAATTTTTGTACTACCTTCGAATTCTTTCAATTTAATATTCCGTCCTCCTTCCTTGATTTGTTTTAAATTTTTTAATTTATCCAAATCAGGTTTAATTTTTTCTTTAACTTCTTGTAAATATTGTTCAAGCTCCCTTTTATTTACCTTATTATCTCTGTCATAAAAAACACTTGTTTTAATTGTATCCCCATCTACCCCAAAGGAAACAGCTCGTATTTTTTGATATTTGAACTTTATACCTCTATCTATCCTAAAATCAATGCTTGGTAGAATATTTTTTCCGCCATCATTATAAGTAGCAAATTCCAAATTACTATTTGGATAGAGATCTAAATGTTTTATGGAAATTAACTTTTGAATATGCAATAAGTATCTAAAATGAAGCTCTCGGTTTTCTCTTTTATAGGTAATAAAATTTTCTTTATCAAGATATTCTTCTAATTCTGTGTGTATTTTTGATAAGTATTCAAAATATTGGCTTACAATAAATTGTTTATTCTGATCTAAATCTTCAATCTTCTTTAATAGGTTTTCAATTGAATGGGTATCTTCCAAAGGGAAATATGATCTGATTATCCAATTTTCTTTCGTACAATAGTCATCAACATCAGATGGGATTTGTTTTTTGTTATAAACAAGTAAATATTTTGCAAAATCTTGATGATTATTAAAATACTTATCATAATCTTTTAGTTGGTGAACGGAAGGCGTAGCTTTAAACTTATTTTCAATTGCAAAAAGCAATTTTCCATCTTCAGTTTTGTCATAACCTAGCAAATCAAACCGTAACCTTTTAAGTTTTACCTTTCCTTTTTCATTAGTTTCTTCCTCAATTTTATCCGAATGCTCTAGTTTTATATAAAGCTGTGTATTATGTTCAAATTCTTTGCCTAAAAATTCTTTACGAAATATAGGATACTTTTCTAGCAGGAATTTGAGCATTGAAGAGTGAACTAATTCCTTGTCTCCCGCTGAGAGTATTTGGAATATGTTAAAAGTTGATTCTGTTTCCATTGTTGTCATTTTATAAAAATTTAAATTTTAATGTTTTATTTTTAATACAAGTTTTAATTAAGACATACTAAATCACACTTCCCACTTAGAGAGCATCTTCAACTTATCAAAGTATTTCTTCCAAAGTTTAGGGTTGTCTTCTGACTGATTAGCAGGATTGGTGGCGCTGTCGTACAAAATCACTCTGACTATTTCGCCATGATCGTTTCGAAGTATCTGACTATCCGAACTAGCCAATTTGGCCAACGTTGTTTCAGATATATTTTTGTAATTACTATACACCGGCAGATGTGTGTAGCTGTAACCTGGCAAAGCTTTTAATGATTCATCACAAAAGCCTAGTGGTAGGTACTCCCGATTGAAAGCCATCCAATGTCCTGATTCTGTCCGGGCAATGCCGTATGGTAGATTGATGGTGAAAAAATTATTGAGCATAATCTATTATTTATTTTGAGTTTTTAATTATATTCACGATATTTGAAATAGTTTTAATTCCTGCTAAATTTTTTATTTTGTACTTCAATTATAATACCAACAACCTAAATAGAACTGTCATATATCTTACATAACCTTTTTTTTGATCGGGGGTAAAAATTACAGGAAAATTATTTCTTAAAAGATTGTACCTGTTTGTCTTTACCCAAACTATATTGTTCAAAAGCCTTTTTATGTTCATTTCTGACGGATTCCATTAATGACACCGGTTGTAAAACTTTTACGTTTGGACCGTACGAAAGTATCTCCATGATCAAGTCGTGGGTGATATAGAGCTTCAGTTGTATCCGAAATTCAGTACCGTCATCGACCAAAACTTGTTGTGTGGTGTGCAACGGCAAAGATTGTATATATTTACCTTGCTCCCGGCTAAAAGATAAAATTATTTCTTGGGGCTCCTCATCTGTCGGTGCTATAATACCAAAACTATACTTGTAAAACGCTTCAAGATTGATCGATGATGAACGTTCGAAAATTCTGTTTGTGAGCTGCAAATTTGTCAAACGGTCCAATGCAAAATTTTTTATTTTTTTGTCTTTGCCTTCCTGAGCAATGATGTACCATCGATGCTTAAACTCTTTTAGAGCATAGGGTTCTGCAGTCCTGGAAGTTTCTTCATTTTCCCAGAATTTTTGATATAAAAACTTAATTTCAAATTTGTTTCTGATAGCATGGATCAGCCTATAGAGATTTTCTGTTCCTTGGGATTTACGTGGTTCCAAGTGAACAAAGGGTGTCAGGTCTCGCGATAGATTTAGAGAATTGAACATGTCAAATGCTTCCAGCATTCTTTGGAAATTCATATTTTCCATTTCATTTTGGGAAATAAAATATCCTCTACGGCTTTTTGAATATTCGATTTGAATGCAATATAAATTTCGCATCTCCTGAATATCTCTCTGCAAAGTTCGTTTTGAGAAGCCTATAATCAGGCTATCGTCATTCATGAGTAAAAATTCAATATTATTTGATATATGATCCTGCAATTCTTCGAAAGAGGAATAGGGTTTTTGTTTTAACTTTCTAAGAATCAACAAGTATCTTGATAAGTAACCTCGTTTTGACATCTTCTAATTTTTATTTCGTTTAATTGTTTTTTGGGAATGAGTGATTTACTATTTTCTTGACAACTTAAGGCTTGTTTTTTAATTCCGGAACAAATATAAAGCAATAGAACGCCAAACTATGTCGCTGTAAATAAAAATAATCAGAACCGTTGATTTAATTAAATTCAAAGGCTTTTTTATTTAAGCCAAAACAGCCTTTTCAAATGCATCGTAGCGCTGCTATGCCTTATTTTCCAAATCTCCATGTTTTATTGTATTTCCAACCTTCACGAAGAAGATCTGATGAATAACGTAGGTTTGTCAGGTGTGATTAATGCAATGATATCAAAACACACTAATGTTATGGCAGAAAGGATCAATAGCAAAATACAAGAGATAAAAACGAGCGGTAGCGGATACAGAACTTTTCAGAATTTCAGAAGTGCCATTTTGTTTGTCCATGGTGGCCTTCAACTCTATTCAATAAAATGGTAGTAAAACCTATATTTATTTTAATGTTTACTACCAAATATGTATTTAAAATCTAAAAGTAAACTCAACTTTCTTTTTATTATAGACTAAAAGAATCTCCTATTCAAATTTTCTTTTTACCTTTGAAAATAGTGGTTTCTGTTTGTAGATAAAATTATTAAAGTTACAAAAATATTAAGGTTTATGATAACTCTGTGATCATTCAAATATATCTTTGTATTAGAAACAAAATTACTACATTTTGATTGTATATTGTATAATAAATGATTTTAATGAAGCTGATCTTTGGTATTTATATGCACTATAAGGATGTGATCATAGTTGTTTTCTTAATATTGAATTATCATGCTGAGATCAGTACCGTTGCTATAAGTCAGATAATAATAGGTAATCCATCCGTGTTTAATTATCAGTCATTGTTGAACCAAAATCAAAAACAAACCATTGTATTATCATAAAAATCGCCATCATGAATACATTTAAACACTTCACTTTGATCCTACTTGGATTCTATCTTGTCACTGAACTATCTGCCCAGGATGTTCCCAAAAATATTATTGTGGAGCATTTTACCAATACTCGATGTAGCGCTTGTGCCAGTAGAAATCCTAATTTTTACAATGCTCTGAAACAAAATGCTAATGTCATTCATATAGCCTATCACCCGAGTGCGCCATATAGTGCCTGTTTGTTTAGTACTCAAAATAAAATTCAAAATGATGCTCGTCCAAAATTCTATGGTATTTTTGGTTCTACACCTAGATTTGTAATCAATGGCACCGAAAAACCAGGAAGTCAAGTTATAAACAGCACGGTGTACAACGAATTTAAGAATCAAACTACCCCTGTCGATCTTCAAGTAAAAGTCGCAAAAGCTGGGAGTGATATAGAAGTTTCATTTAAAGTAGATATTAAAAGCAATAATACTTTAGGCAGTGTCAATTACTTAGTAGCTTTGGTAGAGGATACCGTTTTTTATAATGCACCCAACGGAGAGAAAATTCACCGAGATGTTTTCAGAAAATCATTTTCCAATGATGCTTTACCATCTTTTATGATCCCGCAAAATGCAGGAAATCAGTACAATTTTAAAGATGTGATCAAAACCGAAGCTTTTTGGGATCTTTCCAGAATATATGCCATCGTCATACTGACTGATAGTAACAAAAAAGTAGTACAGGTGGCCAAATCACCTTTGTATAATCCTAATATAGTATCATCGACGGATCAACAACCTGAAATGGCACAAAATGTAAACATTTATCCAAATCCTGTAACTTCAGAGCTTTATATACAATCTTATAGTAATGAAAGTATCCATAATATAGTGATCAAAAATAGTGTAGGACAAAAAGTGATGGAAATAGCGCCCAGAGTTGGCGAGTCATCAATAAATGTGGGTAATCTTATGAATGGCACATACTTTCTAGAAGTTTCTTTCGAAAATAGGTTATCCGTTCAAAAAATTATAAAAATCTAAAAGATGCGAAGTTTTATTATTGTATGCATCGTAGGTATGTGTTCAAGTATTGGGCTAGCTCAGCCTGACTACAAAGCTTGGGACGTATTCCTTAAAAAATATGTATCCGTAACTGGTGACGTAGATTATAAAAGAATCAAAGCCAATAAAAAAGAACTGAATACTATTACTAAAACATTTAGCAATATCAAAATTTTATCTTCTTGGAGTAAAAATGAACAACTCGCCTTCTGGATCAATGCGTACAATGCTTTTACCATCGATTTGATTGTCAATAATTACCCAATCAAAAGTATTCAAAACCTAGATGGAGGTAAACCTTGGGATGTAAAAAGAATTACGATAGACGGTAAGAAGTATTCTCTAAATAATATAGAAAATGATATCATACGTCCGCAGTTCAAGGATGCAAGGATTCACTTTGCAGTCAACTGTGCTGCCAAATCATGTCCACCTATCTTGAATGGTGCTTTTTTTAGTAAAACTTTAGATGCACAATTGGATTCAGTCACCAAAAAGTTCATCAATAATTCTAAGTTTCAAACCATTACCGCAACCCATATGAAATTATCTAAAATTTTTGATTGGTATAAAGTAGATTTTCCTGATATTGTGACCTTTATAAATAAATATAGTACCGCTAAAGTAAATAAAAATGCAACCCTATCATACAATGATTATGATTGGTTATTAAACGATAAAAAATAATAAAAAAATGATAAAATTAATTTCAAGCCTTTGTCTTATTGTAGCTTTTAGTGCTTGTGCGCAGCAGAATAAAAAAGTAGCATCATCTTATGTGTCAAAAAATAATGATGTATCCGTTTCTTTAGATACCACTTGGACAGAAAAAGTTGTAAAATCTGATGCTGAATGGAAGAAATCGCTCACTCCTAAACAATATTACATACTGAGGGAACATGGTACCGAGCGTCCATTCAGCAGTGAACTATATGAAGTGAAAGAAGAAGGAGTTTATGTATGTGCAGGATGTAAAAACCCGCTGTTTGGATCTGATTCCAAGTTTAATTCGGGTACAGGATGGCCTAGTTATTTTAAACCATATAGCACAAAAAGTCTAAATGTAAGTGCCGACAATAGTCTAGGAATGCAACGAGACGCACTTACTTGTAAGAGATGTGACGGACATCTTGGCCATGTTTTCAATGATGGTCCGAAGCCTACAGGGCTCAGATATTGTATTGATGGTGATGGATTATTATTTGTACCTAAGCAAGGGAAACTAGCAGTAGCCACGTTTGCAGGTGGATGTTTTTGGTGTACGGAGACTATTTTTGAAAGTATCAAAGGTGTGCAAGAAGTGATTTCTGGATATTCAGGTGGTAAAGAAACCAACCCATCATATGAGTCTGTTGGAGGCGGTAGAACAAGCCATGCGGAAGCATTTCAGGTTTACTATGACCCAAATGTAATTTCATACAATGATCTAGTAAGGGTATTTTTTGCATCGATCGACCCAACAATTGTAAACGGACAAGGACCAGACAGAGGAGCTCAATATCGTACCATAGCGTTTTATACCAATGATTCTGAAAAAGCCATTATTGATGCCAAAATTGCAGAAATAGCAAAAGAGTACTCCAAGCCGATAGCTACGCAAGTGGTGAAATTTGATAAGTTTTATGAAGCAGAAGAGTATCATCAAAACTTCGTAAAACGCAATCCCAATCAAGGATATGTAAGAGCTGAAAGTATCCCGAGACGAGAAAGAACATTGGCGAAGGTAAAGGATTTGGTGAAATAACAAATGCTATTCAAATTTAAAATACTTGTATGTTAAAATCAGTATTTGTTGCATTTCTGTTGCAGATTTCAGGTTATTGTTTTGCATGTAGTTGCGATGGTCCATTATATTTTCTTAAAGTTTTAAACTATGATTATGTATGCCAAATTAAAATTTTAAAACATTATAATGACGTTGCTCAATCTGGAAATTATGAAGGGTTGACAAAAGTAGTTGTATTAAATAGTCGAAAATTTGATCAAATTAATGACACCTTGTTCTATCTCAATTCTTCTCCGTCACTTTGTGGTCAGACGATTGGAAATTTTACTGAAGGTCAAGAGTTAATTATAAAAGCAATGAACGATGAAGCTTATTTTGCAAGAAATTATTATGAAGGTAATAACCGTTCATTTATGGATGAAATCTTAACTGAAAAATCACTCCATTCTTACAAATCAGGTCAGAACAACTTTTTTGAATTCAAATATAATACTGTTGCATCTTCTTCTTGTGATCAAGTAATATTAAAAGTAGATAAAAATTGGGCTGTGGGACGTATTAAAAATCAGCACTTTACTTTCAAATATCTCTATTATAATTTTTTATCTTTATTTTCAGAAAAATATAAAATTTCAGCTTTTCATTTTATTTTTGAAAATCAAAAAATGAAGAAAAGAACTTTATTAAAAAAGTTGAAATTTAAAAAAATATAAAATATGTCCAAAATTATCATCATAGGCAATGGTATAGCAGGCTCCACGGCGGCAAGATATATCAGGAAAAACAGTGATCACGAGATCACCATGATATCGGGAGAGACAGAATATCCATTTTCTCGCACTGCACTGATGTACATTTATATGGGTCATATGAAGTTTGAGCATACCAAGCTTTACGAAGATTGGTTTTGGGCTAAAAACAGGATTAATATCGTCAAAGAATGGGTCAAAAACATTGATACCTCCCAAAAAATAATTGCTTTATCAAATAGTGAAACAATTGATTACGATAAACTGATCATTGCAACGGGTTCCAAACCCAATAAGCTTGGATGGCCAGGACAAGATCTAACAGGAGTGCAAGGCTTGTATCATTTGCAAGACCTGGAAAGTATGGAAACCGCCACTCAACAAGGTATCAAAAAAGCAGTAATCGTAGGTGGTGGACTGATCGGGATAGAGATGGCAGAAATGTTTCATAGCAGACACATACCTGTGACGATGTTGGTACGCGAAAAGAGCTTTTGGGATATCGTATTACCTCCTGAGGAATCCGCCATGATCAATCGCCATATCTTAGCAAACGGTATTGACTTGAGACTCAGCGAAGAATTATTGGAAATCAAAGGTATAGATGGCACAGTATCTTCTATTATTTGTAAAAATTCGGGGGAAGAGATTGCATGTGAGTTTGTGGGATTGACAGTAGGAGTAAGTCCTAATATTGATTTTGTAAAAGAATCTGGAATAGCGACCAATCGCGGCATCATTGCCAATGAATACCTAGAAACATCAGCGAAAGATGTATATGCACTCGGTGATTGTGTGGAACTTGCTACACCCGATCCAGGCAGAAGGCCTATCGAAGCAGTATGGTATACAGGTAGGTTGATGGGTAAAGCAGTAGCCAAGTCCATTTGCGATGGACCGACAAAATACGATCCAGGAATATGGTTCAACTCTGCCAAGTTTTTTGATATCGAGTATCAGGTATACGGAGATATTCCAGCCAAAACACCTGAACATATCACATCACTCTATTGGCAACATCAGACTGAAAATAAAGCCATTCGTATCAATTATGAAACGGCATCAGGTGTAGTGACGGGTTTTAACTTGATGGGCATCAGGTATCGTCATGCTGTATGTGAGAAGTGGATAGCAGATAAAACCAATATCGAAACAGTAATAGAAAATCTTTCGATAGCCAATTTTGATCCAGAGTTTTTTGAAGAATACGAGAGTACTTTTGTAGCTATGTACAATCAAAAGAATGGGAAGTCTATAAAGCTAAAAGCCAAGAGAAAATTGAGTTTGGTGGAACAGTTTCTATTTGGGTAATTTTTTTATTTATGAGTATGAACTTAATCAACATAGCGTACGTTTATAAGTACTAAAATAAGTCATCATGGAAGTTATCAATTATTCAATATTAAGAAACAATCTAAAAGAAGTACTTGACAAAGTATCTGAAGATAAGGAAACCTACATTGTTAATAGAGGAAGTTCGAACGCTGTAATTATATCGTTAGATGAGTACAATAGTTGGAAAGAAACAATGTATCTAATGGAAAGTGAACCTAATAGAAAAAGATTAGAAGAAGCCATTGATAGAGAAAAAAAGGGTGAATTTATATTTAAAGAATTGCTAGAAGAATGATTCGTGTACTGAGTTGGGATCCTTTAGCTTGGGAAGATTATTTATACTGGCAGAATACAGACAAAGTTATTTTAAAAAGGATTAATCTTCTAATTAAAGATATTTTGAGAAATCCACAAAATGGAATTGGAAATCCTGAATTATTAAAATCTAATTTTAGTGGATATTTTTCAAGAAGGATAGATAATGAACACAGAATCGTTTATAAAGTATATGACGAGCGTATCCATATCATACAATGCAGATATCATTATAAAAAATAATAACATCATATTTTAAGAATTCAATCATGCAACCATACAAATCCATCTCCATCTCAGCCCACCATCATACTGAAACCATAAAGGTAGGCCAGAAATTGGCTTTGTCTCTTGTTGGGATTGGCTTCTTACTTCAGATGGTATTTTGGCTCAGTTTTCGATCAGAAGGGGCAGGATTATGGCTCTGGTCATCTATAGGATTGGTTACGGTTGGATCGTTATGGTATACCGCTGGACAATATAAAAATACATTACCAGGTATCAAAAACAACCATATTTGGTTTGCTTCGCTCTCATCCCGAGGAGCGTTGGCATGGACATTGGCGATATTTTTGACAGGGTTTTATGTGCTGCTTTATTGGTATCCACATTTATTGGGTCAGGGAAATGAAGAATTAAAAAATACAGGTTTGGTTGCGCTTTTCGATCCGCTAAGTATGTTTTTGAAAGGAAAATCTGCCAGCCAATGGTTTGTTTATGGTGCCATTTATACCTTAACTATTTTATTGATGGGTGCCAAATTTATATACAAATATCGTCACAGCAAATATCAGGTGTACAGAACGATTTCCATTATGTTTTTCCAGACAGCGATAGCCTTTATCCTACCTGAGATCATGCAAAGTCTTAATAAGCCATACTATGATTTCAAAAATATATGGCCACTCAATTACTACTTCTTTTTTGACTGGAATATTGACGCGATGTTGGCAGCAGGCACCTTTGGTTATTTTATGTTGTTTTGGGGTATCCTTTCCTTTTTGGTGATCACGCCGGTATTGACCTATTTTTTTGGTAAACGATGGTACTGCTCCTGGGTTTGTGGCTGTGGTGGATTGGCGGAGACGGCAGGAGACCCTTTCAGACATTTGTCAGATAAGTCACTCAAAGCATGGAAGATAGAACGATGGATGATTCACAGTGTTTTGGTCTTTGTGACTTTGATGACTGTAGCTGTTTTAGTAGCGAGATTTACAGGGATTACAAATATATTTTTAATCGATAGTGGAACATTAAGTAGTTGGTATGGATTTCTTATTGGCGCTGCATTTTCTGGCGTCGTCGGTGTAGGTTTTTATCCTTTATTGGGAAGTAGGGTATGGTGTAGATTTGGCTGTCCGATGGCTGCATATCTCGGTATTTTACAGCGATTTACCATCAAACTTCCGTGGAACAAAGAAGCCAAACGTATGTCAAAATTCCGCATTACCACCAATGGCGGACAATGCATCTCATGTGGCAATTGCTCGACTTATTGCGAAATGGGCATCGATGTAAAAGCTTATGCACAACGTCAAGAAGACATAGTCCGCGCATCATGCGTGGGTTGTGGTATCTGTAGTGCGGTGTGTCCGCGAGGTGTTTTGAGATTGGAGAGTTTGTGATTTTTTATATTTTTCCAAATTTCATTACATTTGTATAAATTTAAATGTTTGTATGAAAATTGAATTTACCAATTGTAAAATTAAGAATGTGGGTGTATGTATGGATGGTGGTTCTATAGTAATCTCCATTATCCATCTAAGTCAGGGAGAAAAAACGATTTGGTTAATGCAACATATGATTCCAGAATATTATGAAGAAATAGATAAATTGCCTGGTAGAGTCTATATTGACAATTATCTTGTTGAAAAAGGTTCAACAAATGAATCAGGGATTATCGAATTCCTAAAAAAGGAAATTACTACAAATCTAAGTGATGATGTGATTGAAATGTTAAAACAAAAATTGGATTGGATAGAGTCTGATGAGTATGCAACTTTTAATCCCACAAAAAAGAAATTATCAGAGGCAAGGAGAAATGCTCTTAAAGATTGATATAATGAAGTCAAAAGTAAGGAGCATTTTAAAGTATTTTTTCTTGTGCATTATAGTATACTTCATAATATGCTTTGCCACTCCATTCAATAAAAGTCTTAGACACAGATCTACTGAAAACCAAATAAATTATTTATCTCACATCCTTGACCAAGGCTATGATGATCATCTTCAATCAAGATATCCCGAAGGCAAAGTTTTCAGTAATGCTTTGCTGGCACTTTCTATCTTGGAACATTGCAATAAAACAGAAAACGTCAATGCTAAATACTCCAAAACTGTTGACAAATGTATCCAACGTTTACTTTCTGAAAATTCACTCAAAAATTTCCCAACTCATATAAATCCTCCATATGGCATGTTTTACAATGGATGGGTAAATCACGTGATGGTCTCGTATACCAAAAGTTCACTGTTCCAATTTTCAGAAATTCAAAAAGAAATACTGGCTTCGTCTCAAACGATTGAATCCAGGTTGCTGTCAGCACAAAAAGATAGTGTAAGATTGCTTGATTCTTATGAGGGTTCGTATTGGCCTGCAGATAATTTGATAGGTATTGTTTCTATAAAGGATAGCGTTATTGGACGACTCTGGCTTGAAAAACAGCTTTCAGGAACATACCACCCAACCAAATTGATCAATCATGCAGGCGATCAGCATTCCATCATTAGAGGTTCATCCAGTGCTTTGATGACCTACTGCATGAGCAAAATATCATATTCAGATGTAATTCAATACAATGATAGGTATAAAAAAATCTTTGTAGATCAATACTTTGGCATCCAAATCGTAAAAGAAAATGAAAATGGGTCCAATGATTCTGATTATGATTCTGGCCCTGTCTTCTTTGGATATGGAGCCACAGCTACCATCATGAATATGAAAACGCAAGCAAGTCTAGGTGACCAAAATTCCAAAATCACTTGGGCGTTTTTCAATTCTATATCTTTTCCAATAAACTTAGTCCAATCTAAATATTACTTATTCAAGCAAGAACCTATGTTTGATCTTTTTATGCTATGGGCTGCGGTGGAAATGTAAGTAGTTTTTTCTTCCGAAATCCTAAAAATTTGTATCAAAAATGTTGTATCAAAAATATAAAAGAAAAATATGCAGCTAGAAAAAACTGCATATTTTTATAAAGATGATTATTATCGAGTTAATTTGGAAATGTAGGTACCTGTTACCATTATTTGAAAGCCAAATCCTTAATGAGTTCTTAGTACTAGCTTTTCAAGGTGGTGCATGTTTACATTACAAAACATTTATATTATCCTTTCTGTTGTCAAAAGCATCAATAGTCATGCGATCATGGAAAGAAGAGATTTTATTACTAAATCAGCTTTATGGGGTGCTGCTACCTTGCTATCAACAGACATCATGGCAATGGCGAGTAGTCAGCACTATAAGATGGGTTATCAGCTATTTAGTGTCAAGCAAGACATGATCAAAGACCCAATCAATACCATTAAGGCGCTCAAAGTGATGGGATTTGAGCATTTTGAAATATATGGATTTGATGACGCTAAAGTTTCGTATTATGGAATCGATGCGCAGTCACTGCGTCATATCATGGATGACTTAAATCTCCAAATGACCAGTGGACACTATGTATTTGCCCCATACCTATTGAAGCCGATGGATGAAATGAAGCGCTTTGTGGATCAATGTATCAAAGGTGCCCAAGCATTGGGTTCGCCATATATTACCTGGCCATTGATACCTAAAGAAATGAGAACACTTGAAAATTTTAAGATTCTCGTCAAAAGACTCAATATCGTAGGTGCTCAAGTACATGAAGCAGGCCTTGGATTTGCGTATCACAATCATGGTTATGAATTTGATCTCTATGACGGAGTGATGGCTTATGAATTGATTGCTAATGAGACCGACCCCAAGCTAGTCAAGTTACAAATGGATATGTATTGGGTGATGCATTCAGGCAAGCGAACACCCAAGCAATTGGTAGAAAGTCATAAAGGTCGATATACCATGTGGCATCTAAAAGATATGCACACCGTATCAAGGGACTATACCGAACTGGGTAATGGATCAATAGATTATACCAAGATTATGCCCAAGCCAAAGGATTCGGGTCTTGAATATGTCTACATCGAACAAGGCAGTAATTTTGCTCAAAGTCCCTTACAAAGTGCAGCTACCAGTGCTGAATACTACAAGAAGAATCTCATGACATTGTTATAATAAGGTTCCAATATTTTTCTATGCAAACCAAAGATGATATCCTTAAACTTTACAAATCCAACATCCAAGTCACTGTGGCTTGGGGCGATATGGACGCTGCTCAGCATGTCAATAATATCATGTATCTCAGATATTTTGAGTCGGCCAGAATACAATATATGGAAGATATCCATTTTGGATTCGGTCAAAACAACTTAGGAGTCATCCTAGCTGAAGTCAATGTAAAGTATAGAATCCCCGTCACTTTTCCAGATACATTGTGGGTAGGCACCAAGACGATCATTGAAAGTATGGATGAAAGCAGCCTTTGGACAGAACAGGTTATCTTCAGTCATGCCCATCAAAAAATAGCTACCATCAGCCAGGCCAGATTGGTATGCTATGATTATGCGCAACTCAAGAAAGCACCCTGGCCAGAAGCGGTAAGGCAGCATATTTTAGATTTTGAGAAGTAAAATGGAACACCAATATTGACTTTAACAATTTTTTAATTTTAAGAAATAGGGCGAATCTTAAAATTAAAAGTTATTTTTACGCAAAAATTTAAGCAGAAAAATCAATTATTAATTAAAACTAAAAAGAAACATGATGTTAAAAAAAATTCTAACTATTGGTATATTATTATTACCTTTTGTCTACCAAGCCCAATCTGTCCAAAATGGAAAAGTAAATATTAAGCCTGAAAAGAGCGTTGAAATTAGTCAAGCTTTTGACACATTTAGAAAAGACTTAGGAATTTCAGAAGGTATAAATTTTTTATCAGTCAATGACCGTATATTTAAATCGGGCATGGTTCATAAAAAATTTAAACAAACATACAAAGGATTGGACGTTTATAAAACATTTATTATCCTACACTGTAAAGATGAAAAAGTAAACAGAATAACAGGAAATATTTTGACTAATATTGATATTAATCTTAATGAAAAACATAAAAGAACCCATAGATCGTTATCGCTCCCAGTCAAATATGTTCAAAAAAAATACAACATAAAAGATGAAAAATTGCAGCAAAAATTTATTGATAGAGTCATAATAGACAAATCCTATCCTAATTTTTCCGGTCAGTACACATTGGCAGAAAAATGGATTGTGACATCTGAAAAGCTCACCAGAAAATATGAAGTCATCATTGCATTGCCAGAAGGTAAGGTTGTTTTTTCGCAAAGTCTGATCAGACAAGGAAATGCTGATGGCATTGGGAAAACATTCTACTATGGAAATAAAATGATAAAGACTGATTCTATATCTCCAAACAAATAGATATTAAGAGACAATAGCAGGGGAAATGGCATCACAACGCGATCCATGAAAACAGGGTCATTAACATTATTTGATGATGCTGATAATATTTGGGATGATGCAGAAGCAAACCATATGGTAGCCATAGATGCTCACCATTGTACGGCCTCTTTTTATGATTTTATGCTGGAAAATTTTGATTACAGTGGTATCGATGGTTTAGGCCAATCTATGAATCCTGTATTGTACGCTCTAGGTGAAGAAGACTTTATAAATGCATTTTGGGACGGGCAATACGCATACTTTGGTTCTGGAGATTGTCATACGGGACCATTGACTACATACTCTATTGTAGGGCACGAGTTTTTTCATGGTATTACACAGGCTAATGCTGATTTGATATACTCTGATGAGTCCGGCGCGATTAATGAGTCTTACAGTGATATTTTTGGTAAAGCCCTTGAATTTGCAAATACTCAACAAGGGTATAGCTGGTTGATGGACTCAACAATAGTCCTTTCTAAATACGGCATGCTTTTTCGATCGTTTTCAAACCCTAATGATTACGACCAACCTAAAAAGTATCAAGGAAACCTTTGGGAAGACAATGCAGATGTTCATACTAATAGTGGCGTTTTAAATTATTGGTTTTATTTATTGATGCAAGGTGGATCCAGCGAAAATGAAGGAACACCATACAGCATTGAAAAATTAAGTATGATGGATATTCTTCAGGTACTATTTTTAGCACAAACATCTTACTTAAGTCCTAATAGCGATTATAATGATATGTATATCCAAACAATGAACGCCTGTGAAGAATTGTTTGGTCAAAATTCAAAGCAATTCAGAAGTATGACAGAAGCTTGGCATGCTGTTGGGCTTCCTTTCTTCAACTCAGGTGACATCATGGATATAGGTTTTGAGACATCAGTTACAGTAGAAACATCGTGTATTGCTGAAGGCTTTTATCCATTAAAATTTAAGTTAAAAAATTTTGGTAATCAACAGATACCTGCTAATTCTACATTTGAAATTGATGAAGATTTTTCTAGCTATAGGAAGGAAATCAAACTACCAAATTCTTTAGAACCTGGAGGGTTTTATGAATTCGAGATTGAGGATTTTCTTTATTTTGATGAATATACATTTGAGTATTTGGAATTTAAATTAAACGTCGAAGATGATAATGAATCGAATAATATATATGCATTTTATATAGAAAACTACCTACCTCTTGAAAATGAAATTCAAATAGCTTATGTTACAACAGAACAAAATCAGTGTTTTGAAAAAATGTCAACCTTAATTGTTTATTTTGAAAATCCTACTTGTACTACAATACCCGCTAACACTTCCATTGACGTAGAAATTACTTCCAACGGGGACTTGGTTAAAAAAATTAAATTAATTACTGAAACAGAAATATTACCTGGTTTACCTTATATAGCTACCATTAAAGCAGAACTCCCAAACGGATTTATGGAAATTACGGGTCAACTCAAAAATGAAGCATATATCGAAAATAATTTTACCTACGTGTTGCACTCTAACTCAAAAGAAACTCAAGTACCATTACATTTGACCTTTGATGATATGAGCGAACTAGAAAATAATATAAATCTATTTGGAGATTTTGAAGTTGCAGAATATCAAAATGATACATATTTAGCCAACATGGGCGAAGACTTTAGTTTTGGGAATATACCATGTTTTGATTTAAATAGAAATTTCCCCAATATTCTAGATCCATATAACTCTTCTGTAATTGGGGCTTGTGTCGATTTATCAGCAGAAACCGCACATAAGCTATCTTTTGACTTGGTACAATTTAGATCTTCTAAATTTGATTTTTTGAATGATGAAGATTTATCTAAATTGACATCTATTTTAAAAGTAGAAATGATGGATAAGGATAAAACAACGACTCATTATATTTATGATAGCCCTGAGGGCAAGCGTGTATATCACGAATTTAATATCCCAGCCAACTTTAAAGGGGAAGTAAGGTTGTCCATGTTCAATTATGAAGGTGTTGGTGAATTTGATGAATTATCATTAGAAAACTCTGATGCCATATTGTTGGATGATTTTAAAATTTCTAAAATTTCTAAGACTCAAGACTTACTCGATGCAAATCGTTTTAGTGTATTTCCCAATCCAGCTACCAATACACTTATGGTACGTAGTTATGAAAGCAATAAAGAAACAAATGTCAATATATTTTCTTCTGATGGTTGTCACAGATATTCTAATCTGCTTAATAATGAAGAAATAGATATATCTTTTTTAAATCCAGGCTTTTATCTTATAACTTTAACCACGGAATCCCAAACATACACAACTTCTTTTACAAAAATGTAAGCATGGATTATATTTATTGTTTAGTCAGGAAAAGTGTTGAAGTTGTAATAACCAATTTTTAAATGAATAGAATTATTACTTTTGTTGTGTTAAAATTCAAAAGTAATAAAATATAATCTTATTCATGAAAGTAAAATCCATATACATCAACCTACCCATCAAAGATATTCATCGAACAAGGACTTTTTGGACCAATCTTGGCTTTGCATTTAACGAGCAATATTCGGATGACAAAGCACTTTGCCTTGTCATAAATGATGGGCTGATGTACTCTATGCTGATCTCACATGAGATGTTTAGCACTTTTACCCATAAGCCTATAGCAGACGGCTCTACTACACAAGTCCTGACTGCTTTGGAAGTAGAAAGCAGAGCAGAAGTAGATCAGATTGTACGATTAGCTATCGAAAATGGGGCTACTCGATATCGCGAAAGCGCTGACCACGGATGGATGTATTACGACAGTTTTGCTGATCTCGATGGACACCAATGGGAAGTGTTGTTTACTGATATGGCTCAAATGTCTATGTAGGATAAAAATCTTTCCGTGATTTACTCCATATAGGTTCCCAACTTTGGAGTCAAATCATAAGCTGTTTGTTCCAGATTTATAGCTGTTTTTTGGAGCATGACTTCTAAAGGCTCATACACTTGAGAAATGGGATACACTTCCTTTAAACCCAGATTTTGGATGTCTTCCGGCGTAGCCAATAATTTTCCACACAACGCGATTACCGGCTTATGATACTTTGCGGCCATGTTGGCGATACCCTGAATCAGCTTGCCACTAGTCGTCTGATTATCTATTTTTCCTTCTCCAGTGATGATGATATCCGCTGCTTTGACTTCATCTTCAAAGCGGGTCATTTCCATCATTTGAGTGATACCACTACTCAGTCTTGCATTTAGAAATACCATAGTTCCATATCCCAATCCTCCTGCTGCACCAGCACCTTTGACATTATTCAGATGCGTCTTATCCATAATTTTGGCAAAGTGTTGTAACCCTTGATCTAAAAAGGCTATTTCGTTATCATCGGCTCCTTTTTGTTTTGCAAAAACGCGAGCTGATCCTTGGCTACCATAAAGCGGATTGGTCACGTCACAAAGTGTTGTAAATTTGATTTGGGACAATTGGGCTTTAATTAGATCAGCTACTTCTACAGACTCAACCAATACCAAGTTGCAGCCCTTTCCATCGAGGAGGTTTTGGTGTTTATCATAAAACACGTACCCCAAAGCTGTAGCCATACCCATTCCCGCATCGTTGGTCGCACTGCCGCCAATAGAAATAAAGATCTCTCGAACGCCTTCTGCAATTGCATCCAGGATCAGCTCTCCCAATCCAAAAGTGGTCGTCAGCATAGGAGTGCGCTCATCTATGGTCAACAATTCTAGGCCGCAAGCCTTGGCCATTTCTATAAAAGCAGTTCCCTGATCAGTGGATATCAGATAGCTTGCAGTGATCTTTCGCATCAGCGGGTCATGTACCTGCACCTGTTTGACGCTGCCACCTGTGTGAAAAGCTAATACTTCAGTGCTGCCTTCTCCACCATCTGATAGTGGAAATTTTTGGATGTTTAAGCTCGGATCACCACGAAGCAAACCTTTGGCAATAGCATCACAGACTCCAAAAGAATCCAATGCATCTTTAAAACTATCTGCGGCTATGAGTATTTTCAAATTTTTGGTTTCAGTAATTGTACAATGTAATAAACTAAACTATAACCTATTTGGTTTTTAATCTATGTAAAGCTCATCCATGAATACAAGCAGACCCATACATCCCGACTTCCAAGCCTTGCTGGATTTTAAATCTCAGGAGGTCATGTCACTATTTACGGATGCACGCCAGTTTATTTTGGATATGTATCCTGAAAGCAACGAATTGCTTTATCACACTCATGCTTTAACATCAGTTTTTTCAATTTCTGAAAAGCTTTCTGATGCATTTTGTATGTTGCCGATATATACTAACCATATGAATTTTGGTTTTAACAAAGGTGCGTTGCTACCCAATCCCCAAAAATTGCTAACGGGTACGGGAAAGCTCATCAGACATATCGATGTGCAGTGTGCAGCAGATTATCGTATTTCTGATGTGGAAAATTTAGTAAAAGAAGCTATACGATTGGCCATTCGAGAGATGAGTAAACCTACAAAGGCTGTAGGGATGTGTATATCTAAGATTAGTCAATGATCCTGAAATTTTGGTAGAATAAATGTGTGATTGTAAGTTTTTTCATATCATGAGGTATTCCTATCATTGTTTGATAAGTCAAGGCCTAGACTGTACAAAATAAAATATACTGCATAGGTATTTGCCCATTCCCATCACTTCTCTCTTCGATTCCAAAATTTAACCTTAGTTTTAAATTCCTTTCTTTATATTTGCGCTTCGTTCCAAATTTTGCAATTTGTATATCTCCAAGGATGATTATATTTTGGTTTCCTATAAAAAGTCTGAATCATTTACTTACCTGCACGAGACAGTATGCACGCGTATTTTCCTGCATTGTTTCAGAATTGGTCATAAAAAATGTCCTTTTAGGGGCCTTGACTTTTAAATCATAACGGGACCATGCATCACATAAAAGTCATCATACCTGCTTATAATGAAGCCGACGCTATAGCTAAAGTGATCGCCGAAATACCTTCCATGGTGCAAGAAATCATTGTGGTGGACAATAACTCTACCGACCTCACTGCCACTGTGGCCCAAAATGCAGGCGCTACGGTACTCAAAGAAACTAGGAAGGGTTACGGCTATGCATGCTTAAAAGGACTTGAATACGTGGCTAGTCTGGAAGTCAAGCCAGATATCATTGTGTTTTTAGATGGAGATTATTCTGATTATCCAGCAGAATTGACAAATATTATTGCTCCCATATTAAAAGATGATGTCGATTTTGTGATTGGTGCTAGAGTAGAGTCATTACGAGAGCCAGGCTCTATGACTTCAGCTCAAATTTTTGGTAACTGGCTAGCTACTTCTTTAATGAACATGTTGTTTGGCGCTAAATACACCGATTTGGGACCTTTCAGAGCTATAAAATACAACAAGTTTTTACAACTTAAGATGAAAGATACCACTTATGGCTGGACTGTAGAGATGCAGCTCAAAGCATTGAAGCATCATCTAAAGTATGTAGAGGTGCTCGTGCCATATAAAAACAGAATAGGCGTTTCTAAAGTATCTGGTACTGTAAAAGGGTCTGTCATGGCAGGTATAAAAATTATTGGTTGGATCATCAAATACTCTATAAAAAAATAGTATGCTTTTCATCATATCCTGTGTCATCATAGGTCTTTATTTTCTGGTAGTTGTATTGATTTTTCTCTACAGCTTAGCACAATTAAATCTGCTAGTCAATTACCTGCTCAGCAAGAGGAAACAAGTAAAAATGGAAACGTTTGATTTTTGCAATGTGGACGAAATACCACAGGTGACCATACAATTGCCTTTGTACAATGAAAAATATGTGGTAGAGCGTCTGTTGGAAGCGGTAACTCATCTGAACTACCCCAAACACAAACTCGATATCCAAGTCCTGGACGATAGCACAGATGACAGTATTTTACTGACCCATTCGCTCGTGCAAAAGTATGCTGATGCCGGATTTGACATACATTATATCAGAAGAAGAAATAGACAGGGATTTAAAGCAGGAGCACTCAAGGAAGGGCTTAATACAGCCAAAGGTGACTATATCGTCATATTTGATGCGGACTTTTTACCAGAAAAAGATTGGTTGTATCAGACCATTCCACACTTTAAAGATCCTAAGGTGGGTGTGATACAGACCCGATGGGGACATATCAATCGCGATCATTCTATACTGACCCAAGTGCAAGCCTTAGCATTGGATGCCCACTTTACCTTGGAGCAGACAGGTCGCAATACGCATCATCATTTTATCAATTTTAATGGTACGGCAGGAGCCTGGCGCAAATCCTGTATCTTTGATGCCGGCAATTGGGAAAGCGACACCCTGACTGAAGACCTGGACCTCAGCTATCGAGCGCAATTAAAAAAATGGAAATTTGTCTACCTCGAAGATGTGGCTACACCTGCTGAGTTACCTGCCATATTGAGTGCCGCCCGTACTCAACAGTTTAGATGGAACAAAGGTGGCGCACAGAACTTTGTAAAAATGGCTTCCAGAGTCGTTGCTGCGGATACGATATCTGCAAAAACCAAGATACACGGCATCCTTCATTTATTGAATAGTTCCTTGTTTTTATGCATTTTTGTAATGTCTATCCTGAGCGTCCCGGTACTGTATATCAAACATCATTATGACGCCTTTGATCCATACTTTGGATTGATGATCTTTTTTTTCATTACGACGATCATTTACTTTTTTACGTATTGGGTGCCGTACAAAAATATTCAGGGCTTTTCCATCAAAAATTTCTTTACCTATTTTGTGCTATTCTTTGGGTTTATGTCCATAGCATTGGGTCTTTCGTACCAAAATACCATAGCTGTCCTAGAAGGATTTCTGGGTAAAAAAAGTGAATTTGTTCGCACACCCAAATTGAATATCGAAGCGCTCAAGGATCGGTGGAAAGAAAATATCTACATATCTAAGGACATCTCTAAGTACGCACTGATGGAAGGCGTTTTGTTTTTGTATTATGGTTTTGCCGTTTTCAGTGCCTTTTGGCTGGACAATTTTTCATTCTTTCCATTTCATGTGCTGTTATTTGCAGGGTTTGGTTATGTGACCTATCAGTCTGTAAAGCCCAACTAACGTGAAAGCCTTTTCTTCAAAATATACCTTAGTGACCTTGGTTTTGGTCAGTGCTTTAGCTTATGCAGGGCTTGGATATTTTGTCCAACGGGCTGATTTTGTCATGTTGGTGACTATTTTTGCCATATCATTTTCCAGTATGGTTTTGATGCTCCGAAGTGATGTTTCAGAAAATACTTGGTACCAAGCAGGTATATTTTTTCGGGCTATATTGATCTTTTCTACTCCGGTATTATCACAGGATTTTTATCGTTTTATTTGGGATGGCCATATTTCCATATTGGGACTCAATCCCTATTTGTTTCGCCCGGATGAAATCATCCAAAACGTAACTACGTTGCCCAATGCAGCCTTCCTGCACCAAAAAATGGGCAGCTTGAGTGCCGGACATTTTTCCAATTACCCTCCGCTTAATCAATTTTTCTTTCTTATTGCAGCGTTTATCGGTGGCAAATCCATTTTATTAAGCACTATAGCCTTACGTATCACGATCATACTGGCCGACATAGGAATTTATCATTACGGAAGAAAAATACTAACCTACTTAAAGATCAATACTAAAAATATATTTTGGTATTTTCTAAATCCACTAGTGATCACAGAGCTGACCGGAAACCTACATTTTGAAGGTGTGATGCTATTTTTCTTTATTGCGGGCATGTATTTCCTTACGGTAAATCGAATCCTATTGGCGGGCCTTTTGATTGGTCTTTCTATTTCTACCAAGTTGCTACCTTTATTGCTACTACCTTTATTTTTTCAATATTTAGGTCTAAGAAAAAGAGTCGTTTTTTACGCGATCATCGGGGGTATCAATGTATTGCTTTTTATTCCTTTTGTGAGCGAAGCCTTATGGCATAATTACACCAAAACGATAGCGCTGTGGTTTACCAATTTTGAGTTTAATGCTAGTTTGTACTATTTGATCCGGGAGCTAGGTTTTCAGACTTTGGGCTACAATATCATACAGATATTTGGAAGGATGACGCCATGGATTACCATTTTTACGGTGCTCTACTTTTCATCGGTCAAAAAAAACCATACCATTGCATCCCTACTGAGATATGGCTTATTAGTACTGACGATATACTTTTTTATTTCTACCACCATCCACCCTTGGTATATTATCAATGTAGTGTTGCTGAGCCTATTTTCCAAGTACAGATTTCCGATATTTTGGAGTTTTTTGATCATACTAAGTTATAGTGCGTACAGTGTGAGTCCGGTTAAAGAAAACATGGGTTGGATAGCTTTGGAGTATGTGGTGGTTTATACAGTGTTTGTCTATGAAGTGTTTATAAAGAGCTATGATTCAGGTGATTCCCCTGTTCCTGATAATTAGTTTAGAATTTGAGTTTCTTATCGACCTAATGCAAAAATTTAAAAATCAATTATATCATATTTTTATAAACAGCATCCAAGAGTACTATATAATGCGTCAACATCTGACTGATTTAATACTTTGTCAAAAATAATTAAATCATCTATATCTCCAATGTAATACCTGCCTAGGTAAAGATTTCCTTGATCATCTAATAATGAACCGCAACTTGTATTTTGAGTATCTCTCTCAGATTTTTTACCATTCCTATATATGTTTAAATTAGTATTGTCATAAGTAAAAACTATATGGTGCCACTTGTCATTATACAAATTGATTTCTTCCTTACATTTTTGTTTAATACTATTGTCCTGCCATAACAAGGGAAAATTTTCTATTCTAACTTTTTTATTTATAGTGAATGAAAGTCTTTCACAATCATGCAATCCAATAAACCATTCTTCTTTTGAATCTACATCACAATTTGTTTTGCCTGCTTCACCTTTAATAAAAAGGAACTGACGACTATTTTCTCCATCAAGTGGACGATACCACATAGATATAGAAAATGATTTAGATTTTATACCATTTAAGAACGATCCGTTTCTGGTCAAATATTGAGAAGAGTCTCCATTAAATCTAAAGGCACAATTAGTGTTCCCATTTCTGTCACTGACAGATTTTACACTTCCAACATTCAATAGTGAAGGGTTATTTCCCGACAAATCATTTAATGATTGGTTGCTAAATGGATAAAAAGCTAGGACGTGATCTGAGAATTTATCTGATATACATGGTATATCTGGTCCACCTCCACACGAGTTAAGTAACAATAAAATTAATAAAAAAAATTTGTATTTCATTTTTAATCATTTTTCACTTCAATAATGCAACTCCAACCCTTAACGCAAAATTCATCTTTCTTATTTGATTTTCATGAATGTATGTTTTAAAATCCTTTTGCAGATTGTAAGAAAATTCAGGCACTAAAGTAAATTCAATCCTTTTCGTTTTATACCATCGGTATTCAAGATTAGTAAATATAGAAAATGACTTCTTGGTCTCATAATCATAGTTCCTTTCTATTTTGTCTGTTGAAGCAAAATATAAGTAACCAAAATGATCATTTAAAGGAAAACCTAGCTGAAATCCTGTATTTATTTTTATTTTTTCACCCAAGGAATTACCAAAACTTAATCTTAGTCCTAAATGATGAACATTAAAATTAGAATACTCATAAGATTTATTTGGAGCAAATAAATCATTTGGGAATTTAAAATAATTTGTTATGTTTATAGAAGTGGATTCATAAACAGCCCCTAAGCAAAGAAAACTATTTTTAGTGTAATACCATTTAGTGTGAATAGAACTAATTAATCCTAACTTGCTTTCTACAATATTTTCATCATTTGACGATGCGTTAAACCCCTTATAAAATATTGGAATGATTTTGGTTGTACCGCACTCAAATGAAATATTAAATTTACTTTGCGATCTTCCATAATTATTCGCCATAAAAAACAAAGAAATTAACAAAGTGTACTTACTCATATTTATACTTAATTTAAAAATTTAAATGTTTCAATCACAAGTAGCAAATCGATACATCACTAAGAAATGATGAACAAAACATAGGATGTTTTGCCTTTAATCTTTCATTGATATTGCAAATATAAGTGGTAAAGCTTAAACGAACAAATATAGTTTAAAGGCTCCAACAATCAAGTTATATTATTAAATTTTCAGGACCAAAAAACTCAAAAGCTATTTTATTGACAATTGATTAACACCGTATCCACTTAAAAACCTTACATTTGTCCTTTAAATAGGTACTTTAGCTAGCGTATGTCAATGTTTGTGAGATACTTTTTGATGATAATAATATTTGAGATGATGGCGTTAAGCGCTTTTCATTCAGATGTTATTGACCCATCTCAGGGTTCTTATATCTATGATAGAATCTCGTCCAAATTTGAGAAAAATAACGACATCAAGCCCTTTGCTGCTGATATTTTTTCAGTATGCGAAACCCTAGAAATCATAGAATCATCAGAAGAAGATAATGTAGAAAACCTTCATTCCTTAACCACGCCGTTATCCTTTTTTGAGGGTAGTGAATCTATTCTAGACAACCCACAAAGTTTTAAGCTTATAGATGGCATTGTACAAAAATGTGCCAAATACATTTTATTCCATTGTATTAAAATTCCATTTTTGAATTAAAAAAGTATAGGTTGGATAAGGATTTATAACATCCTCCTTCTTACTTATTATGCTTGATAGTTTACAGGTTTTCACCCGAAAACCTTGGTAATTCTTTTTTAATTCGATTATTCTAAAAAAATGAAATCAAACCATATACTACCTGCTGAAGGTATTCAGGGGTTAAAAGATCATTACAAGGCTGATGCTATATCTGGATTTATAGTATTTTTATTGGCATTACCATTGAGTTTGGGTATAGCCAAGGCGTCAGACTTTCCGGCCATCATGGGATTAATTACCGCCATTATAGGTGGTATGGTAGTAAGTCTCATAGCTGGCAGTAAGCTTACCATCAAGGGGCCTGCAGCAGGTCTGATTGTCATCGTTGCGGGTTCGGTCACCGATTTTGGTGGTGGTGAAACCGGTTGGCATCTTGCGTTGGGAGCCATGTTTATGGCAGCGTTGATGCAAATAGCCTTTGGAATATTAAAATTTGGGAAGTTGGCAGATTTTTTTCCATTATCGGCCATACACGGAATGTTGGCTGCCATAGGGATTATCATTATTTCCAAACAAATACCGGTGATGCTCAATGTGAATCCTGCACTCACAGCAGGCAAAGGACCCATAGAGTTATTAGGTTTTGTACCCAACGCTATAGCCAATGCAGATCCACGTGGCGCTATGATAGGCATAGTCAGTCTTTTCATCATGATGGCATGGCCATATCTCAAAAATAAGGGCATCGGAAAAGTGCCCGCTCCTTTAGTGGTTTTATTGATCGCTATTCCTGCTGAAATCATCATGGATTTTTCGCATACGGAACCAGATTATGCACTGGTACACATTGGCAATTTGGTGGAAAACCTTCACTTAAATGTGGACTTTGGTGGTATCGCACAGCCCGGTACCTTTATAAAATACGTCATTATGTTTGCCTTGGTGGGCTCATTGGAGTCCTTACTGACGGTCAAAGCTATCGATCTTGCAGACCCATACAAACGCAAATCTGACAACAACCGCGACCTCATTGCTGTAGGTATTGGCAATGTGATCACCTCTGTTTTGGGTGGATTGCCTATGATATCAGAAGTAGCCAGAAGTTCGGCTAATGTCAATAACGGAACAAAGACGAGATGGGCCAATTTTTTTCATGGCTTTTTCATTTTGGTTTTTGTTTTGGTAGCATCCAAATATATCGAAATGATTCCCAATGCGGCTTTGGCAGCGATGCTTATAGCTGTGGGTATTAAATTGGCACATCCTAAGGAGTTTGTACATACATTTCATATCGGAAAAGAACAATTGGCGATCTTTTTGGTGACCATCATCGTGACCTTACTAGAAGACTTGCTCATCGGTATCGCTGCAGGTATGTTGCTCAAAATCATCATCCATTTGTTTAACGGGGCATCTGTAAAATCTTTGTTTAAAGTACCGGTAGAAATTTCATTTAATGATGATCAGTATTTGGTAGTGATAGAGAAATCCGCTCTTTTTACTAATTATCTGGCCATAAAATCAAGATTGGATTCTATTCCTTCCGGGTTCAATGTGACTATTGATCTGGAAAAAACCAAGCTCACTGATCATACCGTTTTAGAAAATCTGGAACACTTCAAACACGATTATGAATCTTCAGGTGGAAAGGTCGAAATCATCGGATTGGATCATCACAAGCCACTATCGGACCATCATCTTTCTGCTAGAAAATTAAAACAACATTAAAAAATGGATACCCATAATACATTTAGACAGCACAATGTCATTCACCATCTCAAGCATTATCTGCCTGCTCAGTCTGCTCTTAAGGACTTTATTCATCACAATACCTTGCATGCTTTTCAGGATAGAAATTTTTTTGACGCCTTAGCAGAAGCCAATACTATTTTTGGATATGCTACTACGTTATCTTTAGAAGAATATAGAAAGCTTTATAGGGACCAAAAGATAGACACATCCATACTTCAAAACATCATTGAAGGTAAAGGTTTATTGTGGGAAGTGTGGAAAGAAATGCTCTTGTCATTTGATTATATTGAAGATTTCAGTGGGCGCATTGGCGCCTTCCGCAGTCTTTGGAAAAAACATTACAGCTTGGACCTGAATCTAGAAATTCACCCATTTTTATTTCGGTTTTTGGGCAGTTATCTGGATCAAGGTATCTCTATTTGGCGCTTTCCGGTGTGGAATAAGGGTTTTTTGACCACCATAAGGGAGATGGAAAAAAATACCTTTTCGAGCTTTTTCAAAACGCCAAGAGCCAAGTCCTTACTTTTGAATCAAAGGATAGAAATCAGCGATTTACTAAAAATCCTGGTAGGCGATGAAATGATGTATGAGCACTATCTTTTTGATCAGCAATTTGCACATCCCGGTTGGTCAGGAATAGTGTCTGCGATAGAAGATAATCCTCAAAATTTGTTGGATAGCCGCCGTATCACACTTGAAGACTGGATTATATTTGAATTGTTGTTGGAAATTGATGCATTGGACCAAAGATATGGGGAGATATGGATGCCCTTGGGATTGAAAGGAGGAAAAGAAGTCCAGCCACTATTTAGAAAAGTAGAAAAAACAGCGTACCACGATATCATCGGTATTTGGCAGGAAGCCTATGAGTGGTCCTATTTTGATCAGGTTTTGGGGAGTATACAAAAGTCCCATAGAAAGAGCGAAGTCCACCAGACTCCAAGTTTTCAAGCTTTATTTTGTATTGACGATCGGGAAGGTTCTATTCGTAGGTATGTGGAGACCGAAGACCGCCATGCAGTCACTTATGGTACGCCCGGTTTTTTTGGAGTAGAATTTTTCTTTCAGGCCAAGGATAGCCGACATGCCATGAAGGTTTGTCCTGCACCAGTCACACCCAAATACATTATCAAAGAGCAATCTGATGTAAAAGATATTAAAAAAGATATTCATTTTGCAGACTATACCCATTCTTTGGTCATTGGATGGCTGATTACGCATACTTTGGGGCTTTGGTCAGGTATAAAATTATTGATCAATATTTTTAATCCTAAATTAAGTGCAGCTACTACCCATTCATTTAAGCATATGGACAAAAATGCCACGTTAACCATCGAAAATGTTCCCGGCGAGGTAACTAAAGATGGATTGCAAGTGGGCTTTACGGTTTCAGAGATGGCTGATCGGGTAGAAGGTTTGCTAAAAAGTATCGGCTTAATCCAAAATTTTGCTCCATTTGTGTATGCTGTAGGTCACGGGGCTAGCAGTGTCAACAATACACATTACGCAGGATATGACTGTGGTGCCTGTTCAGGTCGTCCGGGTTCTGTCAATGCTAGAGTGATCGCACACATGGCCAATCATCCGCAGGTTAGGGAATTGCTACTGCAAAGAAGGATAGAAATTCCGGATAGTACCATCTTTCTCGGTGCTCTACATGATACTACGCGAGATGAGATCATGTTTTATGATGAAAATTTCAAAGACGAATATCATCTTCACCAGCATCAGAAAAATATTTTGACCTTCCAGAAGGCACTTGTTAAAAATGCAAATGAAAGAGCCCGAAGGTTTGCTACGGTAAATAAAAGTGGTGATTTACCTGACATTCATGAAAAAGTAAAAAGAAGGTCGGTATCTCTTTTTGAGCCAAGGCCCGAGCTCAATCATGCTACTAATTCACTGTGCATCGTAGGAGATCGAACCATGACGGACCATTTGTTTTTGGATCGCAGAGCTTTTCTCAATTCATATGACCCTAATATTGATGCCGATGGTGATATTTTATTCAAGATATTGTCGGCAGCTACCGTAGTATGTGGTGGTATCAACTTAGAATATTATTTCTCCCGAGTAGATAATCAAAAACTCGGCGCCGGGACCAAACTACCTCATAACGTCATGGGACTCATAGGGGTAGCCAATGGTATTGATGGCGATCTTCGTCCGGGCCTACCGTACCAAATGGTAGAGGTACACGACCCACTAAGGATATTGATCGTAGTACAACAAAAGCCACAGATCATACTGCAAACCATACAAAGAAATCAATCACTGTATGAATGGTATATCAATGAATGGGTACATTTGGTGTCGGTACATCCTGAAACGTATGAAATGTCTCGTTTTGTTGAAGGTAGTTTTGTGCCATACCATCCAAATTACAGCCCGCAACAGATGTCGCAGTACAGCGATTGGATCCGTAATGAAGAAGAGAATATATCCGTTTTTGAATTTTCACCATCAAAAATCGTGCAATGAAAAATATTATAGAGTTCATTATCATTTGGCCTTTTGTGTCATTCATCATTTCACTGATCATACCGCGGACCAATGAAAAAGCCTTATCATCCTTTGCGTTTTTTGCAGTATCGCTACACCTGTTGACCAACTTTTTATGGCTCTTTAAATGGCTTTATGATGGTGGATTACCATTAAATATTGTGGAGTTTTCTATTTATAGCAGTCACAAAATGAATTTTTTCATTGACTTATACTACGATGCTACTACCGCAGTATTTAGTTTGGTTGGGTCGTTTTTGATTTTTCTGGTGACCTACTACAGTCGTATCTATTTGCACCGTGAAAGTGGTTATAAAAGATATTTTAATACCATCCTTGTGTTTTATTTTGGGTACACCCTCACCGTATTTTCAGGAAATATGGAGACTTTATTTACAGGGTGGGAAGTATTGGGCTTGACATCATTTTTGCTGGTAGCCTTCTATCGAGAGCGGTATCTTCCTGTCAAAAATGCTTTTAAGGTTTTTTCTATATACAGAATAGGCGATGTAGGAATTATTTTGGCTATGTGGGCAAGTCACCATCTGTGGCATGAAAATATTACCTTTCACAAACTCCTGAATGCTGACCTGGTCCACCACCATTTGGAGGGGCATACCCTTTTTGGTTTGTTTATATCCATCATGTTGTTAATAGCAGCCAGTGCCAAATCTGCACAATTTCCATTTACATCGTGGCTTCCCAGAGCGATGGAAGGACCTACGCCATCGAGTGCCATTTTTTATGGAAGCTTGTCAGTACACTTGGGTTTATTTTTGATGATCAGGACCATGCCCTTTTGGCATGAACAAATTCTGGCGCGTGTAGCTATAGGAATGGTAGGTCTATTTACAGCCTTGATCAGTGCATCTGCAGGTAGAGTACAGTCTTCAGTAAAGAGTCAGATTGCTTATGCTTCAGCTGCTCAGATTGGTTTGATGTTTATCGAGCTTGCATTAGGGTGGAAAACTTTTGCCTTGGTACATTTTGTAGGAAATGCATTTTTACGTACCTATCAGCTTTTGGTTTCGCCTTCTATTGTGAGCTATCTGATCAGACAACAATTTTACAATTTTGAAGCCAAGCATGAAAACATTGAAACGCATTTTTCTAAAAAACTAGAATACACACTTTTTCTTTTGAGCCTCAGAGAGTGGAATATGGACATGTTATTGGATAAATGGTTATGGAAACCCATTAAAAATTTGGGCAATACACTGAGGTTTATTAATGCCCGAAATATTTTTATAGTCACGGTACCGTCCTTACTATTGGGTGTTTGGTTAAAAATAGACAGTTATCATTTCCCTGGTTTTATATCAGATATATTGCCTGAGATCTTTGCTTTTATAGGATTGATGTTGGTATTTAGGGCATACGCAGGAAGAAGATACGTATTTGTGGTGTGGTCCTTACTTATTTTAAATCATTTATGGGTATTGTTAGCCATTTCCTTCAATGATGAGCTTTCTTCCAGTGAAATGTTGTTTTATCTTGGAGGCTTGGTCATTGCAGGACCATTAGGATATTGGGTCTTGTACAGATTAAGTAAAGAAGAGCCTGATTTAAATCTGAATAGTTTTCAAGGTCATGTGTATAAACACCCGAAGTTGGCTGGTATTTTCCTTTTTGCATGCCTAGGTATAGCAGGTTTTCCTATCACCAGTACCTTTGTAGGTGAAGACCTATTGTTTGCCCACATCGCATATGATCAGGTGTTTTTAGCATTTTTTATGGCTTTGGGATATGTAGTATCAGGTATCGCAGCCATCAGAATGTATGCCAGAATATTTTTAGGACCACATATCCGTTCAGATCACCCACAAGCTTTAAGAGCATCTTAGATGTTTAGTATAATCTTTGTTTCAGAATATACAAAACGATGTATGGGATGAGTATCTGTAATATTTTGATGGGCGCTAAATTCATGTATTTCAGAACCTAGTTTTTCACGGAGTAGATTAAATTATTACTTAGAAATCATAAAGTGATGTTCCTACGATAGTATATGTTTGCTAGCACCACGCTATTACCTTTAAGAATAGAATTTATAGGATATTTATAGTAAAAAAATAGGGTTGTCATATAAATCACATATGACAACCCTAGCTAAACCCTATGACAACCTTATGACAATATGCTGAGATATTAGGAGCATAGTCGGAAGAAGGAAGAACCATCTATACACAAAACACAAAAGCCAGAGATATTTCTGGCTTTTGTGTTTATTAGATTTTGAAGATTAGTAACATCAATAGAAATCCACTACACCTGTTTCTACATCATACATACCACCTACTATTTTTATGGCACCTTCTTCTTCCATTTCTCTGATGATATCACTTTCCCTTCTGATGCGTTCCATGGTAAGTTTCACGTTTAAACTAGCTACTTTTTCTACAAATAAGTCGTTTTTACTTGTCCTATTTTCTATGGTAGTTTGCTCTGCGTTTAAAGCCGGTTGAATCTTATTAAGCAATGTGGTGAGGTTACCCATTTCTACGTGATCACATGCACCTTTGATGGCTCCACATTTGGAATGTCCTAATACTACAATGATCTTAGATCCCACTACTTTCGTGGCAAATTCCATACTGCCCAGGATATCTTCATTTAATACATTTCCAGCTATACGAACACTAAATATATCTCCTAATCCTTGATCAAAAACCAACTCTGCTGATGTCCTACTATCGATACAACTCAGTATTATGGCAAATGGCCATTGACCCTCACGGGTATCGTTGACTTGTTCTAAAAGATTTCTATTAACCTTTAGGTTATTGACAAAACGGTTGTTTCCGTCCTTTAAAAACTGGAGCGCTTTTTCAGGACTTACAGTTAATTGTGATTCTGCGCTATGTGCTTTCATATTTTTTAATTTAATGATTTTTTAATTTAAGCGTTTTATAGAATTGTTGATGAAAAATGTCATTCAAAATTCGTTAAATATGGATTATTTATTTTGTACATAGGTATGTTTGTTTTCTTCAAGGGTGTTTTCGAGCTTATATTTTTCTTTAAAGCCGACTAACTCCACTTCGATCCCTTTTTCCGGTCCCCCTACTTCTTTAAATTCTTTGATCAGGTCGAGTACATCATGAGCTATATACTCTGACTGAGCAGCATTGATGACGACTTTGCTGTTTTCAGGAAGGTGACCTAAGGTAAGTTTGATAGCAGCTTTGTTTAAAAAAGATACTTCTTGAGCCAAGTCAATGTGTATAACATCTCCAGTATGATAGGTTTCCTTTCTGAAATAGTAAGCGCGCTTCAGATTGCCGTGTAAAACAAACAATACACTGATAAACATTCCTATAGCCACACCTGTCAATAAATCAGTAAATACCACTGCTAATAAAGTAACAATAAAAGGAATAAACTGAAATTTTCCTTGATTCCAGAATTTCTTGATCTTATCCGGATGTGCTAATTTGTAACCAATCAAAAGAAGTATGGCTGCTAATGTTGCTAAAGGGATTTTATTAAGATAAGACGGTATAGTTAATACACTAACCAATAAAAAAGCTCCGTGAATGATTGCCGACAATTTGGTTCTAGCCCCTGCATTGATATTGGCTGTTGTTCGCACTACTACTGAAGTCATAGGTAATCCACCGATCAAACCACTTAATATATTCCCAATACCTTGAGCTTTGAGTTCAGTATTGGTGCTACTATATCTCTTGTAATGATCCAATCTGTCACCAGCTTCTATACACAATAAGGTTTCTATCGATGCCACCACTGCTAGTGTTATAGCCACCATCCAAACAGTTTTATTGGTAAATCCACTAAAATCTGGTAGGGTGAACAAGGTACCAATCTCTGTTATACTGCTTAAAACAGGAAGTGTAACCAGATGTGATGCATCCAGGGCCATAGTTAATCCTGTTCTGATAAAAATCTCATTTAAAATGATGCCTGTGATCACAGCTACAAGTGCGGCAGGCATAAGTTTTATCTTTTTTAGTGCTGGAACTTTATCCCAAATAATTAATATTATCAAAGATACAAAAGTGATTAATGTTGCTCCTAAACTGATATGATCAAAAGACTCTAGTAATGTGGTGAATGTATTTCCTCCTGACTGTTCCATAAATGACTCATCGCCTTCTACATCCTTGTCATATCCAACAGCATGCGGTATTTGTTTTAAAAAGATGATGACTCCAATACCTGCGAGCATACCTTCTATAACATTATTGGGAAAATAGTTAGAGATACTTCCTGCTTTTAAAAAACCTAAAATCAATTGAATGACTCCTGATAAAACCACTGCCAGTAAAAACAACTCAAATGACCCTAAAGAACTAATCGATGACAGAACTATAGCGGTCAATCCTGCTGCAGGTCCACTCACACTTACGTGTGAACCGCTTAATACACCTATTACTAAGCCACCTATGATTCCCGCTATAATACCTGAAAACAAAGGCGCTCCAGAAGCTAATGCTATACCTAAACATAACGGCAAAGCGACCAGAAACACAACTAGCCCAGAAGCAAAATCTGATTTTAAGTGTTTTGTTGTTAAAAATTTGTTTTCCATTTTTAAGTTTAATATAATTTATATAAAATATACCATTGAACATCTCATCTGTCCTCTTTTTTGAAATAAGAGATCAAGACTTACAAATGATAAGGTAAAAATTTACATCTTTATGTTGAAGAAACACAAAGACACATTTATATAGCTAAATTAAACTTCAGGTGGGTTATCTAAAAGTGATTTTACCGGTATGGTTTTATAGTGTTGTTTATAATAGTCAAATTTTTCAGTATAAGGAAATTTTTTTTCTACTTGGAAGTAAAAAAATCCTGCATGATCTTGGTATAGGAATTCAAGTGAATTTTCATTTAACTTTGAAGTATTTTCCGAATGATTAGTTTCTTCCTCCACTATTTCTATAATCATTTGTATCCCTTTGCACTGAGACAAAGCAGTATATACGATGCCATGCACCATAATAAATAATAAGATAGAAACTGCGACTCTTCGAAACATACTATGTTAACAGTAGGAGCTCAAAGATAGTTTAATAATCATCAATTTATTAAATTATAAGCATAAAAAAATCTTATGATCTTGATATTTTTACGATTATTCATTATTTTTTAGCAAGTCTTACATTATTGATTATGTAAAAAATGAAAAAAAATTATCAGTTGGCACCATCCAACCTTGCAGATCTCAATGAATTCATTTTATTTTTGATGATTTGATCTGAAGCAAACCTATTCCAATGTTCGGTTATATTGAATTGGAAATAAAAAAGGGCAGTGAAGCCACACTACCCTTAGTAAATATCGAAATGTTTATTAACTAACTTTAAACATCATTAACCAAAATCAATTTTATTTCGCACCATCAGCTATGGCTTTTTGGATAGTAAATTCACCTACTTTTGTACCTGATTCTAATCCAGCTTCACAATCGAATCTGAAGTGTATGCCCCCATATATTCTTGATTCTGAAGCTTCGTGAGCCATTTTGTCAAATTGAGTTTTTTCTGCAGGAAATATATGTGATAATAATGTCGCTGCAGCCGCAGAGAAGGTGCTATGTCCAGAAGTATAGGCAGGAAAATTTGGAGTGCCCAAGATGGTTTTGAAGCCATTCATAACTTGGATCGGTCTTGGGTAGTGGTAATAATATTTAGCATCCCAGCAACTTATACCTGCATCTTGGATGGCCATATTGAGATAGGCATAGACTCTAGCAGATCTTAGAGGGTTCATTTTATATTTTATGATGTTATCTGTAGCAAATCTATTCCAATGTCCAGGAGGTGTGTATGTGCCTAATCCATCTGACCACCAATTGGCAATTCTTCTCTGCTCATTAGTTAGATTTCCTTCATATGAACGTAATTCGTCTGCTGCTTTATTAAACTCAGCAGAACCCGGAGCTGGCGGAGGAAGCGGCCTCACAGATTCTACATTGGGTACTGACCATAATTTTAGTTTTCCATATAACGGTGCTATACCTACAGGTCTTTGTGGTGATTCTTGATTGGACCATTCCCAGCCAAATCTTGCCAAAGCCTCCGCTCTCAATGAGTCTGATACCTTCTTGGATACCTGAGCTTTGGACATTCCATCTGTTGATGCACGTTTAAGAAATATTTTTGCGATACCACGCCCTAAAGAGTCTCCTGCTACGATGTCACTTTCTACATGTATTCTCGCAGCTAATAAAGTTCTATTCATTTCATCAGCTTTCTCCTTTAAAAATTGTTTTTCTAGAGGGAAAAGAGAAGACAATATATCTCTAGATACGGCAGCAATTACCGCACCATCTGATGGATAAGATGGAATGTCATTTGTGGGGTATGCCGCTTGTATCGTTTTATCAGTGATATAAACTGCAGGTCTATTATACTTATACTTGTAATGCCATGCAGCTATCATTCCATCCAATTGAGCAGTGCTGAGATATGCAAAAGCTCTACATGCATAAGGTGGATGCGCAAATGGAAAGTAAGGATATATATTTGGGTTTGCGGCATTTGGGCTTGGATAGGTCCCATCAGCATTAGGAGCTGGGGTAAGGTTATATTTTGCAGCTAAGTCTCTGGCTATTTCATTCCATCTTATTATTGGGTTATTGCCCCAGTATGCTACTGCTTCTTGATCTTCACCATTAACAATCATGGATTTCATAGCTTCAAATTCAGCTTTATATGTATCTGATGTAGTACTCATAGGTGCATCAATAACAATCTGCTCGCTACTGGTAAGTAAAATGGGTTTCCAGTTTCCCCCATTTTGATCTATACCACTAAATGAGTATGGGGCAAATTCACTACCAGTTGGGTAGTCTTTTGAACAAGAAACAAATATTATAGTCAATAATGTAATCAGAAAGATGGTATATTTTAATGTCTTCATTTTTTGATATTGATTTTTAGATTATTGGGCTTTTTGCTTTTTTGTACTGAATTGGTATGTGAGTCCTCCAGTCAAAATCGTAGATTTACCCACATTCCTTCCTGCAACAACTTGAGTATAGCCTGCTATGATGCTAAAACCCTTCAGAAATTTTGGAAAAAATCTTATCCCTGCGTTTAGATGGGTCATATCCATTTTATTGGTGGGTTGAGGTGCATTTTGTCTTCTGATATCATCTCCAGATTGTGCTGTATTCTTTACTGCACCGACTTCTAATTGGATGCTTCGATCGAATAACCAAGCACCCAAAGCACCATCTACTGTAGTCGTATTGGGTACATCCATGGTACTTGTATATATGCCTTTATCTGCATAATAAAAATCTCTCTCTGCTTCAGTAGTCGTTCTGTATAGGTAAGCAAAACTACCTCGTAGATAGAGACCCGATTTGTGTTCATATTTAATAATCACTCTTGCAGAAAGCTCATTGGTTCCAAGCCCCAAATTTAATGGCATATAATCCGATAAATATGACGTGGCAGGTAGGCTATAACCCACGGTTCCGAATGTCTGAAATGAACCACTAGTTTTTTCTAGATTTATAATTTTGTACTTGGCAAAAACGCTAAAATCCTGAAAGCCTGATACACCTGCCATTTGACCGCCAGATGCTGACGTGGATATGTAAGGAAGTGATATGAAAACATTCAATTTATCGGTGATGCCGTAAGCTAGCATAGGCATAATATTTGTCCTAGTCAGTGTACCTATATTGAGATTATTCCTCAATAAGGTACCTTCCCAATATTCATCCCAAGTATCATGCTGATAAAAAGTTGCCACACACATTTCGCTTTTTTTCATCATTAATGCATCTGATGGAGTTTGGGCTTGAATTCTTGGAGAAGCAGCCCATAAAACAACAAAAATTAAAATAAATAAGCCAATGAAATTCGATAGTTTGGGTATAACTGAAGGCATAAATTAACTTTGTACTGGTTGGTTTAAGAAATAATCAATATTAAATTCTTATGAAAAATGAGCTATAAAAGCTACATTTGCTTCTTTAAATATTGATTTGGCAAGACAAAAGTAGTGAAACAATGGAAATTTCCAATAAAGCGGAATATTTTTTTGGAAAAAATTTGAGATTTCTGAGAAAATCTAAGAAAATGACGCTTTTAGAACTTAGCGAAACGCTAAAAATCAGCAAAAGTGCTATATCTGACTATGAAGTTGGTAAAACTTTGCCTAGTTTAGATGTAGTAAAAAAATTTAGTTCTTTCTTTGATTCGGCTATAGACGATTTATACAATTCCGATATTGCGGAATTATTTAAAAACGATGGAGGGATTTTGTCAAGGAAAAGAAATGATTCTTTAGAAAAGATAAAAAATGTAGAGCTAGAGAATGAGAAATATATGTTTAATATAAAACTACTATCCCAAAAACTTGAAAGTACTCAAGTTCAGATCCAAATGTTAAAACAGCTACTCGAAAGTAGGGAAGCAGAAAATAAGACGTTGAAAATAAATATTAAATTACTAGAAGAGCAACAAAATAAATTTAAATGATTTATCTGGTTTTAAACAGAATACAGCATATTTTTAGCCATTAAGATTTGACATATCTAAAATTCCGCTTTCAAACTGCTCTTTACATTCAGCAAAAATTTCCGACACTGAATGGTTAACATCCGCTTGTGATTTTTTATTTCCAGACAAATTTTCCATTAAATAGAGTAATTTTGCCTGCGTTTTTAGGATGGCAGATAGTGTCACCTGATTTTCGACTATCTGCTTTTGGTTTTTAATGATATTGATCTGATTATTGACAATGACGTCTTGGTTTCTTATGATAAGGCTTTGATTTTGGACGACAATATCTTGATTCTCGACCTTATTTTTTTGGTTTTCGAGTAAGATATTGAAATTTTCATAAAGGCTTACTTGAATATTTCTAATGTATTCTTGTTCAGATTTTAGACTTTCGTTTATTTTTGCTTGCTGATCCATGTCTTTTGTAGCGGATAATTGAGTTTATAAAATTTGATGTAAAATTAGTTTTTTTTATTAAGTCAACAACAAAATATTGAGTTTCAAGAAATATCCTATGTATTTTTTCTGCTATTTGGCAATCGTTCTGATCACTTGGTTCTGGTACATGACGTCAAATGAACTTTTTCATATCATGGGACAGCATATTGCGGCTATGATTACTATGATTTTTGGTTCCTTTATAGCTGGATCAAGTCCTGAAGGTTCTGCATCCGTTGCTTATCCCATTTTCACATTATATTTGGGAATTGAACCCGATTCTGCAAGAAACTTTGCATTTGCCATACAATCTATAGGTATGACGTCTGCCACTATTTTCATTTTGAACAAGAAACTACCTTTTGAAAGAAATTATGTAAAATATGTGACCCTAGGGGGAATCATAGGCCTGATCATAGGTACATATTATTTAGTGCCATTTATTGCGCCCAAACTAGCAAAACTTTCTTTTGTGTCCATATGGCTATCATTCGGAATGATTCTTTATTATCTAAATTTTAAGAAAATAACAAACACTAAAAATAAAATAACATTACTTCGATCTCATGATATAGGCATCCTATTATTACTAGGTCTGGTAGGTGGGTTTATTTCTTCTGTCTTTGGGACAGGTATCAATATTTTTTCCTTTTGTTTTATAGTAATATACTATGGCTTAGATGAAAAAATAGCAGCAAAATCTAGTATCATTATTATGACTATTGAAACTATTATTGGATTTTTATTACACGCATTGATCATTAAAGATTTCAGTACATCTACTTATCATATGTGGCTTTCATGTATTCCTATTGTAATCTTTTTTGCTCCTTTAGGTACCTATATTTTAAGTAAAATATCAAACAAAACTTTTTCCAATTTCCTATACCTTATCTTCATAGTACAGTATTTAGGCGCTATTTACGTGATTAGGCCCAACTTATATTTATCATTATTATCTCTGTTGGTTATTTTGGCTTCGTGCTCACTCTTTTATTTTATATACCAAAACAAGAGAATTGAAAAAAATTAAAATAAAAAAAGCATTAAGAACTGAATCTTAATGCTTTTTAAACTTTTTTAAACTTTATTTTTTAGATTTACACTTAGCAACTAATGCATTAATCTGATCATCAAAATACTTTCTATCTTCGGTTGAAAACTTCTGAGTACTTAAAAAGTCAGCTAATTTGACTCGTAAAGTATCCGCACTTTCCAAACTTTGCTTTTTAACAAGGTCGGCTTCTGTCTTTAATGAATCTATAGCTTTTTTATTCGCTATAGTATCAGCTTCCAGTATTCTGATCTGATCGAAAAGTTCAAACCTTCTCTCATTGAGTTGAGCTGCACGACACTGGATATCTGAAAAGGAAGCTATCCCATTTTCTATATTTTGACGGTTATCCTTGCAAGATGCCATGATGACTACCGCCAAAATGATTATCTTATGAAAGCTGGCCATTTGATTTCTTTATTTACATTGTCACCAATGGCTTTTCCTACTTGCAAGCCTTTATCATTATCAAAAGTGTAGTGAATTCCTCCATATAATCTACTATTCGCACACTCATCTGCCATTTGATTGAAATTTTGGAAACTTCTAGCCGCAAAACCAAACTGCAACTGACTATAATCTGTGAAAGGGTAATAACCACTTCCATCTGTAAACATATCAGTCAGTATTCTTGACCCAGCTCCTATTTCACAAGAGTGACCCGATGTATAAGCAGGAAAAGGTGGAGTACCTATCACGGTTTTGAAGCTAGGATCTATATATCTCTGTATGTACGAAACAGGTCTTATCAGTACATAATCATACTTTCCTTTCCAGCATGCTATGAAAGCGTCATTTTCAGCAATACCCATTCTAGCAAACGCTACACTAGCTTTGGAAAGAGTAACCCTTTCTTCTTGAAGTATTTGAGTTAAAATTGCAAAAGTATGTCCTGCAGGTGTACATGTAGCGAATGGATCGTCAGCCCAGTATTTTGCGATTTCGATCTGCTCGCTACTGTTGTTTTGTACGGTATTGTATACAAACATGGCCTCTTTGTGAAATTCTGAATCTTTATCACTTGAAAATGCTACTGGCATTCTAGGCTGTACTTTTGTTACGTTATTTACTAGGAATGGTCTATTGCTTCCCCATCTAGGACTCAATGGATTTTGTGCTGCACCTGTAGGGACCCAACAATGCGCATCGCTAGGCACGGTGTATGGTAACTGAAATGGAGCCAAATAAGATTCATGGCCACCATCTGCTTTGGAGTAATTGTATATAACGTCAGCTACAGCTTGACCATAAGCCACAGATCTAGTAACTACATCAGCAGCTTCCGTAGATGACAATTCATTCAGGTTTGAAGACTCCAAATCTTGGATTTTTAATTTGTCTTCATTTTTGAGATTCTTGTCATACATCAATACCATCATTTTGGCAACAGCAGCATTGGATGCAATGGCCCAGTTGTAAGACACTCCAAGTTGTAAAGTTGGAAGCGAATACTGAGAAAAACCATTGAGCTGTGACTGAAGACTTACAGCACCCTCAATACCATTTCTGACTGCCTCATAGTTGGCTATGGAGATATATCCATAAGCTCTAGCGGCTTGTGGTGGAAAGAAACCTGCGGTATTTTTAGTAACTTTACATACTAAAGTGTAGTAATCTGTGAGATGTTTTGCAGAGTAGGTTTCTGTTTCAAGACTCTCTGGCAATGGTTGGTCTTTTGAGCATGACTGGATGAATCCTACTACTACCAATAATATTAATAATTTGAAGAAATACTTTGGGGAATTAGCTATCGAAAACATTTGAAAATAATTTAAAATTACATATTAAATAATATCAATATATTTAGTACAAAATTTATGCCGAAATTATGGAATATGCCATCTTTGGTTAAAATAATGGGGTTATTTGAATAAAAATTACAAATTCTTGTTATATAAAATTATTATGATTAACAATAAAATATGAATTATACGGCAAAAGTATGATATTTTCTCAATTCCGAATATTCGGAAATAATAAAAGTGATGTTTTGTAAAATAAATTACAATATATACGCGTAATTATAAATTTATCCGAGCTTTATAAGAAAAAAAATGGATTGTATCTGGTGTTGCCAGTAGATTTCATTATTTATGTGTTAGTATTTTAAAGCCTTAAGACTTATAGCATGATTGTAGAATAATTTAATTATTTTTGCATTTTACTTTATTTAATAATTTATTTCTTCGTGATCGATTTTTGTCACTTACACTCTCATACTCAATATTCACTGTTAGACGGTGCGTCAGATATTAATACTTTGATGAAAAAAGCCAAGGCTGACGGGCAATCAGCAGTTGCGATTACTGATCATGGCAACATGTTTGGCGTATTTAAATTTGTCAAAGAAGCCAACAATCAGGGCATCAAACCAATCATCGGGTGCGAATTTTATGTGACAGAAGATAGACACATCAAGCATTTCGAGAAGGGTCGTGGCCAAAAGGATGTCAGATACCACCAGTTGATGTTAGCCAAAAATACTGAAGGGTATCATAATTTAACAAAACTGTGTTCGCTAGGATATACCGAAGGGCTTTATGGAAAGTACCCAAGGATAGATAAAGAACTTATATTAAAGTATCATAAAGGTATTATTGCTACTTCATGTTGCATAGGTGCTGAAATACCCCAAACCATCTTAACAGGGAATATAGCCTTAGCAGAAGAAAGGCTCAAATGGTGGCTAGAATTATTTGGAGAAGATTACTATATCGAATTGCAAAGACACCGAGGCCTTGAGAAGATAGACGATTCCGGCATGAGTCAAGAAGATATTAATCAAATATTACTTGGGTTTGCCAAAAAATATAACGTCAAGACCATTGTCACGAATGATTCGCATTATGTAGAGCAAGAAGATTTTGCACCTCATGACGTCTTACTTTGTGTAAATACAGGGTCACTACTAGAGGATAAGGAGAGGTTTAAATTTCCAAGCTCTGACTTTTATTTCAAGACCAAAGCGGAAATGAATACGCTTTTCGGTGATGTGAAAGAAGCAGTAGAAAACACGATGGAAATCGCATCAAAAATAGACGATATTAAGCTAGCAAGAGACATATTATTACCAGCTTTTCCATTGCCTGCCGGATTTGATACCCAAGAACTTTTTTTAAGACATTTGTCATTTGAAGGTGCCCGTCGCAAATATGGTACTATCACACCGGTAGTAGAAGATCGACTCAATTTTGAGCTAGATGTCATCACCAAGTCCGGGTATTCAGGCTATTTTCTTATTGTTCAGGATTTTACCACAGTAGCTCGGCAAATGGGTGTATCAGTAGGTCCCGGCCGAGGATCTGCGGCGGGTTCTTGTGTCGCATACAGTTTAGGTATTACCAATATAGACCCGATAAAGTATGACTTACTTTTTGAGCGTTTTTTAAATCCAGAAAGGGTTTCAATGCCCGATATAGATATAGATTTTGATGATGATGGCCGCGAAAAAGTTATCAATTATGTGATCGATAAATATGGAAAAAATCAAGTAGCGCAGATTGTAACGTATGGTACGATGGCTGCAAGGTCTTCACTAAGGGATGTAGGCCGAGTCATGAATATTCCGCTCAATGAAGTAGATAGAGTTGCCAAGATATTCCCTTCTCATCTAACAGCTACCCTTGCGGGTGTTTTGGCAGAGAAAGACATTGAAGCTAAGCAAAAAGATGTTTTCACCAATGAAGATAAAGAAAAAGCTTACGAATTTCGTAAAATGTCTGAAGAGAAATCAGAAATAGGCGAGATGATTCGTACAGCAAAAAAACTGGAAGGTTCGGTAAGAAATACAGGAATTCATGCTTGTGGAGTCATCATCACTCCCGATGATATTACCAATTTTGTACCAGTATCCGTTGCTAAAGACTCTGAACTTCTAGTCTCCCAATACGATAACTCCGTGGCAGAAGAAGCAGGATTGCTCAAAATGGACTTTTTGGGCTTAAAGACGCTGACCATCATTAAAGACGCCCTTGAAATCATCAAAGATCGGTATGGTACAGCACTAGATATAGACGCAATATCTCTTGAAGATGAAGAAACCTTCAAGCTTTTCCAACGAGGCGATATGGTTGGAATTTTTCAGTACGAATCTCCTGGGATGCAAAAGCATCTTAGGGACCTTATCCCGACTAGATTTGAAGATTTGATAGCCATGAATGCCTTGTACAGACCTGGGCCACTTCAATATATACCTGATTTTATAGCCCGGAAAAATGGTAAACAAGAAATCAAATTTGATTTGCCTGATATGGAAGAGTATCTTGCTGAGACCTATGGCATTACCGTGTACCAGGAGCAAGTAATGCTCCTTTCACAAAAACTAGCAGGTTTTAGTAAAGGTGATGCCGATATGTTGCGTAAAGCGATGGGTAAAAAGCAAAAAGCAGTGCTCGATAAGATGTTTCCAAAATTTGTGGAAGGTTGTACCGCTAATGGACATCCTGAAGATGTGGTCAAAAAAATATGGACTGACTGGGAAGCTTTTGCATCTTATGCTTTCAATAAGTCTCATTCTACTTGTTATGCATACATCGCATTTCAAACGGCGTATCTCAAAGCACATTATCCCGCAGCTTTTATGGCCTCGGTGCTCAATCATAATAAAAGTGACATCTCCAAGATCAACTTCTTTTTGCAAGAAACCAAAAGGATGAAAATCGATGTTCTAGGTCCTGATATTAATGAAAGTAATATAAAATTTGCCGTAAACGTAAAGGGTCAAGTTCGTTTTGGATTGTCAGCACTCAAAGGTGTAGGCGAAGGTCCAGTAGAAGAAATTGTCAAAGAACGAAAAGAAAATGGACATTTCGAAGATGTACACGACATGATGCGAAGACTCAATCTACGATCAGTGAATAAAAAATGTATGGATAGCCTCGTCCTCGGTGGTGCTTTAGACTCCTTTGGCGTGTATAATCGAGCACAATATTTTGAGATTTCAGGAGATCGTAGTGAATCTTTCATAGAGTCATTACTTAAATACGGAGCCAATTATCAAGCCCAGAAAGAAAGCAATCAAATGTCCCTCTTTGGAGATGCCATGACGAGCTATATTGATAGTCCCAAACCACCCATTGTACCTGAATGGAATCAAATAGAAAAATTAGAAAAAGAAAAAGAAGTTACAGGCATTTACATCAGTGGACACCCTTTAGATGACTATCACCTTGAATTTCAACATTTTATCAACTGTCCACTGGAGAAGGCTGAGCAAATTCAAGGAAAATTACTGAAAATGGGAGGTATCGTTACCGAAGCTAGTTTCGGAACCACTCAGAAGGGTACGGGATATGCTCGCTTTACCATGCAAGACTTTACTGGAAGTTTTCAAATCAATCTTTATAACGAAAAATTTGAATCCTATAAACATCTCATCACTAAAGGACAGGTACTATACATAGAAGGAAGCAATGAAAAGGGATATTCTCAAGATCGTTTTTTCTTCAATGTGAAAGATATCCGAATGCTGGATACCATTGGTAAAAATATGACTAAATCAGTGACCATCAAGTTACCTTTGCAAAGCATTGACGAAAAATTAGTTCACGAACTAGAACATCTCTGTCTAGAAAAAGTAGGACCGCACACCTTGAAACTCAAAGTTGTGGATGAAGGTGACGAAATAGGTATCGACCTAGTAGCTACTTCACTCAAAGTAACAGCTGATTATCAGTTTGTCAAGGAGTTGGAAATGCTAGGACTGGCTTATAAGTTGAATTGATGGGATTTGGTAGAAATTAAATTTTAAGTGGTATTTTACCCTATCTTTGCCATATGGATTGGAATAGTAGCATCAAGGGATTTAAGGCTTATCTTTTATTGGAAAAATCACTCTCTGATCACTCTATTGATGCCTATCTTAGAGATGTAGGCAAGTTATTGGAATTTGTATTGATTCAAAAAATAGATCAAACTCCTGATAAACTATCCCGTGATGATTTAACTTCATTTGTTTATTATATCAATGATTTGGGACTAGAGGCCAAGAGTCAAGCGCGAATTATTTCTGGTATCAGGGCATTTTACAAGTATCTCATCATGGAAGATGTAATACACGTTGATCCTTCAGAGCTCTTGGAAAGTCCCAAACTACAAAGAACGCTTCCTGACGTGCTCAGTTACGAAGAAATTGATCTTATTTTGGCTGGTATAGATCTTTCTGAGCCGCATAGCCAGCGAAACAGAGCCATGCTAGAAACACTTTATGCATGTGGCTTGCGTGTTACTGAGTTGATCACTCTTAAACTTAGCAATTATTTTCCTGAAGAAGGGTTTATAAAAGTCATCGGTAAAAACAATAAAGAAAGGCTTGTTCCTATCGGGTCATCGGCCATAAAACACATCAATCTGTACATAGAAACCGACCGCAATCATTTATCACACATAGCCAAAGAAGCAGAAGACACTCTTTTTCTCAATAGACGTGGCAAAGGTCTTACTCGAGTCATGATTTTCTTGCTTATAAAAAACTATGTTGCTAAAGTAGGTATACAGAAGACGATAAGTCCTCATACTTTTCGACACTCATTTGCTACCCATCTGGTGGAAGGAGGTGCTGATCTCAGGGCCGTACAAGAGATGCTGGGTCATGAATCTATCCTCACTACTGAAATATACACCCACGTGGACCGTCAATATCTCAGAGATACGATGGTTAAATATCATCCGCTGAGTCATAAACAAACATAAAACTTACATCTTAAATCCAGCTGCCTTACTCACATCCAACATAGCATCTATACATTTTCTACCTTTCTCCACCACCCAATCTTCTAAAATAATTTCAGGCAACTCATATTTCATACTGAGATACAGTTTTTCCAAAGTGTTCAGTCTCATGTGAGGACATTCGTTACAAGCACAATTGGTCTCGGGTGGAGCAGGAATAAAAGTTTTGTCAGGTGAAGCCAATTCCATTTGATGAATAATGCCTGACTCCGTACCTACTATAAATGAATTGGCCTCATCTTGTTGTGTAAACTTAAGCATCTGTGAAGTAGAACCTATAAAATCGGCCATGTCAAGGATATGAGCTTCACACTCAGGATGAGCAATAAACTTAGCATCAGGATATCTATGCATTAGCTTTGTGATTTTTTCTCTTGAAAATATCTCATGCACCATACAGGCACCATCCCACAAGATCATATCTCTACCCGTTTTCTTAATCAAATAGGCTCCAAGGTTTTTATCAGGAGCGAAGATGATACCTTTTTCTGCTGGTATACTATTGATGATCGCTACAGCATTGGATGATGTACAGCAGATATCGGTAAGTGTCTTGAGTTCAGCAGTACAATTGATATAGCTCACTACTACATGGTCAGGATACTTCTCTTTAAATTTTTTAAACAAAGGAGCAGGACAACTATCCGCCAATGAACAACCTGCTTTTAAATCAGGAAGCACCACTTTTTTATTTGGGTTGAGCATTTTAGCAGTTTCTGCCATGAAATGCACACCTGCAAAAACAATGATATCAGCATCGGTACTTTCAGCCTTTTGAGACAAGCCAAGACTATCCCCAATATAATCCGCTACATCTTGAATATCGGAATCTTGATAATAATGAGCCAGAATGATGGCATTCTTTTCCTTCTTGAGCTTATTGATTTCCGCTATAAGATCGAGCGTCGGATCTATTTCCAAATCCAGATATCCCTTGAGTTCCAAGGTGTCCTTTGCCATTTGTAATTCCTGAAACATATCCATTTCTATTTATTTAATTCAAATAATTTATTTGTTTTCAGAATTTTTTAGATCCTCCGCATTGGGCCACTCTATAATACTTATTACCGCATAATGATCAGAAAAGTGATCCTTCACTATATCAAATGATGCTACTTCTAGGTCTTGATCAGCAAAAATATAATCAATACGCAAAAGCGGAATTTTACCAGCATATGTTGTGCCCAATCCCATGCCTCTCTTTCTGAAGGCATCCTGTCCCAACTCAGAAAAAACATGATAAGTATATGACTGTGGAGGATCGTTTAAGTCTCCTGCTAAAATGATTTTATTCTTACTATTTTTAACATGTGTAGCAATTTTTTCTACTTGGCGACTTCTTTGCAGGTGGCTGTTTCTAAATTTCCTGAGCATACCCTTGATATCATACCAAGCTTGTTTTTGATCAATATCGGATTGATTGGCAAGCTTTTCGGCGTCCCGGCTTATCCTGTTGGATTGTAGATGATAACTATACACTCTGACTATATCATGATCTAGTTTTATATCTGCCCAAAGACAAGAATTGGTTTTGGTACCAAAATCGATTTCACCCTTTTCTTTAAAAGGATACTTGGATAGTATGACGGCTCCTTTTTCTTTGTAGTAAATGTTGTGATTTGGAAAGGTCTTTTTCAGTATATCATATGCATAATCGCCTACTTCCTGAATACAAAATATCTCTATATCTTTGTATTGCTCCAAGAATTCGATGAAAGCTTCCTTTTTTGCCACCCTATTTTCTTTATCCTTATCATATCCAAATGATGCGTTACTGATGTTAAAAGACATTAAGGTAACACTATCTGCTCCTGACTCTGCTTTAGGAGTATTAAAGGAAATGAAACCTTTGATATGATTCCAACCTATCATCAAACAAATGGCAGAAACGATAAGATACTTTGGCTTTTTGTATATCCAATAGATGATAAACAAAAAATTAGTGATCAATAGAATGGGAAAGAACAGACCAAAAAATGATATTACCCAAGTCAGTTCAGGGTCTACGACAGGCGCCAGATAAGCCAGAAATGTAGCTAGCACTACTCCCAGATTGATTAATAATATGGTCCTGTCAAAAAATTTCACCTTTTACTCTTTACTTGCCTGATACAATACTTCTTTTTCTTCATCGGTAAGGCTGCTATAACCTTTTGATTTTATTTTTTCCAATATCTCATCTACGCGATTAGAAAGTCCAGTTCTATTTTCCTGTGATTTTTTACCGTTTAATATTTCCGCTTTATGGGCAACTTTTAGTCTAGATACTGGCTTTCGTTTGGGTTTATTTTGTATGTAAAACCATGATGAAATGTCGGTACCATTGCGAAGCAACCATACAAAAAGAAAACCAAAAAGCATCCCTCCTATATGTGCTAAGTGTCCTCCTGTATTGGAATTACCGGCAGTACCGATGATATCCAAAAAAAAGATAAATAAACCAATATACTTTATACGCACTGGACCAACTAGGATTAAGTGCACTACATAATCAGGTGCTGTGGCCACAGCCGTAAACACTATAGCCAAACACGCTGCTGATGCACCTAATGCATAAATTCCTATTTGGGGAAGCAATTGATAAGATACTATATAAAAAAGAGCACCCATCAATCCCCCTAATAAATAAACAGGTAAAATCTTACGATCTCCTAGTAAGTCACCTGCAATATTTCCAAACCAAAAAAGGGTAATCATATTTCCGATTAGATGCCACATACCCTGATGTAGAAACATGTGCGTCAGAAGTGTCCACGGTCTATAAAGCAAAACATTAAGCTCTCCGGGAAGTGCTAAGTAAGGTAAGATGTTTGAAGTATATATTTCTGGTAAAAATGCGTTCATTAGTGCAGTGACTACAAACACACCAATATTGATGATTATGAGTTTTACCAACATGTTGCCATAATCAAAGGCGGACTTTACATCTTCTGCTATAGATCTGAACATATGAGTATGATTAACGTAAATTATCCTTTTTCCAGTATTTAACTAATACAAATCCCAATATCGCACCACCGATATGAGCAAAATGTGCTATACCTGATTGGGCACCGCTAACTCCACTATACAAGCCTATCAGTATTAAACCCAATGCCATATATTTTGCTTTTATCGGTATAGGGGGAAACAATAGCATTAATTCCATATTGGGAAACATAGTAGCAAATGCAGCTAAAACTCCATAAGTTGCTCCCGATGCTCCCAAAACTGCTCCTTGAGTAATGAGCAACTGTACGAATGATGCAAAAAAACCACAAGAAAGATACATGATTAAAAATCTTTTTGGTCCAAGACTTGACTCTACCATCGGACCCAAAAAATATAAGCCTAACATATTGAATATCAAATGCCTTTCATCACCATGCATAAACATATGAGTGATCAATTGAACGGGTTCAAATTTATAAACAATACCTCCTATCATATATTCCATTCCAGGCGTAATAAGACTAAAAAATCTATCAAAGCCTGGGATGGGAATCAAGTATTTGACTGCAAAAAATACAATGACATTTATGATGATCAGGTTTTTTACAACCTCAGTTATTCTAAACATTATCCAAAATTACATTAAAAAATGATTTAATGATGCGTTTTTACAAAAAGATGATAAATCAAATTGTAAAATTAGTTATTAAAACGCTTAAATAGTTCATCATGTTCTATGATTACGTAAGTTTTCTTTCCTGAAGGACTTTTATAAGGCATCTCACAGCCAAACAATTGGTCGATCAAGGAGATCATTTCTTCTTTTTCAAGTCTTTTTCCTTTTTTTAGCCCTGATGAAATAGCCATAGAGCGAGCCAAATTATCTTCAACTCCGAGCTCAAATTCTATATTATCGACATAATTATGAATCAACTGCTGAATCAACTGATTGAGATCTGCATGTGCATCAAGTCCTGATGGTGTCCCATGTATGATAAAAGTATTATGGCCAAAATCTTCCATTTCAAATCCCAATCCATTGACTTTTTCAAGAAGATTTTTCAAGACTTCACCCTTGGCAGGATCCAAATCTATTGTACGTGGGAAAAGTTCTTTTTGTGTTGATGATTTCCCATTTTTGAGATAATCGAGATATCTTTCGTAAAGGATGCGTTCATGTGCTGCCTGATAATCTATAACCATCAGACCAGATTTTACTTGGTGTAATACATATTGATTATGAATCTGGTACGGCTCCTTTTGCTCTTTGGGTTTCATGCCCAAATCTTCACTTCCAGTCATGCGAAATGCTTCACTCTCTAGCGTCTCTATTTCTAAAATCCCCATGGCATGGTCTGGAACTTTGACTTCATGCATACCTTTGTAGATATCTTCCCAACCTTGAGCTTTTTCGTTTCCTGGGCGCAATCTAGCTTCATTTTCTGGAAAGAAAAATGATTTTTGCCCTGACCTGTAGTGTGTTTGCTCTAAGTCTTTAGGTATTGCCTTTGAAAACTTTGATACAAAATTGTGATCGGCGTTAAAATCAAGAGCAGGACTGATACTATACTGACCCAAACTATGTTTTAATGTCACTCTAAGATAATTGTATATCAATCTCTCATCTTCAAACTTTATTTCTGTTTTAGTAGGATGCACATTGATATCAATATTGGCTGGATCTACATCAAGAAATAAGAAATAGGCCGGAAAGACTTCTTTAGTGATTAACTCGTCATAGGCAGCTCTTATGGCATGATTGAGGTAATGGCTTTTTATAAATCTATTATTGACAAAAATGTATTGATCGCCCTGTGTTTTTTTCGCAGCTTCTGGTTTAGCAATGAAACCACTAAAATTAGCCACTTCTGTTTCTTCATTTATCGGGACAAGCTTTTCATTATAATGCTTTCCCAAGACTCCTACTATCCGTTGCTTTAAACTTCCTTTGGGCAAATGATATACTTCATTTCCATTATGGTGAAAAGTAAAATGGATTTCGGGGTTAGCTAGACTTACCCTATGGAATTCATCCAATATATGTTTTAATTCCACAGGATCAGACTTTAGAAATTTTCTACGGGCTGGCACATTGTAAAACAGATTTTTGACTGTGACACTAGTACCCGACATGGCTTGTACTTTTTCAGATTTAGTGACAATAGAGCCTTCTATGACAATCCGATGAGCTACGTCTTCATGGTGTTGTTTGGTAATCATTTCCACATGTGCGATCGCAGCAATAGACGCCATAGCCTCTCCTCTGAAACCCATTGTTTTGATACAAAAAAGATCATTAGCACTTGAAATTTTTGAAGTTGCATGCCTCTCAAAAGCCATACGGGCATCGGTTTCTGACATACCTTTACCATCATCAATAACCTGAATGCTAGTCTTTCCCGAATCTTTTATAATTAATTTTATTTGGGTACTGCCTGCATCTAAGGCATTTTCCAATAGTTCTTTTACCACAGAAGCAGGACGCTGAATAACTTCTCCCGCAGCTATCTGGTTGGCAATACTATCAGGCAATAACTGTATGATATCTGGCATAAAGGACTATGTTTTAATTTCCTAATGCTTCAATTAATCCTATAACCTTATTGGAGCTAAGTAAGACATATCCAGCCAAAAGCAAAACTAAGATAATATATATTAGTCTGATATTGGATTGTCTGACTTGTGCAGATCTAAAATTGGGGTCACCATAATGTTTCATTCTTAAACCTGATCTGATCCGGTCTTTTGTATTTTCTATATCTTCTTGTTGGTCTGTAGGTTCCCTAAATTTTTTTACCCTTTCTTCCAACTCTTCTTTTACAGGGTCGTAATATCTAGGGATAAAGCCAAAATCCTTAGGCTTTGCTCTGTTACCAAATCCAATTTTTAACATGACCTTTCACTTTTAGTAATCATTGTTTACACTTATATTGGACTAGGGTGTCATACCCTGAACCCATATAAAGTGAAAATATTACTTTTTAGAACAAGAAATTTACAAATAAGTTGACCTAAGTTTAGGCATCTATTTTTGCATATTTCGCATTTTCTTCTATAAACTGTCTTCGTGGTGGTACTTCATCACCCATAAGCATACTGAAAATACGATCGGCCTCCATAGCATCATTGATGGTGACTTGTCTAAGAATCCTTACACTAGGATCCATGGTGGTCTCCCAAAGTTGCTCTGCATTCATTTCACCCAATCCCTTATATCGTTGTGTTTTGATGCTATTATCTTCTTTACCGTTGGCATAATGCTCTATGGCTGCTTTACGCTCGTCATCAGTCCAACAGTAGATAAAATTTTTACCCTTTTTTACCTGATATAGTGGTGGTGCTGCAATATATATATTACCATTTTCGATCAATGGCTTCATATATCTAAAAAAGAAAGTCATAATTAATGTAGAAATATGACTACCATCCACATCGGCATCACACATGATGACTACTTTGTGATATCTTAACTTTTCGACATTAAGTATCTTTTCTCCATCTTTTTCTTCTATGCTTACGCCTAATGCTGTAAACATATTTTTGATCTCTTCATTTTCATAGATTCTGTATTCCATAGCTTTTTCTACGTTCAAAATCTTACCTCTTAATGGTAGGATAGCCTGGAAATTACGATCACGGCCTTGCTTGGCTGTACCACCTGCCGAATCTCCCTCAACTAAGAATATTTCTGATTCATTGGGATCTTTGGACGAACAGTCAGATAGTTTTCCGGGAAGGCCTGAGCCAGTAAGTACATTTTTTCTTTGTACCATTTCTCTAGCTTTCCTTGCAGCATGTCTTGCTGTAGCTGCCAAAATCACCTTGTCGATAATCCTTCTGGCCATGATTGGGTTTTCTTCCAAGTATGCCTTCAAGACATCGCCCACACATCTGGATACGATACCCGTAACTTCTGAATTACCTAACTCGCCTTTTGTCTGACCTTTGAACTGTGGTTCAGGAACTTTTACAGAAACAATAGCGGTAAGACCTTCCTTGAAATCTTCTCCAGAAATTTCGATTTTCAACTTGGCAAACATACCATTATCATCACCATATTGCTTAAAAAGACGAGTGATCGCCCTTCTAAAACCTGCTACGTGAGTACCGCCTTCTCTAGTATTAATATTATTTACATAAGAAAAGATGTTTTCTTGATATCCAGTATTGTACTGCATGGCAACCTCTACTTCTACATTATCTTCCTTACCTATGACGTGTATGGGTTCTTCGATTAATGGGGGTCGGGTTTCGTCTAGATATTTGACAAATTCTTTAAGTCCACCGGTAGAATAAAAGTCTTGAAATTTAAAAGCGCCATCTTCAGTTACTTCTCTTTCGTCTATGAGCGTAAGATTTAGTCCTTTGTTTAGGTAAGCCAACTCTCTGATCCTTGCCGCCAAAATGGTAAAACTATATTCTGTAGTTTCAGTAAAAATCGTTGGGTCTGGCTTGAAAGTAACCTGTGTACCTTTTTTATCAGAATCTCCCAAAGTTTTAACAGGGCCTAAAGGAATACCTTTGCTGTATTCCTGCTCAAAATACTTGCCATCCCGGTGTACTTCCACTCTCACATAATCGGACAATGCATTGACACAAGATACACCAACTCCATGGAGACCTCCAGAAACTTTATAGGTATCTTTATCAAATTTACCACCTGCATGAAGTACTGTCATGACTACCTCGAGTGCAGATTTTTGAAGTTTTTCATGCATGCCCGTAGGTATACCTCTACCATTATCCTGGACGGTAATGGAATTGTCTTTGTGTATAGTGGTGGTGATTTTAGAACAGTGCCCTGCTAAGTGTTCATCTATAGAGTTATCTATAACTTCCCAAACCAAGTGGTGTAGACCTTTGGTATCTGTACTTCCGATGTACATCCCAGGTCTCATTCTCACCGCTTCTAATCCTTCAAGGGCCTGAATATTGTCGGCACCGTAATTGTTTTTACTTAGATCTTTATTGTCGCTCATATGTATCTTACTATGATAAAATCCCTATTTTTATAGGGCTGCAAAGATACACATAAATCCTGTAAAATGCAAGATAATGAGTTATTTATATAGAAGATTTCTCCTAAATAAAGTAAACTTATTATGGCACATACTCAAAAATAGTTATAAACAAAAAACTGTACCCACTAGACGTAAAAAATGATGTTTTAATTCCTGGTCTTATCCATCAGGGTTACCGTACCGGTGTACTCTATCTCCTTACCATCTATGAATCTCGCAACCGCAAAGTATACAAAAACGCCTGGATCTAGTTTTCTACCAGTATTCCCAAAAGTTCCATTCCATCCATCTGTAAGCGCAGGATCTGGAACGTAATTCTCCTTAAGAAATACCTGTCCGCCCCATCTATCGTATATTGTAAACGTTAATATTTTTTCAACCCCTGGACCTATAACGGCTTGAAAATGGTCATTAAAACCGTCATCATTAGGTGAAAAAGCATTGGCAAAATATACATTTCGTAAATTTTTAACATTAACGGTGACTCTGTCAGTGCCTGTACATCCATTTTGATCAGTCACGGTGAGCAGGTAAGTTGTGGTTTCTGTTGGATTGGCTTCTATGTCCTCACAATCAGTGGTTAAACAAGTAATTCCTTCCGCAGGAGTCCAAACCAACTGAGTAACTCCAACATTATCAGTAATGGATGCAGAGATCGTAGGAGTAGGAAGTCCTAGCTGTATTTCTACATCATCACCCAGTTCTACTGTGATAGGATTGGGTTGGCCTATGGTGATTTCTTTTCTGATATCACATCCAGCTGAGTCAATAAGGATCACATTATACTTTCCTGCGAATACTGAAACACAAGAATCTATAGGATACCTGATGCCACCAGTCACGATCTGAAAGGTATATTTATTTCCTGTTCCACCTGAAATGCTTTTGACAGAAATACAGGTTTTATCACCAAAACATTTTGGTTCTACTGGTATATCGAGCTCACCAACTAGAGGAGCTGGTGCAATAAGGGAATAACAGAAAGTATCTCTACATCCAAAATTATCAGAAATAGTGGCACAATATGTGCCTGGGTTTAAGTCTATAGCTATATTTCCGCTATTAGACACTCCAGCTTGCCAAGTAATCGTTTTGATACCTGGATTTCCTCCCGTAGTCATCAGTGCTAGTTTCCCTCCTACTTGATTATTACAGTCGAGCTCTACGGATTTGGATTTGTCGAGGCCTGCAACTAGTTCATCAGGTTGAGTAAGTCTAAAAGTATCAGTTTGGGTACAATTGTGAATATCAGAAATAGTGATAATATACAGTCCAGCAGATAAATTTGCAATCGTTTGTAAAGTAGAACCATTATTCCAATCATATTTAAAACCATCATTGGCACCTCCCGTTGCTTCAACAAATATTGAACCGTTATTATCCCCAAAGCAAGTTGGATTAACTATTTGTGTTTTATTCGAATTTAATACTAAAGGCGGATTTATACCAATGGTAAATTTAACTGTATCTGATTTACAACCACTTAAGGTATCCGTTGCAAATACCCAATATTGACCATCAGGCCCAAGAATAAATCTATCAGAACTTTGATTTGACCAAGTCAATTTGTAATCTCCTGATATATTCAGATAAACGGCACTTCCCCTGCTTGCTCCTTTGCAATGCTCATTATTTATTATATCTGGCTGATTTAGTATTACTTGGTTGGCTTCCGTGATTGTTACATCTGCCTCCTTTTCACATCCTGCAGGACTGATAGCTTTGACCGTATACGTACCAGCCTTAGCATCCAGGATATTGTCATTGTCAATAATTACTGTTTGTCCTCTGATGCGCCATTCGTACTTAAATCCCGTGCTATTTCCACTTACGGATGCTTCTACTTTTCCGTTTTGGTTAAAACAAGGGGCTTTAGATTGGGTAGTGGTAAGGGTAAAGTCATTTCCAGGGTCTATAGTTACCGTTTTACTATTGGAACAATTGTTTTTGTCGGAAACTTCTACGGTATACACTCCAGGGCCTAAGTTACTAACTTGTGCCATGATTGAGATCGTTGTATTTGAAGCATCTCTCCAAGTTACATTAAAGGGACCATTTAGCGATTGTATTATCACTTGTACTACAGCATCATTTTTACCTACACAAGATACTGGTTGCTTTATAATAGTCGTTATCTCCAGCGCTCCTTGCGGATTCAATTGAACGCTAAATGGCGATGCTGTACAATTGTTGGCATCGGTGACAGAAACAGTATAACTACCTCCTGAAAGACCTGTGAGTGCATTTGTGTTTCCTGTCGCAGGAGGATTCCAGGTATATGTGTAAGTGCCTGTACCACCTGTAGGATTGAGCGTTATAGATCCGGGGTTGACACAATCCGGCTGGACCACAGTAGGGTTTAGCTCGATTGGGTTTGGTTCTTTGATTTCGAAAGATGCCACTCCCGTACACCCAGCACCATCTCTGGCAGTTACCTGATAGGTTCCTTTAGCCATATCATCTAAAATAAATACTCCTCCTAAAGTGCCGCCTATTATAAAAGGATTGACTGCATAACTATATCCGACACCAGGCTTAGCTCTAAGCCGAATTTCTCCATCTTGTCTGCCAAAACAACTGATATCCTTTATCAATAAAGTATCAATACTCACGGTCTTCTTAAATGGCATAAAAAGTGTTTTTTCTACATTACACCCTAATCTATCTTGTACCGTGACCCGAACATTTCCTGACCCTATATTCTCTACATCCACAGTGTTTAAAAACTGCTTAGGATTACCGATATTATTAATAGTATACGTGTAGTTAAATAATCCAGTCCACGGATTTTCGCCAGATACATTCGATATTGTTATGATTCCGTTTCGAATATTCAGACAAGATGCGGTATCTTTTATAGCCACATCAAATTTTAATGTATCCACCTCTAAGTCATAATTTCTTATTATTTGACAACCACTGACATCGGTGATGGTAACCGCATACTTAGCAGGAGGCAAATCATCTATCTTTTTCAATCCACTTATAAGATTAGACCATTCATACTTATATGGAGCTTGTCCACCAGAAACAAATAAATCTACTGATCCATTTCTCCGGTTAAAACACGTAGGTTTTTGAATTGTACTACTATCTATAGTTATGGGCAAATTGTCTGATATATTAAATGATTTTATGGCCAAGGGAGAACCTCCTGAATCTGAAACATTAAGCGTATAATTACCTGGCGGTAGATTGGGAATTGTAACTCTCTGTCCATCCAAATTAATAAGACCGTTATAACCTCCAGGATTGATCGTATAGTTGTATGGAGGTGTGCCTCCAGTAGCATAAAATGTAACACTTCCACCTGCAGGAATATTATTAGTGTCAGCATCACATTTGTTTACAAATGCATCAAGCGTATTGGAAATGATTTTAATAGTGCCTGTATTTGAAATAATTTCGTCGGTACAAGTGCCTGTGCCGTTGTTTTGAACCTGGCATACTTCTACATCCAAAAGCTGTCCATTAAAATAAATGGGGGAAATATTTCCAGGATTTCCTATAAGAGTAAAACAAACAGAAAACAACAATGCATTATCTGGTAATGTAGTCGGATTATTTGTCCAAACAAAGTTTATAAACCCATTAGTTTTATTTAATGTGTTAAAATTGGAAATATCTATATTACCTACTCCTAATGCGGACTTAGTAAAGTCTATCGAATCAGGTATAATCAATGAAGCATTGTATGACAAATTAAACTGTATAGACTCAACATTGATAAAGTCTTTGACGGTCACATCTAAACAAATTTTTGAACCTTGTAGCCCTTGTCCACTGGACACAGTAAACTGAACCAAAGGCAAAGGCTGCCCAGACACTATACTTTGGCTTAAAAGCCATAAAAAAATACCTAACAATGTAGATTTCCTAAGTATCATATTTACTAATTATAAGGAATGTAAATGGAATCTAAAAAAAACGCAAAAGTATGAAAAAAAATCATAATATGTTGAATTGTGTATTATGAATTATATTCAGTTTACAAATAATCTCTCGAATATTTGAATTTTGGTAAAGGAGGGAAACTGTTAAAAATATCTAACGCAAAGGTAAGTGTAATTGTTGTAAGGCTAAAAAAAATCTATTACAAAATGCAAAAGGCATCGATTTTTTTAAGAAACGATGCCTTTTGTTATTATCTTAGATAAAAAGAATAACCTAAAAGCGCTAAAACACCTAAAATTTAAATCCTAAAGTGAGATTTCCACGAGTTCTACTAGTTTCTATATTGGCTAAAGGATCTTGGTTGGAATCCAAAACCACGTACGGGTTGTACCCTTCAACATACTGAGCCACTCGAAATCCCATGTCCATAAAAAACTTGTCAGTCCTGAATCCAAAACCAAATGATACTTTATTGTTGTAAAAATCATCCGCAATAAAAGCAGACCTTTCTATGCTATATCCAGCCCTCAGCCTTAGATGTTTGTAACCAAACTCGCTACCCAATCTTACATTAGTTGCACTACCCAGTTTATTGATAATATTTCTATTGACTTCATTAGTCCATCGTTGTTCATCAGGAGTATCAAGAAATGCAGTTCCGTTGTAATTTGCATTGGAATAATCTACATACTCGATATCTCCATTAATAAATCCCCTGATATCTCCAAGTCTTAATGTTGTACCTAGACTGCCGACTGCTCGCCATGGTGTAGTAATACGATATTCAAAACTGCCATCCGGAGAATCAAGCTCATACCTTTGTCTTCCATTGCCATCTGTAAAGGCATACAACATGCTAGTGCTGTAGTCATCAGTAAATTTATACCATGTAGGAGAGTGAAATGCTCCAGCTATTCTTACGGTATTTTCTATCTTGTACGTAACTCCAGCTTTAAAGTTTATACCCACGCCTGATGTATTTAAAACTTCTGTGTATGAAAGATTGTCAAATACACCAATTTCGTCCGTAGGGTCAATTTCTTCGTACACTTTTAACTCTTCAAATGTGGCAAATGGGACTCCCATACTAAATCCCATATTAAACTGATTTTCATACTCGCCAGCCCATCCTAGTGCCAACTCATTAATACCTCCTCTTTGTGTTATTTGTTGTGATCTTTTCACTTTTTGGGAAGGTGACGAAAAATCTGTTTCATAAAATTTATCTTTATCAAAATCAAAAATAGCCCCTGTTTCATAGGCAGGATAGGTAATAAAATCATCTAACTCATCCACCGAATTTCCATTGGCTTGTTCTGCAAAATAGGTAGTAATAGATCCAGGGATAGTACCGCTTATAGTCGCATTGCGATTGAAATCAGCAATTCTGGAAAATCCAATAGCAAAGTTCGAACTCGTTAATGATGACCCTGGTTTACTGGCAAATACAAAACCTATATTATCGATGCCAAACCTATTTGATTTTGAAAGTTCTCTATTTAAGGAATCTTTTTTAAACCAAGATGTCGTTTTACTACCTCTTAATGATGGTGTAAAAGTAAATTCAGATACTCTGTAATCTGCTATACCCGCAGGGTTGATGTTGATCACAGAAAAATCTCCACCCATAGACCCAAAAGCACTTCCTACTCCCAGAGTCCGTGCTGTGCCTACATAGTCGATTGATGACCATCTCACTACATCTGAAACATTCTGGGCGATTGCAGAAGATATGGTTAAAATAGATATGATGATTATTTGATATAAACTTCTCATGGTATGTTTATTTTTAGATAAATAATAAATTTTACCCCATACAAGCTGGATTTGAATTTAATTTATAAAAAAGGGCTGATAAATAGATATTCGATCAGCCCTGATTATAATTTTACATGAAGTCTAGCTATTTATTAGCCACCTCTTCTTGAACTACCACCACCACTTCTTGATGAACCACCTGAAGAAGATCCCGAGCCACTGCTACTTCTGCTTGAGCCCGAATCATAACTTCTGCCGGATGAGCCAGATGATCTTCCACTATCAAAGCTGCCAGATGAAGATCTTGAACTACCATTATCATCCCATGATCTAGTAGGAGTTCTTTCAGATCTTGAACTATTATTTTGAGAATTACTTCTTTCTGGTCTTACAGATTCACTTCTTCTATTTTCACTACCCATTCTTGGTGAAGAACCTGAGGATCGAGTATCAGTACCTTCTGTAGCTCTAGTTCTATCATTATTATATATTCTCGATTTTGAACCACTTCTTCTGGTATCTGTACCATTTTCAGTTTTAGGAATGTCACCTCTATAAGATCTTGTGGAGTTGCTTCTTGATGAAGTAGTACCATCTTCTGTTTTGGTGCCATCTTCCACTCTTCTTGTATTGGTGTCAGTAACATTGCCTCCAGATACTATACGTCTTGGAGATGCGTCACGACCTTTTGTCGATGTGGCAAGAGATCCTCCTTTACGGCTTCCATATACTGTATTGTTGCTATTGTTTCCGCCGTTGTTCCAGTCATTATTCCAATTGTTGTTATTCCAGTTATTATTGTTCCAGTTGTTACCCCAACCCATATTTGGACAGCCATTCCATGAGTTCCAGCCCCAAGGGTTGTTCCAAGAATTCATACCCCAAGGACTATTCCATGAGTTCCAGCCCCAAGGACTATTCCATTGATTCATACCCCAGCCAAAGTTAGCGTTCCATCCAAAAGGTCTGTTCCATGAGTTCCAGCCCCAAGGACTATTCCATGAGTTCATACCCCAACCGTTGCCTATAAAGACATTTACACCATTGCCCGCAAAAAACGGATCGTTGAAGTCATCATACCACCAATTATCAAAAGAACTATATTGGTTGATTACTACTGGTCTATGGAATCTCCTAATTCTACTAGAGTAGGAATATTCATCATAATTTTCGTATTCATTATTGTCATAACCGTTTTCGTCTTCATAAACATCTTCTTCATGTCTGACATTAGACTGAGATGAGGTAGTGAGATTAGTAACTTGTTTGTCTTTTTTGTAATCATAATACAAATCATCAAACTGCGCACTTGCGTAGGTGCCTGAAAGTAGGAAAATGGTTAAAAAACTGAAAGTAAAATACCTGGTTTTCATGATTTTATTTTTTAAAAATTATATTTTGATCGCAATAAATAAGTCTTTACCTTAAAATCGAGTGCAATTTATTACTTTTGCACCGATTATTTCGTTAATATTGACTTAAAGTTTTATTTATCAGGTGTTAAAGTTTATTTTTAATCTCAAGACATCTTCTAAATGAATACTCTAAGTACAGTTAAGACGCTAAATCTTGTTCAAAAGTTCCATAATTATGGTTCTTTTATTTATTTTAACTAATTTCTTGTTACAAGGTACAATAAAGTAAAATGGCAAAAGAAATCGCAAGTAGAGAAGAGAATTATTCTCAGTGGTATAATGACATTGTTAAAAAGGCTGGTTTAGCAGATAACTCTGCAGTAAGAGGATGCATGGTTATTAAACCCTATGGTTATGCTATATGGGAGAAGATGAGAGATCAGCTGGACAAGATGTTTAAAGAAACCGGACATGTAAATGCTTATTTTCCATTGTTTGTTCCCAAATCATTGTTTGAAGCAGAAGAAAAAAATGCTGAAGGCTTTGCAAAAGAATGTGCCATAGTTACCCATTATAGGTTAAAAGCCGATCCAAATAATAAAGGTAAACTCATAGTGGATCCTGAAGCAAAACTTGAAGAAGAGCTTATCGTGAGACCTACAAGCGAAGCCATTATTTGGAATACTTACAGGGATTGGATTCAGTCCTACAGAGATTTACCTATTCTTATCAATCAATGGGCCAATGTAGTTAGATGGGAGATGCGAACTAGACCTTTTCTCCGAACAGCAGAGTTTTTATGGCAGGAAGGTCATACTGCTCATAGTACAAAAGCAGAAGCTATTCAAGAAACTAAGTTGATACACGACGTTTATGCCACTTTTGCGGAGACATTTATGGCTATGCCCGTTATTAAAGGTTTTAAAAGTGAAAATGAAAGATTTGCCGGAGCTGACGATACATTTACGATAGAAGCATTGATGCAAGATGGTAAGGCGCTTCAAGCAGGAACTTCACACTTTTTGGGTCAAAACTTTGCCAAAGCTTTTAATGTGACCTTCAGTAATGATAAGAATGAAAATGAATTTGTATGGGCCACTTCATGGGGCGTATCAACTAGATTGATAGGCGGTTTGATCATGACACATTCAGATGATGAAGGGTTGGTATTACCTCCTAAACTAGCTCCCATACAAGTAGTTATTATACCTATACCTAAACCAGATGCCGAACTACTCGAAAAAGCAGAAGAAATAGCAGATGCCTTAAAAGGATTGGGCATCAGTGTAAAAATAGATACCGATGAAACCAAAAGACCTGGTTTTAAGTTTGCTGATTACGAACTGAAAGGTGTACCCGTTAGACTTGGTCTAGGTAAAAGGGATATCGAAAACAACACTATAGAAGTAGCTAGACGAGATACTAAAGAAAAAATGTCGATTGGTCTGGATGTAGTGGTTCCTTATGTAGAACAATTGCTTGAAGACATACAAAACAATCTTTATAACAGAGCCTTGGCCTTTAGAAATAATCACATTACAGAAGTCAACGATTTTTCAGAATTTAAAAATGTGCTTGAGTCCAAAGGTGGCTTCATTTCAGCACACTGGGATGGTACCTCAGAAACTGAAGAAAAGATTAAAGAAGAAACAAAAGCCACTATTAGATGCATTCCAATAGATGCTATAGCGGAAGCTGGGGTATGTATATATTCTGGAAAACCGTCATCAAGAAGAGTCATTTTTGCAAAAGCCTATTAAATCATTTTATCAATCTTATAACTAAAAAAATATGTCATTTGAAACAGAAGGTATCCTTCACAAAAAATACGAAATAGAAAGTAAATCAGCATCATTTCAAACTCGAGAGTTTGTCATTACTACTGATGGGACATACCCACAATTTGTAAAGTTCCAACTCACCCAAGATAAATGTGGCGTCATAGATCCTTGCAATGAAGGTGAAAAAGTCAAAGTATACTTTGATCTCAGAGGAAGAGAATGGCAAGGAAAATACTTCACCAACCTCAATGCTTGGAAAGTTGAAAAAGTATCTGGTACCAGTGCAGAAATCCAAAATGCAGCCACTATGCCTAACCTACCACCGGTTTTTGAAGAAAATCAAGATATGGGAAGTGGCCTTCCAGCTGATTTTGATGACCTACCCTTTTAATATTGCTAAAAGATGGCATATAGAAAAATAAAGAGGTACCGGACAAGACAAGATTACCTCAAAATATTCTATAAGAAGTTTAAGCTTGTTATATGGTTCTTCTTGATTTTGTTTTTGTTTTGGGCATGGATGAATAGGGTGTCATTATTTGACTATTTCAAAACTTACTTTTATTAATTTTAAACAATGTTTGGTTGTGAAAAAGTCAGCTAATCCTTGTCAAAATCCATCCTGTGCTTTTATGTAATTCATTAGCTCAGGAAAAGTATCGCTGTAAGTTTGTATTTCCGTTTTGTTCAACCTGGAACTCTTTAAGTATAGATAAACTTTTAAGTTAGAGATTAAAAATTGAGATTCAACCTGTTTCATTAGATCTACAGCTTCCTGATACATCAGAAAATTGCCCAATGTATAGATATATTTATCTGCCAATCTATCTTTTTCAATTATAAAATCTTTGTAATTACTCATCCATTCACTTTTTAGCATTTGATTAGTAGATGCTATCTGAATTCTAAATGTTACGTTTGAATTTTTGGACTGAAACATATCCCATCGATTATCTCTAAACTCATTTAAAACTGTAGGAGTATCATATTTCACATTTAAGGGAGTTTCTGGACTTATAATCCATTGAATATCTATTCTTTTGTTAACTTTATTGGCTAAAGTTGAAGACACCCCATTTATCGTATTAGCAGCTAACGGGAAGTGACTGCCAAAACCCTGAATGAGAATCATATCTTTATTGACACCCATTTTCAAAAGTTGATTAAATACTTTTTCAGCCCTTTTCACTGAAAAATATAGGTCAGCATTTGGCGATATTTCTGGAGTGGTATGGCCTTGCAAAATGACTTTGACTTCAGGAAATATAGTAAGAATATCTGCTAATGTTCGGATCTGTACCATATTTCCTGGACTTAAAATATCATCATCAGTATTATAGTAAAAAGGTTTACTTATAACTTCTTTGGTTTTAATTGGTTGTTTTGGTTGAATGGAATTTTCCTTTGTCATCACAGGAGTATTAACGCTACTCTGCTCTTTTGCTCGGAATAAATCCAAAAAGCCTAATGATTCAGTTATTTCTAATTGTCCATAAACTGATTCTTTAAAGTAGGAAATATATAAGTCAAATCCACCAAAAGATTGAATTCGATCTGAACTAAATACAGCAGTAGTTCCATCAGCTGCAAACTCAATATCCATTTCATTTGCAGGTGAATTAATTGACGGTCCTAAGTTTTGGTGATCAGTCCAAAATCCATTTACAAAGTTAGATTTAAACACATCAAATCCTCCTAAACCATCTAATCGGTCGGATGAAAAATAAAGTGTATTACCATTACTTATCAAGTACGGTGCTCTTTCATTAAAGGAAGAATTGACTTTTGGTCCAAAATTAATAGGTTCGCTCCATAAATTATTATGTTCATATGCATAAAATAAATCGTAGTCTCCAGACTTAGAATATCTTTTGGATGAAAAGACCATCAAACTATCATTAAACATCAATAAATCTTGATCTCCTAATTCCGCCTTAAATGGTAAAGAATTTATGGGTTTGGGTAAGATGTTTTTATCAGTACCGAAAGTATCAGCTAGTAAAAATGTTTGACCATCAAAATTTTTTTTTAAATAATACAAAATAGTACCCTCCTGATTAAATCCCTGAATTACTTCATTTTGAGATGTGTTGATCATTTGGTTTGTAGTAGATACTGATGTCCAATTACCTTCCAAAAACTCAGAAAAGTAGATATCGTAAGCAAATTTACCTTTTACTATATCTGTAATTCCCTTTTCATTTCTTAATCCACCAGTTGCATCATTTTTATCACTAGAAAAATAATATCGTTCTGCCTTGTTTGGACTTTGTTTTGGCTTGAGTTCATTAAATTCAGAATTCAGGGGCTTTCCTAAGTTTTCTGTAAAAGCAATTTGCGGAAGATATCTTAGGTTTCTTGCATATCCACACCTTTCGATTTCTTTTATAATAAGATCATACTCTGCATTGCTCCTTTTGAGAACATTTAGATATCTTTTATAAAATTTTGCCGCTTCTTCGTATTCGCCTTTTAAAAAGTAAGCTTTAGCTGTATAAAAAAATCGCTTATAATTGATTGATTTTAAGATTTCTGCTTGATACATATCTTCTATACATAAATCTGGCTGATTAGTGTATAGATAACATATACCTCTTTTTATGAGTAAATCAGCTGATTTATTTACTTTTTTGTAGTTATGATATGATGAAAGTGCTTGGGCATATTTTCCAGCATCAAAAAATAACTCAGCCTTTTTTAAGTGAGACTTTTGAGAATAAACATTTTCTCCATTTAATAATAGAAAAAATATAATGATACTGTTACAAAGCCATTTCATCAAACTAAAGTATTGCTATCAAATTTTTCTAAATAATCTGAAATTCTTTTTAAAAATGCACCACCCAAACCGCCATCTACTACTCTGTGATCATACGAAAGTGATAAAAACATCATGTGCCTTACAGCGATTACATCACCATATTCGGTTTCTAAAACTGCAGGCTTTTTCACTATAGCTCCTGTCGCCAAAATAGCAACCTGCGGTTGATTAATAATGGGAGTGCCCATCAAATTACCAAAAGTACCTACATTGGTAATAGTAAATGTACCATCTTTGATTTCATCAGGCTTTAGTTTGTTTTCTCTTGCTCTAGACGCTAAATCATTTACTGTTTTGGCCAATCCTGCTAAATTGTAAATATCTGCATTTTTGATCACCGGAACGATTAGGTTACCCGATGGTAATGCTGCAGCCATACCAATATTGATGTCTTTTTTTACTATGATTTTTGTGCCTTCCACAGAAATATTTACCAATGGAAAATCTTTGATGGCTTTGACCACAGCATCTACAAATAATGGAGTAAATGTTATATTTGTACCATATTTTTCCTGAAACTTTTTCTTATTTGCTTCGCGCCACTTGACCAGATTGGTCACATCAGCTTCTACAAAAGATGTAACATGTGGAGATGTTTGTTTAGACATCACCATGTGGTCGGCAATGAGTTTTCGCATTCGATCCATCTCTATGATATCTACGTTGCCAGATAAAGATGTACTTGACGCATTTGACACATAAGCATTGTTAGATACCACAGCTTTTGGAGATGCTTCTACAGATTTTTGTGGTGTGGCACTTGCTCTATTAGCTATGTATTCAAGAATATCTTGTTTAGTAACACGCTCGTTGGCTCCCGTACCTTTGATATGATTAAGCTCTTCCTGAGTAATTTTTTCTTCTTTGGCAATGCTTTTTACTAATGGAGAGTAAAATCTATCTTCACTATTAGAAATAGGTAACTCTGAAACTACAGAGGGTATCACGGCTACTATTTTTTCAGCAACTTTAGAAATTTCGATACTTGGTTCATCTTTAACAGAAGGTGTTGGAAGTGGCTTTGCGGCTTCTCCTGCCGTGGCGATTATGGCAATGATTTTACCTACTTCTACGACGCTATCTTCCGGAAAAAGTATTTCGGATAAGATACCGTCTACAGGCGATGGAATCTCTGAATCCACTTTATCAGTTGCGATTTCTAAAATTGTATCGTCCACAGATACCTTGTCTCCAACTTTTTTTACCCATTTAAGGATGGTGGCTTCTATAATACTTTCACCCATTTTGGGCATGAGAAGTTCGATTTTTGCCATGCTTTTACTAATTTTGGTTAGGTTTGGAAAGTGCAAAATTACGAATAATTATTGTCTGCACGAAAATCTTTTTTGTTTTATACAGACAAACATGAAGTTTAATAATGCTTTTGAATAAATCTTCGTAGCAAATCAAGGGCATAAACAGTAGCGGTTTCAATATTTTTAGTCCGATCTTTTCCTGCTTTTAGTAAATAAGTTATTTGTTGATGCTCATGACCTACAGCAATCCAAATAGTACCTACAGGTTTTTGATCAGTGCCACCATCAGGCCCTGCTATACCGGATATGGACACTCCTATAACCGTTTTCAACAGGGAAGTGACCCCATTTACCATTTCAATTACCGTTTGCTCACTTACGGCACCATATTGAATTAAGGTTTCAGGTTTTACTTTGAGAATATTTTCTTTTACAGCATTATCATAAGCCACTATACCTCCCATAAAATATGCTGAAGACCCTGGAATGGTGACCAGCCTGGCAGCAATGGCTCCACCGGTACAACTTTCTGCTGTGGAAACAGTAAGATTTTTGGATACACATAAGCTCCATAATTCCTTTTCTAAAGAAGACTCACCAAAACCGAAAACCATTTCGCCAAGTCTTGATACAATCTTATCTGAATATTTTTCTACTTCAGTGATCAAAACGCTTTTTTCTTTTCCCGTACCGCTCAATCGCAATCTGACACTGGCTATAGATGGTAGATATGCTATTTTGATATTTTCTGGCATTTCACTCAGGATATCAGCTATTGCGGTTTCGATGGTAGTTTCTCCATTACATGCGGTGAGCATAGTTTTGTGATAAATATGTGTATCAGAACTTTGTGACAACCATGGTAAAACTTCTTCATTCATGATGGCCTTCATTTCATAAGGTACGCCTGGCATGGAAATGATCATCTTATTTTTATACTTAAACAACATTCCAGGAGCAGTACCCATGCTATTGCGCAAAATTTGCACACCAATAGGCATCAGGCATTGATCATGATGATGGGGAGACATCTCACGTCCATGTCTTTCAAAGATCTTTTGAATCCTTTCAAAGGTAGGCAGGTCAAAATATAAGTCCACGCCCAAAAAATCTGCAATCGCTTTTTTGGTGATATCGTCTTTGGTTGGACCCAAGCCACCCGTCATGAATAAAAAATCCGTTTCATCCAATGCTTGCTGCATCGCCAATATGATCTGACCATGATCATCACTTACCGACCAGGTCTTTTTGACTCTGATACCAATATCTGACAATTGTTGACCGAGCGAGGCAGAGTTCGTGTCTATAACCTGACCTATGAGTATTTCGTCGCCGACGGTGATTATGGATGCGTTCATGAGTGTTTATTTTATAAATTTACATTTTTTTGTCAAAAAGGCAATTCGCCTTCTTCGAGTGGTTTCATATCATCCATGTCAAATAGTTCTATATCCTGACAGCTACAATATTGGATACCAAAAGGACAGTTTTCTGGTTCGTAGTCACAAAACTCAAAGTGTGTCATACCTTCTGATACATGTTGGACGTCTTCGCCCCATCTTTTCCTTAGTATTTTATATTTAGTGAGTTCAGGCAACCCATCCGGGAAGTCAGCATAAAAATTGAATTCCTGCCATACATCCAAGATTTTATCTGAAATGGCGGCAGCTTGTTTTTCTGTCAGCTTTTCCACCACTGGAAGGTTTTCAAGAGCAAATCCCATTAGTTCGGACATAGGCACCATAGGCGCACACTCCCATTCTGCTATGTAATCCAAACCATAATCCAAAGCCGGATGATCGGGATATAAGACATGAACATTCGGCTTGTCTGGTTTATTGGCTTTTAACTTTTCTAATTCTTCAAGCAATTGTGCTACATATTTTTCCATTTCCAATTTAATTATGGATTTAGTCCAAAATAATTTAAGTTTGTAAAAATATAATTGTTTTACAATATTTACCTCTCTAAATCAAAATATTGCACTATAAAGCATATTTAGGGCCTGCTGAAAAAGTCAGAATCGTTCAATTTAAAGGCGGCTATTGGTCTGGGAAATCGTTCAAAAAACAAGCGATAGTAAATAAGAACGAATTGAAGTGCAAAGCACCAAAGGCAAAGCCTTTGACGAAGTGAACCCTGCCTTGCCGGCAGGCAGGCGTGAAACGGGTGGGAAGAAAAGTGCGTCTATCGCCTTTGTAGAATATTAAAAACAAACCTCTAATAATCAAGGCGATAGAAAAATGCAGGACTGAACGATCCATTATGGTCGAGCATGACAATGCGAGAAGTGAAGGAACCCGAAAGGGATGGGTAGGTCGGGAATGCACAACAATAAACCTAGCTGATCTAAGTTTAGATCAGTGCCTTCATTTTTGAGT
>CAMBRK010000016.1 GCA_945870185.1 Aureispira sp. CCB-QB1 | reverse complement strand
ACCGCTACGGTTACAGAAGAAAAATAGTCCGCCGCGGCGGATGCTGATTTGCAGACCTTGTCGAGCCAAAGGCACGAAGTTTAGCTTCGGGATACCTGCCTCGCCGTACCGTAGGGCAGGCAGGGATTTTCTAATGCATAATCCGGGTTGAACAGAAACTTTGACGGGGAAATTTCATTCGCTCTATTAAATTTCAATACTCTTTACACCGGCTCAGCAAAAGATTTAGCGTTTTTTTTTGTGATCATGTTACATTTTCAAATACATAAGCTTGGAGATATTACGATTTTTATAGTATCTTGTGCCCAATTAAATTCCCCCACGTTATGAAAATTATTGATGGCAAAGCGGTATCAGAAGAGTTGAAAAACTCTATGAAACAAGATGTTTTGGAATACAAACAAAAATTTGAGAGAGTTCCTCACTTAGCGGCAATCTTGGTAGGAGACAATCCTGCTAGCAAGGCATATGTTTCCAACAAAGTAAAGTCTTGTGATCAGGTAGGATTCAAATCATCGGTAATTACACTCCCAGAAGATATTTCTGAAGATGATTTAATTTCCGAAATTGAAAAACTTAATGCTGACAAGGATATAGATGGCTTTATAGTTCAATTGCCTTTGCCGAAACACATCAGTGAAGTTCGGGTTACACTTGCTATTGATCATAAAAAGGATGTTGACGGATTTCATCCTATTAATTTTGGACGAATGGCACAGGGATTACCTTGTTATCTTCCAGCTACTCCATATGGTATCACTATGTTATTAGATAGGTACAATATAGAAACCGCTGGAAAACATGTAGTAGTAGTGGGAAGAAGCAATATTGTTGGAACACCTATTTCGATATTACTGTCAAGAAAAAGTAAGATAGGTGACGCCACGGTAACTTTGACACATAGTAAAACTAAAAATCTTCATTATATCGTTCAGCAAGCAGATATAGTGATAGCTGCTATAGGTATACCAGGGTTTGTTACTGCGGATATGATCAAGGATGGCGCTGTAGTGATCGATGTCGGTATTAATAGGGTAGAGGATGACCAACTAACATCTGGTTCTAAATTGGTAGGTGATGTAGATTATGAAGGGGTAAGTAAAAAATCTAGTTTTATTACACCGGTTCCAGGTGGTGTTGGTCCCATGACGGTTATGGGACTCATTATGAATACTTTTAAGGCGGCTCAAAAAACCATATATTCTTAATTTTTAACCATACCAACCGCACCTTATGGAGATTTATTATGGACTGAAAGTAAAAAGCACTGACGAAGTATTGATGGCTTTATTGACACAATATGAATTTGAGTCTTTTCAGGAAGAAGATGATCACTTTATAGCTTATATATCCAAATCCAATTTGGATGAAACGGTAAAAAGTGAAGTCATTGAAATCATCCTTAAATTTACAGATGATTATGAGATCGATGAAATTCAACCCCAAAACTGGAATGAACTTTGGGAAGCTGCATTTCAACCGGTAGTAGTTCGGGATTTCTGTCAAATAAGAGCAGATTTTCATCCAGCGTTATCAGATATTCAGTACGATTTAGTGATCAATCCCAAAATGGCATTTGGTACAGGGCATCATGCCACAACCCATATGATGATCGACCAAATGTCTTCCATTGATTTTTTAGGTAAAGATGTGTTTGATTTTGGATGCGGTACGGGAATACTTGCTATCTTGGCATCCAAGCTTGGCGCAAAAAATATAGATGCCTTAGATATAGAACATGAATCTTTCCTAAACACTATAGAAAACAGCCAAATCAACGGTGTAGAAAATGTAGTAGCTTTTGAAGGCGATCTGGAACAAGCCCCGGTAAAAAAATATGACATCCTATTAGCCAATATCAATAGAAATATATTGGTAAAATATGCAGATCAACTTGCTAAAAAGCTAGAAGATCAGGGCGTTTTTCTCTTTTCAGGTGTATTAATAGATGATAAAGACATAGTGCTCAATTCTTATGAATCACTTGGATTTAAGCTTGAAACCATTTTAGATATGGATGGCTGGGTTTGTGGCAAAATGGTACTGAATCATCATATATAAGTCCCAAAACTGAATCCATGAAAAGGGTTTTACTGGCATTACTTTTATTTTTTGGCTAAGAATACTTTTTTTCAGGACTTCCTGCCCAAGGTATGTCCTGGCAGTTTACAAAGAATTGAAAATTTTAAATCCAGATTTGTAACCTCAAGAAATATCGATGTATGGCTTCCTGAAAATTATGATGGAAAAAAGCCATTTTCTGTGCTATATATGCAGGATGGGCAAATGCTTTTTGATAGTATCACTACATGGAATAAACAATCTGGGGATGTAGATGATGTAATGTCAAATCTTCAAAAGTCTAATAAAATCAAAGATTGTATACTGGTAGCCGTGTGGAATGGTGGTAGTACAAGACCTACAGATTATTTTCCAAAAAAGGCGTTTACTTTGCTTTCCGATATTGAAAAAGATACTATACATCAACAATTGAAACGTGCAGGATGAGCACAGAAGAAGTTTATTCCCACCGCTGACAATTACCTCAAGTTCTTTGTAAAAGAACTCAAACCATTTATAGACAAGAAATATAAAGTATTTAAACCCGGATTATGCGTTAGAACTTTGTCATAGCCTGTCCCGCTTTAGCGGGAAGAAGTTAAATTGTAACCAGCCTGACCACTACATGGTAGGCGGGCAGGTAAATCAGCAACTTATATTCGAAAAGCATAGCACCGCTATAGTTACAGAAAATAAGTAGTCCGCCGCGGCGGATGCTGATTTGCAGACCTTGTCGAGCCAAAGGCACGAAAGTTAGCTTCGGAATACCTGCCTCGCCGTACCGTAGGGCAGGCAGGGATTTTCTATTGCATAATCCAGGTTAAAGTCTCTAAGAATCTAAGTTGCATAAATATATAACTATCCATGATTTGCAATTTGAGATTCTTTGTGTCTTTGTGCTTGGGGCAAAATTATACTTTTCGAAGTAGACTCAAGGTTATATTGTAAAACTTTTCTTTTATTAACGGATCGCTGACATACCATATCTCTATGCTACTTGCCAGGATGAGGACACTTAGGAATTATTTTAAGAAGTATTAAGTAAAATATAAACATAAAAACTGTTGGCAATACGGTTTGTCATCATCATGGAAAAAATGACTGCCAATTTACTAACTTCCAAATACTTCTTCTCCAATGATATATTAAAAAATAATTTAACATATTTGTAAAAAAAATATTAGAAAAATTTTTGGATATAAATATTTTATCTATCTTTGCATCGTTAAGAGTCCTAATAGAAGGCGTTTAACACATTAGTAGAACCAATAATATATATCCAATTAATTGACCTTAAGGAAGATATATATTTAAAACAAATTTAATAACCAACCATGAGCAACGCAAAAAATGCTTTACAAATAAGTAGATCCACAGACACTTTCTGTGGTGCTTTGGTGGTTATATTATGGTCTCAGCTACTCATTTTCTCCAAATTATCCATAATTTCACCGCTTAGAAAAAATAATTTTAACATTTTTTATAGATTTTTTGAGCCTATTTTGGTGTCTGTTTCGGATATCTTTTCTTCGGCTTATATTCTTATTAGATATATCAAAAAACTCATTTCTGATATTCACCCCTTAATATTTTATAACTCCACTTGAGCGTAAACTTTCACAATTTATAGCTCAATCATTTTCAAAATTTATTAACCAAAACTTTATTTTTTATGAAAAACTTAAACGTTTTATCGAAAACTCCAAAACTATCCAAAATCCTTTCAGGATGGGTGATGATTTTGTTGTTTTCCTTCTTTTCGTTAGGTTCTGAAACCTTGAAAGGTCAGGCGTGCCCCACAGCACCAACCATATCAGCAATGACTTTCAGTCCAGCAGATGTATGTACCAATGGTAATCACGCCGTTGTAAATGCTACTGTAGCACCTGTGACCCCAGGAACAGGCTATGAGTATCGGTATTCACTAGACGGTAGTCCGGTATTTGCCAATAGCTTACCCAGCGGTGTCCCAGCAGGTCCTCACTGTGTAACGGTAGGTGTTTTTGCTACTACCAATGTGACTTGTGGTGGCAACACCTACACTCCAGGTATGATGATACCAAGTACCACTACTACCTATAGTATATTCTTTGGTACTAACGGACCTCCTGCGCTAGCCGCAGCCAGTATAGTAGGCAATCTAACTTGTGCCGCTACTATCTCAGTTATTCCAAATCCTTTGTATTCATGTTTCTCATATGAGTATAGCATAGATGGTGGTGCTTACAGTGCTACTATTCCAGCTACATTGAGCAGAGGATGTCACACCATATCCTACAGATTAAATACTAATTCTGCAGGATTTTTTGGTTGTGGTTCAGGTAATCCTACACCTGTATCTGCAGTTACCAACTTTGTTTTATTTGATGATTTAAGTACTGCCAATATTACAGTGAACACCACTTGTTCTGACGGTAGCAATGGTACGGTATCATCCGTTACAGGATTACCACCGGCACCTCCTAATGTAACTTATGAATACAGCCTTAATGGTGGTGCATACAGTACAGCTTTACCTACAGGTATGGCTCCAAGATGTCACGACCTCATGATACGTCAAATGGCTAATTGTGACAATTCTACTGCAGATGGTGATTCACCTTCAGCTTGCAGAAAAGTACACAATTTTGTAGTTTATCCTACGCCTCCAGTAATCACTCCATCTACCAATACTTGTAATGCTATGTTCACTCTACCGACTGTAACACCCGTAACAGGTTTTACGGTAGAGTATAGTTTAGATGGTGGTGCATGGACAGCAAATCCAAGTAGCACTACACCTGGATGTCATTCTATTGCAGCCAGATACGTTACAGAATCTGCTTGTGGTGGTTTACCATTTAACATTGTGCCTGCAGGATCATCGTCTGATGGTACGGTTTCTTCATGTTCTGCGTCTAGTAATACAGTAAATACGGTAATATTTCCGGAAGCCCCTGTGTTAACGGCACCAACCAACACATGTGCTGCAGCATTCACTTTACCTACAGTTACTTCTGTTACTGGATTTAATGTTCAGTGGAGTATCAACGGTGGAGCATTTACAGGTTCCCCTGTATTGCCTGCTACCCCAGGTTGTTACAATCTTAGGGCACAGTATGTATTAGCATCTGCTTGTGGAGCAACTCCTGCGGGGGCCACAGGTACAGGTGCATGTGGTATCAGTAATACGGTCAATGTGGTGATTTTCCCACAAGTACCTACTATAACACCACCTGCTAATACTTGTAATGCAGCCTTTGTATTACCAACAGTGTCTGCTGTTCCGGGATTCACCGTACAGTATTCAATTGATGGTGGTATTTATGTAGCAGCACCTACAGTGCCGAGTACATCAGGGTGTTACACAGTGACAGCACGTTATGTATTGACTGCTGACTGTGGTGTTGCACCTGCAAATGTGATCACTGCCAATACGGCAGCTCCAGCAGCATGCGCAGCAGGAAACACAGTAAGCGTAGTCATTTTCCCTACAGCTCCTGTTTTAACTCAACCAGCTAGCACATGTAATGCTATGTTTACACTACCGACTGTAACACCTGTTACAGGATTTACGGTAGAGTATGAGTTGGATATGTCAGGTAGCTGGTCAGCGGCTCCGAGCACTACTTTAGCAGGATGCTACAGTGTAAGGGCAAGATATGTACTTGCGGCAGCTTGTGGTACTAACCTTGCTGGAGCAAGTAGTGCTGATGCAGCTTGTGCAGCTAGTGCACCTGTAAGTGCATTGATTTATCCTGCAGCACCGGTAATTACGGCCCCTGCTAATACATGTAATGCAGCATTTACATTGCCAACAGTACCTACCTTCGCAGGATTCACCACGCAATACAGTATAGATGGTGGAGCATGGGGTACAGCTCCAAGCACTACAGCCATAGGCTGCCATAATATAAGTGCTAGGTATGTAAATACTTCAATATGTGGCACAGTACCTTCGCTAACTGCTGGTCCTACTGATTGTGCTTCCAGTAATACCGTAGATGTTGTTATATTTCCAACCGCTCCAACAATATCTTTCTCAGCATTTGGGGCAATTCAAACAACAGCAGTAACTTGTGATGCTGTTATTACTCCCGCATCTCTTATATTTGTAAGGCCTTTAATTATTGGGATTGCACCAGAATTGTTAGGTTTTGATTTAGAGTATAGTAGTAATGGTGGTGCAACTTGGTTGAATTTGGCAGACTTTGTAGCTAGTGCAAACAATCCAGGTTGCTATGAGATAAAATATAGATGGACATTAATGGATGATTGTGGAAGTACTCTTGCCGGGACCCCAGGTACTGGAGCTTGTGGTGCTAGCACATCTATTTATTTACTTAAAATTCCTAATGAACCAACTATTACAGCTACAGCAAACACTTGTGCGGCAATGTTTGATTTACCAACAGTTACTGCAGTTCCTGGATTTAATGTTCAATATAGTATAGATAATGGTACCACTTGGTCTGCAAATCCAAGTACAACTACACCTGGATGTTATTCAGTTAGAGCAAGATATGTAAGTGCGTCGGCATGTGGTACAATTCCTGCCAATACTCCTGGTACAGGTGTCCTTTGTAACCAAAGTAACGCAGTACAAATGACCATCTTCCCTGATGTTACTAGTAATATTACTTCCATAACCAAAGCTAGTACATGCGGAAATACCAATATCTCTGTAAACTGGGATGTAGTACCTGCAGTAGTTGCTGGTTTTGAACTTAGATATAGTTTAGATGGTGGTGCTTACAATACCACACTGCCTACAAATATAGCTCCGGGTTGCCATTCATTATCTGTTAGATATGCATTGACAGCAGCTTGTGGTGCTACTGCAGCAGGAACAGTGAGTCCTGGTGACGATTGTGAGGCTACAAGAACATTTATCGTATGGCCTGATTTAAGTGCTTTAACTCCTACTGTGAGCATGGCAGCTAATTGTGGTAGTACGACCAATGTATCTACAGTTACGCTTTCTGCACCGGTTTCTATACCTACAGGAATGGAGTTGGTATATACTGGTTCAAATAATGGTACTCCTTTCGGTCCCGTTAATCTTGCAGGTCTACAAGCAATAGCCTTTAATACGGGTTGTCACAATATCAGAGTAGGCGTTGGAGCCACCACTACTTGTGGTGCTGCACCAGACGGTGCTGCTATAGGAGATGTGGCCCCAAATGCCTGTCGATCATTAAGTATAGATTTTATTACGTTTCCAGCTCCACCAACATTAACTGTTACACCGGTTTGTTCAGGTGGAAGTTTAACTGCGGTACCTAGTTCTACGGCTCCGGCAGGTTATGGTTGGAGATATAGATTGGTCAATACTGTTACAAATACTGTAGTTGGTGGATGGCAATTTCTTCCTGTATGGATAAACCCTGCGGTAGGATGTTATGAAGTTGAAGTGGTACCAGTAAGGACTGCGAATTGTGGTGCCATAGTGGCAGGCACAGGAATATTATTTGCAAGTCCACCAGTGTATCCTTCAAACATTCAGAATCCATTAAATATGCAAACAGGTGCAATCATCAATGCAGTGCCAGCATCATTTAATGCAGCATGTGTTGGGTCACAAGATGCTTTTGTGCTTCCGGCACCACCAATGGCGATCACACCGAACAATATCACAGTATGTTTGGGTGACAATGGAAAAATAGATTTACAATATTTCGAGCAAATGGTACCTACGTGTTTGGTAGACCCTGTTACGGGCATCAGTAGTGTCGGTGCTGTAGTTTCTTATGTAGTAACTAGTAGCGATCCTTTGGTTGTTATGCCAGGTACACTAAATAGCTTACCCAACAATGCTCCTGAGTTAATGTGGATGGGTGAAAATGGAAACAATTTCCCTAATGTAGTGACTATTGGTGTAACTCCACAGATTACTTTAGATGGGGTAACTTGTACAGGTGCTGAAGTTAAGTTTAGCATCACAGTACAACCGAACTTTACAACAACAGGCGGATGGCAAACATCACCGAACACAGCTGTTCAGTGTGCAAACAATAATGGTTGGACAGTATCAACCATAGCAAATACTGACGCTGCATGTACATATGAGTTGTATTATAACCTATCTACATCACCACTTGCTAATCCTATTGGCAATGCTTTAGTTCAAACTATTGCAGGAAATGGTGCACCGGTTAGTTTCCAACCTGTATTTATTCCAGGTACTTATCAGATATGGCAAAGATGTGGTGGTTGTGCTGAATTGGCAGTAACCTTCACTTTGAGTATCATAGATGCACCTGTACTTACAGATGTGTTGTTGGAAACTTGTCCTACCACTCCGGGTGGAAATTCAGGTACTTTCACAGGTATAACTTATGCATTACCTACGGTACCTGCACCGCAAACTATAACAGTACTTGGATACTATAATAGTTTCAATAATGCTAACAATGGTGGAGCAACAGGATTAATTTCTGCAACAGCACCATTTGATTATATTTCTTCTGACGCAGCAATTTATGTCAGAATCGGTCACAACGTTGATGGTCTTCCAGGTGATGACTGTTTCTATATCGGAACTATCGAGTTGAGAGTAGTCAACAGACCAATCGTAACCCTTACAGCTATAGAAAACCCTTCATGTATCAATCAGGATGTACAATTGATCAGCACAGTAGTTGCGGGTAGTGGTGTAGGATATACTTATAGTTGGGAAAGAGTGAGTCCTACTGCAGGTTCTATCGCAGGTACAACTGGTTCAGTTACAGTTACTGAAACTACCCCTGGTGATTATGTATACAGACTCACAGTTACTGATCCTAACAACGGTACTAACGGATCTAATGGTCCTGCATGTACGTCAGTGGCAGACATTACAGTGACTTACACAGGTCCGATCATCACTTGTCCTGCTGACTTTACAGCAGCGACAGATGCAGGATCTTGTACCACATTTATGAACTTAATTCCTGCTGAAATCAATGCAGCTTGTGCCGATGAGTTTACAGTGAGATATTGGGTGACGGGTGCTACAACAATAGCATCTATGGCCGCTCCAGTAACTTTAACCACTGTAAATGCTACTGCATTCAATGTAGGTGTTAATACGGTTCATGCTATTGCAGGTACTTTGGTATCAGGAGTATTTACACCTTTGACACCAACAGTATCTTGTAATTATACAGCAACGGTTCAGGATTTCGAAGAGCCTATTGCTAGATGTAAAGATATAGCCGTTTTCTTGAACGCAGCGGGTACAGCGAGTATCGTAGCAGCAGACGTAAATGGTGGTAGTACTGATAATTGTACTGTTTCAACTGTTGTAGCAACACCGCTTTCATTTACGTGTGCAAATATTGGTGCTAACAACGTAACTCTTACAGTAACAGATGCAAGTGGTAATTCTTCTACATGTATTGCAAACGTAACTGTGGTTGATGCCATAGCACCGACATTGGTTTGTCCAGCTAACATCACGATGAACGTAAGCAGCAATACCGTATGTACTTGGACCAGTGGAAGCTTAGCTCCAGTTACTAATACAGACAACTGTACTGTTCCGCCAGTATTGACATATTCTATATTGAACCCTGATCAAACCGTGGCTAACGGAGCAGGTGCAGTAAATGCATATGTTTTTGCTAAAGGTACTTCAGTGGTTACCTATTCATCTGCGGATGCGAGTGGAAATATTTCAGTATGTACTTTCACAGTTACTGTGGTAGATAATGTATTGCCACTGTTCACAGGTTGCCCGGAAAATATCACAGTTAATATAACCAACGCAGGATTTACAGTGACACCTTCAGCACCTGCAGGTGGATTCGTGATCACACAACCAGCTACAGCTAATGACTGTTCTGTAAATATTGCATATACAGCTCCAGTCGCTTCTGACAACTGTCCAATGTTTGTTACTCAATTAAATAACGGTAAAGGTGCAGCTGTTCAAAATTATGGAGCAGGTACACATACTGAAAGTTATTTAGTAACGGATATGAGTGGAAACACTGCAATTTGTTCATTCGTGATTACAGTTGTAGATGACAGAGACCCAGTAATAACTTGTCCGACTAACGTTACTGTGGGTACAGATCCGTCTTCAGGATGTACTGCATTCGTGCCTTTACAGCCAACAGTAAGTGACAATTGTTCAGATGTTGCGATTTCTCATTTCTTTGGAAATGGTGCAGCAGCTCCATCACAATTGCCAAATCCTGCAGCGACTAGTGCAGCTACTGCTGTTTCAGGATTTACTTCAGGATTATTCTACCCTGGTGTTAATGGTGTAACGGGTACCACTACGGTAACATTTATAGCTACTGACCTTGCTGGAAATACCAGAACTTGTTCAGTAGACGTAACCGTAACTGATGATGATGCTCCGGTAGTTTCTTGTCCTCAAGATATTACATTAAATGCCAATGCTACTTGTGTAGGCGTTTTACCTACACCATACGCTGCAGTTTTTGGTGATAATTGTATGAATACTGGTTTAACAGTAACCTACGCTATTACTGGTGCAACAACTGCCAATAGCCCGGCAACAGGTCAAAATAGTGTACCTACTTCACAAACATTTAACTTAGGTACTTCTTTTGTAACGTATACGGTGACAGATGCAGCGGGTAACAGATCTACATGTACTGCTACAGTTGTAGTAAGAGATGTAACAGCACCGGTTGTTGTATGTCCTGCAGTACTATCAGTATACTTTGTACCTGCAAATGCTTGTGTAGTCAATATTCCTTTGGTTGCTACAGCTACAGACAACTGTTCAGTGGCTTCTCTCAACCATAACGATCCATTCTTTAATACAGGTGGCGATGCTACCGGTAATTATGGACCAGGATTTTATACGATAGACTTCATGGCAACTGATGGATCTGGCAATACCAGCCTTTGTTCCGTAAGCTTTGAAGTAAGAGATAATATTACTCCAACGATCACTTGTCCTTCAAATGTGGCATTGACCACAGGTGCAGGTGATACAGATTGTGCAACAATCTATAATTGGACGCATCCAACACCAACTGATAATTGTACAATTAATTTATACACTTATGTAGTTGAATTGCCAAATGGAGTTATTGATGGTCCATTTATTCTTACAGGTCCATTATTAAATGGTGGATCGTTAAATGCATCTTATAACTTCCCTAGAGGAACAACAAGAGTTAGATATGTGGTCAGAGATGTGAATGGTAATTCACAAACATGTTTCTTTGATGTAACAGTAACTGATAATACGGTACCTGTCTTCGTACAGTGTCCTGTAGATTTTACAGCTTCTAATTCTGTTGATCTTTGTTCATCATTGGTTACTTGGGCTACGCCTATAGCAGCTGATAATTGTGGATTTGTAAACGTAGTGAGAACAGATGCTGGTCCGGTTCAAGGTGGAACTTGGCCAGTAGGTACATACACCGTGAGATACGTAGCTACTGATGGTAGCAATAATACTGCGGTATGTCAGTTTGTAGTTACAGTTGTAGATACTCAGATTCCTCAAGTATTCTGCCCGTCTGTTACACAAACATTCCCTACTGATATCAATACTTGTACTTGGACATCAAATGCAGAAGCAGTAGATCCAAGATTCAATTTTGATAATTGTCCTTATACAGTATCTTATGTGATTACTGGTGCTACAGTACGACCTTCAACAAATGGAAGTGCTGCAGGTGAAGTATTCAATTTAGGTACAAGTACAGTAACCTATACGATAAGAGAAGCAAATGGTACACTTGTAGGAACTTGTTCATTCAACATAGTAGTGGTAGATAGACAAAGTCCAACTATTGTTTGTCCTGCAGGAAGTCCGTTTGTGCTTAATGCTAATACTAATGTTTGTAATTATACTGTTCCTACTACAGCACTCAATGCAACAGCGTCAGATAACTGTACGGGTTTAGTAAGTTTAGTAAACAATTACACAAACACTAATACTTTACAAGGTGCAGTGTTCCCAGTAGGAGAAACTAGAGTAGTATGGACGGCAACTGATGTTGCAGGAAATACAAGTACTTGTGCTATCTTAGTAAGAGTTTTAGACAATCAATTACCTATAATCACTTGTCCTTCCAATGTTGCATTGAATACAGGGGTTAATGATTCTGATTGTGCAGCATTACATACATGGACACATCCTACACCAACGGACAACTGTGGTATAGCTATCTATACATACAGATTTATGTTACCTAATGGTAGTGTAGAAGGTCCATTTATATTAACGGGAACATTATTAAGTGGTAGCTCATTAGCAACTTCTTACAATTTCCCTGTTGGAACAACAACAGTTATGTACGCCGTAAGGGATGTGAATGGAAATAATCAAACCTGTTCATTTACAGTAACGGTTACAGACACTACCTCACCTGAATTTGTACAATGTCCTGTTAGTTTCACAGCAACTACTTCGGTAGACGCTTGTTCTGCAGTAGTTAATTGGGCTACGCCTATTGCAGCTGATAACTGTGGTATTGTTACAGTTTCAAGGACTGATTCAGGTCCAGCACAAGGAGTTTCTTGGGCCGTAGGTACTTACACAGTGAGATATGTGGCAACTGATGCTAATAATAACACTTCAGTATGTACATTTACGGTGACAGTAACAGACACGCAGATTCCACAAGTATTCTGTCCATCAGTTACACAGACTTTCCCAACAAATCCAAACACTTGTACTTGGACATCAAATGCAGAAGCAGTAGATCCAAGATTCAATTTTGATAATTGTCCTTATACAGTATCTTATGTGATTACTGGTGCTACAGTACGACCTTCAACAAATGGAAGTGCTGCGGGTGTAGTATTCAATTTAGGTACAAGTACAGTAACTTACACGATAAGAGAAGCAAACGGTACGCTATTGTCATCTTGTTCATTCAACATAGTAGTGGTAGATAGACAAAGCCCGACAATTGTATGTCCTTCAGGAAGTCCGTTTGTGTTTAATGCTAATGCTAATGTTTGTACATTTACTGTTCCTGCTACAGCACTCAATGCTACTGCTTCAGATAATTGTACAGGAGTTGTTAGCTTAGTGAATAGTTATAATAACACAGCAACGCTTGCTGGTGCTATTTTCCCTGTAGGAACTACAACAGTAGTTTGGACAGCGACTGATGTGGCTGGAAATACCAGTACTTGCTCTATTGTAGTAACAGTTCTAGATACTCAATTACCAGTAATTACATGTCCATCTAATGCTTCATTAAATACTGGAACGGGTGACACAGATTGTGCTGCATTGCATACTTGGAATCATCCAACACCTACAGATAACTGTGCTATCGGATTGTATACTTATAGATTTACTTTACCTAATGGTAGCGTAGAAGGTCCATTTGTATTAACGGGTACATTGTTAAGTGGAAGTTCATTAAATACTTCTTACAATTTCCCTGTAGGAACGACGACCGTTCTGTACTCTGTCAGAGATATTCATGGTAATAATCAATCCTGTTCATTTACTGTAACGGTCACAGACAATTCTGTACCTACATTCGTACAGTGTCCTGGTAGTTTCACAGCAACTAATTCAGTTGACCTTTGTTCTTCAGTGGTTAATTGGGCTACGCCTATAGCAACTGATAATTGTGGTTTTGTAACTGTAGTGAGAACTGATGCTGGCCCAGCTCAAGGAACTGGATGGGCATTAGGTACTTATATCATCAGATACTTAGCTACCGATGCTAATAATAATACAGCAGTTTGTACGTTTACAGTGACCGTGACAGATACTCAGAATCCTGATATATTCTGTCCATCTGTAACACAAACTTTCCCGACAGACAACAATACTTGTACCTGGGCTTCAACTGCAGAAGCAGTGGCGCCACGATTCAATTTTGATAATTGTCCATATACTGTTACATACGCTGTTACCGGTGCAACAACAGCATCAGGCAATACTAATGCGACTGGTGTAGTGTTCAATTTGGGTAGAAGTACAGTAACATATACTATTATGGATGGTAATACCTCAGTAGGTGTTTGTTCATTCGTTATCGAAGTTGTAGACAGACAAAGACCAAATATAGTATGTCCTACAGGAAGTCCGTTTGTTTTCGATGCAAATGCCAATGTATGTAATTTTACTGTTCCCGCAACAGCACTCAATGCTACAGCTACTGACAACTGTACGGGCGTTGTTAGCTTGGTCAATAGTTTCAATAATTCTGCAACACTTGCTGGAGCAGTATTCCCTGTAGGAACAACTACAGTGGTATGGACAGCAACAGATGTAGCTGGCAATACGAGTACATGTGCTATCGTAGTTACTGTAAGAGATACTCAAAATCCTACAGTAAGTTGTGCAGCTATACCTACTAATCCATTAGTAACTGAGATTTTCAGATGTGAAAGTCAAATGTCTTGGACACATCCTGTACCTGCGGATAATTGTGCTGTGACTGTATACACTTACAGCATCACAAATCCTGATGGAACTGTAGCAGGACCATTTACATTGACGCAGTTGATTGCAGCTGGTGGCAATAGAAATGTGGCTTACGACTTTGAAGAAGGTTTAAGTGTATTGAGATATTACGTAAGAGATGCTGCTGGAAACGAAGGTAGTTGTTCATTGAACATTACCGTTGTAGACAGAGCTATGCCATTCTTCACAAATTGTCCTTCAATGATCATGGTCAATAATGATGTAGATCGTTGTAGTGCCAAAGTAAATTGGGATATTCCGTATGCAGTAGATAATTGTGATGTTCCGCTTACAGTGGTTGCCGCTTCAACAAATCAATTTGTGCCAGGAGACGTAATACCTGTAGGGGGACCTTACACGATCAGATATACCGCTACGGATAATGATGGTAATACCGCGACTTGTACATTTACTATCTTAGTCTTGGATTCACAACAACCTGAAATATTAGTGGGTAAACCACAAAATATTACTGTAGAGTGTGATAATGTACCTGCACCATTGGTATTAAATCCAAATGATGTAGAAGATAACTGTACTGCAGCTCCTACCATTGCTTTTGTACAAAACTCCACTAAGAGTCCAAATCAAGCATTGTGTGCTCATTACAATTACACATTGACTAATATCTGGACTGTAAGAGATGTATCAAATAATGCACAGGTTTGGAACCAAGTAGTAACAGTAAGAGACTCTAAGGCTCCTGAAATTACTGTTCCAATCAACGTAACAGTTGAATGTGCAGGCCCTTATGTAGCGAAGTCATTCGTATGTAACCCTGCAATAGGAAGTTATGCGCCAACAGCAACATTTGCAGAGTATGGTGTAGCAGCAGCTGTTGACAACTGTGCTCCTTCTCCGTTTATTTGTGTAGAATTTACAGAGACTTTTGCACCAGGAACTTGCGGATTTACAGGTGTAATTACTAGAACTTGGACAGCAACTGACCCTTGTGGAAACAGAAGCAGTGGAGTTCAAAGAATTACAATCAGAGACACTAGACCTCCTGTGTTTACATGTAAAAATATTAATGTAGACCTTGATGCAGATGGAAAAGTTTCTATCACTGCAGGAGATGTGATCGTAGGTGGAATCGCAGGTGCAACTGATGCATGTAGCGTAGCAGCCGATCTTACTTTCCAATTGTCAAAATTGAACTTTACTTGTGCAGATTTAGGTCCAAATCAAGTATTAGTTAAAGTAATTGATGATTGTGGAAATGAAGCAGCTTGTTTTGCTACCGTAACCGTAAGAGATGTTACTAAACCTACTATTCTTTGTCCAGGTAATCAAACCTTTAGATTGGGATCAGGTCAATGTACATTCTTATGGCCAGGTGCTGTGCCTACCACAGATAACTGTAGTGCGGTAGTAACTTATAGTCCTTCAAACTTGAATTTACCAATAGGTACTACAGTAATTACAGCAACGGCTACGGACATCGCTGGTAATACAGCTACATGTTCATTTACAGTAGTTGTGCAAGAAAATATCCCTAGTAATACGATTTCTTGTAACGATCATATCAACTTATCTCTAGACACCAATTGTGAAGCTAGAATTAATCCTGATATGTTGTTAGAAGGTAATGATTACAGATGTTTTGACAGATACTGTATCGTAATTACCACATTAGGTGGTTTACCTCATGCTAACTTCTTTGACATCTCTGATAAAGACCAAACTTTCAAAGTAAGTATCGTAGATTGTAATGGTACAGGCAATAGTTGTTGGGGTACAGTTACGATTGAAGAGAAATTGGTTCCTGAAATCAATTGTCCAGCCAATGTTACAGTAACTTGTAATACGGATGTTAATGAAAGATTTGTTATCGTACGTCCTGATGGATCTACAGTACTTGGTGCATTGAAAACTGGTGAAGCTTTCTTAAGAACATGTAAGCCAGGTGCAGTAATCACTTACAAGGATTGGTTTGATGACAGAGGTCAGTGTGCAACTCCTAGAGCAATCATTACAAGAACTTGGACATCAACATATGGTAATGGTGAGACAGTTAGTTGTGATCAGATTATTACTATTGAAGGTTTGAACTTAAATAATATAGTTTGGCCAGCTGACTTTACCAATGACAAAGCTTTGGATTGTACTGACGTTAAACAAACACCAAGTCTTACCAATGCTGCAAATACAGGATTCCCATCATTAAATGGTACATCTGTTAACAAAACTGGTAATCTATGTATGGTGAGTGTAAATGTTTCTGACGAAATCTTTGAAATTTGTCCAGGTAGTTATGAAATATTAAGAACTTGGAAAGTAAGAAATATGTGTTTACCACTATCTTCTACAAATCCAAGAGAACACGTTCAGGTTATCAAAGTTAGCGATACTAAAGGACCTAAGATTATCGAATGTCCTGACGATATCACTATCGGTGTAGATCCTTGGGGATGTGTAGCTCATGCTGACTTACCAGTACCAGCTGTGATGGTTGACGGTTGTTCTTCTGTAGCTTCATTTACTGCAAAAGTATTTGGAACTGGAAGAACCATAGTAACAGGTGGATTCCTTGGCCATGACGAACACGATATTAAAGTAAGAGTTGAAGGCCTTGAAAAAGGAAGACATTTAGTGGAGTACACAATCATGGATGAGTGTGGTAATATTTCTAGATGTTATTATTATGTAACTGTAGGTGACTTTAGTCCACCAGTAGCGATAGGCTTACAAAACATAGTGTTAAGTCTTACTGGAGGTGAAGGTGACGGATTTGCAAAACTTTATGCAGAATCTGTGGACAATGGTTCATATGACCACTGTAGTGATGTTAAGCTTGAAATTAGAAGATTAGGAGGTGGCTCATGTGGAAACATAGGCGCAAATAATCACAATAACAATAGTACTTACAATCACTCTCCAGCGGATAACGTACCAGGTGGCGTATGGGCACACCCAGAAGACACCAAAGACAATAATATCATCATCGATACAGATGGAGGTGAGTATGTTAAATTCTGTTGTGAAGATATTCCAGTTGGAGCAGAATTCGGATTACATGATGTAGAGATGAGAGTTTGGGATGATGGTAATATGAATGGTGTATATGGTGATAATCTCATTATCAATGGTATGAGAGATAACTATAATACCACTTGGGTTACCGTAAGAGTAGAGAATAAACTTCCTCCAGTATTGGTTTGTCCTGCAAATGTAACAGTAACATGTGATATGGAGTTAAACCTAAGCTTAGATGCAGATACTCCTGTAAGTACCAACATTACCATGACAGGATTGCCTAAAGCATATGATTTATGTTCTAACTTAGATGTTACGTACAGAGATCAATGGGTAGGTCAGTTCAATGATGTTTGTAAGAATGGTACGCTCAGAAGAACATTTAAAGTTACAAAAGGAAGTACAGTAGTAACATGTGTTCAATTGATTACGGTATCAAGTATTACAGCACCATTTACAGTGACGTTCCCGCAAAACAATGGAACAACAGAATGGGATAAGTGTAGCTTTGAATTAGCGGATGCAAGAGATGCAAATAATCCAGTAATCAAGAAACCAATAGTTAACTATGGTCAGTGTGATATCGTGGGTGAAAGCATCAAAATCGATACCTTCTTATTCGAAGATGGCGCATGTAAGAAATGGAGAGTAGAGTACAGCTATAAGAATTGGTGTACAGGAGAAGACAGAGGACCATTCGTACACTGGTATGCATTTAAAGATGAAATCGCACCAGTATTGACTTGTCAGGATCAGATGTTTGCTGCGAATCCAAATGCACAAAATCCAAATGGAGGCTGTGAGGCACAGGTAGCTTTAGAGGCATCAGCAAGCGACGCATTAGTGTGTGCAGAAGAAAGTTGGGTTAAATGGCAGATGTATTTTGACGGTTGGGCCAATGGTACAATAGACAGATTAGCATCAAGCTTTGTGAACAAATCTTGGAATGGTATTTGGGTAGCACAAGCGAGATTGTTGGCTACAGGAGCACCAAACCCAGTATGGGCACAATTGCAAGCACAACACCCAGGTTTACCGTTTGCAGACTTAGTGTATGTAACGTACATCAAGCCAACTAAAGCAAGTGGAGAGACAGTGAAGATACCAGTAGGAACAGGACCAACAGCGTTTATTTTAGATGCGGAAAACATCAGTCACAAAGTATTGTGGAAAGTAACGGATGGATGTGGTAATGTAGCTCAATGTGAAAACACAGTAATGGTAGTAGACAAAAAAGCTCCAACTCCTTATTGTGTAAACATCAGTACAGCAGTGATGCAGACAACACCTAAGATGGTAGAGTTGTGGGCAGGAGATTTTGATAAAGGATCTTTTGATAACTGTACACCGCAAGCTAAATTGTACTTTACATTTGATAATGTATCGCCTATATTTGCAAGAATCAATGATGAGCACTTCTATAAAGCAGGAGCTAGCGGTAGTGTAAACGCAACCGCAGCAGAATATGCTCAAGGCAAAGCCTTCAAATGGTTGCCTTCTTCAAGAAGCGCAGGTAAAGTGTGGACAGCATGTGGTGACTTTACAGTAAATGTAAGTGTTTGGGATGAAGCATGGAATACTGATTTCTGTTCAACATTACTAAGCATTAGAGGATGTGATACAAACAAACCAGTTATTTCGGGTACTGTCGTAACTTCTACAGGTAATGCTGTTAAGAACATCACAGTTACATTCGAAACCAACTTACCTGAGTTTCCTAAGACCATTCAGCCAGATGCACTTGGTAACTATGCGATGGAAGTTGAATCTGATATGAATTATGAAGTTTCAGCAGCTAAAGATGGTGATTACCTTAATGGTGTTACTACGCTTGACCTTGTATTGATTCAAAGACATATCTTGGGATTAGACGTATTCAATGATACTTATAAAGTAATAGCTTCTGACGCCAATAATGATAGTAGAGTGACTGCAAGTGACCTTACTGAATTACGAAAAGTGATCTTAGGAGTGAATGATGCATTCAGAAACTCTAGCTGGAGATTCCCTGTGAAGTCTCAAACACTAGATACTAAGAATCCATTCCCTTACACAGATGCATTTGAATATCAAGGTTTGAATGATACCAAAACAGGTCAAGATTTTGTAGCTGTTAAAATTGGAGATGTAAATTCAAGTGCAACTACAGATGTAATCGATCCTATCACTGAACCAAGATCAAGTACTGGAATTATATTTAATGTGGACGAAATCAATATAGAAGCAGGTGAATCAGTAGAAATACCAGTAACTGCTGCAAATATGGAAACGTTAGCTGGATTCCAGTTTACAATGAACATTAAAGACGCTAAATTCTTAGGTGTTAACAGTGGTTCTTTAGATATCAATAACTCTAATGTTGGGGTACTTGATAACGGAAATGTAACCATGAGTTATGCAGCTGCAGAAAATGTGACCTTGAATAGTAGTGATGTTCTTTTCACAATAATGGTTAAAGCTGACAAGGCAATAACTTTAAGTGAAATGTTGAGCTTAAATTCAAATGTAACAAAAGCTGAGTCTTACACAGGTGACTTAAAAGTTGCTGGTGTGAAACTTAATGTTCGAACTGCACCTGTTGCAGCGATCGAATTGTTCCAAAACGAACCAAACCCATTCAGAGGTCAAACATCAGTAAGCTTCAGCATGCCACAAGCAGCAACAGCTACATTGAGTGTTTATGATTTGACTGGAAAACTCGTAGTACTTAGGAATATCGATGCTGTAAAAGGTATGAACAATGAAGTATTTACCAAAGAGCAATTAGGTGCAAGTGGTGTACTTTATTATACTTTAGAAAGCGGAGACTTTACAGCGACTAAGAAAATGATCATAGTCGAGTAAACGTTTTTTCGATAAATAGTTATAAAGGCCTACCGTTTTATTGCGGTAGGCCTTTTTTTATGTGAGTGTGTATAGTCCTGAAATAAGTTGACTTATATATAGTAGCAAAAAGTTGAGAAGGAAAAACGGATGACTCAAAAAAATTAAAACTTGGCCTTCAAAATACGAGTTATTGACAATTTTTAAAAAAGCATGATAAAACAGAAGGTAGATTAAGTATAAATACTTTATCTTTTTATTGTTCTATTTGTGAACGCGGTAGATGTTAGTTTTGTAATTGACAAAATTTTTGATTTTTCTATAATTAAAATATATTTTTATTTATCTTGTGACTTAAACCTAAAACTCTTCAGGCGTGAAAAAATATAAAAATATTTATGTTGCTGCCACAAGTCAGCATGTAGGTAAAACCACTTCAACCTTAGGATTGGTTTCTGCTTATATGAAAAAAGGTCTAAAAGTTGGATATTGTAAACCTGTAGGCCAAAAATTTTTAGATGTTCAACATTTAAGAGTTGATAAAGATACTATTTTATTTGCTGATCTTATTAATTTTGAAATCATACCTGAACTTCATAGCCCTGTGATATTAGGACCCGGAGCTACTGAAAAATATTTGGATGCTCCAGGTGCCCAAGATTTATATGGTATACTTTACAAGGCAGAAAAATCGTTGAGTTTGTATAATGATATCGTTATATATGAAGGTACAGGTCATCCAGGAGTAGGAAGTGTTGCTGATGTTTCCAATGCAAAGGTGGCCAAAATATTGGATGCCGGTGTTGTGATGATTGTAGAAGGAGGCATAGGTAGTACTATAGATATGCTAAATATGACCACTGCACTATTTAGAGAGGAGCAGGTACCAGTGATAGGTGTAATCATCAATAAAGTATTACCTGAAAAATCAGAGAAAGTAAAACATTATGTAGGAAAATGGCTTGATGCAAAGGGGCTTCCTCTATTAGGTTTGATGCCTTATGAGAAAACGTTAGCATATCCTTTGATTAGAACAGTCTCAGAAGCCGTAAAAGGTGTGGTCACTTATAATGCAGACTATGACGACAATAAAGTAGAAAGTATTATTGCAGGATCATTAATTGATTTAAAAGAACTAAAAAGTTCGCAGGACTTGTTATTAGTTGTCGCTACTAGATCAATCAATGATGCCATAAAAAAAATAGAAATTATGGCCACCAACCATGGCATTTCTAATTGTCCACTTTCTGGCATTGTGGCTACCGGGGAAGGTCAAATGGATAAGCATACCATAAAGTATATTGAAAAAAATAACTTACCTCTTATTCGAACAGAATTGGACACATACGGAGCTGTGCTTAGAATAAGTAAGATAGAAGTAAAGATAAACAGAAGTACGCCATGGAAAATTAATATGGCTATTGATCTGATTGAAAATAATGTAGATCTAGATCTGATTTTAAATATGAGTAAGATTTAATTCCAGAATACTAAATAAATGTAGAGACTTAAATAAATAATTTCATTGTAATAAATCTGTATTGATTTAAATCACCCTTTTAATGATTCTAAGTTTATGGGTGTATTTTCTAAGGTCTTGGTTATAAAAACCATGGTGATCTAGTTTGTCTATCCGTACACAACCATGTACATGCATTACTTTTTTATCACCTAAAACTATGCCTGAATGATGAATGTGTCCATCTTGATCTTCACAGAAAGCAATATCGCCTTCCTTTGATAATTCTACAAAATCGACAATTTCTCCAATTAAAAATTGTTCATCTGGAAACCTAGGGAGCTTTATACTAAAAAAGCCGAAAACGAGTTGAATTAATGCTCCTCCATCGATACCAAACGGCGACCTTCCTCCTTCAAGTTCTGGACTGAAGAGATACCTCCTTGCAATCTTCACAAATAATTCAGGTGTAAAATCGAGTCCTTCTTCTTGTGTGGCTTGCCCATTATAGATATATTTTCCGTCAGGCATGGAACATGATATACCATCGAAGCAGGGTAGGGAAGATCCAATAACAATATTTTTAGTAGTTTCATCATTAAAAAGAGGATGACATACTTCCAAAGAAGACGCTGGCTGATTACTGAGTTTGTCGTACCATGTCTCATCGATTAATTGTATTTGCATAGCTTTTATCCAACCTTTTACATTACACTGCGTAGTCTGTATCTTATACCAATGTTTATTTTTTTTTTCGATAATCACGAATGTTTCACCAAATAATATTTGACTCCACATGAGTGTACCATCCATAGGTTTTGTATACACTGGGATAGTATTCAAATGACAAACGCCATGAAACAGATGCTTAGTGTCAATCTTTTTTTTCTTAGACATAAATCATTATCAATACTATTTTGTGAGGTATTGCGTTATTATAAATATTATAACTCCAAAAATCAGTCCATTATTCTTACCTTATGCTTCTTTTTAGTATTTTTGCAGATGTTTTACACATCTAGAGTCCATTATTAAACTTATATTAAATATATTTTAAATGCGAATTAAATTAGTATTTAGAAACTTAGGAACATTATTACTTTTATTGATTTCTTCTGTGGCATCTTTTAGCCAAGATGCACATTTTTCTCAATTTTATGCTTCACCGCTTACGCTAAATCCTGCAATAGCGGGTACTTATAAAGGTACATTCCGTATCTCCACCATATACAGAGATCAGTGGAGATCAGTAGTAGATCGTCCTTTGACTACTTTTTCTGCAAGCGGAGATGTGAGATTTGATGTAAACTTTGGTAAAAAACACAACCCTGATCATGTGGCATTGGGGATTACATTTTTTGGTGACAGAGTCAACACCTTCGATTTTAATACTAATCAGATTGTGTTAACAGGCGCTTATCACAAGGCATTAGATAAGAAGAGTAAACAATATCTAGGTATTGGGTTTCAAGGTGGTGTTTTACAAAGGTCTGTAAACTATGAAGATTTAACTTTTCAGGATCAGTTTAACTCTATTAATGGATATACCCTGGGAACGGGTGAAAATCTTCCTACTAACAACAAAACTTTTGTCGATATGAGTTTAGGATTGTATTATAGCATAACTCCAAGCAAAGCATTTAATTATCATGCCGGCATAGGATATTTTCATTTTAACCAACCCAATCTTTCATTTTTTAATTCTCCTGATATTGTTGATCCTGATCTCAGAAAAACGGATACTTTATTGGCCAAGTGGAGCTTTCATACTGGCGCGTCTATTAAAACTGCTGATAGGCTATACATACAACCCAGAGTAAATGCGCTCATACAAGGTCCGCATTCTGAATTGAATTTGGGAGCAACATTTAGATACAAAATCGCAAAAACCGCAGGTCAATATCTCCTGCTAGGCCCATATATTCGGGGAGTCAGAAATTACAATAATTTTGGGATTGAATCGATTATTGCTATGGCAGGTTTTGAATACAATAATTTTATCCTAGGCCTCAGCTATGACCAGAATATTAATAGTTTGATTAAAGATAGACGATCTTTATCTTCGTTTGAGTTTTCTATAATTTATATAGGGGAACACCACAATGAAGATAATTTTTGTCCACAGTGGTAATGGATAAAAATTAGGATAAATATATTCCATCGAAACCTTCAAAAGGTTATGTAAATATATCCATTTAACTACAATTAAAAAAATCAAGTAATAGTCAGCAAACTAAGCCAGATTTTTCATTGATGATTGATGTTTTAAAAATTATAAAACGCATATATCAATACAATGATTACTATGGTAACAATGATGGCTACTTTGAAAAATTGTTTTTCATCTTTAGCATCTTGTGAAGATAAGATTTCTTTTTTTGGTGAAGCTTTTACTTTATACTTTGACATGGCTATTTAATTTATAGACACTAAGGTAGTATATTTTTTTAGTTTCAACCAAGTATTTTTTATAAAAAAATTATTGTTTTTTATAAATCATTGTATCATAAACGATTATATTTTATGAAAATATTTAAGATTCTTTTTTAAATTTCTATTGCAATAAGATTATATCTCGGATATCTATAAGAAAGAGTTTATTCAATAAAAGTAGTACACCACAAGAAAGTACTTCCTGGTATATCAATCGTTTGTTTTATTAGGTTTTTAGGTTAATTTTGCACCATGAACTTACAAGTAGTAAACTTTAAATGGATAAAGAATCTCACGTACCAAGATGTATGGGATATCCAAACAGGATTGCATCAAGCGCTTGTTGATAAAAAATTATTTGAAAAAAGAAATTCCAACTTTCCTATTTCAGAAACAACACATCATCTTATTTTTTGTGAGCACACACCTGTGTATACATTAGGTAAAAGTGGTTCCATGGATCATTTACTACTTTCTGATGAAGATTTATCCAATGGAAATATTGAATTTTTTAAAATTAATAGAGGTGGAGACATTACATTTCATGGTCCTGGACAGATTACAGGGTATCCAATACTAGATTTAGAGTATTTTTTTACTGATGTGCACAAATATGTCAGGTACTTAGAAGAGGCAGTTATTATACTCTTGCAAAAGTATGACATCCAAGGTATCAGAATACCCAATTACACAGGGGTATGGCTGGAACCCAACGAATCCGACCCCAAATATAGAAAAATATGTGCTATCGGTGTACATATGTCAAGGTGGGTAAGCATGCATGGATTTGCATTGAATATCAATACTGATCTAGCGTATTTTGACAAAATCATACCTTGTGGGATCATTGATGAAAACAAGTCAGTAACCTCATTGGCACATGAAACAGGTAAGGAATATGATCTGCACACTATAGGCAACGAACTTGCTCAAATATTGAGTGAACTCTTTGAGTTTAAATTGTTGTATTGATTGATCCATATGTTTGAAACCCTTTATTAATAATAGTATAACGATATGCAAGAACAACCCAAAGAAGGTAAACTGGTATCCTACTCCAAAACCATAATGACAGAGATGATCATGCCCAATGATACCAATCCCATGGGGAATCTGATGGGTGGATATCTGATGAGATGGATGGACATAGCTTGTGCAGTTTGTGCGGCAAGACATTGCGAATCTCAAGTAGCAACTGCTTCTGTTGACCATATTTCATTTCACGAGCCTATTAGATTGGGCGATGTCATCACATTAAATGCACAAGTGACCAGAGCATTTAATACTTCAGTAGAAATCTTTGTGGAAGTGTCAGCATCTGACATTACTGGCGCAAATCCAAGACAATCCAACCATGCTTATTTCACTTTTGTGGCTATCGATCGTAATACAGGTCACCCCATGAAAGTACCTCCTGTAATTCCGATCACCAATGAAGAAAAAAAACAGTTTGAGGTGGCATCGAGAAGAAGAGAGTTGCGGTTGATTCTTGCGGGCAAGCTAAAACCTGAAAACGCTCAGGAATTGAGAAACTTTTTTACTGATTTTAAGTAATTGGGTATTCTCAGCAACATAGTTGTTGTGGCTTTAAGATCTTTGCCTTCTTAAATATAGATTAAAAAATATAGTAGTTTCATTTTAGAGACTCTGTGATCTTTAAATTGATGGTTGAAAATTTAAAAAAATATTTCGGGATTGTATTATTGAGTTTTATACTTTTCTTGCATGGAATAGGTATGCTAGCGGGCAATACTTTTGTTGGTATTTATCATGGTATCTTCTTTGCAACCTTTAGGAATGTTTATGACCACACGATGGGATACCTTCCATTTGCTTTTTTTTATTTGGTTTTGATGGGGTGGGTTTGGAGCATATTAAGAATGTGGTGGAAGTTTAAAAAAGAGAAAAAGACTTTGACTTCTAGAAAAGCATACATTAATGGTTCACGAAGAATGATGAATGGCTTATTATGTTTATTTTCTTTGTTTTATATACTTTGGGGATTCAATTACTATCGAGCTGATTTGATGACTTATCAAGGATGGAAGGAAGTCGAGATAGACCACCATACGCTTAGCCAAGAATTCACTTGGGTAACTCAAATGGTCAATCAGACAAGAAGTAAATGTGAAATGAATAATATATCTAATTGGGAGACCATAGAAGACACATTGCGTAAAGCCCAAACGGACTTACTTATTCAGTGGAAATATCCTGTCCATGGTCGCGTGAGAGTTAGGCCATTGTATCCCAAAGGTAGTTTGCTAAGAATTTCTACAGCGGGTTTTTACAATCCTTTTTCTTTTGAGGGTCATGTAGATCTAGGCCTTCATCCATTATCCAGGCCTTTTACTATTGCACACGAAATGGCGCATGGATATGGTTTTACAGATGAGGGAGAATGCAATTTTATAGGTCTATTGACATGTTTAAAAACATCAAAGCCTGAAATAAATTATTCGGGTTGGCTATCATACTGGAAGTACTTATATTTTGATATGAAGGAAAAGAATCCAGACTTAGCAAAAATAGAGTATAACAATCTTATCCAGGTGGTCAAAGATGATCTCAAAGCTATACGAGCTACTTCTGATCAATATCCTGATATATTTCCTTTTATTAGGGATGTGATTTATGAGTTTTACCTTAAAATGCATGGAGTAGAAGATGGCTTAGAAAGTTATAGTGCCATCACAAACCTGATGTTAAGCTACAAAAATTCTAGTCAGTACTCTGTGAAGTATAAGCTTGAAAACATAAGTGATCAATAACATCTGACTAAGCCAATGGAAGGACTATCTTACGCTCAAAGTTTCTAGTAGTTTCATCAACTCCACGCTTAGATTTTCTAATGCTAATGGCATCTGCCATTGGGATTTGTCTCTTGGCTCTACATGATTGGAAATGCTCCTAAGTTGCAAACAATGAGTATCAAACATATTGGCTACAAATAAGCAAGCGGCACCTTCCATACTCTCGATACCAGGTTGGTATTTAGTAAATATATTTTGTATCGAGGTTTCGTTTCCAGTGACTTTATTGACAGTAATAGCGGTGCATTTTTTATATTGATCTAGATTGAAATGAGCATTGGAAGTATACAACCACCCATCTTTAAAAGGGGAAGCCATACTCTCTGTAAGTCCTGCTTCGAATACATCAGTAAAATTACCTTGAGTGTCTTCTATACCTAGGTCACCAAACCTATCTTTAGAAACTAAAAAAACGGAACCGAGTGCAGTAGTCAAGTCAAATGCTCCGGCTATGCCTGCGTTGATCACAAGATCATAATCCATGGTTTGTAGTTTCTTAGTCACATAAAAGCAAGTATACATCATGCCTACTCCTGTAATCAGAATATCTATGCTTAAATTTCTAAAAGTCAGCGCAGAATCTTCTGACTTATAAAGTGCATTTGGAATGAGTAGTTTATATGTTCCCGCGCATTCTATGGAGGTAGCGAAGACTAAAAGGATGCGCATAGCATAATACCTTTTGAAAATTACAAAAAAAAAGTTGTGAAGTTACGAACCAATAACTTACCAATCTACATCTTCACCATCGCTTTTTTTACCCTCTTCATTTTGTGAAGCTTCCCATTCAGCTTGTCTTTTTTCGAATTGCTCATAATCAAAATCTGGCATAAGATCTTTTTTGACATGATCTATGGTTTCTTGAAGTTGTGCCAAAAATCTATTGAAGTCCTCCTTATACAACAATATTTTATGCCGCTCATAACCATCAGCATTGAACTTCTTAGTACTCTCTGTCAGACTAATGTAATAATCATCTCCCTTGGTTTTTTTTACATCAAAGAAGTAAGTTCTTCTTTTTCCTGCTTTGACTTTTGCGGTATATACACTGTCAAATTTACCTCTGTCTTCGTATTCCACGAGTTTAAATTTTAAAAGATTAATAATCAGGACAAATATATTAATTAGTTTTAATCATTCAAACATTTTCAAAAGTAAATTTTAAGTTCTACACTTGTTGCATCATTTGTTGCTGATAAATGCTCGAATAAAAACCATCATTTTTAATCAAATCCTGATGGGTTCCTTCTTCAGTGATACTTCCATCTTCTAAGATAAAAATTTTATCATAATTTAACAGATTATTGGCCCTGTGTGTGATGATTATAGCTGTTTTATCTTTTAATTCTTCATCCAGGAAGCTTAAAATTTGTTGTTCTGTATTGGTATCTACTGCAGATAATGCATCGTCCAAGATAACCATGTCAGGTTTTTTTATGAATGCTCTGGCAATAGATATTCTTTGTTTCTGCCCACCGGATAGAGTCACACCACGTTCGCCCACCATAGTATCAAATTTTAATGGCAGGTTCTCTATTTCGTTCCTGATGGATGCATAAGCTGCATATTTCATCACTTCTTCTGGGACAGTTTTTTGCACTCCGAATCCTATATTTGCTGAGATGGTATCTGAAAAAAGGAATACGTCCTGGGGAACATAAGCCACACGCTCTCTGATCAGTTTAACATTGTGATCTTTGATGTCTTTGCCATCTATTAGAATCTGACCTTCTGTGACATCAAACATTCTAGTTAGCAATTCACCAATGGTTGATTTGCCAGAAGCGGTTCTGCCCAAAATAGCCACGCGTTCTCCTTTTTGAATTTTGAAACTTACTTTGTTTAATGCTTTGACCCCTGTGTTGGGATAAATAAAGGTAACATCCTTAAATTCTACTTCTCCCAAGATAGGGTAGACGTCTTGGTTATGATTGGTTATGATTGATTTTTCATCAAGCAATTGGTTGAGTCTGGCTTGGGAAGCTTCGGCCTCCTGCACGATAGATGCTATCCATCCTATAGCTGTCACTGGCCAGGTAAGCATATTGACATACAAGATGAATTCAGCTATAGTGCCTGCTGAAAGTTTTCCATCAAAGTATTGATATCCACCTACAAGTACTACAAGGAGTGTGCTCATAGAAACCAACAAAGTCATCAATGGCTGAAAATAGGCTTCTACTTTGGCTAAGGCCAATGAACGAGTTCGGAATTCGTCACTTTCTTTTGAAAAATGTTCTGCAAAAGGATCTTCTTTAACGTAAGATTTGACTACCCGAATACCGGAGTAAGTTTCTTGTGCCGTGCTTGTAAGTCTAGAAAGTTGTTGTTTGATGCTTAAACTTTTTGCATTGATCAAATTGCTAACATAATAGATGGATATGGATAAAATAGGAAGAGGAGCTAATGCAAAAAGCGTCAATGTCAGATCTACTTTTACCATAGCATAGATGGTCATGGCAAATAGGGTGACTAAATTGATTCCATAAAGCACTCCCGGCCCCAGATACTCTCGGACTTTCGACACATCTTCTGATATTCTGGCCATAATATCTCCCGTTTGATGGGTTCTCATATAAGATTGGTCCAGGGTTTGAATATGACTAAATACTTCTTTACGTATATCATACTCTATATATCTAGACATCACTATTATAGTCTGACGCATATAATACATCATGATACCTTTGATGATGGCAAAACCAGTTACAATCAATCCAAAAATCAACAAATCTTGTCCCAATTCTGTATAAAAAACTTCACTATCTGTAGCTGATAATGCTTTATAACCTTTAATTTTATCATGTACAAAGTCTAAGGCTTCTCTTACTTTTTGTGGAATGAGTATCGAAAAATAATTGGCCGTACTTACAAATACAATCCCTAAGATTAAATGCCACTTATATTTAACAAAATATCGATTGAGGGTAAATAAATTTTTCAAAAATTATTTTTTAATGATGATTGATGTCTAATATAACTTAATGCAAAAACCCGAAGAGTATATTAGCCTACAGAAAGTCATGTATTTCAACATATAACAGCTCAACTTTATTACAGTTTATGATTCAGTAAAATAAAGTGATTAGAAAATATGTTACGAAATAATTAGGGTCTGCTGAAAAAGTCAAAATCCTTCAATTAAAAGACTGCCATTGGTTTGAAATACCGTTCAAAAAACAAGCGATATGAACGAAGTGAAGTGCAAAGCACCAAAGGCAAAGCCTTTGACGAAGTGAACCGTGAAACGGGTGGGTGGGTGAAGTTTGGCTATCTACCGCATAGGACAAAAGATTGATTGAAGTGCAAATGTTTTAGTCAAAATGACCAAAAACCCATGCATCGAAACCAATAAATTTTAATACATTTATTTAATAATCAATTATTTAGATCACACCAAGCATGCCCTAATCAAATCATACTCTAATTAAAATCAAATAGTTATACTTTAATTTTTCCAGGGTATTTTATACATTTTAATAAAAAAAAAAAAGAGCCCATTCATATGAAGGGGCTCTCTATAAGATTCAATTCTTTACGCTACTATTAATATCTTCTTTCTCTTGGTCTGAAATTGTTATCTCTTCTCGGTGGACTAGCCGGTCTTGGTTCTGCTTTTTTACAAACAATAGTTTGACCGTCAAATTGTGTTTCGTTCAATCCTGCGATTGCAGCAATACCTGCATCTTCGCTTCCCATTTCAACAAAAGCAAATCCTTTAGATCTACCAGTGTCTCTGTCAGTAATTACTTTGGCGCTTACAACCTCGCCATACTGTGCAAATAAGTCTTCTAAAGCTTCAGAAGTAGTTCTGTAGTTTAGTTTAGCAACAAAAATATTCATTAAAAAAAAATTAAAAAAAAATAAAAATTAGAATAATTGGGATCCACTTTAGGATCAAAATTCAATATCGATACAAAGATATGGTATTCCATTCATATATTATACTTTTTTTATTAAAATATACATAAAATATTTTTATATGCATCCTATACTACTTGTTTTTACACTGATATGAATAATGATTATATGTTAAATAGTACTTTATACGACAATTAAGACAGTTTTTAAAAAGTTGATATTCCAATGATTTAATCAGTCGATTTATCATTTAGATTATGTAATCGACTGATATTTAATCCATAAAGTCGCCTGTACAAGTCCACTGTAATTTTATTATGACTGAAATGAATAACTATTTTTTATTTCACTTTCAAAAATCGAATTTAAAATTAAAATAATATCAAAAATTGTCTTTTATTTGTGTCTCCTTTAACTAACACCAAATATAATCCTGATGCGTAATCTTATATTTACTCTTTTTATTTTATTTGGAATCAGCTATAACTCGTTTTTATTAGGTCAAGTGCCACCTCCTGCACCTTGCACAACTGGTGGTCAACCTTCATGTATATGTGGAAATTCGCCTCTATTGTGTACATTTGATGACTTGAATGGATATAGTTACAATATGACTACCTACAATAATTCTGCTAATGGTCCAGATAACCCCATGTGTGATGGAGGAAACGGTACCACATCCCATAACCCAACTTGGTTTAGATTTATAGCTTTGTGTGAAAATATTGATTTGACAGTTAATGCCACTAATTGTACTCATGGTGGATTATTTGGGTGTAATTCTAGGGGAATTCAACTTGCTGTATTTCCACAATGTAGTTGGATGAATCCATCAAGTTCTGTAGCTTGCGAAGTTTCAGATTGTCTTCCCCCTGTTCCTGCTAATGCTCCACCACAGAGTCAAACGATCAATGTTTCCATGTCTGGGCTTATTGTAGGGCAAACTTATGCAATGGTTGTAGATGGTTGTTGCAGATCAAGATGTAATATTACAATTTCAGTCACTTCACCACCTTGTCCTCCAAATATTCAGCCTTTCGGTGGACCAGTAACAGGTGAAATCAATGCCTGTGCCGGAGAATCTTATACATACACCACACCAGTTGCACCTGGTGGTATTAGATATGTTTGGACAATAAACGGTCAGTTACCTCCAGTATTTAGTAATAATATTAATGGTGGTGAGATAGAAATGACCTATACTCACACTTGGACAACTCCTGGACAGTACACGTTATGTGTAGATACCCAGAATGATTGTGTGCCATTATCAGCCGATCCACCACCCAACTGTATCGTAGTCAATGTTTATGATGCCGAAGCGGGTACCATTACCGCCGCACCCACACCGGTTTGTCCCAATGGTACGGTAAATATCAATGTAGGTGGAAATCCAAATCTGGCTACGGGTTATTCACAATATATCCTTATAGCTAATTCATCTGGAGAATTGGTAGCTGTAGTGCCCGGAACATCTACTACCTTTACTTGGCCAACTTGTGCTGATTTTACAGCATATAGCTATAATTATGTCACCGCCAAAGCTGATCCACCCATGGTGGGAGATAATATATCAGATATCCTGACGGGTTGTACTGCTATGACGACTTGTTGTGAAATAGAGTCCGCTCCATTTTCATTTCAAGATAACATTAATCCTGTCATCACAGGCGGTCCTCCCAATGTGACATTTAATTGTTTCTTATCGGTCCCACCCATGCCCACTTTATCTTTTACTGATAACTGTTTGGGCAGCGGCACTATTGTAGGGGAACAGGAAGACGATTATACCAACTGCGATGGAGGAACGATCACCCGTACTTGGGAGATCACAGATAGTTGTGGGAATACAGGTATCCATGTACAAACTATCACCATACAGCCTGTGCCACCTGCCACTTTTACCCCTGCTGTGGATATAACGGTTTCTTGTGATTTGTTCCCACCGGAGACACCACTGCCCACACTCTCGTATGATAACGGGTTGACAGGTGCATGTCGGGTCTTTGGCACCATAACCGCTACACGTGCTGTAGATACTATGGGTTGTATGGGGACGGTCACATATACCTGGCAATCCAATGACAATATATGTATGCAGGAAATTTTGGATGATCAGGTGATTACGATTAATCCACCTTTGGAAGCTAATTTTATCAATCCACCCGCGGATGTTACCGTAGCATGTACCGATTTCCCTGCTGCGAATTTCTTACCATCTTTATCATATACCAATGGACAAACCGGACCATTCTGTGCGGTAGCAGGCCAAATTATTCCAGTTCAAACTGTAGACACAGTCAATTGTGAAGGTACAGTGACCTTTACTTGGGAAGGCAATGATCGATGTGGCAGGCCGCTTTCCCATATTCAAGTGTGGACCATAGAGCCACCATTAGATATTGCATTTATAAATATACCACCTGATACGGCAACCATTACCTGTGCTTTGATTCCAGGCCCATCGGTTTTACCACCACTTCAATATTCTAATGGCGTACCATCCGGCAGATGTAGGATTTCAGGTACAGTCATACCTGTCAGAACAGATGCTTATGATATTTGTGGTGGTCAGATAGAATACTTATGGGAAAAGACCGATAGTTGTGGAAGATCGATATCTTACCAGCAAATATTATTTGTAGATCCTGCTCCAGAAGCTATTTGGATCAATCCTCCTGCAGATGTGACTTTGGCTTGTGGAGTAACATTACCTCCATCGTTTATGCCTCCATTATTTTATTCTAATGGAGCCCCAACAGGAACATTTTGTGAGATAGCAGGCTCTGTTATACCTACTAGATTGGATGCCATAGAAGAATGCGAAGGTACTATCACTTTTACTTGGGAATTTACCGATCCATGCGGCAGGACTACGGCTCATAGCCAAGTGTATACCTTGAGTCCACCTGATTTGCCTGTATGGATTTCACCTCCTGTAGACGAAACCGTAGCGTCATGTTCAGGATATGATTTTGACGCGCTACCACCTTTGTTTTATAATAACTTTCTGAGTGGTGCGGGGTGTCAGATTACTGGTTCGGTAATACCTGTGAGAACAGGTTCAGTAGAAGACTGTCAAGGCGCCTATACCTACACATGGACTTTTATAGACCAATGTAACCGAACAATCACACATACTAAAGTAGTGACAGTAATACCGCCTCCAGCACCAGCATTCGTTAATCCACCAGCAAATAATACTGTCACTTGTGAAAATGAACCTGATGAAACTGTTCCTTTAAACTTAAGTTATACCAATAATGGTACCGGTATGTGCCTCATTAGTGGGACTATACCTGCATTACCACAAGTGGTTGAGAGTCCAGATTGTTCTAAAGTGTATACTTATGACTGGACATTTACGGATTTTTGTAGCCGTACGATTACACACACTTTGACAATTAATGTGGATCCGCCTTTGGCTCCACAATGGATCAATCCTCCTGCAGATATTACTGTAGCATCATGTAGTGGTTTTAATTTTGATGCCTTACCACCTTTATTTTACAATAATGGACAAACTTTAAATGGATGTGGAATTAATGGAAGCGATGTTCCTGTCAGAACAGGTAGTGTCGAAGATTGTGAAGGAGCATATACCTATAATTGGGAGTTTATGGACCAATGTGGTAGAACAATTACACACTCAAGAACTGTGACGGTAATCCCACCTCCTGAACCAGCTTTTGTAAATCCACCTGCTTCCGAAACAGTTAGCTGCGAAAATGCACCTGATGTTACGATACCTTTGCCCCTTAATTATACCAATGGTATTAATAGTGGAGATTGTGCCATCTTTGGTACCATCAATGCTACTCCATCAGTGATTTCCAATCCAGATTGTTCTAAAATCATCACTTATGAGTGGGAGTTTACGGATGCATGCGATAGAATGATCACCCATACGAGAATAGTAAACGTGGATCCTCCACTTGCCCCAACTTGGATCAATCCACCAGTAGATATAACAGTAGAATCTTGCAGTACTTTTAATTTTGATGCGTTGCCGCCATTGTTTTACACTAATGGGCAAACATTAAATGGATGTGGAATCAGCGGAAGTGATGATCCTGTCAGAACAGGAAGTGTTGAAGATTGTGCAGGTGCGTATACCTATATGTGGGAGTTTATGGACCAATGTGGAAGGTCAATAACACATAGTCGTACGGTAACTGTAATTCCGCCTCCTGAACCAGCCTTTGTAAATCCACCTGCTTCCGAAACAGTTAGCTGCGAAAATGCACCTGATGTTACGATACCTTTGCCTCTTAATTATACCAATGGTGCCACAGGACCTTGTCTAATCAGCGGTACCATTAATGCTACACCATCAGTAGTTTCCAATCCTGATTGTTCCAAAATCATCACCTATGAGTGGGAGTTTACGGATGCATGCGATAGAACGATTACCCATACTAAAATAGTAAACGTGGATCCGCCTTCGGCACCACAATGGATCAATCCGCCAACCAGTCTTACAGTGTTATCTTGCGATGGTTTTGATTTTGACGAATTGCCACCATTGAGTTATAATAATGGCCAAACTTTAAATGGATGTGGAATTTCAGGCACAGTCGCACCAGTAAGAAGTGGAAATGTGGTAGATTGCCAAGGTGAATATACTTATACATGGGAGTTTATGGATCAATGTGGAAGAACTATAACGCATATCAGAACTATCACGGTAAATCCACCACCACCAGCGTCTTTTGTCAATCCGCCTCCATCAGAAACATTGGCTTGTGTAAATACGCCTGATCCAGGTGTTGCTATACCATTAAATTATACCAATGGCCTTAGTGGTGATTGTGCTATAGTGGGCACCATCAATGCCGTACCACAGGTGCAAGAAAACCCAGATTGTTCTAAACTTTACACTTATGTATGGGAGCATACAGATTTTTGTGGTCGTACTACTTCATATACTAGAACCATCAATGTATTGCCACCTCCACCGCCTACTTTTACCAATCCGCCTGCTAGTACGACCTTAACTTGTACCAATGCACCGGATCTAAATAACCCGCCGATTCTAAATTATACTAACGGACTTACAGGGGTCTGCGGAATCTCAGGTTCAGTATCAGCAACGATAAATTCAAACATAGTCAATTGTCAGGCTACTTACCAATTGCAATGGGAATATACTGATCAATGTGGCAGAAACATAGTTTGGAGCCAGACCATCACGGTGTTACCTCCTGCAGAGCCCACATTCCAGAATCCGCCACCACCATTGAGTACAGTTCAATGTACAGATGAGCCAGATCCAACAAATCTGCCCGTATTACAAATCACTAATAGCTCTACGGGAAGTTGCCTTATCACTGCGGATGTGATACCTACGCTGATTGTAGCAGAAAATAATTGTGCTAAAATATACACCTATACTTGGGAGTACACTGATCTTTGTGATAGGAGATTTACCTATACCCGAGTAGTCAATGTATTGCCGCCTCCTGTGGCCACATTGATCAATCCGCCAGTTTATACGACGCTTACTTGTGCAGATGCGGAATTGTTTAATGCGCCAGATATCAATTATTCTAACAATTCATCTTGCCTGATCTCGGGTAGCATTTCTCCTGTCGAAGTCAGAGACTTCAGGGCATGTGGTGGCAACATCACCATCAATTGGAATGGGGTAGATGATTGTAATCGTCCCATTTCATACAGCCAGATTATAGTGGTTTTACCATCGGCACCTCCGGTGATTACATCACCATTGCCAGCAGATGTTACCATCAGTTGTCAGGATCTTTCTGCATTTGCGATACCGCTTGCCTATAGTAATGGTATCTCAGGTGAGTGTGAAAGGTCAGGTGAAATGCTTCCGATTTTAAGTACTGCAGGTGTAAATCTTTGCGGTGGAAATGCCACTGTCACTTGGACCATTACAGATCAATGTGGTACTAAATTGGATCATGTACAAAATATTTTAGTTCAACCTACGCCCGCAGCAGTATTTTTAGATTTACCACCAGCGAATATCCAGGTAGAGTGTGTAGATATACCTGCGGTACCACCAGCATTATTTTACTCTAATGGCGAAGATACTCCATGTGAAATCTCAGGCTCTGTAATTCCCATACAAACAGGTAGCTACAATCAATGTGGTGGTACCATCCAATACACCTGGCAGTTTACAGATGCTTGTGGAAGGCCGATTGTGTACAACCAAAATGTGAATGTATTGCCGGCACCCGATCCATTTTTTACTGAAGACCCAATAGACGTATTCTTACCATGTAATGTAGGATTTCCTACACCACAACCACTTAGTTACACTAACGGTTTAGTGGCACCATGTGCTATTTCTGGGTCTGTAAATCCTACTTTTGTGAACAATGGTAATACCAGAATTTACACATGGACATACAGAAACGGATGTACTGGAACCGATATTACTGTTGATCAGGAAGTAACCATTGTCCCTGTACCCAATATCATTGCAGACAGAACGTCTATTGAAATTTGTTTGGGCGAAGTATTTGATCTTGCCGAGATTTTGGTTACTGACTTGAACAATACAAACATTACCTTAACCTATCATAATGGAACTCCGGCTAGTCCTGCAAATGAGATTCCATCTGCGGTTACTACGGATGTGTTTACAAGCTATTACATCTTAGCCACGAATGAATTTGGATGTACTGATGAAGTAGAAATTAAATTTATCAATGTACTGGGACCACAAGCAGGAGTAGGGCAAACTTTAAAAATATGTAACGATGGTAGATCGGTCAATTTATGGTCATTATTGACGCCTCCTTTTGCTACGAATGGATTTTGGTCAGATACCTATGCTACAGGAATCAATATTTCAAACCCAGCTAATGTAAGTTTTGCAGGTCAGCCAGCTAACACTTATCCTTTTGATTATATTGTACAAAGTACTAGTATTTGTCCGGATGCGGTAGCCACCGTGGAAGTAGAATTATTAGATCCGGGTACATACGAAGTCATAGAAGTAAAATGTGCACCTGACTTCAATACATATAGTGTCAGGATACAAGTTTTTGGTTATAATGTTACGGCATCTGCAGGTACCATTACCGTAAATGGTAGTATCAGAACCATATCCAATATTCCTATTGGTCAAAGTGTAACCATTACCTTGGTATCTACAGTTGCAGACTGTGCTAATCAAACTATCGTAGTGGATCCACCACAATGTGACTGTCCAGTTATTCCAAATCCAGTTTCGGGTGGAAATCAAAAAGCATGTCAGGGTCAAACGGGTGTAGCGTTAACAGTTACGGTAACCGGACCCAATCAAAGTGCTCAATGGTTTAGTGTACCCAATGGTGGCGTAGTATTGCAAGATAAGTCTCTGACTTATTTTCCGCCAACAAATGTTACGGGTATATTCACTTATTATGTTCAAGCAATGGATACCCTTAATGCATGTAAGAGTCAAAGAATCCCTGTTTTGTTTGAAGTAACGCCGAATCCACAGGTTCAAAATGCGACACTTTCTGTATGTGATAATGACAGAGATGGCATCTCCACTTTTGATTTGACTTCGGTACAAGGTAGCATTATTTCAGGTGCAGGATTTGTATTTACATATCACCCAACCTTGGCAGATGCTCAAAACAATACCAATCCGTTGCCACTAACATATACAAACACAACCAACGGTCAAAAGATATTTGTAGTCGTCACGAATACTAATAATTGTAAATCCATCGCAGAAGTCACTTTAAATGTCTTAGCTATTCCTAATGTAACATTTAATGTACAAAATGAAATATGCTTTGGGGCAAATGATGGTTCAATAACTATAAATCCACCAACAGCTGGATTAGAATTCAAATTAAACAACTTACCTTGGACCACCAATCCACTTTTTGGCAGTTTAAGTGCCGCAAGTTATACAGTACAAGTCAGAACATTGGCAGATCTATGTGTGGCTTCTTATCCGTTACAGATATTAAGTGGTCAACGTCTTTCTATAAATACATTCGATATCGATTGTGACAACAAAGGGACATTGAGCAATGCCAATGATGATGTTTATGTCATAAAACTCAATATTGGGTCCGTACCTAATGCATCCAATACGTACACCATCAGATACAATTCAGTAGTGATCGGGAATAATTACAATTTCAACATTTTAAATACCTTAGAACTTCCGGCAAATGGCAGTTCAGGAATAATTGAGATTATAGACAACGTAACAGGATGTATTGTCACTAGAAATATTGGGCCATTGGTTTCATGTTCGACAAATTGTGAAATCACCGTAAACAATCTGGATATCTCTTGCGATAATAAAGGAACAGATGCAGATGCTTCTGATGATGTATATACCATATCATTTGTAGCCACATCAGTCAATGTTGGCACATCTACTCAATTTTCGTTATTGATTAATAATGTGATTTCAGGCACTTACAATTATGGGGCAACAGTAAGTTTCCAACTTCCTGCCAATGGTACATCGCCAGATATTAGAATCAGAGATGTATTAAATATTTCTTGCTTCACTACCATACCAGTAGGAAGTCTGAATGGATGTTCTGGAGCTTGTAGCGTAAATGGTGTGGTATCCAACATTTTGTGTAATAACAATGGTACGATTAATGATCCTTCAGACGATACCTTTACTTTTACCATAAGAGTGACAGGATTTAACACCTCAGCAAATTGGCGTTTATCCAATAATGCTACTTTATACCCATATAATACTAATGTACCGTTAGGACCATATCCGATATCCGGTGGTAATTTGGCCTTGACGATTGTGGATGAAAATGACAATCAATGTAGTAGGGTAGTCAATGTAACAGCACCACAGGTGTGCAGTACTCCTTGTGTGTTGGCAGTAAATAATATTGTCATAGGAAGCTGTGACAACAATAATACTGGGAACATCACCTTGGATGATAGATTTAGTATCACTTTCGTAGTTAATGTAGTGAGTGGAAGCACCAATTTTTACAATGTGACATTGGGAGCTCAAACTTTTGGACCTTTTACTTATGGTCAGGTGGCCACTATTAATAATCTTCCAGCCAATGGTCAAGTTTTGAATTTGGTGGTAACGGATGCGATTAACAATGGATGTACCATACCATTTACAGTAACACAGTCGCCATGCTCTATATGTACACAGACAGTGAGCGCAGGGCCGGACATTCAACTTACCTGTGCTCAAAACACGGCTACTTTGACGGCTACTACTGCATCTACAGGTGGAGTATTTGTATGGACAGGGCCCAACGGTTTTAATAATACAGGCCAAACAGTGACAACAAGCACAGAAGGGACTTATACCATTACGGTAACTTTCCCTGATCAATGTGTGGCTACTGACAATGTAGTAGTAATAAAAGATGCAAATTTACCCACAGCTAATGCAGGTCCAAATCAGGAACTCACTTGTAAAATAACTTCCGTATCGCTTACCGGTAGTTCTAATCTTACATCAAACCTGACTTATATATGGACCAATGCCGCGGGTGCTGTGATCGGCAATACGGCTACTATTACGGTAAATCAAACAGGATTTTATTATCTTGAGGTCACCAATACTTTGAATAATTGTAAGTCAGGCAAAGATGAAGTTGAGGTCTTTAATTTAAATCAGCAACTATCATTCATAACTAGAACACCGGTATGTAGCAATAGTGGAACTGCTTCTACAGGAACAGATGATACCTACAGCATTACTTTTAATCTGGCCAATAGCACCAATGCTACTAACCAATTCAGGGTAACTTATTTGGGCAATCAAATAGGGGTTTATAATTATAACCAACCTTTTGTAATACCATCTGTGCCTGCTGATGGGTCTACCAGAATATACGAATTTGAAGATTTGGTTACAGGTTGTAAAGTATCTACACCTATTGGACCATTGAATCCTTGCTCTACTGAGTGTTTGTTAAACATTACAACTCCAGTGGTGGTGTGTGATGACAATGGTACCGAATCCATAGATACAGATGACACCTACACCGTAAGATTTAATGTGACTGCCTTAAATGGTGGTGTATTGGGTAGATATATCGTGACTATAGACGGTAATAATTTTGGAACCTTTAATTACGGGACGGAAGTGGTGATTCCATTTAATGCTACAGGAATTGTACCGTTTATATTAGTGAAAGATGCCAATATAGATGCATGTCAGAATGTTGTAACTATCCCAGCACTCATACCGTGTTCTTCTAAATGTGAGATCAAAGCATCAGTTTCTAATATATTATGTAACGATAATAATACTATCAATAATCCAGCAGATGATCTTTATTCTTTTGAAGTTGAAGTTACTGGATTAAATACTTCTGTTGGTTGGAGAGTAATAGGAAACCCAACACTAAATACTTATAACACCAGGGTTACTTTTGGACCTTACCCTATTGCAGGCGGGCCTATAACGCTGAACCTTGTTGATAACACTTCAGCGAACTGTACAGCCACTATAAATGTAAATCCGCCAGCAGTGTGTAGTGAACCATGTGTGATCAAGGTGGATAATGTTATCGTTTTGGATTGTAATAATAATAACACAGGCCCAATTACGAACGATGATTATTTTTCTGTTAGGTTTACCGTCAATAGAATAAGTGGTTCTGCTACAAACTATAATGTGAGTGTAGGAGCTCTGACATTTGGGCCATTCAGATATGGTGAAGTTAATGTCATAGATAATTTGCCAGCAAATGGACAATTACTCACATTGAATGTGATTGATAATGTCAATAATGGTTGTTCAACCCAATTTACGGTAAGAAAAGATCCTTGTTCCAGCTGTAATCAGACAGTTGATGCAGGTGTAACTCAAACCATTACTTGTACTACCAATGTGATTACATTAACTGGTACGGCCACACCAGGTGGTAGTTTTGTTTGGACAGGTATACAAAATTTCAATAAAACAGGAAATAATGTGACCACGTCTACACCAGGTACTTACATACTTTCGGTAACCTATCCAGATCAATGCGTGGTGAAAGATAGCGTAGTGATAAACAAAGATGCCAATGTACCTGATGGAAATGGAGGCCCGGATAAAGTATTGAATTGTTTGGTCAATGAGGTACAAATTACGGGTTCAACAACTAATCCTGTGCCAGGGCTCACATTCATATGGACAGACTCTAATGGCAATCAGATTGGGTCGGGTACCTCAATTTTGGTTAATAGTCCAGGTAATTACTTCTTTGAAGTCATCAATCCATCTTCTAATTGTTCATCTGGAAAAGATGAAGTAGTCATAACAGAAGATAAGGATAAGCCAGCCGCCAAAATCAATGCAGACCCAGGTAATCTTTTAGATTGTATTGTCGGTACCATAGTACTATCGGGACAACCTATCGCTAATGTCATATTTAATTGGCAAACAGGTGAAACATTTATAAATAATGCTCCATCTGTTACAATTAATACAGAAGGCATAGTTACCATGACTGCATTAGATACAATTAATGGATGTGAAAATACAGCCAGTATACAAATTGTGGATTTACAGGACTTCCCAATTCTCATAACCAAACCGGCAGGACCTATAACTTGTATAAATAATGGAGTATTTATATCTGCAGGACTTTCACCTTCAGGACCTAACTTAGTGTTTAAATGGGAGAATAGTGCAAATCAGATCATACCTGGTGAAAACAAAGATTCATTATATGTCACAAGCCCGGGTACCTATTATGTAATACTTACTGACACCATCAATAAGTGTTCTAATAGGGACACTTTTGTGGTGACCAGAATCGGAGATTTCCCAATAGTAAACGTTACAGATGATAAAACATTGCTTTGTGGTGATAACAATACTAGTTTAAGTGCTGTCATAAATAGTCCTACAGGACCTACAACATTGCTTTGGAATACTCTGGGAGGAACGATAAATTCACCTAACACACAAGCCAATATCAATGTCACTGGTGCTGGGGTTTACGCTGTTGAGGTGACTTACACAGCTAGTGGATGTAAGACAACCGAAAATGTGATCATTTCAGTAGATAATGATTATCCAAGAAGTGTCGTGTCATCGGTAAACCAAGAAACTTGCAAAGGTGAAAAAGATGGCAGTATCACCATCAATAGTGTAACAGGAGGTAAACAACCTTTAAGATATTCTATTAATGGTGGTGCAGCTTCCGAAACGACAGTTTACAGACCATTGGCACCTGGTAATTACAATGTTGAGATAATTGATGCCAATGGATGTAAAACAGATACTGTGTTAATCGTAAAAGCAGGTGTCGATATACAGCTTCTCGCATCATCACCTATCGAGTTGGTGTACAACGAATCTAAAATCATAGAGGTGATAACCAATTTGAAACCTGAAGAAATCGCTTCGATTAAATGGACACCGAATGAAAATATTTCATGTGATACTTGCCTAAGTACAACCATAAAGGCGATAAAAGATATTACCTACAAGGTTGAAATTGTTGATATCAATGGTTGTTCTCAAAGTATTAATATCACTTTAAGGGTAAAAGATAATGTAATTATTACTGTTCCGAATGTGATCAACTCCTCTGGAGGATCAAATGGCTTTTTTACAGTATTTGGTAATGAAAGTGTCATCAATGTCAATAAACTAGCTATTTATGATAGATGGGGTAATTTGATGTTTATTAAAGAAAACTTTAAACCCAATATCAGAGATGAAGGTTGGGATGGAACTTTTTTAGGTCAACCTGTTGAACAAGGGGTATATGTTTACATTATCAATTATGAAGCTCCTTCTGGAGAAAAAGTACTTTCAGGAGACCTTACCGTAATCAGATAAATTGAATTATAATTTTTTAAAAAGGAGTGGATGGAAATCCCTCCTTTTTTTTTGCAATTCCAAAACTATAGTTTAACTTTGTATTAGTAATACCTTTATAAAGTTATGAATTGGTCTCCTTTCCCATTTTTTCGTATTGCTATTTTTTTTATAGCTGGTATTTTAATATGTAATTTTTTCCATTTCTCATTTTATTCAGTTTATTGTTTTACAGCTTTTTCGGGTCTGACATGGTTTTTATCTGAGTTTTTTGTTCGAGATATCCAAAGAAAAAAACAAAGTACAGGAATAAGTTTATTACTCTTTGTCTTGTGTTTAGGTATGGGGATAACAAAAATCAAAATATATGACCAAGAAAAGTCCAATACTACTAGTGAGTCTAAACCTTTTGTCTATAAAGGTATTATAAAAGAAAAATTAAAATTTAACCCCAAACCAAAATTTGTAGTTCAAAGTAACTTAAATAGGGTAGAAGCTAGCAGAAAAGTTGATTTAATCATTTCATTTGCTGCAAATGATAGTATAGCACATACTTATGAAATTGGAGACGAAATACTTTTCAAATCTCTGCTAAAAACAGTAAAAAACCCTAAGAATCCTGAAGCTTTTGATTATACTCAATTTTTAAATTATAAAAGCATAAAGCTCACGGGTTTTATAAAATCAGAAAATCACAAAATTATAACTCATGGAAATGTTAACTTTTTTGAAAGACTTGCATTGCAAGCTTCAGATTATAGCAAATCCGTTATACAAAAAAATATTAAAGATGAAAGTGTAAATGGAATAGTGCAAGCCTTATTAATAGGAAATAAAACTAATATAGATCAAAACGTTTACAAAGCTTATGCTGATACCGGCGCAATTCATGTATTATCAGTATCCGGGCTTCATGTAGCCATTTTTATAAGTCTATTTGTATTCTTATTTGACAAGATTAAACAAAATACAAATACATTTCTTCTAATCAAGGTTTTATGTTTACTAATTATTGTTTGGTTTTATGTAATACTAACAGGTATGTCACCTTCCGTCCTTCGAGCTGGTATAATGGTAAGCATGTATTTAATAGGTAAAAATCTTTTCAAAGGCGTAAATAGTTACAATATCATATCTCTAGCTGCGTTATTAATGTTGGTTTACAATCCTTTCTTTTTATTTCAAACTTCATTTCAGTTTTCCTACATCTCACTATTAAGCATTCTATATTTTCAACCTAAAATAAGTAAATGGCTAACTTTTGAAAATAAAATTTTAAGTTTTGTTTGGGACCTTATAGCAGTCTCTTTGGCAGCTCAAATATTGATGTTTCCTTTTACAATATACAATTTTCACCAATTTCCCATGACTTTTGCCTTAAGTGGAATTGTAGCTGTACCTATAGTTACATTAATCATATACTTGGGTACCTTAATGATTGTCATTGCTCCTATTACGGCGTCCGCTTCATATGGAGTTGGATACCTGATCGAGCAAATAGTTAAGTTGTTAAATACAATAATAGTGTGGATGAGTAATATACCACATTCAGTCATTCAACATATTTGGGTAGGTCCATTAGTCTTAGCTCTCTTAGTACTAGCTATTATTTTTTTAATTTATTGGCATGAAATGCAAAAGAAGTCGGCATTTTATATAGCTTTAATGATCATATTTATATGCGTCAGCCAGAATACCTTTGAAAAAATTAAAGCACGTGAACAAGTAGGTTTTACTATCTACAATACCTATAATGGGGATGTTATAGATATTTTTAAAGGAATTAACGTAAAAAGGTTCGTGAAAAAAGAAATAGCACCACAAACCTTAGATATGGTTGCTAAAAATCATATCATCAAGTGCAGAATTAAAAATTTGCAAGAAACAGCTCTACATTATCATGATATATCATCCAAAAAACTAATGCTGTTAACCGACACACAACATTTAGGAATTAGAAAAGATAGTACTAAAACTGATTATGTCTATGTAAGTATAAATGAAGATCCAGAAAAAGTAATCAAAAACTTAAATGTGGGAATGATTATATTAAGTCCATCTTTGAAACCTTGGATATTAAAAAAATGGCTACTTTTGCAACAGAATAAGGGCATACCCATTCATAATATTAAGGATGAAGGAGCCTTTGTTTACAGAACTTTATAATATATGATTCAGGTCGCTATAAGATATATGATCCGATTCTCTTTATTAGGAGGATTATATTATCTCAAAAATATTTTAGAAAATAACAAAAAAGGCATTGATCTTGCTTTTCCAATTTTCCACAGTATAGTAGAGTTTTTAATATTACTTACTATAGTCAATATTGTTACTGCAGCACTGATCATGATCTACAGGTTGAGGAAAAACATTCCTTATAAATTTACTGATAATGTAATCAACGGTGTCAATAACCTGTATTATCTGATCGTTACTTTTGGCGTAATTATGATGGTATTAGGTTTTTGGGGTATAGATTTCCAATCTTTATTAACCTCTTTAAGTATTGTAGCAGCAGCTGTCGCCATTATTTCAAAGGAATATGTAAATGGGATTATAAGTGGTATTATCATTAGTTTTTCTAAAGAAATCAACATAGACGATTATGTTAAAATCGCAAATCATAAGGGTAAAATATTGGACATCAACTTGACCAAAGTTACATTGCTTAATGAAGATGATGATATCATCTATATTCCCAATGATAAAGTATACATGTCAGAAATCATAAATTATACTAAAAAGGAAATCAAGAAAGTGAGTATTGATTTTGAGTTAAACTTGGACTATCATACTACTATTGAATCTTTTGAAAAATCTTTAGTGGCAGCCCTTAAAGATTTTGATAAATATATTGAAGATGGTTCCTATAATATTAAAATAGTTGATGTATATCATGATTATTTAGCTCTCAAGTTTCAATACAAACTCAAGGAAGTTAACATCGATATTGAAAGATTAATAAGGAGAAAAACTATTCGCTTAATCGCAAATGCTATTAAATAGATACATATTATAAAATAATCTTTAAAAAATTTTGTCATATTTAAAATCTATCTCATATTTGTATCATATTTTAATTAAATATTTATTTTAAAACTTTAAAATTGTATTTGTTATTTTGTCATGAAAAATAATAAGTTAAAGCAAAGCAACAAACCTAAGGTTTACGAAGACACGGAAGTGATTAAAATCAAGAAGAAACCACAATTAGTTAACGAAAAAACTAAAATTAAACCTACGAAATTCTTTGAAGAAATTAACGAGGAAGACCTGATAGCATATGAAAAAATGCTAAGAGAATAATTCTTAAACAAGGGAAAACCCCTAAAATTGTCCTAGTAATTCCCCTGATTTTTAATACTTAACACATTATTGTGAATAAATAAAGAAACATTTTTGTACTTTGCGCGTAATATATATACAAATTATAGCCCATGAATAGTTTTTTTATTAAAACCCGAAACTTTTTTGGCAAAGTTTTCAGTAAGCCGAAAAAGATGGTCGTTTTTCCTCAGGAGGAAGAATTTGACCTATTCATTGGAGTATAGGAGACATTCCCCCGATAGTCTTTTAGTACTCTAATTTAATAAATGTCAGGTAGCACGTGTCTTGGATTGCTATCTGACATTTTTTTTACTATTACACCAACGTTTCTTTATTTTTTTTCGTCTTTATAATATGCAAATATTTATTTGCTATCATTATACCTTATATGAAATAGTGAAAGTACCATTTTTTTCATACACCGATGAAGACCTTATAAAAGGTTGCATCGATAACAACAGGAAAAGTCAGGAATTGCTTTACAAAAAGTATTTTCCCAAAATGGCTATGCTTTGCCGAAAATACACTACAGAAGATGATGTATCTGGAGTAATTATTAATGATGCGTTTTTATCAGTATTTAAAAATATTGACAAATTTCAACAAAAGGGATCTTTTGAAGGCTGGATTAGGAAAATTACTTTCAATACCTTAGCAGACTATTTTAGAAAAGAAAACAAACAAATTAAATTTTTAACTATTGAAGATCATGTCACTACTTCTAATTTGAAAGAAAATTCTATTTTAGAATATGAAGATTTGCTGGCAAAGGTAGATAAATTGCAGGGTACATTTAAAGATGTATTTGTTAAGTTTTCTATAGAAGGATATAATCATAAAGAAATAGGGGAGGAGCTTCATATTTCTGAAGGAACATCCAAGTGGTATCTTTCAGAAGCTCGTAAAAAACTACAAAATTTGATATCACCCAATAATAAATTTAAAAATGAAAGATAAAAAGAGTAACGAACTTGCTGATAAATATTGGAAGGAAATGAAATCAGTTTTGGATAAAGAGATGCCAGTAAGTAAGAGAAGAAAAAGTATTCCATGGTTTTTGCTTTTGGGTTCTGTAGCATCTTTTGTTATATTCATAAGCTTAATTAGCATCCAACCAAACTCACTTCAGCATAAAGCTTATAATGAAATTCAATACGAGCCTGACAAAGTTAGTGTAAATCAAAAGTCTTCAAGCACAGATAAAAGCGTTTCCACAATCATTCCAAAGAAAAAACTAAGTTTAGTTTCTAGTAAGGGCATTCATAAGAATTTTAGATCTAAAAATTATAGTACTATGCCTTCGAAAACAAGTAACGAAATCTTTTATACAGATTTGAACTTAAATAATATGAGTTTAATCGTAAACAGAGCGATTGAACTAGAGACTATCCAGCATTTTAATAATTCTGATTCAAGCAATACCACCATAAAATCAAGTGTTTTGCCATATCTGTTAGATAATAAACCATTACATCCAATCAACTCCAATACATTAGAAGTTAAAGCTGAAAATCATGACGATTTAGAAATACAGCTGTTGGATAAAACTGAGTTAGGAACTTTATCTTTTAATAGTATAAAGCCAACATTATCACCTAAAATTATACATCATCAAGACAAATTTTTTAAACTAGGATTGGGAATATCTGCTATAAGCCACGATTTTAAGGCTTTTGGTCAGTTTAAAGGTGGTTTTGTAGGTCAAGCCACGTTCAAAAGAAACTTCTATATTTCAGGTGGAATCCAATATGCTTATTTTAGCAGAAACGCCGCATTTTCTCAAAAAGAATTGGACGCTAAAAGTTTGGATAATAGTATATTAGATAATATTTATTCAAATACGGCATCAGGAGCTACTCATACAAATAATACTGAACAACTCCAGGAGTTAGATATCATTTCTAAAGTAACAAATAAACTGCACTATGTCAACTTTTCTATCGGAGCTGGATGGAATATATCTAACAAATTATCTTTGGAAGGGCAATTCTCTTATTATGGCTTAGTTTCAGCGGAGTATAAGGTAAATGAACAACTTAATGAGTCTTTGGCAAGTAATGGTTTAATCGGCTTCGAACAATCACAATTAGATACCAAAGAGCCTATTCACAGACAAACGATGTATGCTTTGAGTTTAGGAGCTCATTATAAAATAACTGATAGATTATCTTTGGGACTCCATGGTATTATGTGGCCCGGAACTACAGTGAAGGTGAACGAAAGTGTAAGAAACCTAACTGCTGACCAATTTGAAAAGTACATTACTAACCAAAATAATCAAAAGGTAGCGTTAAGTTCAGAAATTGGTCTAAGGTATATTTGGTAATTAGGAGTATAGAATTATACATGTAATCTATCTTTTCTGGCCAAAAGTACATCTTTCGTTTCTACTCGATCAGGGTCAGGCACACAACAATCCACGGGGCACACCGCAGCACATTGAGGTTCTTCATGAAATCCTTCACATTCGGTACATTTGTCTGGAACTATAAAGTAATAATCGTCCATAACCGGTCTCTGCTTTGCATTTACGTCAATAGATGAACCATCCTCAAGAGTATAAAAACCTTTTACATTAGTACCTTCTTTCACTGTCCATTCTATTCCGCCTTCATAAATGGCATTGTTGGGGCATTCTGGTTCACACGCGCCACAGTTTATACATTCATCAGTTATAATAATTGCCATGATTTCTGGATTTAAACCACAAAGATATGATATAAAATTATATTGAAACTTGTTTTTCAAGCCAACGGCTTGTTAACGTATTGAAAATAGAAAGAATGATATAAGCGATTATAATGAAAGGTATCGATTCGTATCTGAAGATAAATATCAATATTACAGCAACGAAAGCCATGATGTAATGATATATATTATCTTTCCACTTTTTAGTCATTCCTTTGGTAGAAAACATTCTTAGGCCAAAACTGACCATTACCAAACTCAAGAGTAGGGGAGTCAAAAAATAATTCACCTTGGATTCCAAAAATGTAATAAATAATTTACTTTCATTTTCAATGGCCATAATAACCCCAATATAAAAAAGCGCATTTGCGGGTATAGGCAATCCCATAAAGTATGGCTTAGATTCAGTAATATTGAATTTGGCTAATCTAATTGCTCCACAAATCACAATAAATGATACAGCAGAGATAGTATAGAATCTATTTTCAAAATCAGGAGAATATAAGGAATATAAATAAGCTGGAGCTACACCAAAACTTATCACATCAGCTATAGAATCCAATTGTTTGCCAAATTCACTAGAAACACCTAGAGCTCTAGCTACAAGGCCGTCTAAGCTATCAAAGACAAAACACATAAGCAATAAAATGGGACTCCAATAAAAATCACCAATCATGATGGCTGTAAAACCACTAATCAAATTTAATGCTGTAATGGCTGAAGGTATGTATTGTTTCATGGAAATATACTGAAGGTAATTACACTTTATATAAATAATGGTGTAAAAATAATTGTATAATTTGAATTACCTAACATATTGCTTTATCATTATTACCTAAGGGGTATAAAAAGAAGAGTGGAGCATGGGAACTCCTAGAAACTCTATTTAACATAATATTAATTATAGGAATAAAGTATAGAATAAAAAAAGGAAGAATTAATCTTCCTTTCTATATAACGCTGAGCTTAGAATCCCATTCCCATGCCGCCCATAGCTTTTTGAAATTCTTCCATCGACATTTTTTTGTAACCTTTAGTCTCTAAAGTGAATTTATTTTGATCCACAGTTTCTTTAATTTCTTTAGCAGTCATCGTCATAGAAAACTGTGGGCTACCAACTGTAAATTCCATTGGGTAACCTTCAAATTTTAAAGATTGAAATCCTTGTATCAAGTTGGCATTGGTTTTAACATCTGATGTTATATAACCAGTTACCTTCATACCTTCCATTTCATCATTTTTGATGGTCATTTTATAACACTTATAACCCAAAATTTCTTTAGTATCATTTTTGTCATAAGTAATTACACTTTTATCCGCAATTTCTTTTTGCTTTGGGTCTTGACTTTTATCTATATCCGATTCGATCCACATTTTATTACCCATAGCATCAAACAACATGTTCATTTTGTTTGCATCAGAGTTTACATGTATTTGCATTTTAACCATACCGCCCATCATATCCATGTTGGTCACGTGTTTACTACCTTCAAATACTACTTCCGTTTGTGAACCTTTCATCGCCCCAAGCATCATTTCAGTTTGAGGGTCGTCTGAAGCTACTGCTGTGATCTCCATTGTTATACTTCCCTTTTCTAGTGATTTCTGAGCTGATGAGATGTAACTAATTGATAATAAAGCTATTAATAATACTGACTTCATTAAGTTATTCATTTTTTTAAAATTTTTTAGTGTGTGATTTAATATTTTATGTAAATAACAATAGTAAGACGTTGCATTGTTTGAAAAAGTTTATAATATAGGAATATTTTATTCTAAAATATAAAATTTTTATTTTGACCAATGCTTTGAACTAAATACTGCTTGTGGGTATGTCTTCCCCAAAAATACATTGTAGGCTGCCTGATCGTTTAGAGACATCAGATCTGGTTGATGAAGGAAAGTTGTTGGAAGATTTTTCAATTCAGGTAACCAATATTTGATGTACACACCTTCAGCATCATATCTTTTTGACTGCGAAATAATATTAAAATAACGGTCTTCTCTAGGGTCATTCCCTACACCTGCTATATAATTCCAATTACAATAATTCGAACAAGGATCATAATCAATCAAGAGCGACTCAAAATATTCAGCACCTTGTACCCAATTTAATTTTAAATCATTTACTAAAAAGCTTGCAACGTTTTGTCTACCCCGATTTGACATAAAACCTGTAGATATGAGTTGCCTCATATTGGCGTCTATTAAAGGGATTCCGGTCTCACCGGTTGCCCACATTTTAAAAAGTTTATCATTGCTTTTATATGGTTTATGATTACCATTCATACCTGAATGCAGAAATATCTTATCACCATACTTTTTGCCCATGAGCCTGAAGAAGTCTCTCCACATCAATTCAAAAACCAACCAATAAGTTGAATCATTTTTTTCAACTTTAGCTTCATACTCTTTGATCTTGTAATAAACAGTTTTTGGTGAAATGCAGCCTACTGCCAGCCATGCTGAGAGCTTACTAGAAAAATCCCAGCCAAGCATTTCATTTCGTGTTTCCTTATATTTACCTAATAATTTCTGCTCAAAAAGATAATAGTCTAGTTGTTTTAATGCTTGATCTTCACCACCTTGAAATTTAGAATTTTCTATATGGCTAAGACTAACATATTCATGGCCAAAATCATGAATTGAAGGTAGCTCTCCCCTATTGATGCTATCATTCAAAGGTAGAAGTTTTTCAGGAGCTGCATAAGGAACCCTAACTTTTACTGTATTTTCTATTTCTTTTCTAAATGAAGTAAATGTATCAGGAACCTGACTAACAGGAAATGGCAAATCAGCAGTATAAAACAGCATTTTGCCTCTCACATATCTCATCTCCTGCCCTATCTTCCATAAACTTTTCTCCAAAGAATCTTGAACTTTTACTTCTTCCGTAGTTCTCTCTCTATTGCAAAAAACCCAGCTTGATTTAGCTTCTGCGGCCAGTTTATAAACTTCTACTTCTGGTTTACCGACTCTTATCACAAGGTCGCAACCTAACTTTTTAAGATTTTCGCGCAACTTTGCAACAGATTCTATAATAAATTTAGCTCTGAATTTATCCGTTTTTTTAAATCCAAAACTAGTAGTACCGTTAAAAACCCTTTCGTCAAAGACATAAACGGGAACAATATGTTGCGCTTTCTGAACAGCTTCTGTTATCGCTTCATTATCGTGTAATCTAAGATCATTTCTGAACCAAACAATTGCTGTATGTTCCATATTATTTATTTGTTTGATAACGTTTCACTAGGACAAATGTTGTTGGTTTTGTCATATTTTGATCAGTTATTGCAATATCAAAGAGATTCTTTTCTGCCACTTCTATCAATAAAATTACTGCCAGCTTGTTGCGTACTCATCAGGAGCACATGTTGAATATTGACATGTTTTGGCCTTGTCACTACAAAAAATATGGTCTCTGCTACATCTTTGGATCTTAATGGTGTAAAATCTTCATATATGCTTGCTTTTTTAGTATCCCCATCAAATCTTACCAAAGCGAACTCAGTCTCTTCCACGTGTCCTGGTGAAATCTGGCTAACTCGTATACCGTGTTTATACAGGTCTAATCTCATTGATCGCGTCAAAGCATCTACAGCAGCTTTAGTAGCTGAGTATACATTTCCATTAGGATACATATCAAATCCGGCTGTAGAACAAATATTGATGATGTGGCCTTTCTGATTTTTGACCATGTCTGGTGTAACTAATCTGCTTATATAAAGAAGCCCTTTGATATTGGTATCAATCATAGTTTCCCACTGATCCAAACTTCCTTCATGTATCGGCGCAAATCCTTTAGCTAATCCAGCATTATTGATCAAAATGTCAATATTTCTCCATTCAGGTTTTAATGATTTCCATGCTTTTTTAACAGCATTTTGGTCTCTAATATCAAAACAAAGAGTGAGAACTTCTACACCGTACTTTTTGATAAACTTTTGTTTAGTTTCTTCTAATTTTTCTTTTCTTCGGCCAGTTATAATAAGATCATATCCGCTTTTGGCAAATACTTTAGCGGTTGCAGCACCTATACCTGAGGTAGCCCCCGTTATCAATACTAATTTTTTAATGGATGGTTTCATGGATTATTTTATTATTTTCAATTGGCTTTTAATTCTAATATCAACTCTTTAAATTTTGACTTATAGGCTTGAAATGATTGAGTAGCAGGACCTGAAAAACCAGTATAAACTTTTCTTATTTTATTAGATTTATCTACAAAAATGAGCGTGGGATATGACATAATTTTGTCCAATTGTGGTATTTGCATCGCAGCTGATTTTTTATCATAATAGCCACCATATAACACTTCATGTTCGATGAACATCTTGTCTTTAAATCTTTTTAATGCTTTCAGACATTTAGTAGTATCTTTATATCTTTCAAATCCAATACTGATAATATTGACAGATGTATCAGGATTTTCAGTAAAATACTCTTTAAGAAAAACGGTCTCATCCATACAATTAGGGCACCAAGTACCCATGATTTGTATGATTTTGTATTTATTTTCATATTTTTTATCTCTTAATGAAATAGTTTTACCTTGGGTGTTCAGAAAAGCAAAATCCATCTGATCTTTCACCGATTGAGTCAGTTCATATGCATTTCTAAGTTGAAAAGTATCATTTCTTTTAGCTTCCCAATTAGTCGTGTATTGGCTACCTGACCTAAATGTGCCAGATAGCGTTCCATCATCCATAATTTTGCCTAAGAACAAAAATGCATGAGCTCCATCAAAAGCAGAAAGATAAAATTTATTTTTAATTAGTTTACCTTCCAAGAATCGATAATCGCCAGTTTCAGTTAGAAATGTGCCCATTACTTTATCTTCTTTTTGGACAAAATCACCTATCGCTTTATACTCGTCTTTAGTATCAATTTCAAATGTTGATTCCCACTTTCCACTTATTTTATCTTCTTTTGTACCTAAATTTTCGAATCTGTCAGATATACCATGAACCGCCTTAAATGGAATTCTATAGTTTTCTTTATAATTTACGACCCAATCTCCTTCCATGACCCCATCTTCATAAATAGCTTTGATGTAAGTGTCATAAATGGGGAAATTAATGATTATAGTGTCCTTGGCGGTAGATTTATCTCTTCCAAACTTAATGTCTGTAACCTTGATTCTTTCTGTATCATTGTGTACGACTAAATGAAAAGTGGAATCATTATCATAAATCACTTCAAAATTAAATGGTAGTTCACTCTCAACATCAAATTTTTTAACGATATCTCTATCATCTCCATATTTCATGATTGGTGTTCTATCTAGTAATAATACTCCTCTCCAAATACCTGGTGGAATACTGTGGAAGGTTTGATTGGGCTCAACACAACTGCTGAAAATTGAAAATGAAAGTAAAAAAACTAAATATCTCATTATAAATTTATAAAGTATACAAATGTGGATAGAATATTGTTCTCTAACCATAGTTTATTGCCCCAAATCTATAGAAAAAAATTAATCTGTACCTTTATCTCCTACAAACTGATGTTCTTTTTGTCTAAAGAGCACATTGAAAGTGGTAAGACTCCCGTATATCCTAGTTATATATTGTTGTAGGTTAACTTTTTCTTCATCTGTGAGAGCAGATGCATTGATACGTTGTTCCATTACTCTAAGTCGGTCACGTAACATCACAATCTTATGAAAAAATGTTTCTATCGGAATCTCTTTAGGCTTTAAAGAAGTGTCTTCCGGCTTCAGAATCATCAGTCCTTTTTGCCATTTATCACCTAAAGGAACTATTTCGGTGATATCAGACCAGGTTTTTAATATTTTGATCAAGGATTTTTCTGCTTCTGAAAAAGAAACAGAATCATCAGCTTCTACCCTATCTATAATTTCCCAAGAGCTATATTCTTTGCCTACTGATTTAATGCCATAGGTAATAAAGCAAACTTTGTAAGCCACTACCTCAGCACCTATCACTACCCCATCACCAAAGGCAGGATGTTTTACTCTGGACCCAATTCCTAATATATTAGCCATAAACTTAATAAAATTTAAAATTTGTAAATTAAGATGCAAAGATAACAAACATACATATTTTACAAAATTTGTATATGATAAATCCATGAAATGATTGTTAAATCTTTATTTCTAATGAAATTAAATATAATTGAAACATGAGGCACTTGTAAGTTCACGAATACTTTTTTCAGGAGGTCAGTCTTTATTTTTTAATCATTTCATTTTAATTACTTGAATGATGTAATTTCAAAATTTAAACCATTTGAATCGCTAAATGTTACCCAAATAAAAAAGCGTGAATAGTCACAAAATTGTATTGGCCATTGGTGGATCGAGCGGTTCTATCTACGCATACAGACTGATGTCCAAACTCAAGGATATTCCTAATCTTGAATTAGGGGTCGTAATGTCAGAAAATGCTGTGATCAATTGGGAAATAGAGATTGGTAAATTTGATAAAGCAATTTGGCCTTTCAAGTTTTATGATAAAAGAGATTTTAATGCACCTTTTGCATCAGGTTCGGCCAAATATTTAACAATGATTGTTTGTCCATGTTCTATGGGCTTATTGGGAAGGATGGCTCAAGGAATATCAGACGATTTGATCACAAGAGCTGCAGATGTCATTCTTAAAGAAAGAAGAAGATTAATTGTAGTACCTAGAGAAACTCCATACAATTTAATACATTTAAAAAACATGACAGCACTGACTGAAGCGGGAGCTATTATTTGTCCGGCCACTCCTTCATTTTACTCTAGCCCGAACACGGTGGAAGAAGTGGTAGATACTGTGGTAGATAGAATCCTAGACTTAGCTGGTATGGATATCAAAACTTACAGATGGGGAGAGTAAGAGTTTAAGATTAAGATATAGATTAAGGTTAAGGTAATGATCAAAATTGAGAATGAGGTCAATATTTAGGATAAGTTTAAGATTAAGTTTAGGAAAGTTTTGAATCTAGTTGCTGATTTTGCGAAATGTATCGGAGTCGAAATCATATGTGACAATTAAAAATAAATATCAGGAATATGTACAACAGTATGTGGGATGTAGTGCGGGATTTAGAAGACAACAAAATGCTCATCAGGATCAAAAAAGAAGTGGATCCTAATCTCGAAATGGCTGAAATCCATCGTCAGGTTTATGACAAGCAAGGGCCTGCTATCTTTTTTGAAAATGTAAAAGGTAGTCCCTTCCCTGCCCTATCCAATATTTACGGAACATATGAACGCACAGACTTTTTATTTAGAAAGACTTTACCAAAGATTAAGAAGGTCATCGAACTCAAAGCGGATCCTACGAAATTACTCAAAAATCCATTTAAATATCTGACTGCTCCGCTTACTGCTCTGACTGCGCTGCCTATGAAATCTTATTTTGGGAGTAAATCCATGTACAGTCAGACTACTATTGATAAGTTGCCTTTGATCAAGTCCTGGCCCATGGATGGTGGCGCTTTTGTGACCTTACCACAGGTATTGACCCTTCCGCCAGGTGTGAAGGATCCCATGAAAACCAATATCGGAATGTACCGGATTCAACTTTCTGGTAATGATTATGAACTTAATGAAGAAATAGGTTTGCACTACCAATTACATCGAGGAATTGGCATACATCATACAGAATATAATAAGAGTGACGAACCATTCAGATGTTCTGTATTTGTGGGCGGATTACCTTCCCATGCGTTTTCGGCTATTATGCCCATGCCTGAAGGGCTTAGCGAATTGACTTTTGCAGGTATGTTGGCAGGCAAAAGGTTTAGATATCAGTTTGACGATTTAGGACATTTCATTTCTTCTGATGCTGATTTTGTCATCACAGGTACTATAGTCAAAAATTTTAAGAAGCCCGAAGGACCTTTTGGTGATCATTTGGGATACTATAGTTTGACTCATGATTTTCCGGTGATGAAAGTGGATCGGGTTTATCACAGAAAGAATCCTATTTGGCATTTTACGGTGGTGGGCAGACCGCCCCAAGAAGATAGTAGTTTTGGATATTTAATCCATAAATTAGTAGAGGACCTTACAGAAGGCGAATTTCCAGGTGTGAAGGAGATACATGCGGTTGATGCTGCAGGTGTTCATCCACTCTTGATTGCCATAGGTCAGGAAAGATACATGCCTTTCAGAGATCCAAAACCAGAGGAGATTCTCACTATTGCTAATAGAATCATTGGTTCAGGACAGACTTCTTTGGCCAAATATCTTTTTATAGCAGCATATGGCGATGATCCTAAATTAACCACTAAAGATTTAGGTTTTTATTTCAGGCACTTTTTAGAGCGCGTAGATTGGACTCGAGACTTGCATTTTCAGACCAAAACCACCATTGACACCTTGGATTATTCTGGCGATGATTGGAATGGTGGTTCCAAAGTGGTGATTGCCTGTCGTGGTGAAGCCATTCGTAAGCTAAAAACTGAAAATCCAAATATTTTACATCAAAGCATCCTTGATAGTAAAGTTATCCTACCTGGTATTTTAGGACTTTCCATTAAACCTTTTGAATCATACAGCGGTGCAGAAACAGAGATGAAAGACTTGATTCAGATACTAAAAACATATGACTTAAGTGGATTTCCATTGATTGTAGTATCAGATGATAGTCAGTTTTGTGCAGAGAATATGAACAATTTTGTTTGGGTCACCTTTACCCGATCCAATCCATCACATGATATTTATGGAATAGATAGCTTTGTGGTGCACAAACATTGGGGATGCAACGGAAGTTTGATCATAGATGCCCGCAAAAAACCGCATCATGCTCCTGAATTGGATCCAGATGAAAATATCAGAGAAACTGTGGCTTCTTGGCTGAAGTTTTAACCTAAATATCTAGAATGAGTTCCGTTATGAAGGTCAAAAGCACAATAAAATCAGTACTTTTTGCGACAAATCATAGTCATCACTATGGTGCGAAGCAAAAAGTCCTGATTTTGAAGTGATTTTGGGCTGTAATAGGAAATTCATTTTAAATTTTAGGTTTAATATAGAAATAAGGTCCAAAGTGATTTTAAACCCAATCCTAAGGCAACCAGCCAAACGATTCCTCCCAAAATATTTTCAGTAAGTGTATTCACATGATTTCCCATTAATGATCTTTTGTTGACCACATAAAGCAAAAAGCCTGCTATCAAAGGTAAAAGTAATCCATTGGCAAATTGTGCCAATTTGATGATTTCTAGTGGTTTATGACCTATGGTTGCAAAAATATATCCTGATGTCAATACCAATATCCACATATATCGGTAGTAGGTGTTTTGATTCTTATCTTCAATGGAATAAATCTCCTTCACGATCAATCCAGCGGCTAATGGCGCCGTTATGGTGGATGTAAAGCCAGCAGCAAAAATACCCAATCCAAAAATAATTTGCCCAGATTTTCCATATAGTTCGGCAAATACTGTGGTGAAGTCAGATACTTGAGTCATTTTTAGGCCTAAATTTCCTGCTCCAGTGATCAAGATAGCCGCTGAAATCAATCCACCCAATGCAATAGCTAGCACAGTATCGCGTTTGACCAAGGGTAAATCATTGGGGTTATTCCATTTTTGACTGATCATGGATGCATGTAGAAATAGATTATACGGAACTACGGTAGTACCTATTAGACCAAGTATAGTCATCATGGCCCCTTCAGGAAAGCTAGGTATGATACTTCCCTTTGCCAAACTAAAGATATCAGGTTTTACATAAATGGCTGCAATCAAAAAAGATAAACTCATCAATATAACAATAACAAAGAAAAATCGCTCAATTTGTTTGAAGGTACTAAAGTACAATAATAAAAATGCAGCAATAAAAACGCCAGTGGTAAATATCCAATCAGGCACTGTCTCTCCAAAAACCATTTTGCATCCTACCAAAGTACCTGATATGTTTCCTGCTTCATAAGCCATATTTCCTAACAATATACCTAAAACGACTAAACTTAATGCGAAGAAACCAGAAAAACGCCCTGTAATTTGGGTTTTGATAGCGTGACAAAGCCCTTGTTTGCTAATCAACCCTAATTTTGCAGACATCCATTGGAGCATTACGGTAGAACCTGTGGCAAAAAGTAGTACCCAAAGTAATGCATGACTGTAATTGGCACCTGCAGTCAAACAAACCGTAACCGTGCCAGGCCCAATAAAAGCAGCAGTAATTAATACTCCGGGACCTATATTCTTTAAAAAACCTAAATTCATTTTGGAGCTTTATTTTGTGATAAAGCATAAACTGCAAACGTGGCCAACCAATGTTCTCCTTCATAACTTCCGTCTGCAATACTATTTAAAGATGCATTCACATGCTCATTGGCAGCTTGGATTAAATGATTGTATTCAGGTATTTTGTTAACTACAGAGTATAACGACCAGGCTCTACAGAAATTTACACCATCTAAGTGTACCAATTTACCATCAGTTCTATCTGAAACGGTAGCTACGTTCATTTTGAAAGATTTGTTTTTAAGTTCCGGTAAGAAAGTATCAAGCCAATTTTTGAAATCATCTTTAGGCAACATTTTGGCCATCAAGTCCACTTCTTGTAAGCATGGCGATAGAAAGTCAAACCCACCAGGTTCCCAAGATAACGGACAGTTTTTATCCGCTGAGAAAAAGTAATTTGCTCTTTTCTCTATATTGACTTTAAGAGAATCCTGTTTGGCTGATAAAGCATAATCATAAGCTAATGATAATCCAAAAGCAGTATTTGGATGTTCTCCAGATCGGATTGGATAGTTTAATTTAGGTAAAAACTCCAAATATCTTTGTACAATGAGATCCGTCAATGGTTTTAAGTTTAGTCTGAGTTCACTTGCCAACGGATCATTCCAAAGTAAAAGCGCTTCATCCAACTTAAGTAACCAAGCCCATCCATAGGTTCTTTCAAAAGATTTTTCGCTTTTGCGCATCAAATAAGCAACTTCCTTCTGTATGTTCTCTTTAGATATTTGAGCTTTGAGTAGCAATTTTATCTCATTTTGGTATTTTAAATCAGGAAATTGAGAAATAATATGTACCAACATCCAATGCCCATGAACAGACGAATGCCAATCAAAACAACCATAAAACGCAGGATGAAGCTCTTTAGGCGTCCCGTATTCTGTGGAATCTCCCAAAACCTGATTGAGTTTATTGGGATATTCTGTTTGAATACATTTTAATGGCAAGCGGGCCAGGTTTTCAGCTATTTCTTTATTTAAGGTAATGCCTGGAATGCTTTTCTTCAAAACACCATCCTTAGGCTGACATTGTAACAATGAAAATACTGCCACAAAAAATAAGATTCTAACCATAAAGCAATGTTTGTTTTTTGTTCTTGGATAAATGATAACTTAGTTTAAATAAATCTAAGCAATTATTTGAAATTCAATATTTTAAACTATATAATCGAATAACTATTTCATAACCGTAAGATCACCTGTTTGCAATAATTCGAAGCCATCGATAAACTTGACTTTAGCTATCCAAGTAAAGACACCTTGCACTACAGGTTGTCCTTTGAATGTGCCATCCCAACCGTACTCCGGAGCGCTTAATTGGAAGTTTTCGCTGTCATACACTTTGTTTCCCCATCGATCATATATTTTCAAAAATATTCCTGTACTTACTTTAGGATCACCGGTAAGGTAAAAACGGTCATTGACATTATCATTATTTGCTGAAATAATATTGGGATAAAATAGGTTTCTATTCTTTTTTATTCTTACGAACACGCTATCTTTTACTTGACACCCATCTGCATTGATCGCGTTTATGAAATAATAACCATCAAACAAAGGTACTACGCTGTTATTCAGACACTCACCACAACTGACATTGGGATTAATGTTGTCCTGCTCCCATGATATCGTATAGTCGTCATCAATATTTGAGATCTGACCGTTAAAGAATGCTGTTTCACCCAGATTTAAATATACTGTATCTTCTTTGATATCTATGCTCAGCAAATCTGTTGAAATTTCAATATTCAAAACTTTTTGATCACAACCTGTTTTTGCCGTCAAAGTATAGTTTCCTGGGCTCGGCAGCCACCTTTTGGACAATGTTTGACCATCTGACCAAAGTATTTGCACACCATAAAGGTCCGCATCAATAAATACAGAATCATTTTCACAAGTTTGATATGATTCATCAATATAGGATATGTCCAATGGCCGGATGAAAATAGGTGTACTATCTCGTTCAATAAACGTAAACGGGTTATCAGACAAAGTAAAACTTCCTAAAGCAGGTGGTAGCCCAGATAATGTAGCCTGATTATTGTATTTACCTAAGGCATTTTCACCGATTTCTACCCATACTTTTATGGTATCAATACCTGCGGGTACGCTCATATTGGTAATTTCTATCGTATGGTTATTTATTTTGATGTCTCCACCATATGGGTTTTTGGCAATAGATTTTATTTTAAATGGTTGCGGCATGATGTCTTCTAAAACGATACCTGAACGTCTTTCACCTGAGCCATTACTGATAATAAATGAATAAAGCACTTCTGTACATGGATAAGTGGTATCTGGAAATACCGTCTTTTGCAATTCCAAGGTGTAAGGACACGCACAACCATCCTGACCTGAAGATAATGGCCCTGAAGCTAGTAGTTTGATTTCACCTGTAGTTTTATTCACGGAAACGAACTTATCTTGTATGGTGGTACCAAAAGCGCCATATCCAAAAAGATTTCCAAAAGAATCAAAGAATAAGGCTCCCAACTGATCTACTTGTGGTTGTCTTATGAAGTTGATATCGACGGTGCCATCGTCAGGGTTAATGATGACTAATCTCTTATTGGCAAGATCATGACCGTACATTTTACCACTGAAGGGATCAAAGGCTACATCCACGATACTCACGCTCGTCTTTAAGGGAACAAAAGTGCATTGAAATACCGGGCTTTCCAAATCAACTTTTACAATTTGTGCAGGTGATCCTCCTAAGCCTATCAATATCAGATATCTGCCATCAGGTGTCACGTCACCAGCAAAATATACACGATCTGTAGGTATGCCGGCAGGAAGGCCTAAATCTAAGGCAACACCATCTCTTCCTATTTTCCTTAATCGGGCGGTATTGGGGTCCATACCATAAATAAAATTGTCTGTGATTCTGTAACCCATACCATTCAGCACCAAACCAATGGATGGAGAGATGGTATCCAAAAAGATTTTTGTTCCATCAGGATTGATTTTGACTTCGTATAATCCTGAACTTTGAGCTCCACTTCTTGTCAAACTTATATAATATTGGCCCTTACATTCAAAAGGTACCTGAGCGTTTAGGTAATTAAAACACAAAAGCAAAAATCCTATGTATCTAAATATTATCAAAATAGAACTCAACTAAAAATTAAAACTTCGATAAAGGTAAGATAGATTTATTAAAGTTCGTTAATTTTGCAATCTTTTTCAACGAAATCACCTTAATAACTGTTGACTAATGGTTGTTAATAAATCAATATTTGATATGAAGTATTTTTTAATTTTGATTATGCCGTTCATGATGGCTTTTGATGCGCCTTCATTGAAGATAGGCTTGTTGAAGTACGGAGGAGGCGGTGATTGGTATGCCAATCCTACATCATTGGTAAATCTATCTGCTTTTTGCAATAAATTTTTGAACACCAATATAGATCCTGAGTACGCTGTTGTTGATGTGGGAAGTGTAGAATTATTTAATTATCCACTGATACACATGACGGGCCACGGGAATGTTGTTTTTAACTCATCAGAAGCAGAAAACTTGAGAAATTACTTAATTGCTGGCGGTTTTTTGCACATAGACGATAACTATGGTATGGATCCTTATGTAAGAGTAGCCATGAAAAAGGTTTTTCCAGAACTTAACTTTGTAGAGTTACCTTTCAATCATCCTATATATTCTCAAAAATACAGATTTGATAATGGAGTACCTAAAATACATAAACATGATGAAAAAGCAGCAAGAGGATTTGGATTGATTTGGGAAGGCAAATTGGTTTGTTATTATTCTTACGAAACAGATCTTGGTGACGGTTGGGAAGATGCAGAAGTGCACAATAACCCGGAAGAAGTTAGAATGAAAGCCCTGAAAATGGGTGCTAATATCGTTCAATATGTTTTTGGAAATTAAGCATTTAATACAATAAACTAACTCAATTTAATAGCCATGCAGGAATACGCTTTAGTACCATCCATCAAAAATATAAGCCATAAAACTTCTAACAATTTTTTTCTTATCTCAGGCCCTTGTGCCATCGAATCAGAAGATATGGCCATGTTTATCGCAGAGAAAGTCCGCAAAATAACTTATGACCTTCTGATTCCTTATGTTTTTAAAGGCTCATACAGAAAAGCAAATAGATCTTCTATTCATTCCTTTACTGGCATTGGAGACGAAAAAGCATTGAAAATATTGCGAAAAGTAGCGGAGACATTTGATATGCCCGTAACAACAGACATCCATACTGACGAAGAAGCCGCCATAGCAGCAGAATATGTAGATATACTACAAATTCCAGCCTTTCTCTGCCGTCAAACTTCATTGATCGCTGCTGCTGCTCGCACGGGTAAAATTGTAAATATCAAAAAAGGACAATTTATGAGCCCGGAATCTATGTCGCACGCTGTCCTAAAAGTAAGAGAGTGCGATAACCATAAGATATTACTTACTGAAAGAGGAACTACCTTTGGTTATCAGGATTTAGTGGTAGACTATCGCGGTATCCCGGTGATGAAATCTATGGGCGTACCTGTGGTAATGGATTGTACACATTCATTACAACAACCCAATCAACCTTCAGGAGTCACCGGAGGAAAGCCAGGATTGATAGCCACTATTGCTAAAGCAGCAGTAGCTGTAGGCGCTGATGGCTTATTTATAGAAACACACCCCAATCCAGCTGAAGCCAAATCTGACGGGGCCAATATGCTGCCGTTAGACCAGCTAGAAGCATTGCTCACCAAATTAGTTAACATCAGACAAGCCATAATATAGATTTATGTCAAAAATAAGCCTTGCAGTCATCATTGGGGGTAAGTCACCTGAACATGCCATCTCTCTCAGATCAGGATTTAGCGTTATTAATGCACTAAATAAAGACAAATATGACATTACCATCATTGGTATAGACAAAAGTGGATTTTGGTGGTTACAAGATAAGGAAAACTTTATCTTAAATCCAACGGATGCTAAGGAAATAAGCTTAGCACCCTCAGATACTAAAGTTTATTTGGATACCGATGGTAAAAAGTGTTGGCTTTACCGGAAAAAAGGCAATAAGAGAATCTGTAAAATAGATGTGGCTTTTCCAGTTTTGCATGGAGCTTATGGTGAAGATGGTGTAGTGCAAGGCTTATTTAGATCAGTAAATGTTGCGTTTGTAGGCGTAGATGTTTTGGCATCAGCCGTAGGCATGGACAAAGATATAGCGAAAAGACTCTGGAGAGACGCAGGTATTCCGATTGCAAACTTTGAGATCATCAATCATAACAACAAATCTAAAATTAAGTACGAACGCTTGGTGAAAAATCTTGGTTTACCTATGTTTGTTAAACCTGCAAATGCCGGTTCTTCCGTAGGCGTACACAAGGTCACCAACAAAGATGAGTTTGCCGCAGCAGTCAAAGATGCATTACAATTTGACCGTAAGCTTTTGGTCGAAGAAGCCGTGGTTGGTATCGAAGTAGAATGTGCCATTTTAGGGAATGAAAATCCAAAAGCATCTGTAATAGGCGGCATTGTACCTACAGATCAGTTTTATTCTTATGATGCTAAATATATATCTACCACAGGAGCCAAATTAATGATACCTGTAGATATTCCCGAAAAAGTTAGCCAATATATTCAGGACACTGCTATCAAAGCTTTCCAATGTATAGGTGCTGAGGGACTTTCCAGAGTAGATTTCTTTTTACGGGAAGATCATTCTATAGTTTTAAATGAAATCAACACACTACCAGGTTTTACCAGTATTTCTATGTATCCCAAATTGTGGGAAGCTAGTGGTCTACCCTATTCAGACTTACTAGACGAACTTGTTGTATTGGGATTAAAAAGGCATAAATATATAAGCAAACTAAAAGTTGTATAGTTGGGATTTTACAAATACGATGAAGAAAATTTCAGAAAGTTATTTTGTTAAATGAAGACAAACTACCAGCTTGAATATCAAATTATTATTAAATTTTTATTATTTATTGATTTAAGTTCAATAAAACATAAACAAATTTATATAAATAAAATGTGACATCCGTATACCCTGCACGGCTTAAAAATTTTAAATTTCTAAAATAAATATTATATATTTAATAAATTATATTAAATTTGCAAAGATTAAGAATTCAAGGAATTAAAATCAACATTATTTTATTATTTCATATTTTTACAGAACAAAACAAAATGTCCAACGAAATCCAACACATTAATGTCGATTATCTCCATTGTAATCATTATCAAGCCATTAAGAGTAGAGTTATTGGTAGTGGATAACGAAGGTAAAGAAATATGTAAATCAATTCCACCCAATGTTCCTTCAGAATTAAAAACAAACTAATTTTCAATATTTATTAATTTATTAAATCAAAAAATCAATGAGCAAATTTGATGAAAAAGTAGCAATGTATGTTGACAATGCAAAAGAGTTAGGATTAAATATCCCTACTGAGTTATTAACTAAAGTAGCTAAAGGTTTAGGACCATCTATCTATTTAGGTGATGCATCTTTGGTATCAGGATCTGATGCTGAAGAACTTGGAAGAGTAAAAGCTAACTTTTTAGTTAAAAAATTAGGTCTTGCAGATAGTCCTGAATTAGATGCAGCAGTAAAAGAAGCCGTAACTGCTATGGGTTCGTCCAACAGAAACAAACATAGAGCAATCGTTTATGCATTGTTAGTGATGAAGTTTAAAAAAGAGTCAGTATACGCATAATTTGTGCTGAGCTATGTTAAAATGATAAGTGGAACAACTTTTAGGAGATGTCCCACTTTTTTATTTTTAAGGAAAGCTGTAAAATTTTACAAGTCTATGCACTATATTCCTAAAAGTCAAATAACATGCTATCGTAAATCTTTGGTATTACTATAGAAACCAGTTGCGAGCTTAGGTAAATAAAGACCTATATTATTAAAAATAAAAAAAGCGATCCAACACTTTCAAAAAAGGTTGTATCGCTATTATTATTTTAATTTGAATCGGCTTAGTAGCCAGAATTTTGTTTAAGATTTGGGTTTGCCGCAATGTCAGCTGAGGGAATTGGAAAAATATTATATTTTGGATCTACAGCTTGTCCTTGACTTACACCTCCTTTCCAAGCCCACAGATAATCTTGTGTGGTAAACTTATTAAATCGGACCAAATCTGTGCGTCTGTGACATTCCCAATACAACTCCCTTCCTCTTTCGTCTAATATCAAATCTAAATTCAAATCACTTTCCTTAACATTGCCGGCAGAACCTGTATAAGCTCTCTCGCGAACAATATTAAAGTATTCTGTAGCCTTCGCTTTTGATCCGCCAGAAGCGCCTCTAAGAATGGCTTCAGCTGCCATTAAATATACATCGGCTAATCTGAACATTGGAAAATCGGTATCAGGAAAATCCACATTAGAACCCGTTTTACCATTTGATGTGACATTTTTAAACTTAAGGACTGCATATCCATTATTAAAGACAGCGATGTCTTCTCTGGTATTAATGTCAATATTTTGGCCTTTTGTGCCCAAAATACCTCTTCGATCGAAACTGGTCAACCTTAATTCATAGGTATAATCAGGGCTATCCAGATCCAATCTTATCTCATAACCACCAGATTTAGTAATTTTTATATTTTTGCCTCCTGACTCCAGTAAACCGTTTCCTATATTATCTCCAAGATTGATACTTGCATTTCCATTTGCTCTAAAATTGAATTCACCATCTTTTAATTCTACTTTTAATGTCAAATATCCCAATTCTGGATTCCATTTGAGTTCCGTATCAGTAGATAATCCACCTGGGGTTGCACTTCCTATAATTCCCCAAGTTTGTCTTTCCAAAACATAGGTATTATTGTTCAAGTCCACTTTAATGTAATATAAACCCTTAGGCCCAGCTTTGATATTTGCTCCATTACTCACGAGCTTACCGCTGCCGTCATTATCTCCTAATTTACCACTCAAAGTACTGGAAGGGTTTCTTAATACAACAAACTCTTCATTATCATTGGCAAAATATCTGTAGCCTTCGTAGATACGATTGCTTTTGGAAGAAGCAAGAGAATTTTTTGAATCTGATCCATTAAATGGTACACTTTGAAATGACCCGGGTATATATACTTTTGGATAATTTTTACCTGGATTAAATGCAGTAACAATACCCGTAAGGTCTGCTGGAAATTTCTCAACAAATTGTCTTGTAGTTCTGGTTCCTCCCCAACCGCCAGAAACACCTGATTCCAAAGCATTGATCGATCCTCCTATCCCGGCCCTGATGATAAATGTCATTCCTCCCCAGGTCCTTGTATTCAGTCCGTCAAATGCTATGGGAAATATGATTTCATTTGACTTATGATTATCCGCTAAAAACAAATGCTGATATTGGGGTTCCAGACTATAACCGGAAGAGATAATTTTTTCACACACGGCAAGACACTCAGTATATTTTTTTTGTCCTGTATAAATTTCTGCATTGAGGTAAAGCTTAGCCAATAATGTCCAAACTGCAGCCCTATCTGCTCTACCGTATTCATTTGTTCGTGGAGCCTTGATTTTGTTTTCTATATCTAATAATTCAGATTCGATATACTTAAACAAATCAGTAGGATTGGTTTGCTTCGGAAAGAATGCCCCAACTCTATCAGCTTCTGTCACAAAAGGAACATTTCTGAAAATATCTAATGCGTGCCAGTAGCTCAAAGCCCTAATAAAACGAGCTTCTGCTCTGAAGTCGGCAATATCACTTCTTAACTGACCGCTTACTCCCCTGCTATCCAATTTTTCATCTGTAGTCTCTCTTAAGAATTCATTAACCAATGGTATTTGATAAAAAATACGGCTATAAAAAGCAAAAATAAAGCCATCTGAAGATGTCCAGTCAAGATCATGAAAATCATATATCGTTTGGTCATTCCAACCAATCAAAGCTTCATCCGTAGTTAACTCTTGGTGATACCAAAATCCTCTTAAATACTGGCCAAAACCTTCGTCAATACCAGATATATCTGCTTGCCCAGAAGGACCTTCCTGCCCAGAGACTGCAAAACCAGCATACAATTTTGCCAAAAACTGCTTATATGCTTCCGGATTGTTAAAAACTGTTCCTGAAGTAATTAAATTGGGGTCTAAAGGAATTGTATCCAAATCCTTGAAGCATGAACTAATAGTAAACGACGTTATTATTACTATAAAAGCGATCCACTTTTTCATTGTTTTATTATTTTATTTTTAATTTAAAAATCAACGCTCACTCCAAAAAGAAATGTTCTGGTTCTTGGGTAAACATTATTATCAATTCCATTTCCTAATTCTGGGTCTAAACCTTTGTATTTAGTAATTATAAACGGATTTTGTACTGTTGTATAAACCCTAAGATAATTGCCAAGCAACTTTTCAAAACTGTATCCAAGTGTGATATGATCCATTCTAAAAAATGATGCTTCACTTACAAAATGATCACTAAAAGTCAAACTTCTTTGCTGAAGAAAATTATTTTCCAAACCGGATCTATGAATGTTTTGCAAATAGTTGGTAGGATGATACAATCTTTGTAAGTATCCCATATCGGTTTCAACATTGTTATACACGTAATTGCCTATATTAGCTCTTCCAGCAAAAGAGAAATCTAGGTTTTTATATTTAAAATTACTGGTTATACCTAAAATCACATCTGCGGCAGGTTTCTCAAACAGATATTTATCTAGATCATCTACCACACCATCACCATTCCTATCTTTAAACTGTCCTTCTAAAACTTTACCATTTTCATCATATAATTGTTCAAAAACAAAAAATGAAGCAGGGGCAAACCCTACTCGGTGTCGCTGAATGTTACTACCTACTCCGCCTGCTATGCCACCAGTAGGTAATCCTTCAAAATTAGGGTCTTCTGTAGCAGTCAGTTTGGTTACTTCATTAGTGTTATAAGCAGTATTAAAGCTGACATCCCAGGTTATTGTACTGTTGCTGATAGCCGTATAATTTAGACCTAATTCTATACCTTTATTGACCATATTTCCAATATTAGTATTGATAAAATTAGTCAGGTTTGTTCCTGCAGGTACTTGTATAAAACTTAATAAATCTTTGGTATTCCTTTGATATATATCCAGTGTTCCACTTAACTTATTTTTTATTAGAGAATAGTCTAATCCAATATTGTAAGTGGTAGTTTCCTCCCATTTAATATTACTATCATAACCGTTTGGGCGAAAAGTATTGATAAAGGTATCTCCAAACTGATATGCCGCATTAAATAAGCTTTGCTGATAAATGGGCTGATAAACATATGGACTTCCTATATCTTGTTGACCTGTAACCCCCCAACCTAAACGAAGTTTTACGTTATTCAAATACGTTTTATCATTTTCTATCAATTTTACAGCCAATGCAGCAGCAGGGAATAGACCCCATCTTGTTTCTGGTGAAAATCTTGAAGTACCATCACTTCTCAAAGATAGAGTCAAAAGATATTTACTTTTAAAATTGTAATTCATTCTCGTAAAAAACGACAATAAAAATAATTCTTCCCCAATATTGTTCCTTTCAAGAATGAATGCAGGAGTACCTGCAATATCAGAATTACGGAATGAATTTTCTCTGTAAAACTTCTGCCACGAATATCCACCCATCAAGTCGATATCATGGTCTTTCATCTCCTTTTTATAATTTAAATAAAATTCAAGAACTGAATTGGTTCGTTCTTGTCCATATGTATTGTTGACACCACCTCCAAAATCCTTTTGAAATGAAAATGCTACTTTATTACTTCCTGGAATAAATAAAGAACCTTCACCATTGGAATAATCATAACCTACATTTAAGTTAGCCCTCAAGCTTGGTAAAAATTTGAACCTGTAGTCTGCTGAAAAATTACCTATGTACCTTACCACGTCTGATTGATCATTTCTTAAATTGAGGAGCGCAACAGGATTTGCAGGCGCTAAGCCATTAGGAAATCCAGTATTTGCGTCAAGCCAAGTAGTATACCCTGAGTAAACACTTGAAGTATTGAGCGGTGTCTGAGTAGGATCCCAGCTTAATGCAGCTCCTATTGCACCTCGCTCAGCAAATTGATTATTATTGACCATGGCCTTCAAGCCCATATTAAGTTGCAGCGTATTATCCAACAACTTAGGACTGATATTCAGGCCTAAAGAATATCTTTCAAATTTATCTGTTTTTAACAAACCTTCTTTGGAAGTAAAGCCTAAGGAAGCTCTGTAAGGAAAACTACCTGCACTTCCTGAAATATTAACATTATGGTCCTGGGCATGTGCAGTTCTGTAAATTTCATCCTGCCAGTCTGTAGATGATTCGCCTAAAAGTGCTCGAGCAGGACTGCCTTCCGGGTAAGTCTGTTCTATCAAAGTACGGTATTCATCAGCTTTCAATACATCTACTCTATTGAATGTATTTCCTAATGAATAATTACCATTATAACCTATTTTTAGTTTTGACCCTAAAGTACCCCTTTTAGTAGTAATCAAAATAACGCCAGCTGAAGCTCTGCTACCATAAATTGCTGTAGCAGATGCATCTTTTAATACCGTCATAGATTCAATGTCATTTGGATTGATAACATTTAAAGGATTTCTATTTCCTGAAACACTACCGTTCTCAACAGGAATACCGTCTATAACTATTAATGGATCATTGGAAGCATTCAAGGATGACTGCCCTCTTACCCTGATTTGAGCACCTTCATCGGGTCCTCCTCCTGTAGTTATAGCTACACCTGCTACTTTTCCTGCTAGAAGTTCTTGAGGGCTTGTGATCGCACCTCTATTAAAGCTTGCCGAACTAACACTTTGCACCGAACCCGTAGCATCCTCTCGCTTTACGGTTCCATAGCCAATGATAACCACATCTTCTAGTAATTGCCCAGCACTTAGATTGACATCTATTTGGGTGCGGCCATTAATGACTTCTTCTTTGGATCCGTACCCAGCATAGGAGAAAACTAGAATTGTTGTGTTGGCTTCCAACTCAAAGGTATAGTTACCTTCGAAATCAGTAATGGTACCGGAGGAGGGATCTTCTTTGCTGAAAATATTGGCGCCTATCAATGGTTCGCCAGTTTCTATGTCTTTCACAACTCCTTTGATGACACTTTGGGCGAAGCCTGATGTTACATTAAATAAAATCAAAATATATATAATAATTGATTTTAAATGTTTTGATAAAAATGTTTTCATGTGGCTAATTTTTTTTGACTAAAAATGATGGTAAAATTATAAATTGTTTTTACTTTGTGTCACATTTACATTAACTTTTTTTTTAAAATCACAAATTTATAAGTTATGAAGTTACGTTTACTAACAATTTTATCATTTCTGGTGATGACTTTCATCACCCAAGCGCAAGTCAATTCCGTTGCAATCATTGGTTCTGGTACGCCTGGAGGCTGGGATACAGAGACTCCAATGGTTTTAGTTGATGATTCTCTTCAACTCTATGGGGTTACTATTAATTTAACAGCCAATGAAGTAAAATTCAGAGCTAATGGCAGCTGGGACATTAATTGGGGAGATACTGGTTTTCCTATTGGCACTGGAGTTCAGGGTGGTCCTAACATCCCAATAGCTGTTGCAGGAGAATACAACGTATTATTTTCCGCCCTTACCGGTGTTTATTATTTCGTTTATGAGTCACCGATAGGAATACTGGGCGATGCAACACCCACGGGATGGGATGAAGATATCAACCTTTTCCCAAGTGCTACCGACACTAATGCTTATTTCATTACATTGCCTTTAGTTCAAGGTAAAGCTAAATTCAGACAAGATGATGCTTGGACAATAAACTGGGGTGCTGCTGATTTTCCATCTGGTATTGGTACCCAAGGTGGTGCTGATATTCCGATACCTAATGCTGGTAAATATGAGATCACATTTAATAAAGCCACAGGTGCTTACAAATTTACTGAACTAGTAGATTTCAGAAGTATAGGTATCATTGGTAGTGCCACACCTAAAGGATGGGATCAAGAAACTGCCTTGACAAAAGATGGCGGAAATGCTGATTTATGGAAAGGTATTATTAACCTAAAGGAAGGTGAGTTCAAGTTTAGAGCTGACAGTGCTTGGGCATTAAATTGGGGTGGAGGCACATTTCCTTCAGATACTGCAACGGTTAATGGTGATAATATCAAAGTCTCTGCTGATCAAGCAGGTGACTATCTATATAGCTTCAATACCAAAACACTTATCTATAGTTTCTTAAAAATTGGTAACTATAAAGCTGTTTCAATAATAGGTAATGCGACTCCTGGTGGATGGGATAAAGATAGCGATTTAACTCAAGACCCAAGTGATAAATCTATTTGGAGAGGTCGCTTAGATTTGGTTCAGGGAGAATGCAAGTTTAGAGCTGACAATGATTGGGCTGTAAACTGGGGTGGCGATGGTTTTCCGGCTGGTGTAGCTACACAAGATGGTCCAAATATCCAAATTCCTGCAGATGGTGATTATAAGATTACCTTTAATTCTACTACCGGTGATTATAATTTTGAGTCAGTTGTTGAATTTGACAAAATATCACTCGTAGGAAAATCAGGTCCTTTTGGTGAGTGGCCTGGAAGTGACGATAGTAAGGATGCTTACTTAGTAAAAGATCCAGCAGATGCTAATCATTGGACATTAGCTAGTGTTGTTCTTACAGATTTTGCGGCTGCTACAGATGGTGGAGTTAAGTTCAGAGCTGAAGCTGCTTGGGCTGTAAACTGGGGTGCAAAAGATTTTCCATCTGGAGTGGGTGTGGCAAATGGTCCAAACATCGAACCTAAAGCAGGTACTTATAAAATTGATTTCAGATCAGATACTGGTGAGTATGCTTTTGGAGATCCTACATCCACTTACAATTTATTAAGCGATGATGCGATCAAAATCTTCCCTAATCCAGCAAAAGATATCATCAATATTGAGATCAATACTGAAGCCATTAGCGGACAGCTAGACATTACTTTATTTAATGCTCAGGGACAAATAGTTCGTCAGCAAAGTTCAAATGTAAATGGAATCGCAAGAATTAATGTTTCAGACCTAATTTCTGGTAACTATACCATGAGATTAACCAATGCTAAAAATATCATTAGTAAAAACATTGTGATTATTAAATAATCGAATTTTATTTTAATAAATATTTAAGGCTCTCTGATCTTTTGGAGAGCCTTTTTTTTATCTTTGTCGCATGGCAGCAAATACATTTGGAGAAATTTTTAGGGTGACCACTTTTGGAGAGTCGCACGGTAAAGGTATCGGATTGATTATAGATGGATGTCCTCCAGGTACTCTGATTGATGAGACATTTATACAGCAAGAGTTGGATAGACGGAAACCTGGACAATCCAAAATAGTGACCCAACGCCATGAAGACGAAAGCTTCATCATCCAATCAGGTACCATAAATGGCTTCGCTACGGGGACTCCTATCAGCATTTTTATACCTAATACAGACCAGAGATCTAAGGATTACAATCATATTGCAGATGTTTTCAGACCGTCACATGCAGATTATACCTACCAAACCAAGTATGGCATCAGAGATCATGCTGGTGGTGGACGATCATCTGCCAGAGAGACTGCTGCCAGAGTAGCAGCTGGTGCCATAGCCAAAACCATTTTAAAAGAACAAGGAGTACTAATCACGGCTTTTGTAAGTCAGGTAGGTCACATCAAACTAGAACATCACTACAACCAAAATCTAGACACCATTGAAGATAATATAGTGAGATGCCCTGATCCTGTCATTGCACAACAAATGATTGACTATATCATGGAAATCAAGAAAGCTGGAGATACTGTCGGAGGTATGGTTACTTGTATTATTACAGGATGTCCTCCGGGATTAGGTGCGCCAGTTTTTGACAAACTTCATGCTGATCTAGGAAAAGCTATGCTTAGCATTAATGCTGTAAAAGGTTTTGAGTACGGCTCGGGTTTTGAAAGTGTAACTATGAAAGGTTCAGAACATAATGATTCGTTTACCAATGAAAACGGTACCATCATCACCAAAACCAATCATTCAGGGGGTATACAAGGTGGTATTTCCAATGGTATGCCCATTTATTTCAATGTGGCATTTAAGCCCGTAGCCACTATCGTGCAAAGTCAGGAAACTGTAGATGTCGAAGGTAACCATGCCATTGCAGATGGTAAAGGAAGACATGATCCATGTGTGGTACCAAGAGCTGTACCTATTGTAGAAGCTATGGCTGCTTTAGTATTAGTAGATCACTGGCTCAAGCAGAAGACCGTAAAATTTTAATCTAAAACTGAAAAATTTCTACAATAAAAGGATTAAGTAGGGCCTGCTTGGTTGAAGCTAAACAATTGACTATATAATAAATGTATTAAAATTTATAGGTTTCGGTGCATGGGGATTTCTCCAAAGCTTCTAAATCATTTGCATATCATGTTAACTTTTGCCCTATACGGGCTTGCCTTGCCATCAGGCCTGTCTGCCTGATGGCAAGGCAGGCGGCAGTCACTTTTTTCCTTTTTGCTTACTCTTATTACCTTCGTAATGCTAGCCCAGAAAAAAAGTAAACAACCTGTCACGCTTTGCGTGAAAAAGATCAGTTCAAAAAAAGGTAACTGAATGGTGCCGTTTTGCTGCATTCGAGTGATACGTAATCACTCAAAAATGAAGGCACTGATCTAAACTTAGATCAGCTATTTGTATTGCTATATTACATTCTCTACCTACCCACCCGTTTCACGGTTCTCTATGTCAAAGGCTATTGCCTTTGGTGCTTTGCACTTCACTCCACCCATCCGTTTCACGCCTGCCTGCCGGCAAGGCAGGGTTCACTTCGTCAAAGGCTTTGCCTTTGGTGCTTTGCACTTCACACCACCCATCCGTTTCACGGTTCACTTCGTCAAAGGCTTTGCCTTTGGTGCTTTGCACTTCACTACGTTCATATCGCTTGTTTTTTGAACG
>CAMBRK010000015.1 GCA_945870185.1 Aureispira sp. CCB-QB1 | reverse complement strand
GTGCCTTTGGCTCGACAAGGTCTGCAAATCAGAATCCGCCGCGGCGGACTATTTTTCTTCTGTAACCGTAGCGGTGCTACGCTTTTCGAATATAAATAGCTGATTTACCTGCCCGCCTACCATGTAGTGGTCAGGCTGGTTGCATTTTATCTTCTTCCCGCTAAAGCGGGACAGGCTATTACAAAGTTCTAACGCATAATCCGGGTTTAAACTAAGTTCGTAACAGTTTAACCTGCGCATGAAAATCTAGATATTTTAATGTCTCTAAAACTTTTCAAATGCTATAATGCAACAGTAAACCTATTTTTAAAGAGATATCAATGAATTTTTGAAAATATACTATTGAATTCCTTTTATAAATAAAAAAAACCGCAACTTAGTAATGAGAACTAAGATGCGGTCACAGAAAAACTGAACTTTTATTTCGATCAATCGATCTTTAAAAAGCTACAGCTAAGCAATGAGTACCTAGCTGCAGCTGAATGAAAAACTGAACTTTATTTATTATATTTTAACTAACCTTTTTACAATTACTTTACTTTCCGAGAAGATATTTACATGATAAATTCCAGGTTGTAATTGAGAGACATCTATGTTGTTGTCGGTATTAGTAACATTCATTACATTTCTTCCTGTACTATCAAACAACTCCATTTTTACGGAACTCAAGCTTGGATGTTTTGAAACTACATTAAAAACAGTGTGTGTTGGATTAGGAAAAAGTTCATAACCATCTTCTATATTTAAGTCAGCAGTAGAACTCGGCGGTGGCAATAAAATTGCATCAATAACATGCACTACACCATTGTCAGCAATGATGTCAGATACTGTCACTTTAGCATCATTGATGAATACGCCACTCGCATTAATCGTTACTTTAACTTTAGCGCCATTTAAGGTGGTAATTTCCTGACCATTGATCAAATCTGTTGAGAGCGCTTTCGCTCCAACGGCGTGGTATGTCAATATAGATCTTAAAAGATTTTCGTCTGCAACTATATCAGCTAAAACTGCTTCTGGTATAGCTTCGAATGCCTTGTCTGTTGGGGCAAATACTGTAAATGGACCATCATCACTTAGTGCGGAATCAATACCTGTAAGAGATAAAACTGATGAAAGTATAAAATGGTCCTCAGAATTGTTGATGATGTCAACAACTGTTGTTTTCGGTAGCAGAACTGCATCTAAGACGTGTACTACACCGTTTTCTGTTTTGATATCTGCAATGATTACTTTAGCATTATTGATGAATACACCATCAGCGTTTATAGTAACTTTTATGTTTTTGTCTAGGAATGTTTTTATAATTTGGCCATCTGATAAGTCTGTTGACAATGCTTGTCCGCCAACAAGGTGGTAAATTAGAACATCTTCTAGTAAGCCTGGGTCAGCAAGTAACTGTTGGATCAATTCTGCAGGTAAAGCTGAGATGGCAGCATCTGTAGGTGCAAATAATGTAAATGGTCCATATCCTTGTAATGGTAAAGAAAATTCAATCTGATCTAATAATGTTTCTAAAATCGTATGAACTGGAGAATTTCTTACTACATCTATAATGGTAGAGTCAGGAGCTAATAATACTGCATCGATTACATGAACAATACCATTATCTGTTTCTATGTCAGCCACAGTAACTTTTGCATTATTAATGAACACGCCTTCACTTGTAACTTTAGTGGTAATTGTTTTGCCATTAAGCGTTAAATAGTATGGAAACTCATCATTAAAATCGACAATATCATCAGATGTGATAGTTTCTGAAGAAGCATGGTATAAAAGTACTTGGGTAAGGGCTCCTTGTGGATCTGCTAATAAAGCTTCTACTGTACCTGCTGGTAATGCAGCAAATGCAGCATCCGTCGGTGCAAAAACTGTAAATGGTCCTTCTCCTGATAAATTGACATCTAAACCAGCCACATTAATAGCTGCTTCAAGAGTATTGTGGTCAGGTGAGTTTACGATAACATCATATACCGTTTTACTTGGTCTAGGAGGTAACAATACGGCATCAATCACATGTACCACTCCATTGTCTGTAATGATATCTGCAACAGTTACGTTAGCATCATTGATAAATACTCCTGCGGCACTTATTTTTAAAGTGACTTCGGCACCATTTAATGTAATTAATTTTTGATCGTCAGCTAAATCAGTTGAAAGCGCCTTTGCACCAACCACATGATAGGTTAATATATCTGTAAGTGCAGGTATATCATCAAGTAAAGCTTCTACTGTACCAGGAGGAAGAGCCGCAAAAGCATCGTCTGTCGGTGCAAAAACTGTAAATGGACCATCTCCTGAAAGCGTTCCTGCTAATCCTGCTGCAAGTATAGCTACTTCTAATGTATTGTGATTAGGAGAATTGACTATTACATCTACAACTGTGGTTGTTTCTACTGTTGGCATGATCACGCCATCTACAACATGCACTACTCCATTATCGGTTTCTATGTCAGCAACAGTTACTTTTACGTCATTTACAAATACTCCGGATGCATTGATTGTAACCAATATATCTTCACCATTTAAAGTTTTGATTTTCTGAGCATTAGTAAGATCAGAAGACAATGCTTTTGCTCCAACAACATGGTATGTCAATATCGATGTCAATGTAGGTATATCATTAAGTAAAGCTTCTACAGTACCTGCAGGAAGCGCTGCAAAAGCTGCATCAGTTGGGGCGAATACAGTGAACGGTCCTGCACCGTTGAGAGTGTTGACTAGACCAGCTGCACCTAATGCTGCTTCTAACGTATTGTGATCTGCTGAATTGATAACGACATCTGCAACGGTATTTGGTGGTAATAGTACAGCATCAATTACATGCACCACACCATTATCAGCTATTATGTCAGCTACGGTAACTTTGGCATTATTGATGAATACACCATTACTATTGATAATTACTTTTACAGTTTTGCCGCTATTGAGTGTTACGATATTTTGACCATTAGATAGATCGGTTGATTTTGTATTGCTACCACTAACATGGTTTAACAATATATTAGTAAGTACACCTTGAGGGTCTTGCAACAAGGTTTGTACCGTTCCGGGAGGGAGCGCTGCAAAAGCTGCATCAGTTGGGGCAAATACAGTGAACGGACCAGCATCGTTGAGAGTGTTGACTAGACCAGCTGCACCTAATGCTGCTTCGAGTGTGTTGTGGTCAGGTGAATTAACTATAATATCCACCACTTTTTGGGCCTGAGTTATCCTCAGACATAGGGTTAAAACAAGAATTAGTAAAAATTTTAATTTCATGATAATGATATTTAAAGATTAAAAAAAATGATTTGGAAGTACTAGTGATATTAAAGTTAAAAAGGTTGCCTGAAATATTATTTTTGTTTAATTATTTAGTTATAAAACTTAAACAGAAAATAAATGTTCTCCAAGGCAACTATTTTATCAATTGTGGCACACTAATAAATAACTGATTTATGGATACACCAAAATTAAAGCTTTGTATAGATGGCAATAGAAGTGCTCAAAAAGAATTGTACGATTCATACAATCGTGCATTATTTGTTTTATGTCAAAGATATTTTTCAGATGTTGATGATGCTCAAGATGCTTTACAGGATGGTTTTATTAAGGTTTACAGAGATCTATATCAGTTCGATGCTCTTAAGGGCAGTATCTATAGTTGGTTAAAAAAAGTTTTCATAAATACATGTCTCGAAAAATTAAGGAAAAAGAAATTGGATTTTGTTAATGTTGATGATTCTCAGATTATATCATATTATGAACCGGATGTGATTTCTACACTCGGATTGAAAGAGATAACAGAATTGATACAATCTATGCCAACAGGTTATAGAACAGTTTTTAACTTGTACGTAATTGAAGGGTACAATCACTCAGAGATTGCACAGATGTTGGGAATCAGCGAGAGTACATCCAAGACCCAGCTTATGAAAGCAAAAAATTTTTTGAAAGGTAAAATAGAACTAGTTGTATAATATGGAAGATAGAAATAATTTAAATAATATTTTTAGAGATAGATTCAACAATGAAGATATTCCTAAAGAAGAATGGAATACTCCTGATCATGAAGTGTGGGAAAATATAGAAAGGACTTTACCCAAAAAAGAAGATAAAAGTAGTAAGTCCACTCTAATACCATTTTTACTCAGCTTGGCTTTATTAAGTTTTATGTTTTTAGGATATAAGTATTTTGAAAAGGCCCAGAAAGTAAATGATTTAGAAATTTTGCTTAAAGAATGTTCAGAAAGTAAAGAAATACCATCATATAATTTTAGCGCTCAAAATTCTATTACACAAACTAGCATTGTAAAAAATGATAAAAGCATTAAAAGTTCTTTTGAAGCTAGTCAAGTAAACAATTCTTTTTATCTAGTAGTTAAAGGATTAACTAATATTCAAGCGCCAAATTTAAACATAAATGAAAATATTTTTGATGATGTCAAAGTACTATCATCAAATGGAAATATTATCAGTAATTTCGGTCCTTCGGATCTGAATCTAAACAAAGGTGCAAATAATAAATTAGATAGTATTAGTTCAGAAAGGGAATTAAATAGTGCAAATAAATTTGAGAAAGGTAGAATTTTAGAAGTAACACCTTTAAATCAAATGGAATTAATGATGTTGCTATCATCTAAGAATAGATTATTAATTGATTTTACAAATACAAATATCCCAATGATTATTTCATCCAAGAAAACAACCGGTCCGTGGATGATTGGAGTGAGTTCTGGACATATTCAATGGGTAGATCATAAAAAAGGCCGATTAAATAATCCTTTATCGGAGCTCTTATTAGATGAAAACACATCTTCTTCATTTAATTTGCAGCTGAATTTTTTGAAAGTCCTGCATCCAAAGCTATCTTTAAATTTGGGCCTAGGAATATATAGTAGGACTCAAAGCTCCACTTATCGACTTTCACTTCCTTATTCTATTGCTAATGAAACTTCTCACGGTAATGAGTTTCACAATTACTTTGAACATAGCTTACCCACAAGTTTAGGTAATATCAATACCAACCTTACTCTGGCTAGAAGCATTTCTAGTAATGTTACCAATAATGAAAATGTAGATCTTGATTTTTCTCTAGCCAATAAAACCAGAGCGATCAATGTGCCAATAACATTTATCTACTATCCTATGAATAACGGACAAGGTCTATATTTTGAAACGGGTATCAATACTGAATTGATTTATCAGCAAAAACTAGCTAAAGTCACTACTAATAGTTTTCATAGTCAAGTTGACGACCGAGATATGAAAGTGGCTTTTGACAGGAAGCAAATTGAACAAATTAATTTTGCTATACCTTTGGGCATTGGCTACTCCAAAAAATTGGGGAGCAATATTAGTATTGATTTTTCCGCAAAATATGGTTTTGGACTCAGTAATGTGCACATGCATGAAGGTTTTACCCATAAAATTGACAGAATAACCTCTCAGATTTCGGTATTTAAATCTTTATAAATCGCGAAATTATGAAATAAAAAAGGCAACCGAGAAAATCTCACTTGCCTTTTTTGTTTATCAATATGAATTGAATAGTCCTAAACTAATTACCTAGAAAGTTTAATAATACTTCCAGGAGCTAATCCTTTGTTGATATCTATGTCATTAATAACCATCAACTCATCCAAAGGTATATTTTTTTCTTTTGCTATATCTACTAGCGATTCTTTTCTTCTCATCCTATACAAAATAAGCTTTTCATTTCTAATGTTGTTATTAAGCCTATGATTCAAAGCGTTTAAAAAGTTTCTGTCCTTTAAATTGTCCCTTACTACTGTATTTTTTATTGAAGAAAGAAAAAGGATATCAATATTTGATGAAAAAGCTATATCAGCTTTAGGTTTATTTTCATTTCTTACATAAGAGTATGGACTTGTAACAATATCAGTGACGTTACCAAATTTTTCTATATAACTCCACATTTTTATATCTGGCAAAGTCAATGTGTAATGTATGTCTTCAGGTTCTGGAATAAAATCCTTTTTATACATTGGATTTAAGAACTTTATCAACCCTAAATCAATATCCAATTCTTTGCTAAGATCTTTGAAATAGGTTTTTTTGTTTATTTTTACGGTAATAATATACTTTAAATCTTCAGAAGGCTCGATAGGCTGTATATCGTGTAAGTAATAATAATTCATTAAGTAAGCTACAGCTATATATCTAGGGATATATTTTTGGGTTTCTTTAGGCAAATATTTACTGATTTTCCAGTAATTAGTATCGCCACCTGCTTTCTTGATAGCTTTATTAATGGTTCCGGTTCCGCAATTATATGCCGCCAATGCTAGATTCCAGTCGTTATACCTACTGTAAAGCAATTTCAAATAGTCAAGTGCTTTGTCAGTAGATTTGACCAAATCTCTTCTTTCATCTATTTGCTTAGTTACTTTGAGGCCACAAAGTTCCGCGGTTGGTTTCATAAATTGCCATATTCCGGAAGCTCCTTGATGACTTTCGATGTTCGGAATCAGACTAGATTCAACTACTGCAATATACTTCAATTCGTCAGGAAGACCTTTTTCTCTTAGCGCATTTTCGATCAAAGGAAAATACAGCGATGTACGTCCCAAAATAGTCTGGGCATGTCTTCTCCTTTTTTCGATAAGTGTGATGACCTGTTCTTGTACTTCAACAGTAATTTTCAGGTCTATGATGGTGTTAAGATTTTTAACTCTTTCTATGATCTCAGCATTTGTAGGGGCATTTGCTTGAACATTGAAACTAAAGAGCAAAATCGAAATCCAAACCATCACATTTTTCTGGGTTTGAAATTTGAATATGTTCATGATAAAAAATTAAATCTGGTTTTTGGATTTAAAAATAAAATCTTTCAGAAATTATGCTGCATTAACACAATTTAAGGTAAATATTTTTTGGGACTGCAAAGATAGTACTAAAAGGTAAGAATTTCCAAGTTAATACACTTGTTAACAAATTATTATCTGTAATTAACTGTTATTCAATATTAATGTCAAACTATATTTTTTATTTTCATTTTGTCAAAAGTTATATGTATATCCATATAGTTTTCAATTTATTTATATTGTTATATCAACGAAATCTTTACGGCAATTATTGTGAAGTGAGATAGATAGCAATTACTTCGCCCTGATATAAAAAAAGAGCAGAAGGTGTTTTTCTTCTGCTCTTTTTAATAATTCAATCAATGAAAAAGAATTTTATTAGACGCTATACTTCTGGATCGGCAGGAGTATTGGCATTGTTATCTCTTTCTGTGTTTGGATACGGGTAGAAGTTTCTGTTACGTTCAGAGCCTGGGTCAAGCGGACCTGGTCTTCCAAACCTTCTGCTATCCTCTAGTTTCATACCAGATAAATACAACTCTATACATCTTTGTTTGTAAATCTCATCTAATACAGCGTTTTTGGTTTGTTCGCCACTATAAGCAGGTAGATTTGCAAAGACACCAAATGGATCCGCTGTTTTAGTGAGTATTTTATTCAACTCTGTGACAGCATCTGAGATTTTGTCTTCTCTTGCAAGAGCTTCGGCCTGAATGAGTACCATCTCACCAGGTGTAAAAAGTGGAATAGCGTCAGTATCAGACTTAAAATAACCAGTCGCTTTACTAAGCGTAGTCCCACTTAAAAAGAAAGCAATCCTTGCATCACCCTGAGTAGGTGCGAGTCTTCCCTTAAGTCCAAAATTATCCACTCCTGCTATTACATTATTACTAACAAAACCAGATCTAAATAAAGGATTAGGGTTTACGGCATCAAATCTAAACCTAGATAATGCCGTCGTCTTTAGTGCTTCACCTGCTGCAATACGAGCATCTGAGTACTTACCACTCATCAATGAATATCTGGCTATCAATGCCTGAATACTAGATGTAATATCAAAATCAGGTCCTGCTTTGGCTATGAACGCGGCGGATACTGGTTTGTCTTTAATTCTTGCTTCTGCCAATCTTAAAAGCACCAATGCTTCTTCTAGTGCTTTGGATCGAGTAATAAATCCGGATCTTTTGCCATTGATATATTCGGCTGAGGTGATGACTTCAGCGCTTACTTGTTCCCAAAACTGAGCCATGGTGCCCAATGCCATAGCTTTAAAAATATAACCATAAGCCAAAACACCTGACTTCAGACCTTCATCACCAATATTACCAGCGTTGTCTATGAGCAACTGTGCATTTGCCTTTGCTAAATTTGAACCAGTCCATAGGTTATTCATAGTAGAGTTTAAGCCATTTAATGACCCTTTTCCTCCTTCAAGTGAAGCTAATGGTGCATTACCTGTGTTTAAAACTGTGAGTTCACCGGTGGTCAAGCCATTACAAACCACCTGAGAAAATAATGCACTGGCTCCGCCTACAGACCATTGAGTCCGGACACCTGCCGCCAGTCCAATCAGACCATCTGAGGATTTTAATACTTCATCCTTTGTTGCTGCGTTTGGATTTGGATAGTCTTTTGTGCAGTTTACCAAACTTATGGCAACTACAATTGTCAAAAAGATTTTAATATATTTCAACATAAATTTTAATTTTATTTATTATTTAAAAATTATCAGAAGGTAACTCCTAATCTGACGATGATAGATCTTGGAATAGGTACTGCACCAAAGTCGTCTCCTCTGACTTTATCACTTTGGCCTGCTGAGTTTGCTTCAGGATCAAATCCTTGATAATTGTCGAAAGAGAATAGATTTCTTCCAGATATACCAAAATTAAGATTCTCACAGAATTTATTGATTTTGCCTAAGTCATAACTTACACCTATTTCTCTGATTCTTACAAATGAGCCATCTTCTACGTGTTCTTCATTAATCCTGCCACCATTGATACCTCCTGCCACAGAAGCTACGGTACCTCTCGGAACTTCGCCTTTGAGTTCCTGCTCGGCCAATGGTCCCCAGCCTACATTATTAGAAGTGATTCTATTCCAATTATAAACATCAAAACCCATCACTGCGTCAACTAATAAATTGAAAGTCAAATTTTTATATCTAAAATCAGAACCGAGTGAACCTGTCCATTTGGGTATAGGACTACCAATAATTTTTCTCAGTTCTGTACTTCCTGTTCCAGTGGTTTTCGGTTGACCATCTGCTCCTCTTTCAGGAGTTCCTTGTTCTACTGTGGTTTGTGCTCCTCTTTCTGGTTGGAATAACCCTTGATTTGTCAAAAGTCTATTTCCGTTGGCGTCTGTAGCATAATAGGTACCATAAAATACCCCAAAAGGTTGCCCAGATACTACTGCTTGTCTTCCATCTCCACCTCTCAGATAAAAGAATCCGCCGTCTATCCCAAATACCTTATTGTCATTTCTATTGTATAGGATCGAAGCATTCCATTCTAAATCCTTAGTTTTCATTAAATTTGCTGACAATTGAACTTCAAATCCTCGGTTAGACATATAAGTAGAGTCACTAGAAACATTAGTTACGATAGAAGTTCCCCCAGCACTTGAAGGCACTGGTTTTGTCAATAATAAGTCAGTAGTCTTCTGATTGTAAACATTGACATTCAAACCAATTTTATTGTTAAAAAACGCGAAGTCTCCACCAAACTCTAATTCAGTAAGTCTTTCAGGTCGAACAGAAGGATTGGCAAACTGAGTAGATGGGATAATATTTACAATACCATTGTTAGAAGTAATAGGATAATTGTCAAATCGATCATAATTTCCTATTCCTGTCAAATTACCTGCTTGCCCATAAGCTGCACGTATTTTTGCTGAAGATAAGAAGTTTTTATTATTGATGTAATCACTAAGAACCCAGCTACCTGAAATCTTAGGGTAAAAAGCATTTTGATTTTCTGCTGCAAAAAGAGAGGATTTGTCTACCCGGCCAGCTAAAGTCAGGAAAAATTGTTCTTTATAACCAAATGTTTGTTGTGCAAAAGCTCCTGATATAAATCGTTCACCAATAGTTTGTGCAGATCTCCTAAATAGGTTATTTGCTGCAGAAATAGTTGTTCCAAAAGGTGCGACATCTCTACCGTCTTGTGCGGTAAATTGGTTGCGATTATACATCAACTGATATCCAACCATAGAAGTAGATGTCAAATCAGAAGTGATATTTTTTTGGTAAGTGATATTCAAATCCTGGTTGAGTAACATCACATTATCTGTAGCAAAACTGACATAACCGTCAGGGTAGAAGTCTGCACTTACACCAGAATATGGCAACCTGGGATGGTATTCGTTACCTTCCAAAGAATACAAATCTCCACCACCTATGATATCTACTGTCAATCCGTCCAATGGGAATAAACTCAGTTTGATATTACCCATCGTTCTATGTGTTTTTTGAGTTAAGTCAAAGGTTTCTATGATAGAAAGTGGGTTTACCCTTACTGCTTCTACTTGTCTCAAATTACCATTGGCATCCCGATCATTGAGATTCCAAACATTATCTATGATAAATACGCCTGAGATAGGATTGAAGAAGTTGTTTCCATTGGGCATATCTCTTGAATTGGACAGATTACCACTTAAACCTAGAGAAAGTTTGGCCCATGAAGCTAACTCTTGGTCTAAATTAAGCCTGAAATTATATTTTTTAAAGTTTGTATTTTTGAGAATACCATCATTGTTATAATAACCCATTGATGCAAAATACTTGGTCTTTTCAGTACCGCCAGAAAAAGAAAGGTTGTTTTCAGTTCCAAATGCTGTCTGGAATATATCATCCCAATAGTTGTATCTAGTCACATCATATTGATCAGTCACTAAAGTACGAGGTGTATAACCTGCTTTGGTAAAATTGACACCTTGTTGTGTAAGTTGAGCATCTGTTCTTCCTACATTCAAGAGCATGGTTAATCTATCTTGAGCAGTCTCGAGTCTTGCATTACCTGGGGTGCCAAACCGCTTACCATGTGTGGCCATGGGTATTTGCTTCCGCAATTGATTGACCATAAAGTTGGTATTGAAAGTTATTTTGGTCTTTTCATTTTTACCTCTTTTGGTGAAGATTTGAATAACTCCATTTCCAGCCCTGGACCCGTACAATGCAGCAGCAGATGCTCCTGATAATACTTCTATTTTCTCTATGTCATTAGGATTGATATCCACTAATCTGTTTTGTCCAGCAGAAAAAGAAGTACCCATGGCATCAGCATTTCTATTGATCACATTTTGAGATGAGTTATCTACGATCACACCATCTATTACATACAAGGGATCACTAGAACCATTGATAGATGACGCACCTCTCAATCTGACGCTAATACCTCCGGCCGGATCTCCAGAGTTTTGAGTGATTTGTGCACCCATAACCTTGCCTTGTAGCGCACCTAGAGCATTGGTAGTTCCTGCTTTCGAAATATTTTCTGCTTTTACTACAGATATACTATTACCCAGTTGCTTTCTGGTGGTAGCAGAAGTATTACCTGTGACTACAATTTCGTCCAGAAATAATGCATCAGGTAAAAGTGAAAAATCTAAAGTCATAGATTTGCCTGCTTGAATGTCTACAGACTCAGACTTGTTGGCGTATCCCAAGTAACTGATTATGATGGTATAATTCCCATCTTCTACATTACCAGTAAGGTTGTATACTCCATCAATATCAGAAATGGTTCCTAATTGGGTTCCTTTGAGTATCACGTTTGCTCCTATGACTGGGCTACCTGTTTCATCCGTGATGGTCCCCTTTGCACTAAATTTTCCTTGAGCGGAAATGCTGAAGCTTAAAGCCATCATTCCCAACAATATAGGGAAAGACTTCAGCTTTTGAATTAAATAATGTGGCATAAAATAAATTTTGGTTAATGAATTAATATTGTAAAAATTAAGCGAAATTAATAACCTTTAACCATTAAACCAAATATGTTAAATATTTTTTTAAAATTTAGTAGTATTTTTAGATATATATGTTTTGATTGACGATTAATATCAAAATTATCTGTGTTGTAATTTATTTTTTAAGAAATATTATAAATCATTGTGATACAACGGATAACTGTAACAAAACACGAAATTTCCGGTCTCATTATGTAGCTAAGTGAATTTGTTTTAACATTGGAGCCAAAACATTTTTTCAATAAATTAATTCAACTTAAAGTCTGAAACCAAAAGAAACTCAGGGATAGTCACTTCAAAGGTTTTTTTCTCATTTAAATTGATAAAAGTATAAGTACCGAACATCTTTCCTATGGGGCTGTGAAGTGGACACCAAGACATATACTGGAAAGTATCTCCCGGTTGTAATTCTGGTTGCTGACCGATCACGCCTTCCCCATTGACTTCACGACGTACTTGTATGGAGTCCACAATGTGCCAATGACGACTTAGAAGTTTTACAGTGTCATTACTAAGGTTTTCTATTGTGACCTGATAGGAATATATAAATTTTCCGATTGCGGGATTGGACTCAGATGCTTCATAAGAAGGCGAAACACTTATGCGAATGCCTTCTGTGGTTTCTGTATATGCTTTAGATTCTTGGGTCATGTGGTAGGTACACCGTAAATAAATGTTTCTACAATATGCTCTGCTTCAATAAGAGCGATTTCTAACTCATCATTAACAAGTACCATGTCAAAACTGTTTTCATATTCCATTTCTTTTCTGATTTTGGATATCCGCTTTTGCAGGCTTTCTTGAGTTTCAGTATTACGTTTTATCAAGCGATTTATCAGTGTATCTATAGATGGAGGACGCACAAACACTGACATGCATTCCTGAGGATAAAGGCTTTTAATATTTTTTGCTCCACGCACATCTATATCAAATACTAAATGTTTGCCTAATTCCCAAATTCTATCTACTTCGGATTTGAGGGTTCCATAATATTGGTCATGATAGACTTCTTCCCACTCAATAAAATCCCCGTTAGCGACTTTAGATTTGAAATCTGATACTGAAATAAAATAGTAATCTTTACCTTCAGTTTCATGATCTCTTTTACTGCGGGTTGTTGCAGATACCGAAAAACCAAGATTGTCATATTTAGCAAGCAAATGCTTAACTACAGTAGTTTTTCCTGCTCCTGAGGGAGCTGTAAATATAAACATCTTACCTTCGAACATGATCAGAGTATATTTGCTAGTTGTTCTTTAAGTTTTTCAAGTTCATCCTTCATCATTACCACAAATTGTTGTATGTCAGAGTCATTGGCTTTTGCTCCAATGGTGTTTATTTCTCTACCTATTTCTTGAGCTATAAAGGAGAGTTTTCTTCCTTTTTGTTCTTCTTTGGTTTCCAATTCATCTCTGAAGTATGCACAATGTTGACTCAGTCTGACTTTTTCTTCATTGATATCTAATTTTTCAATGTAATAAAGGATTTCTTGCTCATATCTGTTTTGGTCCACCTGTTGATTGACGGCAAATTCTTCCATATTTTTACGCAGACGCTCTTTGATTCTGTCCAATCTTATCATTTCAAAAGGCTCAATAGACTTTAGATTTTGTTCTATTGCTTGGATTCGTTCTAATAAGTCTGCTTTTAGAACTTGTCCTTCGTCGGCTCTAAATTTTTTTATGTTGGTAATTGCTTGATCAATTGTTTTTTCTACAATTTGCCATTCTTCTTCATCAGCAAGATCTTCATTTTGTCCCACAACATTAGGTATCCTAAGTATGGACTGAAGAATATCTCCGTCATGTATTCCCAACTCTTGCTTTAATGCGCTCAACTCTTTGTAATATTTTCTGAAAGCATCCGCATTTATAAATGCGTTTTCTTCATCTGAAAATCCATCAACAGTAATGGTAAGGTCCATTTTACCTCTCTGTAGCGCATCGATAACTTTTTTTCGAAGGTCCATTTCTCGATCGCGGTAACTAGTAGGAAGTTTGCATCGAATTTCTGTAGATCTGGCATTTAGTGATTTGATTTCTACTCTTACCATTTTGCCTTGCATCTCGGTTTTGCTATGCCCAAACCCTGTCATGGATATTATCATCTTATTTATTTTTTTGGCTGGCAAATATAGGTTCAAATTGATGATAAAAGCGAATAGTTTTTCAATTTTCTAATAATATATTGGAAATGAATTACTTAAAATTATTTTTTTTTCAAAATTCCATCTTTTTTTAGCAAATAATTTTCTTAATTCCAATTTTTTGCGAAATTTGTGGCTCTTTTTATAAAAGGGACCATTTTACATTCATAATTTAAATCAAATAGACATGCGTAAAGCAGACTTAGTCAATATTATTACAGAAAAAACAGGAGTTCCTAAAGTTGATGTTTTAGTTACATTAGAAATGTTTTTTAAAGAAATCAAAAATTCTCTTTCAGAAGGTGAAAACGTTTACGTAAGAGGATTTGGGTCTTTTGTGATCAAAAAAAGAGCCAAAAAAATTGGAAGACATATCAAGAAAAATAAATCAATAGAAATTCCAGAGCATTTTATCCCTTCATTCAAACCTGCAAAAATATTTGTAGATCAAGTAAAAGCCAATGTAGACTCTCTTCCTGAGGATGATGGCGATGATGATTAATATTAGATAAAAATAAAAAATGCAAAAACAACAATATATAGCAGTAGCATCAGCTTTGGTCTTATTTTTGTTATTGTATTTTGGATTCGATACCATTCCGCCAAAACAAAAGTCTCTCGAAAAGTCAAGAGCTCTAAATATTGAAACGACAAGTGTAACCAATCTGATTAAGGAAGCTTCAGTCAAATTAGACAAAAGTCAATCTTCGATCATTGAAGCGATAAATTTGGATTTACAGAAAAGTGCCACAGATACTATCAAAAGGGTTAATGTATTAAAATCTCTTTCTGGTACTTGGTATGATTTTGGGTATCCTGCTATAGCGGGCTCCTACGCAGAAGAAATCGCTACCATCTACAAAGATGAAGCATCTTGGTCAATGGCTGGTACTACATATGCGATATGTGTAAAAAATAGTCAGGATGAAAAGGTAAAAAGTTTTTGTTCTAAAAGAGCAGTTAAAGCTTTTGAAAGTGCCATATCTTTAGCCCCAGAAAAAATTGAACCAAGAATAAATCTTGCTATTTGTTATGTAGACAATCCTAGCCAAGATAATCCTATGCAAGGAATATTGATGCTCAGGGAGTTAAATACAAATTACCCGCAAAGTGTTCCTGTTTTAAATCAGCTTGGCAAACTAGCGTTACAAACCAATCAGATAGAAAAGGCTCTAGAAAGACTGGAAGCAGCTATTGCTCTAGAGCCTGAAAACAAAAATACCATTTGCCTTTTGGCCACAGCTTATAAAAACGCAGGTGATCAAGTTAAATCAAATGAATATCAAAAAAAATGTGTTAATTAATTTACTTTAAAAATATTAGAACATGCCGTGTGGTAAAAAAAGAAAACGTCATAAGATCTCGACGCATAAGCGTAAGAAAAGATTAAGAAAAAACAGACATAAGAAAAAGAAATAAGTATTAGTGTCTGAAAGTAGATCCTGACTCTGCCTTTACTTATGTAAATGTAGAGTCAGGAATACATTCTCCAAGGGTATTGGCAGAAAAATAGTGTAAGCGAAACACTTAACAAAAATGAATCTTGTTTTATTTTACTTGAGATAAAAATTTAAAATCTTTGTAATTTAAATAATTTAACAAGAATCTACTTAGAGTTTATATTTTCCTTTTTATGATTAGGTAAAATTACTCTGGTAGCCGTGTATAATGATCTTTTTGATCTTTAAAAAATAAACTTCAGAGCTTATATGAAGCGTGATGGAAATAAAAAAATTGTATAAATATATAATTTTTAAGTTGATTTAACTTTATGTCACTTCCGTTCACAGTTGATAAGTTTTTGAAAGCATACTTTAGCTGAAGTAATAAATTGAATTAAAATAGCATAGATTGAATTTGTGAATAAAAGTTTACGTTTTAATCAATCAAATTTGCTTTAAGTATGATTGGTAATTGGTTCCAATGATTTCAATTTAAAAAGTTTTAGTATTTTTAATCATAATATCTCGCTTCACTTTATCCACAGCTGTCTCTTCCAGATTTGTTAGCTTTACATTTTGTAGCTACAAAAAAGAATGTAGTTTTACACTTATAACAATCCTTTATAGTAACTCCAAAGTTACTTGAATGCAATTCAAAGTTTTGGATTTTGTCAGTATAAACATACTTCATAAAAATTGGGCATTAAAATTCTTTAAGTTATTGGTTTGTTCATGCTATTTTAAAATATAGGTATGAAAAATCAGATGTTTATTTATAATATAACAACATGATCTAGTTGTGGATAAAGAATTAGTCATTAAAGCAACTCCATCTGAAGTTGAAATAGCACTTTTGGAAGGAAATAAGCTTGTAGAAATTCATAGTCAAAAAACTAATAATAGTTCGATTGTAGGTGATATTTTCTTAGCAAGCGCAAAGAAACTTATGCCCGGGTTAAATGCTGGGTTTATGGATATAGGGCATCGCAAAGATGCTTTTTTGCATTATACAGATCTGGGTCCTCAGATAAAATCTCTGATCAAATATACCAATGGAGTTATGAAAGGCTCCTTCAATAGTCCAATGCTTGATAGCTTTGTACTTGAGCCTGACAATCCAAAAACAGGTAAAATTGATCAGGTTTTTGATAAAAATGACCATGTACTGGTACAAGTGCTTAAAGAGCCCATCTCTACCAAAGGCCCTAGACTCAGTTGTGAGATTACTTTACCAGGGAGATATGTGGTATTGACACCGTTTACAGATATAGTAGCTGTGTCAAAAAAAATTGCATCCAATGATGAGCGTAAACGTTTAAAGGTTTTAGTAGAAAGTGTAAAACCAAAAAACTTTGGCGTTATCGTCAGAACTGCGGCTGAAGGTAAAAAAGTGGCTGATATTCATAATGACATCCGTGAGCTAGAAGAAAAGTGGAAGACCATGTTTCATCAATTGCAAGAAACAAAGCTTCCCAATAAAATTTTGAGTGAAATAGATAAAACATCTAGTATCCTTAGGGATATTCTTAACGATAATTTTAATAAAATTTATGTTGATGACAGAGATTTGTACAATAGTATCAAAGAATATCTCCAAAACATAGCTCCGGATAAAGTCAAAATTTTAAATTTATACAAAGGAACCAGACATATCTTCGATCAGTACGACGTCAATAGACAGATCAAAGCTTCATTTGGTAAAACGGCAACCATGTCTAGTGGCGCTTACGTCGTCATAGAGCACACAGAAGCCATGCATGTAGTTGATGTCAATAGTGGGCCTAAAATGGTTAAAAAAGACCAAGAAGATGCTGCTATGTCTGTTAATTTAGAAGCTGCCGAGGAAATTGCGCGACAATTGAGACTCAGAGATATAGGTGGTCTCATTATTGTCGATTTTATAGATATGCGCACTCCAGAAAATAAAACCAGTCTTTTTAACAAGATGAGGGATTTTATGGAAAAAGATAGAGCTCAACACACCATCTTGCCTTTGAGTAAATTTGGTTTGATGCAGATCACTAGACAGCGAACAAGGCCAGAAGTGACCATCGATACCACCGAAGTATGCCCAGCTTGCCAGGGTACCGGAAAAGTAAATCCGTCTATCCTAATTATAGATAATATCCAACGGGATATAGATTACATCATTAATTCGAGGCCAAAATCCAAAATCAAGCTCGAAGCGAATCAATTTATTTATGCCTATCTTAAATCAGGATTTCCAAGTCAGCAATTGAAGTGGTTTGGTAAGTATAAAAAATGGATATCCTTGTCAGCGAATACTAATTTCCATCTGTTTGAGTATAAGTTTTATGATGAGGCGGACGATGAAATAAGATTGACGTAAAAAAATAGTTCCCACCATGGGATTAAAGCAATATAACATAGATAGCATCATTTCCTTATTTAAAGAAGATGACGTTGTTATTTTTGGTGTATTGAATTGGGGACTTGGGCACGCCACTCGAAGCATCCCTATGATCGAATGGTTACAAAAGAGATGCAAGAAAGTAATCATAGCTTCAGATGGCGCAGCTTTGAGCTTTTTGCGGGCAAAATTTCCTTTGTCTGATTTTGAAGCTCTACCTTCTTACAATATTCACTATAGATATGAAAGTATTATTTTCAATATACTTACTTCTTCATTTTCTATTCTTAAGGCTGTAAGGTTAGAAAATCAAATCATTAAAAAAATAACTGAAAAGTATCACGCCAATGTAATAGTTTCAGATAATAGGTTGGGATTTTATAATAAAATTTGTAGTAATATTTATGTAACGCACCAGATCAATATTCTTCATAGATATAGAATGATATCGCTTTTAGGAACTCGATTACATAGTTTTTTTTACTCTAAGTTTGATCACTTCTTGATACCTGACTTTAATGGTCCTTCGGCATTATGTCCTTTATTATCTCATACGGATTTAAAAAAAGCCATATACATAGGACCATTGACCAGAATAAAAAAATTAAATTTAGATAAAACTGTAGATATCTTGGTGATACTTTCAGGACCCGAACCTCAAAGAACTATGCTTGAATCTGCGTTACTAAAAGAACTCAATATTTGGACAAGTTATAAAATCACTTTTGTTAGAGGTACTGAAAGTAAACTAGGTGCGAAAGACGATATAAAAAAACATATTGAAATTTTAAACGTACTCCAAGGCGAAGAGATTGAACGATTGCTTAACAGTTCCAAGCTTTTGATCGCAAGATCCGGATATTCTACCATCATGGACGTTTCTGAGCTCAATATTTCCACCATTTGGATACCTACACTGGGACAAACAGAACAAGAGTATCTTGCAGAAATCAATAGAAATAAAGTCTTTCAAAATAAACTAAACCAAAATGAATTAAATAAACTTCAAAAAATTATAATTTCTATGATTTAATTGCAAGTTTTGCGGTTTGGATTAAATGAAATTTAGAATTAAGGTTTTATGACGGAAAATGTGGTAGTTTCAGATCATATTGAAAGAGAATCTCTTTTAAAACTTTTTGCGGAATATGTAGAACCTTTCAGACATTTGGAAGCGGTTAAGGAAAGAGTGAGCCCTAGGAGGATTTTGGGTAATTATCTGACTTATTTAGTGGTCGATGGTCAAGATACACACTCTGTTATGATTAAAAAGAACAAAACGGAAATCAATGTACACTGTGATTGTAAAGAATTTACCAATTATCATAAATGTCCTCACGTAGCTCGAGTCGTGGTTTCGATGGACTTGCAAATCAAAGACGAACTATTGTCCAAAGAAGATACTAAAAGACAAGAAGAAGAAAAAAAGTTACTCGAAGAAGAAAAAAGAAAAGTGGATGCTTACAGAAGAGAGCAAGAAACAAAGGCTAAAATTATTGTAAATCAAAATCAAAAGAAGGATACCATTCAATACTTAAGGAATAATATTCTAGAAGTAGCTCCAAAAGGCAATAGAAATCTTCCATATCTTATAAAAAATGCGAGAGATTTCAGCCTTTACCGATTGAATGCTCTTATTCCGGCTTTGCGCAGTGTCAGCAGGAGAGGTAAAGAATTTATTAAAATAAGTGGACCTAAAAAAGGTTTTGATGTACAGTATAAAAATAACAAAATAAAGCATATTGTTAGTTTTCGGGTCAACGAGGATGATGATCTTGAGGTAAGATGTGATTGTGGATATTGTTATGAAAACAATCCTTGTACTCATGCCATAGACACCATATTTTATCAAGCGGATATGGCTAGTTTTGGACAGTTTATTCCTTACACCAACCAAGATAAAGAAAAGAACAGACTTTTGGATGATTACGGACTTACCGTGAGCGACCATGAAGCCCAACAGTTTACGTTTAGTTCAGATTATGCTGGCAGAATAGTGTTGACCAAAATACCACCACAGTATATCAACTTGCAAAAACTTCTGAAAATAAAAGATACTGTGAGTTCGGGGCGCAGCGAAGTTAAGCCCAATAAATATTTAGATACTTCTCATGATATCGGCATTTACATACAGTTATCTAATGATGAGAGTACCAATATTCCTGTTAGAATCGAAGCCTTCAAAATAGAAAAATCTAAAAAAGGCGAAGATAAATATACTAAAATACTCATAGGAAAAGAAGAAAATTTAAGACCTATATCAGTTCTGGATGACGAAAAATACAATATTTTAATGGATTTTAGTTACCTCAGATATAAGGATTTTGTTACATCGGGTTTTTATACACAATCTTATACATCATTTACTACGCAACTTTTTGAAGCTGGTAGAAAGCAATATTTACAGTACTTTTTTAATAAATTGGAAGAGCATTGGTCTTCGATTTCAAAATGGGAAAATTTTAAAATATTACCTGAAGGCGAAAATTTTTCAAAAACTAATCTACTAACCATAGAAATGGCCGAAGAACCATTGTATGCTGATTTAAAAGTAGATTATTCAGAAAAGTTTATTACTATAAATGCATTATTTAAAGATATAGACAACAAAATCGTTGTCACTACAGAAGATGAGAAAAAGATTTTTCACGGTCGATTGATTTCATCAAGAAATAAATTATATATTAACAATAACCATAAGTTGGCTGATTTTTTAAATTCAATGCCTTATGGAGAACTCAAGATACCTGCAAAATATCAAAACAAAGTACTAAAAGAACTTCTTTACCCACTATCCGTGCACTTTGGGATCGCACTGCCAGAAGCGCTTTCTGTTTTAGTGAAAGAATTTGAAATGTCTCCTGCGGTTCATTTAAGAGAATTTGAAGAGAAGTTTTTGATCATTGAGCCCAAATTTCATTATGGTGATTATGAATTAGGAGTGCTCGAAAATGAAGATTACTTTATAGAAGAAAATGATCAGAAGTATATATTGATAAGAGACAAGAATGAGGAAACTATTTTTGTGGAGTACTTAAAGTCTATGCACAATCTTTTTAAATCACAAAATTACTTGCCATATTTTACCATACCTTTTGATGATGTGATGAAAAACAATTGGTTTCTCAATTTTTCAAGAGACCTCATGTCTAAAGGTATCAAGATGGTAGGCTTTAATGATCTGAAAAAATTTAAATATAATACTACTACACCCAAGTGGGATATGAGCATCAGTAGCGGTATTGACTGGTTTGACGTGAAAATTACAGCTTCGTGGGGAGATCAGGAGATAAGTTTCAGAGATATTAAGAAAGCAATAGTAAGCGGACAAAATTTTGTAATATTGGGTGATGGTTCATTCGGTATGTTGCCAGAAGAATGGCTAGAAAAATATGCAAACCTCTTCAAATTTGGTGTCGATGACAAGGAAGGTTTAAAAATTAATAAGAAACAATTTAATATCATTGAAGTACTTTTTGATCAGATAGATAATGAAGAGGTACTTGCTGAGATCAACGAGAAAAAACAGAAGTTGCTCAACATCGACAAAATAAAGATGGAAGAGATTCCATCTACTATCAATGCTACGTTGCGTCCATATCAAGTGACAGGGTATCAGTGGATGCAAGTACTTGACGAAATATCTTGGGGAGGATGCCTAGCTGACGATATGGGTTTAGGTAAAACATTACAGGCAATCACGTTTTTGGCTTATGTAAAGCAAAAATATGGCAATGTTACGAGTCTAATTATTTGCCCTACCTCACTTATTTTTAACTGGGAAAGTGAAATTCAAAAGTTTGCCCCAAGCCTTAATTTTCATATCTTTTATGGATTGGACAGGACCTTTGATGACGATCACTTTAATGAGTATGACATCATCATCACTTCATATGGAATCGTCAGAAACGACATAGAAAGATTGATGAAGTTTGATTGGGAATACGTAATTTTGGACGAAAGTCAAGCTATCAAAAATCCAGATGCTATATCTACCAAGGCTGTGCAATTGTTAAAATCTAGAAATAAGTTTATCTTAAGCGGAACACCTTTGCAAAATAACACCTATGATATATATGCTCAGTTTAACTTTTTAAACCCGGGAATGCTAGGTGCGAGAGAGTTTTTCCGACAAGAATTTGCCAATCCCATTGATAAAAATGGCGATAAAGACGCGGGAATGATGTTGAGAAAGATGATTACTCCTTTTATCCTTCGAAGAACAAAATCAGAAGTAGCTCCAGATCTACCTGAAAAAACGGAGTCCGTACTTTGGTGTCAAATGGACAAGGCTCAAAAGACCATGTATGATGAATATAAGGATTATTACAGGCATGCCTTAATGCAAAAGATCGAGAAAGAAGGCATGGGGAAAGCAGGCATGTATATTTTGGAAGGCTTACTTAGGCTTAGGCAGATTTGTGACGATCCAAGACTGATCAAAGACACAGATATCAAACCAGCTAAAGGGATAAAAATCAAAGAGCTCATGAGAGAAATTGAAGAAAATATGGGCAATCATAAAATGCTTGTTTTTTCTCAATTTACAGAAATGTTGTCGCTCATTAAAGATGAATTTGAGGCTTCAAAGATCAAGTATTCCTATTTGGATGGAAGTACTCCTGCCCATGAAAGGAAAAACCAAGTAGAAACATTCCAGAGCGATAAGAGCATTAATGTATTTCTTATCTCTCTCAAGGCTGGTGGTGTAGGGCTCAATCTGACAGAAGCAGACTATGTATATTTAGTAGATCCTTGGTGGAATCCTGCTGTAGAGCAGCAAGCCATAGACAGAACCCACCGTATCGGTCAAAAAAATAAAATATTTGCTTACAAAATGATTTGTAAAGATTCTGTAGAAGAAAAAATCATGGTATTACAAGAGAAAAAATTGGCCATATCAAAAGAAATCATTCAAGAAGATACTGCCTTTTTCAAGAGTTTAAGTAAAGATGACATCAACTTTTTGTTTAGTTGATGCTTTATTCTATGGACAAGGAGCTAGATAACTCATTGGTAAATTGACTTCCTTGAAGTACTCTAAGGTCTGTACCATTTATATTTCTTATGGTGAAGTTTCCTTGATTATTTATCAGCCCGCCGTTGTGTAATCCTGTGGAGAGCCCATCTAAATAATGTCTATCCAATACAATATTGCCAGTATTCTGAATAAGTGAGCCTGACTCGTTGGACAGTGACCTTATGCCTGATCTTTCTATAAAAATGTAACCTGTTGCTTGATTGTTAATCGTTCCATTGTTTTGAATACCATAAAGAGTAGGACTGATTATATTTTGAATCAGGATACTCCCATTATTAATAATAGTGCCATTATTTACAATATTTAGACCATGGAGGATAGAAAGGGCATTTGTTGTATTTACTGTCAAGGTTATTCCAGGCTGAACCGTAACTGATCTGACTCGAGCTGTATCGGTTTGATTTATAGTGATTATGATGCCATTTGTACCTGCTAATATTACATTTTGACATCTTGTGGGTACCACTCCTAGGCTCCAATTGGATGTAGTATTCCAGTTGCCACTGCCGCCTATCCAAGTATTATTAACTGGACTAGGTACATCGTCTATAAATCCATTACAATTATCATCCTTTAAATTACATATTTCTGGCGCTCCAGGATAGATCGTATTATCTTCATCATCACAATCCTGACCACCTTTACAATACCCGTCTATATCTTCATCTATCCCATTTCCCAAACTACATAAATCTCCGAAGGGTACTCCAGGAGCCAAAAGCGGATTGCCAGAAAAATTATATGCAGCATTACAAAAAGATGCGTAAGACTGTGGAAAACAACCTGATAGATTATTATTGTTTACATAAATAAGGCTTAGGTCTAAGTTAGATAAGTTTACAGGTAAGTTTCCGGTAAGATTATTTCCATCTAAATATAAGTTTTTAAGATTATTTACTGAAGCCAATGTATTAGGAATAGCACCTGATAAATTATTATTTCCTAAGTCTAGGGTTCTTAAGTAAGTCATGGAACTCAGAAAAGAAGGAATGCTGCCCCCAATATTATTATTATAAAGTCGCAAATCCTGAATAAATGGAATATTGATTAGTCCACCAGGTAATGCAGTTGCATTTAAGTTATTGGAAGATAAAATTATAGCATTTACTCGGCCATTATTGTTACATTCAACACCATACCAATTGCATACATCACAATTTGTTCCCGCAACTCCTGCCTGCCATCCAGTTTTGACAGTCCAGTTGGGACCACCAGTAGCATTATAGAAGGATATCATCGCTGCAAAATCTGGGTGGCATGGTACAGATGAGTCATAAGTACAAATATTGAAGGTACCTTCTTGGTCACTATTGGTATCTACAAGTCTAATGTAAATCACTTCTCCAGAGGTCCTACCCGTAATATTTAAGAGAGCATGATTGCCAGTACCATTATTATCATCACAAGCTACCACTGTAAGGGCTCCACAAGTACCTGCATAGGCTTGTATGATGACATCAGAAAGTCCACCAACGGGTTGGGATGATTCTATCGTTACATTTCCAGAAGAAGGTATTGTGACTCTGTACCACACATCCTTTACCGTAGTCCCTGGATTTCCACAAGTATAGGCAGGTGGGCCTGTTGTAGCAGTTGCATTTAGATTGGTAAATGTATTGATTCTACATGAGTTATTCACTGTGAGCATGATAGCATTAGAGCATAGATCATGTGGTGGTGGACTGGAATTACATGTAGTTCCGGTGGTACAATTTGAAAATGCAAAATTATTAAACAATAAAGCTCCAGCCTCGGTACCAAAGCCATGATTCAGATTGATTCCAGTTCCACTGATTAGATGGCATTGGCTCATAATAGTGCCTCCTGTAGTCGGAAGTATGGTACTCGAAGTATTGAAACACATAAGCCCTTCCGGTGTGTTATTATTTTGTTGAGCTAAGATATTTCCACAATCATCTATTTGTGTATAATTTCCATTCCATACACAAGCATGAGTGTGTCTGAGTCCCATAACATGACCTATCTCATGAGCAACTACATAAGTATTTAAAGAATAATTTGGGAAAGGAGTATGTGCAGCACTAAGACTTGTAGAGACACATTGAGGACCTGGATATGAGGGATAAGTATTACAAAAACCACCAATACCGTTTGATAATCCACCGCCTAGAGGTCTTACTGAAAATAAATGAGCAATTCGACCTGTATAATTATTCTGCACAGTATTTACAAATGTGTTTCGAACAGCAGAGATATTTGTTAATGCAGCATAAGGGTCTGGAGACGTGTGTATAAATACTTGACTTAAATGAATAGTAACGTTATGTAATGCATAGACTGTTGCTACATCAGCGAAAATATTTCTGGCCCAATCAGAAGTAGTCATGGTACTTCCAAGGGCTAGAAATGACTGATAGTCACAGGCAATATAAACGTCAATACAATTTCCTACTCTAGAACCGTGAGTATTTTTTCTGATTTCTTGTACTATTTCACTATAATCATCTTGGCTATTCTGGCTTGTTTCTTTTTTTTGATCATGACTGAAGTATCCTGCATATAAACCATCAGGATTTTTATTGATTTCATAGTTGCCCACTTGGAGAGCAAATAGATATTTCATATCATGGCTGGATATGGATAATGAAGCCCAATTATTTTCTTTACTCCCTTGCATAGCTCCTCTGTAGTGCAATATGTCATCCTTTTCGGGGACTATGATTTGACCATCACTAGTTTTGATGTGAAAATTTGGGGTTAAAATCTCAACTTTTGTGAAAATGAAATGATGTTCAATTCCTTGTAATACAATTTTTTGCTCAAAAGTTTCAGGTTTATCTTCCAAAAATCTCATTTTCAGAGCTTCATTTATCGAAAAGTAATCTGCTTTGTGTACAAAATTTGTATAATGGAAACTTCTAGGAGATGTTGTTTCTAAAAAATTGTATCTTGGTGTAATTTTTTTGGCTTGACCGTAACAAAATGCCGTCATTAAAAGCAAGAGCAAGGTCAACAGAAATGGATATTTCATGATTATTGGTTTTTGTTTAGTAAATGATACTAATACTATGGGGATTCGTTTTATAAAACGAACTTTGAAACGATTACCCTAAACCATAAAATCATTTTTTTACCAATTCAAAAGCAATTACCATACTTTTTGGCATGATGGATTTTTTATCCATTGACTCCATTTTTTATTATAAGTATGCACCTTTAGAGTAGGTTTTCCTTTATTATCTGTAGTTTCATATCCAGCATTCATCCATTCAAATAAGCTGCCATAAAGGTTATATACTTGCTTATATCCAGCTTTTTTTAATTTTGTTGCAATCTTTTCACTTCTATAACCTATGGAGCAATAGACTATAATTTTTTTATCTTTAGATATGTCTTTAATTTTTTCTATATTAAATTGATCATATCCTATAAATCTGGATCCTGAAATGTGTGAGACTTCATATTCATTAAATTCTCTAGCGTCAAGAAAAATATAATCAGATTTTTTAAGATGCGCTTCATCCACACTGATAACGGGAGCATTATATGACAAATAACTATTGACTTTCTGATCAAATTGTTTGTCTTTACACGAGGCAGTTTTCGTGTATTGGGCTTGAGCTAAAAAAGAAAAAGGCAACAAAACTAAAGTCCCTAGATATTTCACCCAATTTTTGATAGCCATATTATGAAATTTTGCTAGGTCCGTTTCCTACTTTATCCCTAATAATCCTACCTTGATGGCAATATGGTTTAAGTTCAGCAATAATAAACTGACTCACTTCTTTATCATATTTTTCTGGATACAAAACATGGATGTTAGGGCCTGCATCTAGCGTAAAGTAAACAGGTATGTTATATTTTTCTCGGAATTTTTTTATCTTTTTAATTACAGCTAAAGAACCTTCTTCCATCAATATGTAAGAAGGGTCAGAACACATCATTAGTGCATGAAGGGTTAAAGCTTCATCTTCAGTAATTTTACCAAAAGTTTCCAAATCTCCTTCTTTGAGTGCAATCAATAGTTTGGATAAACTGTGATTAGCTTGTTCATATCTGACTGGTGCGTAAGGATTTCCTTCCATCAAAGCATGACCTGCAGTAGATGAGACACTTTTTTCATCTGCACTGATGATCAGGATATCATTTTGCATCGTTTTAAAAACAGGGTGTAATGATGTGTCCACTCCTATCGCATACTCATCTGAAGATTCTGACAAATCTGTATGTTTGCCCCATACTGCCGCTTGCGCAAAAACTGATCTTGCTGCACTACCACTACCTAGTCTCGAAATTATAGAAGCTTTTTTAAAAAACGTCTTATCATCATTGGTTTTACCTATAATTTGATTTTCGAGGTCACAAAGACAACAAGCTAATGCTGACATGGAAGATGCGGATGAAGCTATGCCACTACTATGTGGAAAAGAATTACTACTTTCAATGTTTAATTTGTAGTCTTTTAAATATGGAAAATACTCATCTGCAATACTAGTAAGGAATTTTACAATTTTTGCAGCAAAAGAGTTATTAGGTTTTCCATCAAAAGAAAACACTACTTCTATAGCCTCCTCGGGGTTTGTTTTTTTTTCTAAACTCACAAATGTTCTGGTAGCTGCCTGACTGAGTGTAAAGCTGATTGATGCATTGTTGGGAAGTTGTCTCCCATGTTTCCCCCAATATTTTACTAAAGCTATATTGGATGGACTTTCCCATCCTGTTTTCAAATTATTTTTTATTTCTATTGAGCTTGACATATTTTAAGCTGGTTTCGTTTTCTATTTGATAAGAGACATCATAATCTTGTAAAACAGCATCTAACATAGGATATTGGCCTTTGTTGTATCCTTCTTTGAGATCGTAACTATATAATTTTGAAAAAGCATTCCAATAAAAAGCTTTGAAGCCACCTTTTAAGTCCTTTATCAAATTATACATAGGCTGTCCTGTTTCTTTTTCTATCATTTTGAGCATAATTTTTCCCTGCAGCTTGGTAAGATTTGTTAGAGGCTCTTCAAACTCTTTGGTCAATTGTTCTTCCAATTCTGCTATTTTCTTTTTCTTTTCTCTTTTTGACATATGCTGCGATGCATATTCTAGTTCTCTAAAGATCCGGATGGCTTCTTTGGCATAAGGGTACACTTTGACAGCATAATCTTTGATGCGCATATATTTTTTTTTGTCTTCATCACTTCCAAAAGATCTCATGGACGTTATGTTTACATTGCCAAGATCTACGAGAATGAGCGTATCTCCTTCGGCTGTTACAAACGCGGGGTAAACCTTTCCTTCCATTACGATTTTAGTCTCAGTGCCACCTTCAGGTTTGGGTATGTCCTGACCTTGCAAAGTGTAAAAAGTACACGTAAAAATAAAAATGGTAAGAAATTTGTACATTAAAGATTATATTTCTTTATGAAACGCAAAAGTAAAAGAATAAGTTATGTTATTTGAAAATGTTTAACAAAACAGTTCCGTAATTTTTTAGTTTTTCCAACTTTTATTGATATAATTAAAATACTTGAAAGCTCATTTGACTTTTGTTTTAATCTTTTTTTATCACTTCAATTATGCACAACATAGTTTGGTGAGGCTAACCCATCCCGTAAACTCAGATGATCACGATGAGATTTGCCCTATAGTATCATATGATAACAAATATCTTTATTTTACAAGACTTGGAGATCCGAACTGCAATAAAACATTGATCATTGACAGTTTAGATATTTACAAAACATTATTTGACTCATCATATCAGTTAGTTGTTCGAAATGTCTTTAAAGAAATTGCTGGAAAAGATTATGAAAATCCTTTAACTTCAAATTATAATCAAGACATCTGGTATGCACCCTTAGAAAATAACTTGGTTAAGGGTATTTATCATCCTGAATATCCTATAAATAGTGTACTACCTAACAGCATTTGTTCTAATTTTGGTAGGACCAATGCTTTAATTGTTATTAATCAGTTTGATGTTTATGGTGGAATGAGCCCTGGTTTTTCAGTAACAAATCATCGCAATAAATAAGATTTTACTTTTCCAAAGCCTCTTAAGATTAAAAATTTCGAAAAAATACAATCAGAAATTAATTTAACTTCTAGTATTGACTCTACCGTTTTGTTCATTTCCATGGAATCATTTCATAATGGCGACATGGATCTTTTTGTAAGTTTTAGAATTGAGGACATGGAATACAGTACTCCATTTAATTTGTATGCTGATATAAATAGTCCTTTTAATGAAACGACACCTATGTTGTCCCGGGATATGAAAAAGTTGTATTTTGCATCTGATAGACCTGGTGGATATGGTGGAAAAGATATTTATGTATCGGAGCGACTTGATAATACTTTTTTGAAATGGTCTACACCCGAGAAACTGAACCCTCCGGTAAATTCGGCTTACGATGAAGGATTTCCTTATCTCACATCCGACGATGATTTTTTTTATTTTAATTCAAACCGAGCTGGAAGTAGTGATATTTACCAAGCTAGGTTAAAAAGAGATAAAATCGATAAAGAATTGATGATAAACATTCATATAATCGACGGAATCACGGGCACTAAAATGCCAGGATCGCTCTACTGGGGCAATGCACATGAACCCGAAAAGACAGGATTTTTTGCTTCAAAAGATGGCTTATGTAGATATAAATTTTTTGAAAACAAGGCCATAGTATTTATGGCTAAAAATAGAGGACAACAAAGTGATGATGTCATTTTAGACCCACAGGAACTTTTTAATTTGGGACTATATAATTATACTTTGGAATTGAGAATGTATCCGGATTCGTTAAAATCTGTAAATATTTCAAAAGAAGTAAAAGTAAGTAGTGATGATTCTGAAGAAAGTTTTAAATCAACTATACTGAATAACATATATTTTGAAAGAACAAAACCAACCGTTTTACCACAATCGTTTCCTGCTATAGAAAAGCTTGCTGCAACTCTGGAAAGAAAGCCTTCTCTCTACATATCCATTATTGGGCATACTGATAATGTAGGCGATGAAAATGATTTGAGAGTTTTATCCGAACAGAGAGCTCAAGCTATCAGACTTTTATTAATTGATAAAGGGATATCGTCAGACAGAATAACCTATTTTGGCTATGGTGGATCGAAGCCCATCGCTCCCAATGATAAAGAAGAAAATAAAAGCAAAAACCGAAGGGTGGAGATCAAAATTGTGGCTCAGTAATGCTAAAATATATTCAAAAAGAATCTGAACATCTAAGAAATCTGATTTTTCAATATTATTGAGTCCATTCTCAAGCTCTAAAAGCTTTTCTTCTATTATTGTCTTTTCATGATAGGTATGACAAATAATTACTTTTTCTACATTTTTATTATTCTGAATATTTACAAAATAATCTTGAGCATTAAAACTTATCAAATCCTTTAAACCCGCATTATGCGTTAGAACTTCGTAATGAAGGTCGAAAGACCAACCAGCCTGACCACTACGTTGTAGGCGGGCAGGTAAAATAAGAATTTTCCCGAGCGAATCATACTGTGTGACGCCTTGGCGTTAGTCACCACTACCGCTATGGCGGTACAAGTTATGGTGAGTGAGCGAAAATTAGCGGAGCGCCTTATTTTGCAGGTATTTCGGCATGTAATACCTGCCTCGCCGTACCGCAGGGCAGGCAGGGATTTTCTAATGCATAATGCGGGTTAAATCAATATTATACAACTCTGATAATGAAGATAGTTTTTTAAGACTAATATCTATCTCATTTCTGCGGTTTCTGTAATTAATATAATTAATTTTTAAAATAATCTTTTATTAACGACGTTGTAATTAAAGACAAGTACTTTAAAAGTGCTTGTCTTTTTATATAAAAATAAATACCATCATCCTTAATATATGTATCCAAATTTTTATTTACGTATTTGGAAGTTTGCTTCTATATTTCTAATTTTATTAAGTACAAAGGCATCGTCTCAAAAAATTATAAAAGGCTATATCAGAGATCAAAATACTAATGAATCTATCATATCAGCAATAGTTTACAATGAAAATAATGAATATAGTTTAACTGACCAAAATGGCTATTTTGAATTACAATTAAGTAAGAATGACTCGATATTTGTTTCATCATTGGGAATGTATCCAATCAATATTAAAATTCAAGAAAACATGACATTCATCAACTTATATTTAGAACCTATAATATCTGATGAAATTTTAATTGTTGGTCAAAGAAATCAAAATAAAGAACTCAATAGTATCTCATTAAACAAGAACCAAATTTTCAGACTTTCTTCTTTAGCAGGCGAAATTGATGTATTTCAGGCCCTTCAATTCAATGCTGGTGTGCAACATGCCAATGAAGGACAATCAAACATCGTAGTAAGAGGTGGTCTTCCTGATCAAAATTTAGTTATGATAAACGGTGTAAGATTGTATAACTATTTACACCTTCTAGGATTTATACCTTTTATCAATGGTGAAATGATAAAAGATGTTAAATTTTACAAAGATAATATCCCATCCAAGTATGGAGGTAGAGCTTCTTCATTAATTGATATCACAATGTTTGACGGCAATACTAAACAAACTGAGCTTGAAGCTACCATAGGCTTGATATCGTCTAAAGTGACATATAAACAACCTATCATAAAAGATAAATGGGGAATAAATTTAGGTGGTCGTATCAGTAACTTAAACTTAATTAAAATTATTTCTGAACGTAATTATAAAAATTCAGATGAAGGATCTTCTACAGGTATCAACATATATGATTTTTCACTATCTTCTAAATATATGATTTCTGATAAATCAAACATTTCAATTTTTGGAGTTTTTTCAAGTGATATTTTAAGCATTAAACAAAAAGTTTTACTTCTAGGTGAAGAAAAATATTTTATAACTTGGAAAAACAATCTAGTAGGTATCAAGTATCACTCAGTATTTAAAAATCTTTTTTCTTTTGAATCAGGGATTAGTTATTTAAATTATACAAATTCTTCCCAAAACATTTCATTTAATGATTTAAATGAAAAAGTTTCTGAGATCAGTTTGGGTAGTGGCGTTGATGAAATTAATTCATATGCAAACTTAAAATTCTATTTTAATAATCATTTTAACTTAAATTCAGGAATAGGTTTCTATAGCTCGTTTTTTAACATAATTAATTATTCTGATTTAAATACTTTCAAACGGAGGCCAAATATATTTCAAAGTAATCCTTACTTTTTTATTGATGCTAATATAAATAAAAAAAACTATGACTTTACACTTGGATTTAGAACAGATGTTTTACATGGTTCAGCAATTTTACAACCAAGAATCAGCCTTTCTAAAAAAATCAATGATTATACATTTTCTACGTCGTACAGCATAAATAATCAAAGTGCTTTTTTGATAACTCCTCTCACATTATTTTCTCCTATTGATTTTTGGGTTCCTGCAAACAAAAACAACTTAAATGTGTCATCACAATTTTCTTTTGGAGTAACAAAAGAAATACAAAAAAGACTTCTAATAGGTTTAAGTTTCTTTTATAAATCACAAACAAACATTGCTGATATAACAAAAATTTATACCAGAATTGACTCTTCCTTGTCATCCTTTTTTGAGGACATAAGTTACTCAGGAAGATTAAAAGCAAGAGGCGTAGAATCATCTTTGTCTTATACAACAAATAAATTGACACTTAATATAAATTATACCTTTAATAAGTCTCAAAGTAGATTTATTGAAATAAATAACAATATTCCTTATCGAACTAACTTCCTTAGACCTCATAGTTTAAATATGGCTATTAATTGGAAATTGAACAATAGAATTTTTTTAAATCTAAAAGGAATTTATTCATCTGGTCAACCATTGTCAATCCCTGTTAATGCCTTTGCACAAGGCAATGGAATTGGTCTTATTTTTGGTGAAAAAAATAATGGCTCATTTCCCTTTTATTTTAGGTTAGATATGGGACTTGAATACAATAAATCTAAAAATTCTATTTGGAACTTTAGTATTTATAATCTTGCAAATAGAAGAAATCCATTTGGAATTACTTTTGAAGAAAGAGTGGACTATACTACTTATGAAGATATTGTAAATTTCAAAATGGTACCATCATTAAGTTATACTTATAAGTTTTTATCGAAAAAATAAATCATTTAAAAATGAAGAAATATTTATGTATAAAGAAGCACTTCACTTCAATTATATATTTCATCGCGCTACTTTTTATTTCATCATGCGCAAAGGAAGCATCACTCCCTATCACTTTAGATGATCGCTGGGAAGGCGAAAAAGACTTTATTTCTTGCGAAATAGAAGTAAATAAAAATGCGGAAGTTATCATATCAAAAACTTTTAATCCCGTGTTTTCAGAGAAAGAACCTCTGAAATATGTCTCTGAATATACCATACATCTATTTAGGAATGGTTTAATATATGACACATTAAAATACAACTTTGATAAGAATAAGTACATTGGTAATCGCCCAGTACAATCACAGAATATTTATAAATTATTTATTTTTAATGGTATTGATACTATCAAAAGTAAATCTTTATACGTGCCATTAGAGTCATTTAAACTAACCCCAATTAGAAAAGAAATAACTGAGGATAGTATTAAACTTGATTTTGATATACTCTTTAATAAAGAAAGTGAAGGGTTTTTAGAAGCATATATGTTTATAATGTCACCCGCATTTCTTATACCAGATTTTAATAGTAATAAAATTAATTCATTGTCTTCTTGTTTTAAAGACAAAAATACTGTTGACATATCTTGTATTAAAGGAGAAAAGATTAATATGTTTCTCAAAACAAAGTATGATAATCGCTTAAAGATAGATAGTACCACTTACATTGTTCTTGGCATAAAACATTATTCGCCGGAACTATATGAGCTTAGAAAAGGGAGGATTTCACCATCTTTTGGCATTAGCAAAGATAATATCATAAAAACATCTTTCGATTCAGCGTATGGCATTTTTGGGTATTCAAAAAATACATATATTGAAGAACTTCTTATTAAATAAATCCATTTAGCGGCCTGTTTACATTTATAAAGGAATCAATATCGGAAACGAGATGCTTTTGAATTGATTTCTGTATTAAAAACTTTTGTAAAGACCTTTTGCCTTGATCATAGTAGGTCTCCAGTTCTGTTAGCATTGGCTGTACCCATATAGAAAGCAATGGTTCAAAGCAGTCTCTTTCGCCATTGTAATAGAGTGTCACTCCATTCTTTTCTTCGTGAAGATCGATCAGTGTACTAACGGTCTTCGCTTGCATATGGACTAGATCTACAGCTATGATCAGCAAAGGACTTTTATTCAGTTTGGATACAGACAAAATACCACCTATGGGACCTTGATTTTCAAAACTATCTATGATGCAAGGATATTCAAAAACATGATTTTGAGCTTGTGTTTTATTTAATGAAAGGATGATTTCCTGGCAAAATGGTGCCAAAATGTGTGCAACTTTTTGATAATAATATTGATCCTCAACTTTTAGAAAAGCTTTGTCGGTTCCCATGCGAGTACTTTGTCCGCCCATAAGAACTACACCTATATAGCTCATTGTTGGATCCGATGTGGTGCTGAATAAATATTGAATCCTGACTTTTTTGTAAATCCTACTAAAGTGATGTTGTTTTTTAATGCTATTGCTATAGCAAGGCTGGACGGCGCACCTACAGAAACTACAAAACCTATACCTGCCATAGATGCTTTTTGTATGAGTTCGAAACTAGCTCTGCCGCTGAGTAGTAAAATATGATCTTTTAGCGGCAATCTATCTGCCATCAGAGCATGTCCTATCAACTTATCCAAAGCATTGTGTCGTCCTACATCTTCGCTGTGGTACATATAACTTCCATCATTTTTAAATAGTGCGCTAGCATGAATGCCACCAGTAGACTCAAAAGCTGACTGTACTGAAAGCAATTTATCCTGTAACGTTGTTAGTATGAAGGGATCGATCACTATTTCTGTAGCAGCAGGCATATATTTTGATGTAGCAGCGATAGCATCTACAGAAGACTTGCCACATACACCACAGCTGGAAGTGGCATAAAAATTTCTATCTGTTGATTCTGGTTTGATACTTATATTGGGCAGGACATTGACTTCATTGGATGATACTTGCAAGACATCATCTATATCATCATAAGAGGAGATCAGCCCTTCTGTAAAGAGAAACCCCAAGGCCAACGCTACATCATCACCGGGTGTTCGCATCGTTACAGTTGTAGCTTTGCCGTGAATATTGATTTGAAGCGGCTCCTCTATGGCAACAAAGTCAGTTGTTTCTGATATGTTTTTATCTTTATATCGGAGTATGGTAACATTTTTTATCTGAAAGTTTTCCTTTATCATTTTAGCAATATTCTTGGTGAGCATTTGGATTTGGAAATAAGTCACTTTCGTCTTGCTGTAGTCTGGGTTTAAGACATTGAAAATCTTTTTCTATTAAAATATATAACCCGTTAGTATCTGTGGCGTCAAAACCTACTCTATCATCTACATCCCAATTTTCTATGAGTATTGAAGGTATTGATATTTTTATTTCATGATTATCTAAAGATGCAGTAATGGTTTCAATATTTTTACGATGGATGCTGTAAATTAAAGAACCATTTATAAATTGACATTCAGATTGGACCATTCCGTTCTGAACGAAAGTAATCACTTCTTGTTGAGATAATCTGAGCCTTAAGGAGTTTCCTTGGATACGAATTTTCATTTAAAATCATTTTTAAATTATACTATTCTAGATCGTCGTCATCTATCAAGTCATCAGGTATATAATCATCATCCAGGTCTATGCCCGGTGGATTAAACAATCCCCAATCGTCTTTCATGGCAACTTTGGGATCAAAGGTTGCTACCCATTGAATAAAAATAGATTTGTATTCATCCAGCTTATCCCTAAGCAAATCCATATAACTAACATATTCAAAGTCAAACATGTCCAAGTTATGTTTTTGTACATATAAGTCTCTACCTGCTTTTCTGATGATGGCAGCACATTCCATCTTGATATCATACAATTTGCCACTTTCTGCACCTACTACCTTCACTTGCAATAAATAAGAGTCTTCCTTCATAAATGCTGCTACCTGTTTTAGCATTTCATCATCTTCAGGGATTAAATCTGTGATTTCATGAACGAGTTCTATGATTTCTCCAGCTTTGTCAAATAAGGCTTGAGCAACAGAATTTTTAAATGATCTGTCCAACATATTTCCTTTAGTGTTTATATTAAAACAAAGATAAGAGAATTTCACAAAGTTTATTTCAAAAAAATGAGTTTTTAAAGAATTACTAATTCTTTAAAAACTAAATGGCGATTTCTGTCTATCTGTATGAAGAGAATGATGGATGATAGGTAGCCTTGGGATTTAATTAATACTCCCACACCTTAGTCAATCTCTCCTTTACTTTCAGCAGTTTCCAGCATATCTTTAGAAATTCTTACTTCTTTGAGATATTGGTCGTATTTTTGTTTGCTTGCGGTGTCCATATTAGAAAAGAATTACATTTTACCATGATGTTTTAAGATGCGAATAACTTCAACTTCATGAAGTCTCACATATTTTGCAATTTGAGAGACAGGGAGCTTATCTTCAAATAAAGTCAAAATCATTTCTGTTTTTTCTTCGATCTTTCCTTCAATCTTTCCTTCTGTTTTGCCTTTTATTACACCCTTCATTTCAGCAGTTTCCAGCATATCTTTAGAAATTCTTACTTCTTTGAGATATTGGTCGTATTTTTGTTTGCTTGCGGTATCCATATTGTCATATTTTAGTTGTGAATCTACAAGGGACAGTCCCTTTGCTTTATAATCGTCAGGAAGTTTTGTGTTTTTAAGAAAATAAATCCATTCGTCCAAAGTACTTTTTGCTACATTATTAAAGTTGTTGACCTTGATCAGGTAATACTCAGGAAATATATCTGAAGGAAACGTTTTTCCAAATTTTTGTTTCTGGTTTTCTGATAGTTCGAGCCTATCGTCTTGATGCATTCCTCTAAAATCTGCCTTTCCTTTATATATGTAATCATTGCCATGGCCGAGATCAAAATACAAGATATTGACTGAATACACCTTTTTGACATCACGGTAGGCATCTCCTTTTGAGATATACTCTGTGATGACCTTGGATGTAGCGTATAGACATCGGTGAAAGTAATCCGACTCTTCGTAAAATTGCACTTCGATGATGATCAATTCTCCTGAGGCGTCCATACACAATAAGTCCAATCTATTGTATTTGTCGTCTTCATCTTCCTTATTGCCTTCTGACTCCAGTATTTCACTCACACTGATATCCTGAAAAAGCAACTCTGATAGAAAACCATTCAAAATGCCAAATGAAGCCTTTTGCCTCAAAAGTCTCTTAATTGCCCAGTCAAAACTTACTAATGTCCTACTTGCCATAGAGAAATGCTTCAATCATCATTAACAACAAAAATAAGATAAAAATTTCAACCAGTCCAATATTTTTCTAAAATTTAAAAAACAGAGTCCTTTCGACATAAAAGTACAGCATAATTCAACATAGTTAATGCTGCCCTTCTTTTAAGAAAGTCTTTACTCTCAATGCTGCATTTTCTCGGATATTGAGGTAATAAAAATTTATATCTGCTGGATGGTAATTTTTAGTTCTTAAGAAAATACTACCCCTGAATTTGGGTTTACTTGCCCAAAGTATATTGTCACTGACCTGAGCATCCACGAGATGTGGAAAAATTTTGTCAAATTTAAAGAGTAGTGTTCCTTTATTTTTAGTTTTGGGTATGTATTTGCTATCTAAAGACCAAGTGATAGGATTTGTGACCAAAATGGCTGCTTTTTGTTCTGCTTCTTTCAGTATATAATCTTTTTTGAAGGTACGCCATGAGATGGTACATCCCAAATCAGTGCTATCTTTACAAGGCTGAATATTTTTAAATTCATCTTTTCTGACCGGCATACCAAGCAAATATGCAGCTACCAGTTTCGACTTTAAAGATTTATGGTCCAAATACTCTTTGACGAGCCGGATAGCGTGAGTTGTGCCTTGGCTATGCGATGCAATAATGATAGGTCGGTTATTGTGATGATGTTTTAGATAATACTCGAAAGCTGCCTTAACATCTTCATAAGCAATATCAAAAGCTTTTCGTGCAGTCTTTTTATCTGGTGTAAAATATGCGTGTAAATGTGCTTGTCTATATCTCGGTGCAAAAACTCTTCCAGCATGATTAAAAGCACTGGCCTGAAATCTGATGGCTCCTTCATCGGTTATTTTATCCAATTTTGGTTCTGTTATAGGCGCATTCCAGTCGGTATGGCTTTTGTCGGATCCTGTATATGTAGTTGGGTGCAAAAAAAATACATCAGCATCATAACTTCTGTTATCGATGGTATCTCCTTCAGGCTTTCTATCTGACTCATCTGAAACATCTGGATGTGCTGCCCAGTTTTTCATTAAGCTGTAGTCTGTAGCATTGGTAGATTGAATTTTAGTATTGGGTTTATATGTTTTACAACTTGAAAAGACCAAAATGATCACCAATAATCTAAGTATAAATTGATTCATGATAAATAAGATTCTAATTGAAAAACATAAACGTTTTCAAAGCAAAGATATTGTAATTTCCTTTAAATGAAAAAGGGCCAGCAAAGTCTATACTTAACTGGCCTTTTTTTAATCTTAAAGAACTTTAATCTTAAAGCTTTACATCAAAAGTGTAGCTGTCTTTATTTCTATTAGGATCATTTAAAATATCGGGAGTGATTTTGATATTTTTTACAGTTAATAAATAATACTTTGTACCATTTTTTACTACAAAGACATCTCCTAAAGCTACTTTATCGGATACATCTCTGTTGTCAGTGCTCTTTTTATTGAAAGCCACACCATTAGACCACAAGCTAATGATTTGTTCTTGGAAGATGACTCCAGCAAAAGAAAAACTTTCAGCAACTCCGTTTTGACCTTTTTTGATATACTTTATTTCTGAGCCGTTTACACCTGAGATTTGTTGTTTCCATGTACCATCATTTACTGGATCTACCACTCCTTCGTCTCTGATATCGGCTGTAGCAGCTGCAGAGCCTGTACCAGCTCCTGTATCTAAATCCAATCCACCTTGACCTGCAGGGCCAGATTGATTTAACAAGATACCTTCAAGCATAAACAAGCCTGTACCAGTGGTCACATTTACAGATTTTGTTGTGGTTAATCCAGCATCGTCAGAAACTACGAAATCATATTTTTTGGTAGCAACATCTTTATGAGCCTTAATGCTTATCGTAAAATCAAATGATGAAGCATTGGCTCCTGATAAAAGTGCAGGATTTGCGCCACCACCTGTATTGAAAGTTATTCTATCTAAAGCAACCTTAGTACCTGCTTCATTAATAGTAAGAGTTTTCATGCTGTTGGTACCTTTGACTCCTGATATCTTAACTACAAAAGTCGAATCTTTTTTAACATTAACATCTGCTGGGCTAGTTATGGTCACTACTGGTGCAGTATCTGCAATACCACCAGAGCCATCATCAGTACAAGAAAAAAGTGTAAGTGATAGAATTGAAAAAAGCATCATGCTTTTAAAAAAAGTAAATGGTTTCATGTTTGAATTATTTTGAAAAATGATAAAATATATACTTTAAAACGAACAAATAAGCTTGGGTCACATTAGTTCAATCTTAAATAAAACTTAAATACTTCTGATGATGTTATTGAAATCATATAATTTAACACTTTATTGTATCTGTTTTCTAATTAAGTTGCGCCTGTTTTTTGATTACGAGTTGCCATCCACCACTTTTTAAAGCCATGTCCATCATTTGGATATAATCTTGTTTTTGTTCTTCGGCTTTTTGCAATATTTGGGTGGTTTTGGCTTTAGAAGCTATAAAATCCTTTGCTTTTTTATTAATATTAGTTAGTTCTTCGGGCGTAAATGAGTTGAAAGCACCTTCACTGATGTCATAGTAATCTAGGGTATGGTCTATGGATAAGATTTCAGGCTGGGGTAATTCATTAAGGGTAACTGTTTTAGTAAGGCTATCTATGCTTAAATTTACTTTCTCAAAATCATACCCTACCGAAACTTTAGCATTTACTCTCAAGATGATTTTTTTACTAAACAAGTTGAAAAAATCGTATTCGTATGACTCCTTAAAACTATACAACTCCGAAAACTGGCCTTCGACACTGATCAGTTTGGTGACGGTCTTTATTTTATCCAGAATGATGGTGGTATTTTCAGCTTGGTGGGCTTTAAATAATTGGTTCTTAAATATATAGTATGCTCCCAGAAGTACTCCAAGGGATAAGATCATTAAGAAAAGGTATTTAGAGATGAATGACTTAATCATATATCTTAAATGCTAAATCTTGGATAAAAGTTCGTGTTTGATACCCTTATAGTTTTTTAATACTACTTTTACATATCCTACTGATACGGGGGATTCTATCATAAGGGGTAGCTTATTATCATCATCAGAGACCCACACGGTCATTTGATCTCCTTTTTTAAAAACATTGCCAGCTACTACTTCTGGATGAAAACGAAGGGTTTTAAAAGGTCCCATACCTTTGATTTCCTTCTTTTCTTTGCCGCTATAAGTGATTCTTGTTGGGTGAATTTCTTTGTCAAAAACCATTTTGGTCTTGATAGCATCTCCTTTTTTAAACTGTGCCATCTGTACATTTCGCAGCATATACAGATTGGACATCAAATCTTGCGTACAGTCATCTGTTTTGAGTGTTGTCATTTTCGTATTTGCTTTGGACGGACCATGAAACAGCTGAGCTTTATTGATATCTTGCTGAAACCTGATACTGTCATAAACTTTATAATTGCCTTCTTCAACTATACGAACAAAGTTTTGGGGCAGCAATGATTTTTTATCCACCTTGGTATAGAAGTAATCATTGACTTTAAAGATATTTTCGTAGCTTTTATAAGTTTTGCCCTGAGCTATCAGTTCGTAATAGTCCATATTTTCCTTAATATTGAAGGTAACCTCGCCTGCTGGAATCCAGACAAAACCCAGGTTGTAATACACTTTGTACACCAAGTTTTCACCACCAGCAAAGGCAGTATTTGTCAGATCACACACATCGGCTGTTTGTATAGTTTGTGGCTTGTAAAAGGACATATTGGCAGCAACTACAATCAGCAAAAGGAATATATATTTACTAAATTTCATTCTTTTTTCTTTTTTAAAAATTTACTTAAATCAGTTTTGTAAATAATCCATAAACCAGCAAAAGCGGGAACAATGAGATTTACTGTCCATAAAATAAACGTGGCCGTAAGCGCTGTCAAAGCATCTAAACCCAATGATGCCCATATCAAAACGGCCAACTCACCTCTAGCAAATACACTAATAAAAGCTGGCAATGGTATCCCTGTTTGAATCAAATAGATCATGGAGATATTGGAAAATACTAATAAAAAGGCTAGATCTTGATCTAGAAACTTCATTACTAGAAAATATTGTATAAAATATATAATGTATCTGCAAAACGATAAAAGTAAAACCTGATTTAACAATGACTGATTGTAAACATTTATCCTTTCAATTTTATTTACATAAGGTCTTAATTTCCCGAACTTGTTGAATATATTTACCACTTTTGGTAATTTATAATAGATCATCAACAAGAACACTATGTGGATGATTATTACTACGAAAAACGTAATGGAGTCTAAATAAGTAGCACCAAAATAGTTTTTAAGAAAATAATAACTAAAAAGTATACCAATAGATATGTTACACAGATTTTGAGCAACACTTCCAAGAAAGGTAGCAGCGACCACTTCTCCCTTTTTATCAGGATTTGATGTGATAAGTCTACCCGCATACTCACCTAGTCGAGCAGGGGTGACAATACCCGCTGCTACACCAGCAAGTATAGTTTTCAAAGCTTTTTTCGAGGAAATGTTTTCATGTGGGGAGATGAGTTTTTGCCATTTTAGACTTTCAAGCCACCAATTGAGAGGCATCATAAGCACCATAACCACTAAGTACCCTATTTGAGAGCTTGATGATGCATAAGTGAGTATCTTGGCACCAAACATGTGCACGTCAAGGTTACTAAGCTGATGATATATCAACCCCAAAATGGCTATGACCAATATTGCTTTTAAAAATGAAAATAAATTTTTCAAAAAAGATGGAAGTGCTGTTAAATGATGACAAAAGTAGTAATATTAATACCAATTCTTGCTGATTTTACATTAAATTGCATTCCTGATAAAAACAATATACAGACAAAATAGGTTATGAAAGCATAGTAATCTATATCTTTGTCACATGATCAGAACAAACAATATTAAATATAAATACCCCGGGGGAAAGGATATGGTATTCCCAGATATCCAATGTTCATCCAGTGAGATGCTTCTTGTATTAGGTACATCTGGAGTGGGCAAAACAACTCTGCTTCATTTATTGGGTGGATTGTTATCGTCTCAGCACGGAAACATTCAGATAGGAGAAATTGATATGACTAAGTTGTCAGGAGCAGAAGCAGACCATTTTAGAGGTAAAAATATCGGTATCGTTTTTCAGCAAAATCATTTTGTAGATGCACTCTCGGTCATAGAAAATGTAACTTTAGCTCAAACACTTGCTGGCAACAAAGTAGATAAAAAAGCTGCGCAAAATATCTTAGATCGACTCAATATCGGAGATAAAGCTGACCACGCGATTAAGAATTTGAGTCAAGGTGAAAAACAACGAGTAGCCATAGCTAGAGCATTGATCAATCAACCCAAAGTAATCTTAGCGGATGAACCTACTTCTGCATTGGATGATAGCAATTGTAATGAAGTCTTAGATCTCTTGCAAGAACAAGCCAAAGCAGTTGGGTCAGCATTGGTGGTAGTAACCCATGACACTAGGCTCAAAGACAAAATCAATCATCAGGTAATCTTATAATTATATCATGACTATCATACAGTTAGCTTGGCGCAATATTATCAAAAATCCACTCAACTTGCTCATGAGTATTATCCTTTTTGGGTTGGGTGTAGGATTGATTTCTTTTCTTTTACTATTTAATACACAATTAAAAGAAAAGTTTGACAAAAATCTTGCAGATATAGATCTTGTAGTAGGTGCTAAAGGCAGCCCATTACAGATGATCTTGTGTAATATGTACCATATCGACAATCCGACGGGAAATATTCCTATAAAAAATGCGGCTCCATTACTGAAAGACTTACACCCTTTGATAAAGAAGGCCATACCTTTATCGTTGGGCGATAATTATAAAGCATACAGAATAGTAGGTACTAATCACGATTTATTAGAACTATATGGTGCCAAATTAAAAGAAGGAAGCTTGTGGGCCAAAGACTTTGAAGTAACCATAGGTAAATCAGTAGCTGATGAAGCTGGTCTAAAATTAGGGGATAAATTTGTGAGTTCGCATGGATTTAATGAAGACGATCATACACATGACGAATATTCTTTCGTAGTAAAAGGAGTTCTTGAAGGTACAGGTACTGTTATGGACCAATTGATATTGACCAACACCGCATCAATTTGGCTGGTACATAGCGGGCATGGGGATGAAGAAGCGCATGATGAAGAAGCTCACGGCCCATCAATCAAAGAAAATACCGAGCCCGCTCAAGAAGATCAAGTACAACAAAACAGCAATGCAGATTTGCTTCATCATATGGATCAGGAAATCACTTCAGTTCTCATTCAATACAAGAGTAACAAAAACTTTCAGGCCCTTAATTTTGGTAGAAACATCAATGAAAATACTGAAATGCAATCCGCATCTCCTGCTATAGAAATGAATCGGTTGTATAGTATGATGGGTGTAGGTACGGATGCATTAAACGCTTTGGCATTATTGATTGCTATAGTGTCTGCTCTAAGTATTTTTATTTCTTTGCTGAAAAGTATGAGAGAAAGAAAGTATGAACTCGCTATCATCAGGGTTTTAGGTGCAGGAAGGAGTAAAGTCTTTTTACTCATTATATTGGAAGGTTTATTTTTGGCGATAATTGGTTTTATTATCGGAACTTTCTTGAGTCATGTAGGAATGGAAATTTTGGCAAAGTACCTTAAAGCTGACTTTAGATATAGTTTTACAGGTATGAAGTGGATATCAGAAGAGTGGTATGTACTGGGAGTTTCCGTTGTTTTGGGTGTTTTAGCAGCCCTTATTCCTGCCATACAAGCTGCAAATACTGATATCAATAAAACATTATCTGAAAAATAATTTTCATTTCACATCACATTTTTTTTAATTTGCGTTTATAGGTAAGGAAAGTAAAATAAAATGATCAAATATATTGCCGTTCTAGTTCTGGTGAGTTCATTTATTCCGGTATTATCGGCTCAGCAAGTACCCACTGAAAATGTCTGGAAAGCGCTTTCAAAGATAAGCTACAAAAAAGAGTTTGATGAGCTAATGGGTTTTAAAGTAGACAAACCTGTATTTAGTCAGTCTATCAAAGAGCTTGAAAATAAAGAACTTACCATTAGAGGCTATATCATACCGATAGAAGGATATAAATCACATAAGGAGTTTATTTTTTCTGCATTTCCATATAGTATGTGTTTCTTTTGTGGCGGCGCTGGTCCTGAGACTGTGATGGAAGTAGAAGCACTAGAGGGCATCAAGTATTCGGCAGATGCTGTGACGATCAGAGGCATACTAAAGCTCAATGACAAAGATATTAATAGACTGATGTTTAAGTTGGTTAATGCAAAACTTATAAAAAGCTAATATTTTAGGCAAATGACTTTTCCACAGCCCATTTCACTGCAAAGCTTAGCAAATAAATTTGAACTTACTATTTCTGGAGATAAAAATCTTCTCGCTTATGGTATCAATGAGATACATAAAGTGAGAACCGGAGATATTACTTTTGTAGATGTGGAGAAGTATTATCAAAAGTCTTTATCCTCTGCGGCTACCATTATTCTGATCAATAAAGATGTGCCTTGTCCGGAGGGTAAAGCATTACTCGTTACCGAAGATCCTTTTGCAGTGTATAACCAGATTGTTTGGGAACACAGACCTATGTCGTATTTGACTTCTGATAGAGGCGAAAATCTTCACATAGGACCAGATACACACATCGATCACGGAGTCCTTATAGGACATGATGTCTCCATAGGTAAAGGCTGTTATATCCAATCTGGCGTGTACATTGGGGATAAAACTATCATAGGAGATTATGTAAATATACAAGCCGGAGCTTTGATAGGCACTGATGCATTCTATTTTAAAAAGATCGACGGACAATACTATAAATGGAGATCAGGTGGGCGTGTAATTATAGAAGATAGCGTAGAAATTGGTGCTGGTTGTACAATCAATCGAGGTGTTTCAGGAGACACCGTCATCGGTGCAGGTAGTAAGCTGGATTGTCAGATACATGTGGCACATGGTGCAGTTATAGGTAAAAATTGTTTGATTGCAGCGCAGACGGGTATCGCTGGTAAGACGATCATTGGTGACGGATGTGTGATTTATGGACAAGTAGGTATAGCACAAAATCTCCATATAGGCCCCGGTACCACACTATTAGCCAAAAGTGGCGTATCCAAAGATCTAAAGGGTGGCAAAACATACTTTGGAGTTCCAGCCGGAGAAGCTAGAGAAAAGTTTAAAGAGCTGGCAACGATTAAGATTCTTACTGAAGGCAAGGAAAAATGATTTTCAAAACTTTATTAGCTAAATTTCCTGCATCACCGCTTTGGGGACTTCACTTTGAATTACCATCTGATGTGGCCAAGTTATTTATTGAGGGTAAAGATCGGAGAGTGATATGTAAGATTAATGATCAAGTATGCCTGCACTGTGCTCTGATGCCATCAAAAGAAATCTGGTTTGTGATGCTCAATCAACAAGTAGTCAAGAAACTCAATCAACCAATAGGTTCAGAAATCACCGTTAGTGTAGAAAAGGATATTTCCGAATATGGAATGCTTATGCCCGAGGAGTTTAAAGAAGTATTGGATCAACATCCCGATGCCGACCATTATTTTCATGCACTAACAGCCGGTAAACAACGAACATTGATATACATCGTTGCTAAAGTAAAAAATTCAGATAGCAGGATCAGAAAAGCATTGGCCATAGCAGATCATATTACAGCCAATAAAGGACAAATTGACTTTAAGCTTTTAAACGAAGCACTTAAAATGTATAATAAAATGTGATGTGATTTTCTTCACAAATAAAACTATTGACTATAATGCTTAATTTTGCACAAATTTTATAAAAATGAACAGACAGAAAGTAGCTTTGATCTTACTCATTTTACTAGTAATCAGTGGGATATTATACATGTGGCCTAGCTTGCCCTTTAATCAAAAAGAACTTAGATTTCCAGATATCATATCTAGTCCTGATGCTAATACAAACATAGTTTCAGGCCAAAAATTTTCATTATCTCTCAACGAAACCAAACTTTCCAGTCAGGATTCCATCATCATCAGCTTGAACAATAAGCGCCTGCATAAAATCAGCAACCAATATTCCTATGAATTGGAGACGACAGGAATGCCGCTTGGATATCATGTGATAGACGTAGAAGTTTATCGTGGTAGTAAAAACAAAAAAGTAGAGCTACCTTTTATCATAGTCTCTGATATACAACCAGTACCCGCTATTCATACCATAATAAAAATTATAAACAGAGATACCAATTCTTATACCCAAGGTTTTGAAATAGCTGATGGTATCCTGTACGAAAGTGGTGGTCAGATAGGAAGGTCGCTCATCCGAAAAGTAAATCCTAAAACAGGTGTTGTGATAAAAAGTGTAGAAACAGATAAAAACCTTTTTGCAGAAGGACTCACCGTACTGAATGATAAAGTGTACCAACTCACCTGGCAAAATGGAGTGTGCCTGATCTATGACAAAGATCTCAATCTGATCAAAAAAACAGGCTTCAAATCTACTAATGGCGAAGGATGGGGACTTTGCAATGATGGTAAATCATTAATATTAAGTGATGGGTCTAATAAATTATCCTATTTAAATCCTGTGACTTTGGAAGTGGAGAAGATCATATCAGTTTTTGCTGGATCTAAAGAAGTCAACTTGCTAAATGAATTAGAATATGTGGATGGATTTATTTATGCTAATATTTATACTTCTGACCAAATAGCAAAAATTGATGCAGCAACTGGTAAAGTTATGAGTGTAGCAATCATCTCAGGTCTTGACAAAGCCAACCCTAAAGGTGATGTATTGAATGGCATAGCATGGAATCCTGCAACAAAAAACTTTCTGATTACAGGCAAAAGTTGGGGGAAGATATATGAAGTCAGTTTCTAGTTAATAATTATACGTGTAAAAATTGATTAAAAAAATTTATTGATCTAATCAATCCTATAGGCTTAATTCTTATTTCTCCAAGTTAAAAATTTTATAAATTATGATTAAAAAACTAGCATTTTCATTATTTATCTTCTGCGCAATATTTTTACGCGGTCAAACTACTACCATAGTATATGAACTTATTGAAAAACAATCTGAAACATCAATACTTATTATGCCGGAACTTTCATCTTTTTTGTCTCTAAGTTCCTACTCTTTACATTTTAACAAAAACAATTCTGTCATGAAATTTGATAGTGTTAAATTGTTGAGTATTTCTCCTAATCATAAAGGTTCTGTTCTTGTACATAATAGTATCATTTATAAAGACTTCAAAAAGAAAATTTGGGTAAAATCGTCATCAATATATGAAAAGGGGAAAGCATATAAGAAACAATTTTCTGACTTTAACAAAAAAAGGAATTACAAATGGAGAAAAACAGGAAGAAAGAAAAAAATTCTAAACTTCAATTGTTTAGAAGTAACAAATAATAGGGATACTGCTTGGTACACTAAGGATTTAAAAATAAACGATGGACCCAAGAATGGCATTTTGGGCATTGCTGGATTAGTTTTAGAATATGAAGATGATTTAAACTCTTGGAAAGCAGTTGATATCTATTACAACACAAAAGTAGACCTGAACTTACCTTCTGATTTAGAAACATTGGTGGATGAAAGCAAGATTAAGATTCCTATCTTGAATTTTACAAATCTTTCAAATTCTGGTTTGATTAAACTTAAATCGAGTTCGGAGGTCAATAAATGGTATAAATTTGAGTAAATAATCTAGTTAGACCTCCAAAAGAATGGTGTAAATATAATCAGTATTGTAAACAGCTCTAGTCTACCGAGTAACATCAAGGCAGAAAAAACCCATTTGGCACTTGTGGGCACAGCCGAAAAATTGTTTACTGGCCCCAATTCGCCTATGGCTGGCCCTACGTTGCCCAAAGTAGTGGCAACACCACCTATGGCGCTTAGAAAATCTATCCCAATCACTGTAATTATTAACGATCCTAAAATAAATAGTAATAAGTATACCAATAAAAACACCAAAATGTGCGTCAATACTCTGGGAGCTACCAGTTCTTTATTGATCTTAATTCTAATCATAGCCCTAGGATGTAGGATTCTTTTAAACTCCAGATAGGTATTTTTCACAAAAACCATATGCCTTATGAACTTAATACCGCCAGCTGTACTACCTGCACAGGCTCCCAAAAAGAGCAATAAAAAGAAAAACATCGTCAATCCAGGACTCCAGGTCGTATAATCTGCAGTAACAAAGCCTGTGGTTGAGATTAAACTCAGCAACATAAATAGGCCATTTCTAAAGTTTACTTCATAGTCACCTCCGACCATAAAATTGATCCATAATCCCAAGATCAGCGACGTGATCAAAATGAATAACGAGTAATATCTAAATTCTTCATTGATCCATACTTTCGCAAATTTCCCTTTAAACAGATAGTATAAAACGACATAATTGCATCCTGCCAGAAACATAAAAAATGCGAGTGTATATTCTATCAATGGAGATTGAAAAAAAGCAATACTGGCATTTTTGGTAGAAAAACCACCTGTACCCATTGTTGCAAATGCATGATTGATCGCATCAAAAGGAGTCATACCTTCTGCCCAAAGTATAAAAAAAAGTAAAATCGTCAATCCTAAATAAATAAACCAAAGTCTTTTGGCAGTTTCTTTGATACGTGGATGTACTTTATCAGCTGTTGGTCCGGGAGCTTCGGCTACAAAAAGTTCGATACCCGCTATCCCCAACAATGGAAATAATGCTACCGTAAGCACTATGATACCCATACCTCCGATCCAATGCGTCAGACTACGCCAAAAAAGCATACCTTTACCCAATGCTTCTATGTCATTAAAGATAGTGGCTCCCGTGGTCGTAAAGCCTGAAACGGACTCAAAAACAGCATCCGCGTACGTAGGTACAACACCCGAAATATAAAAAGGTAAGGCTCCAAAAACACCCATAAACATCCATCCCAATGCCACAATTAAGTAGCCTTCTCGTTTGTTTACCTGAGTGCTTGCACTAAACTTGTATAGCCAAAATAACAATCCAAAAACTAAGGTTATGGCACCAGTTTGGATAAAGTAAAGATAATCTTCTGAATCATTATACGCTGCCACTCCAGATGTCAAAAACATACTACTGGCCAATAGTACTAAAAGGACCCCTATTACATTAGATACCGGCTGAAAATTGATATTCATATTATCTGAAGAATTGCTCTATTTTTCCAATAATGGAAGGCAAAGCCAAAACGATGACTTTATCATTCAGACTGAATCTAAAATCACCTGTGGGGATGATGGTCTCTTGACCCCTAATCACAGCCCCGATGATAGCTTGATTGGGTAGTTTTAATTCTCTTAAGGTAAACTTGGTGAGTTTGGATTCCTGATCAATCACATATTCTATAACCTCTGCATCTACACCGTGCAAACTGGCTATGGCTTCCACCTTACCTTTTCTTACATATCTGAAAATATTATTGGCCGCTATGATTTTTTTATTGATGATCGTATCTACACCTATGTTCTGAGAAATGTGGGTATATTCTAGATTTTCGACCAAAGCTATCGTTTTATGCACACCAGCAGTATCCGCCATTAAGGAGGTCATGATGTTGGTTTCGCTATTATGAGTCACAGCTACAAAAGCATCTATCTGCTCTAATCCTTCTTCTTTTAAGAGTTCAAAATTGGAAGGATCTCCTTTGATAACCAAGGTATTATTGAGTTGATCCACAAGCCATTTACATTGTTTTTCGCTTTCTTCTACGATAGTGACTTTAAAATCATTTTCTAAATGTTTTGCCGCCGTTACAGAGATAACATTGCCACCTACGAACATAATACTTTTGATCTTCTTTCCTGGCTTTCCTATCGTATTTAGCAAAGATTCAACATCTTTTTTACCTGTTATAAAATAAATGTGATCTCCTTTTTTTATGGATGTATTGGCTCTAGGTAATATGGTATGTTGCCCTCTTAAAATGGCCACAGGACTGTGTATTGTTCCTTTTAACTCTTTGATTTCTGCTATGGTTTTGCCGATATAAAAAGAATCATCATGTATGGTGATACCGATAAGCGTTACTTGACCGTTTTCAAAATCAAAACGATCAGTCACTTGACTCATCTCCAATAGTCTAATTATCTCTTGAGATGCTAATAGCGAGGGTGATATGATTTTATCCACTCCTAGTTCTTGAAAAGTCGACTTAAATTCTTTTTTGATATTGAAGATATTATTGATACGAGCTATTGTTTGTTGAGCTCCCAGTTTTTTTGCCAGAATACATGAAATCAAATTGTCATTTTCCAATGTTGTAACAGCGAGGAAGAGCGAAACATTATTCATCCCTGCGTCTTCCAATATCTTAATCGATGAAGCATCACCTAATATGGTCTGTACATCTAAGTGAGTTTGTGCATATTCGAGTACATCTCGATTGCTGTCGATTATTACAATATCATGCTGAGCAGATGATAATAATTTTGCTAAGTGGAAACCAATACCTCCGGCTCCTGCTATAACTATTTTCATTTCTTTATTTTTTGTAAAGTATAATTTTTATACACTAGAACAAATTGAATACGCATATTTGTCGCTTTATTAGGGATGCAAATGTAACTCTAGTATTTTTATCATTTAAATAAAAAATATTATTTATTAAAAATTAATAAAATCGGAGCACAAATCGTGGTTTGGTTCGTTAATCTTATAGAATAAATATATTCATGAAAGTTTTAATGGTGTGTTTGGGTAATATCTGTAGGTCTCCGATGGCGCAGGGCGTTTTGGAAAAAAAGATTGTTGAAAGGAGTCTAAGTCATTGGTTTGTGGACTCTGCTGGAACTTCTGGATGGCACGATGGCGAAAGGCCTGATCATCGAGCTGTACTGACTTCTAGTCAAAATGGTGTAGACATTTCAATGCAAATATCTAGAAAGATTACAAAAAAGGACTTAATGATTTTTGATTTTGTTTTAGCGATGGATACTTCCAATTATAATGATATACTCAAGTTGTGTGATTCAGAAGAGGAAGTTCATAAAGTGAAGATGCTTATGAATTACCAATATGAGAATCAAAACAGGGCTGTACCTGATCCGTATTACGATGGTAGGTTTGATGAAGTTTTTCAGTTGTTAAACGAATCTTTAGATTGTTTTTTAGACAAAGTGTTGGTTTCTGAGCGCATTTAGAATGATTTTTTTATGAGCAAAGCTGCAGAATCACCTATTTATTTAACAGTTTTGTATAGTACTTTTTAATAGTCTTCGAATCAAAGTTTAATTTAAACATAATAAAGGCTATTAAATTTGCAAAGTTGACTTTTAGCCAAGAATTTTTTATATACTTCCTTGATGAAACCCGGGCTCTGTTTTGGAGAATTGTGTAGGGAATCTTGTTTATGATTATTCTCTTGAAAAATTCGAAGTCTTCCATGACCACCATATTTTCATCATAGCCACCTAGGGTATCAAAGACTGATCTTTTTATAAAATGTATTTGATCACCACCACCAACAAACAGTCCTTTTTTATCTGTAAAGGAAGCATTGATATCTAACCAAATGGAAGATGGGTCAAAATTGTAAGCAAAAAACCCAAATTCGTTTCCTGCATCTAGTGCTGAAAGTATATCGGATTCGAAAGTAGGTGGTGGAGTGACGTCAGCATGTAAAAATACCAAAACGTTACCTATAGAAAATTTTGCACCTTCATTCATTTGAGATGCTCTACTGGTTACATGCGTTTTAATGTATTTAAAGCGCCCGTCAATAAGATTGACCGAATCACTGGATGAACCGCTGTCTACAACAATAATTTCTGAAATTTCGTGATGTAATGCTTTTTCAAAAAAACCAAGTAGTCTCACAATATTAGAATATTCATTTTGGGTAGGAATGATGATTGAAATTTGCAAATGTTAATGATTGTTTTGATTAGAATCAAAAGTATGAAATGACCGCTTAACTTTCATAACTTTCAGATAATTATTTTGTTTTGATTGCTATAAAATCATAAAAAATGAAGAAATATATTGCTTTGGTACTTCTAAATTTTAGTTTCGTTTTCAATTTATTTTCTCAAAGTGTGCCTATCAATTATTTGTCTATTTCTGAAGACATGATTCAAGCCATACAGCAAAAGGAAGATGTTTCGATGTTTATAAAAACGCTATCCTATGCAAACGAAAGTCAATTAAACGCACAATTGGGGACTGATCATCAAAAAATTGCATTTTGGGTCAATATATACAATGCTTACATACAAATTATATTGTCTAAAGATCCAAGCCAATACAATGATAGATCAACATTCTTTAAGGGAAAGCAAATCAATATAGCTGGCAAACTATTGAGTTTTGCTGACATTGAACATGGAATTATTCGTGGATCACAACATGAATTCTTTTTGGGTTATTTAAAAAGATGGTTTGTTGATGATTTTGAAAAAAAATTTAGAGTAAATCAAAGAAACTGGAGAATTCATTTTGCATTAAATTGTGGTGCCATATCTTGTCCTCCTGTAGCTGTTTATAATTGGGAAAGACTAGATCAACAACTGAATTTAAGTTCAGAAAATTATCTAAGAAAACACACATCTTATGATGAAAAAGTACAAACAGCCTATGTTACTGCTCTTTTTAGTTGGTTTAGAGGAGATTTCGGCGGATTAGAAGGGATCAAACAAATTTTATTGGATGATCAACTCATCCCCAACAAGAGTGTAAAATTAAAGTCTACCACCTATGATTGGACATTAGATCTAGGTAAATTTATTAGTTTATAAATCTCTTGATAAAGGCCAAGGATGAATAATATGAAGGGGAATAGCTAATTATACTCAAGGGATCTTTACTATTCACAATTACATTTCAAAACCCAAAAAATCGGTTCAGAATTAAAGACATTTCAATCTTGGCTCCTTTTTATTTTTATTTTATTACTTTTGTACCCATAATTTAAACAATTCTAATGAAAATAGGAATCACCATAGGGGATATTAATGGAATAAGCCCTGAAGTAATCATAAAGGCACTTTCTAATCCAAGCATATTAAACACATTTACACCCGTTGTCTACGGCTCGTACAAGGTATTGTCTTATCATAAAAATATTGTCAAAGATAACAATTTAGTTTTTCATTCTATAAACTCTGCAAAACAAGCTGTCGATAATAAAGTAAACCTTGTAAATTGTTGGGATGATACTGTCAACATTACCTTGGGTAAAGCTACTGCTGAAGGAGGTAAGTATGCATATCTTGCTTTGGATAGAGCTATGAATGATATCAAAGAAGGAGGATTGGATGCCATAGTAACTGCTCCCATTAATAAAAATTCCATGCAATTGGCTAAATTTCCTTTTCCTGGGCATACAGAATATTTTACGCACCATGATGGCAAAACCAACAGCTTGATGTTGATGTCAAGCGATGCTTTAAAGGTAGCTTTGGTTACGAATCACGTTCCTGTTTCTAAAGTATCAGGTTTGATTACCAAAGAGCTAATCATAGAAAAAATTAAGCTTTTAAACAAAACCCTAATGGAAGACTTTGGACACGAAAGACCAGTGATTTGTGTATTAGGGCTCAATCCTCATGCTTCTGATGACTCCCTCATAGGGGATGAAGAAGAAAAAATAATCCGACCTGCCATAGTAGAGGCCAAAAAACAAGGTATGGTAGTGACAGGGCCACATCCAGCTGATGGTTTCTTTGGTAGTAGGCAATGGACAAAGGCAGATGCTATATTAGCCATGTATCACGATCAAGGTTTGATTCCGTTTAAGGCATTAACTTTTGGTAGTGGTACCAATGTGACTTGTGGGCTGAGTTTTATACGTACTTCCCCTGATCATGGCACGGCCTACGATATAGCTGGAAACAATCTTGCAGAAGAATCATCATTTTTGCAAGCTCTTTTTACAGCTGTAGATATGGTGAAAAACCGAAAAGAATATCATGAATCTCGTGAGAACACTCTAGTCAGAAGAATAAAAAAATCTGCCGACATTCACGAATAAAGCCATATTGTGCAATTTATCTTAGATGGTGTCATCCTGGGTTTGACTTTGACTTTGTTGCTTGGTCCCATATTTGTAGCTTTGACGCAGACAGGAATCCAGCACGGCATTAGGGCTGGAGTAGCTGTAGGTTCTGGCATTTGGTTCAGTGATTTGTTGGTGATCTTTTCTTCTTGGTTTTTTATCAGACAAATCGATGATTTGGCAAAAAATCCTTCTTTTCAGTATTGGACAGGGATTGCGGGTGGATGTATTCTGATCATATTTGGCATCATTACCATACTCAACAAACATGATCGTGATGAGCAAACCAAAGCATTTTCTGCCAAAACGTATTGGGGATTTTTCACTAAAGGATTCGCTGTCAACTTTATAAACCCTTTCACCTTTGTTTTTTGGATTGGAGTGATGACTTCTTATGTTATTGGTAAAGGGACAGATGGGTTTGGTATATTATTACTTTTTGCAAGTATCTTGATTACGATTATTATTACTGACACCCTTAAAGTTGTTCTTGCAAAATCAATAAGGTCCAAAATGAAAAAGATTCATATGATCATATTCGGGCGCATAGCTGGTATCATCCTTATCTTATTTGGTATCGTTCTGTTTTTCAGGACAGGAGTACTGTAAACCTATTTTTATCTACTTTCTTCTTGCTCGTTTTTGTTACAACTTCTTTGGGCTTGTCTTCTTTATAGGATGTCAATTTATACACAGTAACAGAAATAGGTGGTATATCCAATTCCAACATATGGTTTCTTCCATGCCATTCCTTTTTTACGGTCTTTACTTTGGGCTTGATTCCAAATCCACTTCCCCAATATTGGGAATCGTCAGAGTTGAAGATCAGTTCATAAGATTGTTGGGCATCCATGCCTATTTTATAGTCTGCGTGTGGCTGTACATTAAAATTGCAAATGACTAGTAATACATCATTTTTTATATCAGAATTTCTTTGAGTGATCAAGATAGAATTATTTCTGTCACCTGCATCTACCCATTTGAATCCTTCAGGACTAAAATTGAAATGATGCAATGCTTTTTCCTTTCTGTATAACTGATTCAGTGCCTTGACTGTATTATTAAGTCCCTGATGAGAAGGATATTGTAATAAGTCCCAATCGAGTTGCCACGTAAAATTCCATTCAGTATATGGTGCCATATCATTGCCCATAAAGAGCAGTTTCGTTCCCGGATGGGTAAACATGTAGGCGTACAAAGTACGTAAGTTTGCAAATTTTTGCCACTCGTCTCCAGACATTTTTCCGATCATGGAAGCTTTGCCGTGTACTACTTCGTCATGCGATAAGGCTAGCATGAAGTTTTCAGAAAAAGCATACATAATACTGAAAGTGATGTCATTTTGGTGAAACTTTCGGTATATAAATTCTCTTTTGAAATAATCTAAGGTGTCATGCATCCAGCCCATCATCCATTTCATACCAAAACCTAGCCCACCTTGATAGATAGGTCGCGAAACCATAGGATAGGATGTAGACTCTTCCGCTATAGTTTGTATACCTGGGAAAGCTCCATAAACAGCGGTATTGAATTCTTGTAAGAAAGCTATAGCATCCAGATTTTCTCTACCACCGTATTGATTAGGTTCCCATTCTCCTTCTTTTCTAGAATAGTCGAGGTAAGCGATAGAAGACACCGCATCTACCCTTAGACCATCTATATGATACTGCTCCAGCCAGAAAAATGCATTGGATATCAAAAAACTCTTGATTTCAGGTCGTCCAAAATTAAAAATCAAGGTATTCCAATCAGGATGAAAACCTTTGCGTCTATCAGGATGCTCATATACACAAGATCCATCAAATGTGGCTAATGCAAAATCATCAGACGGAAAATGTGCAGGGACCCAATCCATAATCACTCCTATGCCTTCCTGGTGTATTCGATCTATGAGCAACATTAATTCTTCAGGATCACCATATCTACTGGAAGCAGCAAAGTATCCGGTGACCTGATATCCCCAAGACGGCTCGTATGGATGCTCAGCCAAAGGGAGAAATTCCACATGAGTATAGGCCATCTCTTTAAGGTATGGTATCAACTGGTCTGCCATTTCTGTATAGGTCAGCGATCTGTTTTCTTCTATATTGCGACGCCATGAGCCAAAATGCATTTCATAAACAGTATGAGGCTGATTGTGAGCATTGACCACAGGGCGATTTTTAAGCCATTCTTCGTCTTGCCATTTATACTTAATGTCCCAAACAATAGATCCGGATTTTGGTGGTTTTTCAGCTTTAAAGGCATAAGGATCGGCTTTCATTCTTATGCGACCGTAATTGTGTGGAAATATCTTATACTTATACACCATGCCATGTTTCACACCAGGTATAAAACCTTCCCAAATACCGGAGCCATCCCATCTACTGTAAAGCATGTAACCATCGTGTTTCCATTGATTGAAATCTCCAACAACAAAAAGTTTCTGAGCATTGGGGGCATATACAGCAAAGTAACAACCTTCCACACCATCCAAAACCATAGGGTGCGACCCCAACTTGGTGTACAAGTGGTAGTGTTTTCCAGTTTTGAATAGTGAAATGTCAAACTCTGTAAAGAGCGAATGCACGGCAACATTAGTGGAATCCATATCTATTTTACTTTGGGTAGCAAAATACAAATAATAATTGGAATCCAACAAACAAATAGTTGCTTTTCATTTCCATGTACTTTCGAATCAAAGGTTTTTGTGTCCAATACATGTTATTAGCAGGATCGGATAAAAGAGTGCGCACTACTTTATGGTACTTTTGGTGTTAAATATATCAAAGATGAACAAACAAAATTTATGTGACTCCAAGTATTTTCCTGTTATGGTGTTTATTATTATTATTGGCATGGTGATAAAAAGTAAATTATCTCAATAAGGAGTAGATGGTAAATTGAAAAATTTAAATAATACTACCTTTTTAGGATGCCAAGTCAACTATAATAAATAATCTTAACATTATTCTTAAGGTAAGAAGCGCTTAAATGAAAAATCAAGCATCTCTTTATCCTATATAATGTTCATCATATACTACCTTCTCTACTGATTTTCGGTAAGCATTGGGACTTTGGCCGGTTTTTTCCTTAAACAACCTATTAAAATGTGAAAAATTATTAAAACCACTTTCATAACACACTTCCGATATGGTATGCCTTTCTTCACTCAGAAGTTTACAAGCATGGACGATTCTAAATTCATTGACAAATTCAGTAAATGTCTTTCCTGTTACTCTTTTGAAATATCTGCAAAAGGAAGGAACAGTCATATTGGTTATGGCAGATATATCTTCTAGCTGTATCGTTTCTGTAAAATGTTTCCGCACATACTTATATATAGTATCGATCCTATCCGTATCTTGACCTTGGACTATGAGTGCTACGCCTGTGGCATTGAGTACGTTATATTCTTTGGAATCAGCTAGGAGATGAAGGATACGTACATACTCCATAAGTGCATCAAATGGATCCATATAAAACAAACTATTGAGCCTGCTGCCTACTTCGTCTTTGGTATTGCCATAAAAAGAAAGACCTGCCTTGGATCTTTCAAATAAAGTTTCAATTGTTTGCATCTCTGGAAGCTTAAAAAAATTTCTACCCAAAAAATCTTCTCTCATCTGTACCACTATTTCAGATGTATCTCCTGCAAGACGATCTGTAAAACCATAATGCGGAAGATTGGGGCCGAGCATGATGAGATCGCCACCATTAAAATAAGATATATGATTGCCTACATGTCTTTTGCCGCTGCCTTTTTTGATATATACAATTTCGAGTTCGGGATGAAAGTGCCAAAAAGGCTGATTATTTGGATTAATTTCTTCGAACTTTCTCATAGAAAAAGATCTCCCAAAGGTGGGTTGGATTTTTTCTAGTGCTGGGGTTGAAATTAAAGACTTCATTTTTATATTTTAAATATGGACAAATTTAGTCTATTTTCATTAAATATATTTGGGCTCATTGAAAAATATTGTATTAAATTAACTTAAAATTAACTAATATTTACATAGTAAGGTAAAATAATACCATTATGTGCCAATATACTAGTGGAATTCGCTTTACTTTTGCCCTTACCTTTGTGGTATTAAAATGAATTTTTAACATATCAAATATTTTTAAGCATGAAAACACAATTTATTATCTTACTTTTTTCAGTACTTACACTGAATGTATTTGCAACGGGAGTCCCTTCAATTGCATTTGCCAATAACAAAGCCATTATTATTAAATCCAATGATTGGAAGTCTAATGTCGTCGAGGTAGAGATCAAAGAAGCTACGGGCACCATTATCTTGTCAGAAACCTTAAACATCAAAAAATCTGACAGAAAGTACAATCTTAAAAATCTTCCTGACGGACAGTACACCATTGAAATCGCTGACGATTTGAAAATTTTGAAACAACAGTTTTATATCAACAAATCTGAGGTAGTGATGTCCAATGAAGTAGAAACTACTTACAAACCTTTTATCACACACATCGGAAATAACCTAGATGTAAACCTAATGACTCTAGGTAATCCTTCTTTCATCAATATCACAGACAATAATAATAATATTGTTTATGCTGATAAGCAGGATACAACCGCAGTGCACAAAAGATATGATATTTCGTCACTAACTGAGGGTACATATACCATAACTGTTGGAGTCAAAGGTAAGTCTTTCTCTAAGGACTTTACCAAATAAGAATCTAAAAGAACAATAAGCCGATAATCAAGGGTGTTAATAAGAATTATCGGTTTTTCATCTGTTTACTTTTTCATTGGCATTCTCTGAATGCCTGTTAATAAAGGTCAGATGGAATTCGCATGAAAATAATCATCACGGTGTGTGTGGTTCTACTCATGCTCATTTCATGTTCTAAAAAAATAATGTGGCTTTAATGATTTTGAAAGGCTGCCGGATAAAGTTTCGGTAGCCTTTCATGTTTTAAATAGGTTTTGAAATATTTTACTGCTTATAGGCTAATTCTACTAACAAAATTTTATCTTTGCAACCAAGTATCATTAGTGTCATAAACACATTAAGCCACATTAAAATAAAATTTTATTACTATGTTATATTCAAAGATAAGTTTGGTTGTTGCTTTAATTTTAGGTGCAACATTATTATTTATTTTGTCTTGCAGAGAAAAACAAGTTGTCACGGAAACCCCAAAAGCAGCTTGGGAAAAGCCACGTGTACCAGATTGGCACAAAAATGCAACTATATATGAAGTTAATCTGCGTCATTTTACCAAAGAAAACACCTTTAAGTCTTTTGAAGCACATATCTCTAGATTAAAAGATATGGGCATTGATATCCTTTGGTTTATGCCTATCCAACCTATCAGTATAAAAAACAGAAAAGGCGAATTGGGTAGTCCATATTCCATAGGTGATTATTATAAAACCAATCCTGACTATGGTACCATGGACGATTTCAAGTCTATGGTAAAAGCCATTCATGATGCAGGTATGTATATCATCATCGACTGGGTACCCAATCATACAGGATGGGACAATCCATGGATAACTGAACATCCAGACTGGTATACTCAGGATAAAAATGGAAACATCATAGATCCTATCGACTACAATACAGGCAAATCCTGGGGCTGGACTGATGTAGCAGATCTCAATTATGATAATGCTGAGATGCGTATAGGCATGATCGATGCCCTTAAATTTTGGATCAACGAAACAGGAATCGACGGATACAGAATGGACGTTGCACATGGTGTACCGGTAGATTTTTGGGCTCAATGCGCCGATAGTTTATACAAAATGAAGCCGATCTATATGCTTTCAGAAGGCGAAGTACCCGATATTGTCAATAATGGTACATTCATTTCTGACTACGGTTGGGAAATGCATCATACACTCAATGAGATAGCGGCATATCAAGGAGCAAGTCGTATCAAAGGTGCTAATGTGGTCCAAGGTAATGTAAAAGAAGGAGAAAAAAAGATAGAAAAAAAGACAGCAATGGATATTGATGCCATATTAGCCAAAAAAGCCACCCAATATCAAAAAGGATATCAAATGCAATTTACATCCAATCATGATGAAAACTCATGGGCAGATACTGAATTTGCACGTATGGGAGACGGACATAAAGCATTTGCGGTTTTGACTGCTACGTTCAATGGATTTCCACTGATATATACTGGGCAAGAATCTGCCATGGACAAAAAGCTGGAGTTTTTCAAAAAAGACGAAGTGCCTTGGGGTGATTATAAATATGCGCCTTTTTATAAAACCCTTTTTGATCTCAAGCACAGAAACAAAGCGCTATGGAACGGCGAGCATGGTGGACCACTAGTCAAAGTGAAAACAGGCAATGACGAAAATATCTATGCCTTTACCCGCGAAAAGGATGGTGAGAGGGTATTGGTAATCATTAATCTGTCATCTAAAGCTCAAAAAGCCAAAATCAGTCCTGAACCTGGAAACTTCACAGAAGTATTCTCCAAAGCTCAAAAAGAATTTAAAGCAGAGGAAACCCTGGAATTAAAACCTTGGGAATATTTTGTGTATTCTAGTAAGTAGGGGAATATTTTAATTTGCATTAGGCTTTTAGGGCTTTAATTTATACAATATGGAAATACCGAAATTTGACGAGACTTTTATTCCTATACTTGAAATACTTAAATCGGGTAAAGTTTTAAAAGCTCGAGAACTAGTCGATGAAGTAAAAACAAAATTTTATTCGGAACTAACAGATGTACAATTAAAACAAGTTACTAAATCGGGTGATCTTCTTATTGACAATAGAATTGCTTGGGGTAAATCATACTTAAAAAAAGCAGGATATATTACGTTTCCTGAGCGTGGTCATGTTCAAATTACAGAAAAGGGAAAAAATCATACTTCTTCTATTACTTTAAAAGATTTGGAAAGTGAAACATCAGTTTTTGATTTTTACAAGCAAGAAAAAGATTTGAAACAGCATGATAGCCATGCTAATTTTAGAATTTCTTCCCCACAAGATTTAATCGACGAAGGCTTTAATAAAATTGAGGGTGAAGTAAAATCTGAACTATTACAAAAACTTAAATCCATTGATCCATATTTTTTTGAGAAAGTAGTGCTCAAATTACTTAAGAAAATGGGTTATGGTGAGTTTGTTGAAACTTCAAAATCAAACGATGGTGGAATAGATGGGATCATAAATGAAGATAAATTAGGACTTGATAAAATTTACATTCAGGCAAAACGATTTAATGAAGGAAAAGTCAGAGAAAAGGACATCAGAAACTTCATAGGAGCGATGAGTGGAGACACTAATAAAGGTGTTTTTGTAACTACATCAGATTTTGATGTTAAAGCTTTAGAAAAAGCACGATCAGCTCACCATAAAATAATATGTATTGATGGTCTAAAGTTAGTCTCTTTGATGCATGAATTTAATGTTGGAATCCAAGTAAAAACCACTTATGAAATTAAGCAGATTGATGAAGATTTTTTTGATGAACAATAAACAATTTAAAAACTCCAAATCTGTAAAGTAAAATACTCCAAATTTGTAAAATGAATTACTCCAAATTTGTAAAGTAAAAATTCTTTAATTTGTAAAATAGTGTTATTTTTGCATCATATTTACCATAAATATGATTATGCAAACGAAATCAACATATATACAACGGATTTCTGATGAAGAGTTGAAAAGAAAACTGGATGCATCTGGAGTATTATTGATCAGAGGAATGAAGGCATGTGGTAAAACTATGTCTGCCAAACAATTTGCATCAAGTATAATTGCGTTCGATATTGATGATCAGGTACCAATACTCATTGATGCAGCACCAAAAAGATTATTGACAGGACCCACACCAAGATTAATTGATGAGTGGCAAGAATTTCCCAAAATCTGGAATTATATCCGACATGAAGTAGATCAAAGAAACTTGACTGGACAATTCATTTTAACTGGCTCCGCCAATCCCGAAGAAGATGTTAAGATGCATTCAGGAGCTGGAAGGTTTACCGTCATGGATATGCGTACTATGAGTTGGCAGGAATTGGGATATTCATCAGGTAGTATACGGTTAAAAGACTTATTTGACTCTAAAGGAATTTCTGTTTCAGATGAGCCGATAGATTTGGAGTTTATCATAGATCGCATTATACAAGGTGGATTTCCATCATTGATGAATAAAAGTGTGGCATCATCAATTGAAATTAATAGGGCTTATATTGATTTGCTGGCAGAGGTTGATATGAGCAGAGTCTCTAATGTAAAAAGAACACCTGACAAAGTGAGAAATTTGCTCAGATCCTTAGCCAGAAACACAGCAACTATGGTAGATGTTACTGCTTTAGAATTGGATATCAGGGAAAAAGAAGTTGTGGATATTTCAAGACCAACAATTTATGACTACTTAGATTCACTTCAAAGATTGATGATCATAGAAGACCAACTTGCATGGAATACACATATTCGCGCATCTTCTTCTCTCAGAAAATCAGCAAAAAGACATTTTTCAGATGTTTCATTAGCAGTAGCAGCTTTGGGTATAAGTAAACAATCATTGCTCAATGATCTTAAATTTACCGGATTTTTGTTTGAATCTTTGGCAATACACGAACTACGAGTTTATGCACAAGCTAATGACGCAAAAGTTTACCACTATAATGACTCTAGTGGATTGGAAGTAGATGCCATAGTTCAAAATTATGCTGGTGAATTTTGTGCCTTTGAAATAAAATTAGGTACAAGCCAAATCGAAGAAGCCGCTAAAAACCTATTGAAATTTTCATCCATATTGGGCGATAGCAGCTCAAAAAACTTAAAATCTTTGAATATAATCACAGGAACAGGCATTAGTTATACTCGCAGTGACGGAGTAAATGTAATTTCTTTGGCTTCATTAGGTCATTGAACTCCTTCACTCCTTCAACTGCCTTCATTTCATTTCAGCAGTCAGGTCCTACACTCCTTCACGCTGATCAATCCCATAGCGCGCTCCGTTATAGCAGTTATGCTCAGGCTTGGGTTCACACCAGGATTAGCAGAGATCATGCTGCCATCGCAGACGTACATATTTTCATAGTTAAAGACCTTATTGTTTTTGTCTATGACCCCTGATGTTGCGTCTTTTCCCATACAAGCGCCACCTAGAATATGAGCCGTAGTAGGTATACCAAAGAGAGACTCCGTATTCATGACCATAGATTTACCATTGATGATAGCTTCTGTTTTTTTAGCAAGTTCCTGAGCTTTTGGGTTGAATGCTGTAGGCGGTGGGCCGTTTTCTTTTTGGGTGGTGGTCATTCCCGTCTTTGAAGTAACCATTTTTAGTGTACTGTCGATGCTCTCCATATACAGTAGGATTTGGGTCCTTCGACTCCAGTCATCTACCAAAAATACCCTGAAATTATCAATAGGATGCATCACAAAATCTTTGATCATACTGAATAATCGCCCCAAAAAACTCGACCCACTCACCATAGGAGCCATCAGCAACCTGAAAAATCCCGATCCCGCAGAATATTTTACGGGTTCCAGGTGTCTTTGGTCATCCAAATGGATGATTGAACCTATGGCTATACCTTCAGAAAAATCGTTTGTCTTATCAAAAGTGGTTACGCCAATCAAGCTTTCTGAGTTGGTCCTGACTCCATTTCCTAATGTATCAGAAAGCAAAGGCAACGACTTTTTTTTCAATTGAAGCAATAGTGGAACAGTACCAGTCACACCGCCTGCAAAAATGATGCCTTTGGCCTTTACTTTTTGTGTTTTTTTGATCCATCCAAAGGTGTTTTGAAAAGTGATTTCATAGCCATGTGCTCCTTGACTATCTAATGGAACTACATCTACTACTTCTTTTTCTGCTATGATTTTTGCTCCTAGTTGTTGTGCCAAATGTAGGTAGTTTTTATCCAATGTATTTTTAGAATTATATCGACATCCGAGCATACATCCACCACATAGTACACATCCAGTTCGATCAGGTCCATCTCCGCCAAAATAAGGATCAGCAACCGTTTCTCCAGGCTTCCCAAAATATACGGCCACATCAGTTTTGGCAAAAGGTGCATTTTCGTCTTTGGCAAGTTGTTGCATGACTTTGTCACTTTTGCTCATATAGGGATGCGCATTCGCTCCTAGCATTTTTTTGGCAGTTTCGTAGTGTGGTTTGAGATCGTTTTCCCAGTCAGCCAGTCCAGCCCAGTGGCCACTATTAAAAAAAGGAGATTTTGGTACGGGCAATGTATTGGCATAGACCAACGATCCGCCACCTACACCTACACCACTCAAGGCTACTACATGACGATAAAAGGTCATCTTAAAAATTCCTTTTAGTCCCAAAGTGGGCAACCACATCCATTTTCGGAGATTCCAGTTGGACTTAGGGAAATCATCAGCGTGTTGATACCATCTGCCTTTTTCTATGACGAGCACTTTGTACCCTTTCTGAGAAAGACGTAGTGCGGATACCGACCCTCCGAATCCACTGCCGATGATTACATAATCGTATGAGGCTTCCATGATTATTGAATAAAATCATAAAATTAAACTCAAAGTATAACATATGGAAATGAATAGATGAAAAATTAATTCTAAAGCCTCGTTTTTCATTTAGTTTCGTTATAATTAATATTAAACTGACACAATATGAAGACTTTTAGTATTTCTATTTTATTTTTTATTTGCCTGAATGTCAATTATGGACAAATATTGACAGATCGATTTGTACACGAAATTGTTGCTTTAGATTCAGATGAGAAAAAAGAAACCTACTTGCTTCAAATAAACCAATCCGATCAAAAAGTAAGAAATGACTCCAATGAATGTCAAAAAAATAAAGATGGTAGCTTAGAATGTGCAGAATTACTTCAAAAAGCGCAACAAACCGATCTCGAAAATTTAGTTAAAGTAGCTATGTATCTTAGAGTTCATGGTTACCCTTCCCAATCCAAATTTTCATCTGAAACTTCTTCCACTCCTTGGCTTGTCCTACACCATACTGTAGGTCTGGTAAAAAACTGGGACAAAGAATTCGCTCCCTACCTTGTAAAAGCTTGGCAAAAAAATGATATTACCACAGTTAACTTACATTGATACTTAAAATGGTATTTTAATACCTACATGGGACACCCTTACCAAAGAACCACAGCCACAAATGAAAATGAAGACATTAAGGAACTTATAAAGCTTTTGAAAATCAAAATGGATTAAATTTCAAAACTTTATTAATTCATTTAGCAGGAAACATCTCATTAGTCACCTTCTCCCGATAGTCAAAAATCTCCTGCAGTTTGCTTTGGACAAAGATTGTATTTGCTATTTGGCCCAAAAAGCCCATTGGGATCCCATAATTGACAATATCAGTCATCTCTACGCCACCATCTACCTCGCGAAACCAATGCTGATGGTGCCAAAAACTATAAGGTCCAAAACGCTGCTCGTCCACAAAGTATTTCCGGTCTATGACGTGTGTGATTTCAGTGGTCCATCTCATAGGAATACCAAGTACGGGAGTTACGATGTAATGAATGATTTGTCCGGGATACATTTTGCCGTCTCCCAGATCGGTCAAAATATTGAAACCCATATATTCAGGTGTGATCTTTTTAAGATTGATCGGTGTAGAAAAAAATGCCCAGGCTTCATCCAGTGTGATGGGAAGAAATTGCTTTTTAGTAAGCGTATATATTTTCATTTTTGGTTAAATTATGGACGGTCAAACAAGCAGTTTTTGAAAATGTTTTCCCAATTGAGAAAACACAATTGCTAATATCTTCGTTTGATAATTAAATATATTCATGTCAATGCAATCTCTTTTTACTATATCCCTTCAAAATCGCAAAGCCTATAAAAAGTTACTCGAAAGCTTTACCATCGAACAGCTCAATCAGATTCCTCAAGGTTTTTCAAATAATATCGCTTGGAATGCCGCTCACATCATTGCCGTACAACAAAGGATCATTTATGGACTAGCTCAAGTACCCTATGCAGTAGAAGAATCTTTTGTCAACGAATTTAATCGGGGGACTCATCCAACCAGGCATTATGATGAGACTTTTATCCAACAAATAGGCGAAAAGCTGCAGTATTCATTTGAAATGATGACATCAGACTTCGAAGCAGGAAAATTTAAAGAGTATACACCAACCAAACTAGCCCTGAATTTTGAGGTAAATGATTTTGAAACAGCCTTGACCTTCAATCTTTTTCATGAATCCTTGCATATGGGGCAAATCATGACTTTGAGGAAGTTTGTGGGTTTTAGCAATTAGAAAGACAACAATGAAATTAGTATTTTTATTTGAATTGGTATTTATGGTGAAAAGCTATACTTATGGACAAGACACCTTACGATTTAAAAGTAAGCCAGAAGTGGTTTTGAAAAGTTGGTATCCAGAGTTCCAAAATTTTCCAAAATTAAAGTTAGGACAAAGTAAAGTTCTATTTACAACAATACCCAACTTTGAGAAAACATTAATTAGAGACAATGATATTAACTTGGTAGTAAAAGATAATTTGGTAAAAATCCAAGAAACTGATAAAACAAATCAATTCATAGTTACGGTTACTAAATCAGATATACTAAATGTAGATTTTGAAATTTGGTTTGAAATAGGGATTCTACCAATTTTTATTTTGGAAAATTCAAAATGGATGGATATTAGGAAAATCTATCCTTTGAGGAATAATCGTGTAATGCTACAAAAGGTACGATTGGATATAGAAAAATAACTCTCCATAAACAAGGTATTTACAATAGCAGGATTCAGAAAGTAATTTAGTATTAGGACTTCTATCAACAGAAGGTATACTTTCAAATTTAAGGAGTTCTAATTGCGTTACTGTGTTATACCTATTTTCTAAATCTCTAATACAAATTTTCAGCATATTTATAAGGTGACCCTGTATTGATCAGTAAGACTCTATCTTCTGGTTTAATATACCCATTTTCGATCAGTTTTTTACATCCTACGTACACAGCACCACCTTCCGGAGACAAAAACATCCCTTCCCGTCTAGCAAATTCATGGATGCCAGCTATCATTTCATCTTCAGTCACATCGAGAGCAAATCCATTGGATTCCTTGAGTGTATTCATGATGAGTTTATCGCCAAAAGCTTTCGGTACCCGTAGACCATTAGCTATCGTTTCTTCAGGGTTTTCGTGTAATACACAATGGTCCGATCCATCTTCAAAAGCTTTGACCACCGGATTACAGCCCTTGGTTTGAACAGCCACCATTCTAGTCGGAATATGGTCTATCCATCCCATATCTTGCATTTCTTTAAATGCTTTCCAGATACCTATCAGTCCTGTGCCACCACCTGTAGGATAAATGATCACATCAGGCAGTTGCCAGTCCAATTGCTCGGCTATTTCGTATCCCATAGTCTTTTTGCCTTCGAGTCTGAATGGCTCTTTTAGCGTAGTGATATCCCACCATTGTCCATTTTCATTATCCTTGGCCATAGCCAATCCAGCATCTCTAATACTACCCTTTACCTTGGTCACTTCAGCGCCCATAACTTCACAGTCCAGTTGAAAAACCTTAGGAGTAGCTTCAGGCATGTAGATGTGAGCCGTACCATCCATAGCCGCCACATAAGCCGCCAAAGCACTTCCCGCATTACCCGCAGTAGGGATACAAAACTTACTAATTCCCATTTCCCTAGCCTTAGACACCGCCATACCTATACCGCGAGCCTTAAACGAGCCCGTAGGATTGAGCCCTTCTTCTTTGATATGAACGGAATGAAGACCCAGACTCTGAGCCGATTTTGGCAGAATCATTAGTGGTGTCCAACCTTCACCCAAAGAGACCACATGCTTATCATCTTCAACTGGCAAAAATGCCCGATATCTCCACATATCATACCTACTTTGATCTATCAGCTCTTTGGACATTCCTTCTTCGAGATCATAAACTGCCTGAAGTGGTTGTGTACATTCATGACAGTACTTGTGAATATGCTCCTTTGCATAAGTTTTTTCACATTGATGGCAGTACAAATGGCTATAAAATGTCATGAATTATTTTTATTTTTTATTTATTTTGGGAGTGACCTTCCGCTGAGCTACAGGTCGGGCTATCCACTTTACTTCCTGTATTTCATTCCGGTCGTGTTCGTTTCTATCCCTCACTCAGGATGTTTTCAGCTACAAAAAAATGCAAATCTACGGTATCCAGAGAAATTGTTAAGGAAAATTTTAAAATTAAGGCTTAGCATTTAAAGTTTACCTTTTCAAAATAAAAATATGAGCAAAAAAGAAGGGTAGCCTTAGATTAATTTCTTCACCTCGTAAACCTTATTTTATATACATCTGTTAACCATCTTTTCCAAAAGATGTACCTTTGTACTTCAGAATCTGAATATCATTATCCATGTTGCTTTATCCTAAAGATATTAAAGAAAAACTTGAATTTACTAAAGTTCTGGATTTTGTCAGAAAAGAATGCCTTTCTGAGATGGGTAAAACTTATTTTGACCAAATTCAAATTTCTTCAGATCTGACAGAAATAAACCGGCTGATTGACGAAACTGACGAATACAAAAAATCTCTCGAACGAAGTGAACATCTGCCTATTAGCCAGTTTGAATCCATAACTAGCGACGTGCAGCTACTCAGGAAAGAAGGATACGTTTTGGACATCGATAGTATTAGAAATATTTACAGGATTGTATCTATCGGTTTGGAACTGACTAAATATTTTCAAGATGCCGAAAAAGTAAAGTTCAACCCATTGACAAGTGAAATCGTCAGAAATATCATCATAGACAAAACACTCAATACGGAGATAGACCGCGTCCTAGATGAAGAAGGTGATGTCAGACCCAATGCTTCAGAAGAGCTCTTAAAGATTTCGAAAGCCATCAGATCCAAAGAACGGGAACTCGACAAAGTATTTAACGACGAACTCGAGCATTGCAAAAATAAAGGTTTTCTGGTAGATACACTCGAGAGCCTCCGCAATGGCAGGAGAGTATTGACGGTGGCTGTGGAACATAAAAGGAAAATTCCCGGTATCATTCATGACGAGTCCGCCACGGGTAAAACTGTTTACATTGAGCCAGAGAAAGTCATCAGTATCAATCATGAAGTTTACAACTTATATGCTGAAAGACGGCATGAAATATATAAAATTCTAAGGGCTCTTTGTGCATTTATCAGACCATATGCAGACGCTCTTTTGGTTATACAGCATACCTTGGTCAAGCTAGATACTATCAGAGCTAAAGCCAAATTTGCATACCGCATCAATGCCGTTAAACCATACATTCAACAAAAACCTGTTTTTGGATTTAAAATGGCATACAATCCGGTTTTGGTGCTCAAAAATGAAGCATCATCTGTGCCCGTCATCCCTTTTGACTTGGAGTTGCACGGCAATAACAGGATTTTGGTTTTGAGTGGTCCCAATGCCGGTGGTAAGTCAGTTGCTTTGAAAACAGTAGGTTTGCTACAGATGATGTTACAGTCAGGGCTTTTAGTTACTGCTGACGAAAACTCCCATTTTGGCATCTTCAATAAGATTTTTGTGGATATCGGTGACCAACAATCACTAGAAGATGACTTGAGTACCTACTCGTCCCATCTCAAAAACATGAGGATTACTACAGAGGAAGCAGATAAGAATACATTGGTACTCATAGACGAATTTGGATCAGGAACTGACCCCAAGATAGGAGGCGCTATTGCCGAAGCTATATTAAATGATCTGAATTATAAAAAAGTATTTGGAGTCATCACGACGCACTATTCCAATTTGAAGTTTTTTGCCTTCAAGGCACATGGATTAGTTAATGGTTCTATGGAGTTTGATACAAACCATCTTTTGCCTACCTACCGCATGCATGTAGGTAAACCAGGATCTTCTTTCGCTTATGAAATTGCTGAAAAAATTGGCCTGGATGGCAGGATTGTTAAGTACGCTCAGCAGAAAACTGGTAAGAATGAAAAGGCCATAGATGACATGCTAGTAACATTGATGACTGAAAAGAAGGAATATGAAGACAAATTGCTTTCCCTCATTGAAAAGCAAGACCGACTTGATCGGTTGATTCAGTCATACGAACATATGAATGCAGATTTGGAAATAAAGAAGAAAAAGATAAAACTTCAAGCCAAAGAAGCGGCAGCCATTACAGTCATTGATCAAAATAGAGAATTACAGAAGTTTATCAAAGAGATCAAGCACCAAAAAGATGAAGAGAAAGCATTTCAAGTTGCCATAGATCTAAAAAAGAAGCAAGAACAAGCACTAAAAGAAGTTGAAGCACTTAAGATGGAAGTTTTTGCCAATGAGATTAGTGCGAGTACCGAGCAGTTAGTGGTTGGAGCCCACGTCCGTATGAGGAATGGATCTTCCACAGGTGAAATTCTTTCCATAGATAAAAATATGGCTGAAATTCAAATGGGTTTTATAAGAATGAGGGTCCCAATGATAGAATTAGTCCTCGTAAAACCACCAATAGAAATTAGAACAAAGAGTGTAAACACAAATATTTCCAGATCGGACAACGCAGACACCATCATTGATATCAGAGAATATACCAAACATGATGCACTCCATATGTTGCAAAATTTTATTGACAAAGCATTGCTCTCCAGTGCTTACGAGCTTAAAATAATTCACGGCATCGGTACCGGTGTTATGAAAAATGAAGTCAAAAAGCTGCTAAAGCAATATAAGGACATCAAAAAAGTATGGCATCCAGAACCAGATCAAGGTGGAGAAGGTGTAACTTATGCAAGATTTTAAAGTTGAAATTACCGAAATAAAGAAAAATAGAACTTTTTTATGCTCATTTTCAGCATGATAAATACTTTGTATTTAAAATTTCCTTACCTTTGTGGCCATTTTTAAAATATTATTATTATTCAACCACTGTCGCTAAAAAGATGTGCGACATACAAATTTTTTTAATATGTTAGACGATAAAGGTCTTGAGCCCGATAATGGGGTAGATATTGAAGATCTCTCAGATGTTCAATTAGAGCAAAACAACCAAAATCAATCAACAGCACACGATGACTTCGATTGGACAGTTGGTAAAAGAAATACTGCTAAATATGGAGAAGAGGAAAGAAAAAAGTATTTTGAAGAATACGATCAATCCCTAAACTCAGTTGCAGAACTCGAAGTAGTAAAAGGAAGAGTTACTTCAATTCATAGTGGTGACGTTGTATTAGACATCAATTATAAGTCTGATGGATTAGTTTCATTGTCAGAATTTAGAGACACACCTGATCTTAAAATTGGTGATTATGTAGATGTTTATGTAGAAAACAAAGAAGATTTACGTGGTCAGTTAGTTTTATCAAGAAGAAAAGCAAAATTGCTTAAAGCTTGGGATAATTTAGTTGATTCTTACAAAAATGGTACGATCATCAAAGGTTTAGTTGTAAGCAAAACTAAAGGTGGACTTATTGTTGATTGTTTGGGTTTAGAAACATTCTTACCTGGATCACAGATAGATGTTAAACCGATCACTGATTATGATATTTATGTGGGTAAGACCATGGAGTTCAAAGTAGTTAAAGTTAACGAAGCGATCAAGAATGCTGTAGTTTCGCATAAAGCGCTTATAGAAAGTGACTTGGCTGAACAAAGAGAAACGATCATCTCAGGATTAGAGAAAGGCCAAGTTCTTGAAGGAACAGTGAAAAATATTACAGACTTTGGGGCATTTATGGACCTTGGAGGTGTAGATGGTTTACTTTATATTACAGATATTTCTTGGGGTAGAATCAACCATCCAAATGAAGTAATCAGCTTGAATCAAAAAATCAATGTAGTAGTTCTTGATTTTGGTGAAGATAAGAAGAGAATATCTTTAGGTCTTAAGCAGTTGACTCCACATCCATGGGAAGTCCTAGACTCAACTATTGCGGAAGGTGGTGTAGTTACAGGTAAAATTGTAAACATTGAAGATTATGGAGCATTCCTTGAGATCATCCCAGGTGTTGAAGGTTTGATCCACGTTTCGGAAGTTAACTGGAGTAACCAGCCAGTAAATGCTCGCGATTTCTTTACTTTGGGTCAAGAAATGCAGGCTAAAGTGGTTACCATTGATAGAGATGAAAGAAAAATGTCTCTCAGTGTTAAACAAATGACAGAAGATCCATGGAGTATCGTTGCTGCTAAATATCAAGTGGGTACAAGACACACAGGAGATGTAAAAAATCTTACACCTTATGGAGTCTTTGTTGAGCTTGAAAATGGTATAGGCGGTATGATTCATATTTCTGACTTATCTTGGACTAAGAGATATTCACATCCATCTGAATTCACTAAAGTAGGTGAAAAAATTGATGTTTCAGTATTAGAAGTGGACGAAGAGAGTAGAAAACTATCTTTAGGTCACAAGCAATTGGAAGAAAATCCATGGGATACTTTCGAGAATGTGTTCCCTGTAGGTTCTTATCATGAAGCTACTATCGTTAAAAAAGATGATAGAGGAGCAGTGGTTCAGTTACCTTATGGTCTTGAAGCTTATGCACCTATCAAGCATATCAAAAAAGAAGACAACTCTACAGCTGCTAATGAAGAAACTTTAACTTTCAAAGTTATTGAATTCAATAGAGATGATAAGCGAATCATAGTTTCTCATACAAGATATTTGGAAGATATCCGCAAGGAAGCTGACCAAATTGTAGAGTCTGAGAAGACTAAAGAGAAGGAAGAAGTTAAAAAGACTATTAAGGCTACCCAGTCTAAAGTTGAACTTTCTACTTTTGGTGATATTGCTGGGTTTTCTGAATTGAAAGAACAAATGGCAGCCACAACTCCAGAAACACCTAAAGCAGAACCTGCAGTTGAAGTGGAAGCACCGAAGGCAGAACCTGAAGCGGTGGTTGAAGCTCCTAAAGCTAAGAAGGCGCAAGCAAAAGGAGATGATTTAAAAAAGATTGAAGGTATTGGTCCTAAGATTGAAGAATTGCTTCATAATGCTGGCATTACGACCTTTGCGGATTTAGCTAAGGCTGATGTTGCTGCTATCAAAGAAATTTTAAATGAGGCAGGATCAAGATACCAAATGCATGACCCAACTTCTTGGCCTATGCAATCAGAAATGGCTGCAGGCGGAGAGTGGGATAAACTCAAAGAGTGGCAAGACAGCGCTAAAGGCGGTAAAATAGAAGAGTAAACAATTCTGTTTAAAGGATATTAATAAAAACCTCTGGTATTAAATATCAGAGGTTTTTTTGTTTAATAATATTTGAGTTAAATTAAACAAATAACAAATTAGGCTGTTTTGAGCTCGTAAATGTGTATGAATGAATAATAAGGTAGGTATCATTGGGTCTGGATTTTCAAGTTTGGCTGCGGCAGCATGCTTAGCAAAAGAAGGATTTGACGTCACAGTTTTTGAAAAAAATAGCGAAATCGGTGGCAGGTGCAGAAAATTTGAATCTGATGGCTTTGTATTCGATATAGGACCTTCATGGTATTGGATGCCAGAAGTATTTGAAAAATTTTACAATGTTTTTGGAAAATCTTCTAGTGACTTCTATGACTTAAAAAGGCTAAATCCATCATACAAGGTCATTTTCGGCACCGACGATACGGTTGATATTCCAGCTGATTATAATGATTTGAGAAATCTATTTGAAAACCTAGAACAAGGTAGCGCTAAAAACCTGGATACTTTTCTTGGAGATGCTGAGTATAAATATAATGTTGGGATGACTGAATTTGTTTGGAAGCCTGGGCATAATATTATGGAATTTGCAGATTTACGTGTAGTTAAAAGTCTTTTTAAACTTCAGATGTTGTCATCCATATCCAAACAAATTGACAAGTTATTTAAAAATGAAAAAATTAGGAACATTTTAAAGTTTCCTGTCCTGTTTCTCGGGGCTACACCAGAAAAAACTCCAGCGCTTTATTCGTTAATGAATTATGCGGATCTCAAATTAGGCACATGGTATCCCATGGGAGGGATGTATAAAATTACAGAGGCATTTATGAACATTGGAAAATCTCAGGGTGTAAAATTCATGGCAAATAATAATGTCATATCCATTGAGTGTAAGGGCCGACAAGCACATTCTTTGACTACATCATCAGGTACTTATGAATTGGATTACATTGTAGCGGGAGCAGATTACCATTATGTAGATCAAAAGTTATTGCCAGAACGATACAAAAATTATACAGCATCCTATTGGGATGATAGGGTTATGGCTCCATCATCATTATTATTTTATATTGGTTTGAATACTAGGTTAAATGGAGTTCAGCATCACAATCTTTATTTTGATAAAGATTTCTCTATCCACGCCAATGAAATTTATACTGACCCTAAATGGCCATCACAGCCATTGTTCTATATGTGTTGTCCTTCAGTAACAGATAATACTGTGGCGCCTGAAGGATGTGAAAATGTTTTTCTCCTAATGCCATTAGCCCCAAATATTGAAGACAATGAAGAAATACGTGAGAAGTATTTCAATATTATGCTTGACAGATTGAGTACTGTTTCTGGTTTAAATTTAGGACCTCATATTATATATAAGAAGTCATTTTGTGTAAATGATTTTGTAAGTGAATATAATTCGTTCAAAGGTAATGCTTATGGTTTAGCAAATACTCTGACCCAAACTGCTTTCCTTAAGCCTAAACTAAAGAATAAGAATTTAGATAACTTATATTATACTGGACAGCTCACGACACCTGGACCAGGGGTGCCTCCTTCTATCATTTCAGGGCAGGTAGTTGCAAAAGAAATCATTAAATCTCATAAACATAAATTATAAATCATGGATTTGTACTCAAAAGTTTGTTTTGAATGTAGTAAATTAATTACGCATAGATACAGTACATCATTTACTTTAGGCATCAAAATGTTTTCACAAGAACTTAGAGCTCCTATTTATGCTATTTATGGTTTCGTAAGGTTTGCTGATGAAATCGTAGATACTTTTCATGACCATGACAAGTCAAAGCTTTTAGAAGAGTTTAAAATGGAAACCTATAAGGCCATTGATCAAAAAATTAGTTTAAATCCAGTTTTGCACTGCTTTCAAGAAGTAGTCAATGAGTTCCAAATAGATAAAGACTTAATTGAAGCCTTTTTATGTAGCATGGAAATGGACTTGCATAAAAGTATATATGACAAAAGCGATTTAAACAAATATATATATGGTTCGGCCGAGGTTGTAGGCTTAATGTGTTTGAAGGTTTTCTTAAATGGAGATGATTTTAAATATCAAGAACTTAAACCATATGCACAAGCCTTGGGTTCAGCATTCCAAAAAATCAATTTCTTAAGAGATATGAAATCTGATTATCAGGAAAGAGGTAGAGTTTACTTTCCAGATGTAGATTTTAATAATTTTAATCAAGTTGAAAAGGAAAAAATTGAAATGGATATAGCTGAAGATTTTACAAAAGGTCTAGAAGGTATTAAAAGACTTCCATCATCTGCTAGATTAGGTGTATACTGTGCATATAAGTACTATATTAATTTATTCTATAAGATTAGAAATTCGTCAGCTACTCTAGTAATGCAAAAACGTATAAGGGTAAGCGATAAAAGAAAACTTTATTTATTAACTACTTCGGCATTTGAAAATAAACTAGGGCTCATTTAATTTTGTTTAATAGCTGATTTTCAGTTTCATACGAAACATTATTTGTTGATGTAAAATTATTAGATTTAATATTTTAAAAAATTGTAAAAAAAATCTAAATAATACTTGCATAATAATTTTTTTTGCTTACCTTTGCGTCCCCTTAACGAAGGAGATATAAAATAGTATGGTTCACTAGATTGAGATATAGATTTAGAGATTGAGGTGGTGTTTGGATTGGTGAAGGATGTGTAAAATATATTTTAGAAATAATTTGTTAAAAGTTTGGATGGAAG
>CAMBRK010000014.1 GCA_945870185.1 Aureispira sp. CCB-QB1 | reverse complement strand
ACTGTAGAGAAGGCTTTTTTTGTTTCAGATTTTACTTTTAGTACCAGGAGTAGTAATTGTGCTATCAATGTGCACCATATTTGTGTCTTTATCCCGTTTTCTGTTTCTGAATAGAAAAAGTGCAATTGAAAATTTTGTTTCAACTTCTTGAACAGGAGCTCTATATTCCACCTGAGTTTATATATATAAGCGACTTCTTCTCTTTTTATTTCAAAGTTATTGGTGATAAACTCATATACCCTTCCTTTTTCGTCTTTGTATGTGACTTTCCTCAAGCACAACGCTTTTTCTTCTCCGTTGTCCTTGTATTTAAGGTGTATGTGTTCTTCTTTCAAGACACCATATTCTGTGTCGTTCAGTTCTTTACAATATGTTTGTTCTATGATGTCATACACTGCATTTTTCTTCAATCTACATACAAAATTGATCTTCTTGTCCGTAAATTTAGCAAATTGGAGGTAATGGTTATAAGCCCTGTCAAACACCACCATACTATGCTCGGGAAGGTTTAGGTATTGAATAAAAGTTTTATCATGGCATTTGGCCTCACTGATCTTTACAAACGCAGGGGTATCAGCGTGTGCATCAATGAGCATATGGACTTTGAGCCCACCTTTCTTCCTGCCATCATCCTTTGGATTGCGCCCCACACCTTTCATAATGTCAGAAAATAGCCTAATGGTACTCGAATCAAAGATAAATAGATCGCTGAATGATACATTATTAATGCGGCTGACCGACAAAATGGGCTTAAAATGTTGCAGAAGTTCAAAGTACAACTTTTCAAAAAATACGTTGTCCCGTTCTCTCAATCCATCACCAGCAGTACTACTGGCAGGTGATGATTTAAGACCAAGATGATTTAATTTACCTTGCATTCCCATCATTCCATCGCATATTTCACCCATAGAATCACATCTGCTTAATATTCCAAAAAGCATAGTGATCAGTTGCGTCCAAGCAGGGAATGACCTATAATGCTTATCTGTTTTGTGGCTTAGTGCTAATACTGCAAACTTATCTTTTGGTATAAAATCAATCAATTGTTTGAAAATTGGCTGGCCGACTAAATTTTTTGAGTTATCTTTGACTGTCATACTTAATGTGTTTGGTAGCCAAAAGGTATGACAAAAGGGTTAATCTTTGAGGTTAACCCGCTTTTTTATTTTTTTAGTCGGTTAGTAGTGGATATTTATATAACTTAAAATCTAATCCAAATATGGGACTATTTGATTTTTTTAAAAACAAAACAAAGGATATTGATAATAATCCAACTTTGACACCTTTAAAATTGACAGACATTAAGACTCAAAAAGAAGGATACATAAAACTTGCAAATTTATGTTTAAGTGAAAAACATAAAACAGCGTTTTTTAATTTAATTGATACCCTAAAAGACTATAATGGAGATGTTAAATATATGACAACATTAAATTATGTCAAAGAATATCTTGATAAAAATAGTATTCACTTTATCATGGCTTTAGATTGGAAACAAGAAATTGGGGATTTAAATTGGAGGATAAATTCTTCTTTAAAAGACAATTTTGGTGATATAGTAGAATTACCAAATCCAGAAGTATATGGTTTAAATAAGTCAATATCATATAAAAATGTTTTTATTGATTTTGACAACGCAATTAATAAAAATGGCTATAAATTAGGTTTTATAAACACCGATAGTGACGAATATGTTATCGTTGTGCACAAACTGACGGACGAAAAGGAAATTGAAAATGCAATTAACATGATTGGCTACAACTATTTGACGGCAACATCTCCTATAATTAGTCCTGAAAATTAGAATGTTGAAAAATGATAAATTACGGATAACACCTAAGTTTTCATTGGGTACGAAGTGCCAAAATGAAATATTTATATTCGATGTTGCCTTTGAAACAGATCAATCATCAAAACTCGCGAACTAATGCGTATTCCGGAGCAAACTGAACCACTTTGTATTTATTGTATAAATTAAGTACCATTAAAAAGCCTTTGAATAAACAGTCACATAAATTTATGAGTCAAATTATTTCGAAGGGCTTCAAAAGTCCCTGCCTCGCCGGCAGGCAGGGATGGGTAAATTTAGAGCAATTATTATTTCTTTTTCAGAAATGCTAGCACGGTGAGTATTCCGGAGCAAACTGAACCATGTAAATTCCGGAGCATTCAAGATTACAGGGCTACGCCCCTAAATGTGATATGTGTTTATGGTTGCTACTAAAATTACAGGATTATGTCTCGACACCAATGGACTCTAATGCTGCTTTGTCAAATTTAAAACTTGCCTACCATAATGTCATAAAATGGGTTTCTCAGTCGATAAATTCCCTTCGAAATGACGATTTAGGTAAGTTCTTGGTGGGAGAGAAAGTGGGTTCGACATTGTCGAACCCACTTTCTCTCCCACCACTTCCTATTTTTCAAGCGTCATTTCGATCCGCGAAGTGGTGAGAAATCTGATTTTTATGTAATCTTTTAGACATTGAGTGGAACGAAACACAGTTTGCCACTGAATCGAGATTGCGCACAGAAGCAGCATCCGTAGAAGAAATTCACGTCACACCGGGTACACCACTATTGGTGAAGGGTAAGTTGACTTATATGTTTTGAACTTCTAAACCATCTAAACAATCCCGCCTGACCACTACGTAGTAGGCGGGCAGGTAACCAGCTAAACCATCTAAACAATAAACCATCTAAACCATCTAAACAATCCCGCCTGACCACTACGTAGTAGGCGGGCAGGTAAACATCTAAACCATCTAACCCAAAAATTTAAACCATCAATTTTTCTTCTTTCTTTAAAGTCTCTATCGCTTCAAACAAGGTGTCTAAATCATTTTGATCAGTAAATGCTTGTACTGAATACCTTAGGTAGACTTTTTCGTCCTGCCGCATTACAGGTATTTCTATTTTAAATCTTTGGACCAGTTCAAGGTAAAGGGCTTCTGGATCAGGTGTTTGAATTTGGACACTCACCATCTGACCGATGTATTGGGCATTACCCAATAACGGACTTTGGAGTAACCTGGAATAAGTGATTGCATTTTGATAAGCCAAATTTCTGGCCCTATCGGATACCGTATCCCAATCATGGGCTTGCCTGAAAGCAATAGCATGAGGCACACACAACATGGCAGTATAGTCTCTAGTACCATTCATCTGATGCCAATCAATAAATTTGGAATCTGAGGGAAACAAAGCCTCGTAGCCCCAACTTACAATTAAAGGTTTGATATATTCTTGCCAAGATTTTTTGACATGTAAAAAAGATGATCCTTTGGGCGTCATCAACCATTTATGACAAGCCCCAGTATAGAAATCAGCATCTAATGCCGTAAGATTTAAAGGGATCTGACCTATAGCGTGCGCACCATCTACAAACACAGGAATATTAAGCGTCTTTGCTTTTTGGATGACTGCTTCTACAGGAAAAATAAGGGCTGTAGTACTGGTGATATGGCTGATAAAAATCATTTTAGTATTGTCGGTAGCACCTTGAAACAGGTCATCTACAAATTGTTCATCTGAAACTAATGGCAAGGATACATGTTGTCGGATGTATTGGGCTCCATGTTCTTTACAAACAAAGTCCCAAGTACGATCACAAGCACCATACTCTATATTTGTGGCCAATATCTCATCTCCTGCTTTCAACTCTAGACTTTTGGCTACGGTATTTACAGCGTACGAAGGATTGGTCACCATCACTAGGTCATTGGCTTGTGCATGAATCATGCTTGCTAAGGCTTCTCTAGACTCTTTCAGATATTGAATGCCACGTTTAGTAATAAATTGTACCGGGTCGCGTTCCATTTCCAATTGAAAGGACTGAAACTTTTCGAAAACGGGTTTTGGTGTAGCCCCAAAAGAACCAAAGTTTAAGAAAGTTACTTCATCATTGAGCAGAAATAAGTTTTTAAAATCGTTCATACAAAAGTATTTGAAATTTGGTATCCATTAAATAAAGGCCAAATATAAGTTTCTTATTAAAATAAGCAGCATTTAATAGGCAAATGTATCCAATGACCAACAGATACATCCTATTTCACCATTCTTTGTAATAAGTTTTTTTCATTTTTTGTTAGAGAATCTTTAAGGAAATAAGAAATATACCCATCTTAAATTCGCTATGGATTGATGTAATGTTTAATAGAATAGAAAAAAGTTAAAAAACTAAAATATATAATTTTTCGTAATAAATTAATAAATTGTATAGTTTTGCGCTTTATTTTAAATTTTGGTATTCAGTAAAGTCAATTTTTAGGGGTACTGAAATGTTTTAAAAATCATAAGCATGGCAAAAAATTTACTAATCGTAGAGTCTCCGGCAAAAGCCAAAACCATCGAAAAAATATTGGGTCTGGATTTCGTAGTAAAATCTAGTTTTGGGCATATCCGTGACCTTGAAAAAGGCAATAAAGGTATAGATATAGCCAATAATTTTGAACCTTCTTACGTCGTTTCTCCTGAAAAAACAAAGGTGGTCAAAGAATTGCGTGAACAAGTCAAAAAATCTACTGAGGTATGGCTAGCAACGGACGAGGATCGAGAGGGAGAAGCCATTTCCTGGCACTTGGCTCAAGAGTTAAAATTGGATTTGAAGACAACCAAAAGGATTGTTTTTTCTGAAATCACCAAACCAGCTATTCAGAAAGCTGTGGCCAATCCCAGATTGGTTAATGTGGATTTAGTCAATGCGCAGCAAGCGCGGAGGATACTGGACCGTATAGTAGGTTTTGAGCTGTCAGAAGTACTGTGGAGAAAAGTAAAAAATAAACTTTCTGCAGGTAGAGTACAATCCGTAGCTGTAAAACTGGTAGTAGAGCGAGAGCGAGAAATTCAGAATTTCCAAACTACTCCATTTTTTAAAGTCTATGCTTATTTTGATGTGGACAATGGACGTGGAGAAAAAGTGTCATTAAAATCAGAATATACTACTAGAATAGATAATGAGCAAGAAGCCAAAGATTTTTTACAAAAATGTAATGGTGCATCGTTTACGATACAGAATATTGAAAAAAAACCATTAAAAAGATATCCTGCAGCTCCGTTTACTACTTCCACATTGCAGCAAGAAGCATCGCGTAAGTTGGGTTTTTCGGTAAACCGTACGATGTCCACAGCTCAGAAGTTATATGAAGAAGGGTATATTACCTATATGAGAACGGACTCTTCCAATCTTAGTGAAACAGCCATGGCAGCCATAGCCCAAGAAATAGAATCCAGTTTTGGAAAACAATATTTACACCCCAGAAAATTTAAATCCAAAACGGCTAATGCTCAGGAAGCCCACGAAGCGATCAGACCTACCTACATAGAAAGGAAAAATATGGGTCCAGACAGGGATATGATGCGGCTTTATGATTTGATATGGAAGCGATCTATTGCCTCACAAATGTCGGATGCCGAAATAGAAAAAACCATTGTCAAAATCGACATCTCCACTATGAGAGATAAGCAATTAGAAGCTGTGGGTGAAGTATTGAAGTTTGATGGCTTCTTAAAAGTTTATCTGGAATCCACTGATGATGATGAGGATGAAGAGACCAAAGGTATGTTGCCTCCATTGCAAATTAAGCAGTTGCTAGATCTAAATAATATGGAAGCTACGGAAAGTTTTACGCGTGCTGCAGGAAGATATACAGAAGCTAGTCTGGTTAAAAAATTAGAAGAGCTTGGTATAGGTAGACCATCTACTTATGCGCCTACGATTACTAAAATCATGGAAGAAGAGCGTGGATATGTAACCAAAGAAAGTAGAGAAGGTACACCTCGGGAGCTAAGAGTCATGCAACTCAAAGGCGGCGTGATCACTTCAAAAGTCAAGACAGAAATCACAGGAGCAACCAAAAATACTTTACACCCTTCTGATCTGGGTATGGTGGTATCTGATTTTCTCAGCGAACACTTCAGTAAGATTATGGATTATAGCTTTACGGCCAATGTGGAAGATGAGCTAGATAAAATAGCTACAGATGGTGTCGATTGGAAAAAAATGTTGAATGCTTTTTATGGACCTTTTCACCAGACGGTGGAAAATACCATGGAAACTGCCGAACGGGCCAAAGGCAAACGAGAACTAGGAATAGATCCTGCATCAGGCTACAGTGTGATCGCCCAAATGACTAGGTTTGGTCCAGTGATCCAGATTGGAGACCGAGAAGAAGTCAAAGAAGGTGAAAAACCAAGGTTTGCTAACCTTAAGCCGGGGCAATCCTTGGAGACCATCTCATTTGATGAAGCGATGGAGCTTTTTAAACTTCCTAGGACTGTAGGCCAGTATAAAAATGAAGACGTTAGTGTCAATATTGGCCGATTTGGTCCTTATATCAAGTTTGGAGAATTGTATGTAAATCTTCCACGATCGGTCGATCCCATGACCATTTCTATGGAAGAATCCCAAAAACTGATTGACGATAAACTGGAAGAAAATGCTCCATTGGGATTTTATCAAAAACTACCCATTACTAAGGGGAAAGGTCGATTTGGTCCATTTGTCAAGTGGAATGATTTATTTATCAATATTCCAGTAAGGTTTAAGTTGGAGACCATCACTGAAGCACAAGCGATCGAACTCATAGATGCCAAAGTGGATAAAGAAGCCAATAGATATATCCAAAACTGGCCATCGGAAAAAATATCCATCGAGAATGGAAGATGGGGCCCTTACATTAAGTTTGGTAAAAATAACTTAAAAATCCCTAAATTAGACGGTGTTAAAGTGGAGGATGAAGCTTTAAAGTCTATAAGTTTAGAAGTGGTAAAATCTTGGATCGAAGCAGAAATTCCTGATGCTTTCAAAGCAAAAGCAACTACAAAGAAGCCCGCTGCCACAAAAAAGAAAAATTAAATGTTTCTTAACTAACAATATTCTATATAAATTTGTCTTTATACATGTATAGAAATAGTTGAGCAAAGGAAAAGCAAGTTAAAGGATAGAATTTTGATTTAGTTTTGACTTTTTTTTTAAACTTATTTCGTTAGATGATATTAAATGATAACCATTTAAATTTTAAATAAAATGAAAAATATAGTTAGTCTAATGGTGGTTTTTTTGGGGTTTACTTTCAGTCTTTCAGCTCAAGTATTGGACGAAGAGATTGGTTTTGTATATGTCAAAGCAGAGTATTTGTGCGAAACAGGCAGATACGAAGAAGCCATAACACAGTATAATCAAGTTATTGCCAAAGATCCTAAATACAAGGATGCTTTAGTACATCGCGGACAAGCTAAATATGCTCTTGCAGCATATAAGGGAGCGAAAAACGATGCTATTCAAAGTATTGATCTCAACGGAATACAAGGGGAATCTGCAGCACTTTTGGGAAGGGCTTTTGGAGCTATGAATGAATTTGGTCCTGCTATTTCTAGTTTATCGGCAGCAGTGTCTTTAGATTCTAAAAATTACAAGTTTTATGAATGGAGAGCAGGATTGTATGAGGTTAATGGCCAAATGCTTAAGGCATGTCAGGACTATGAATCTGCAGTACTCCATGGTAGCCAAATGGCTGAAGTGAAGGCAAGAAATCTTTGCGGTAGCCGCGTGAAACCTAAAACAGAAGTTGTAGTCAACACACCTCCAACCCAAACTGATAATCAGACAGATCCAGGAAATACTGACCCTAACAATACCAATCCAGGAAATACCAATAGCAATACGGAGGTTCCAAAAGATCCCAATCAATTGGGCGAAAATGAAGTCCTTTCTGATGGCCAACAAGAAGGAAATCCAACCAATCCGACTGTTCCTGTACATGTAGATGATTCTGAGCCTGAGATAATTGACGAAAGTCTACCCAAGAATGATAATACGGTCAATAGCTTTACCATAGATGAAGACCTTTCTATAGCTATTTCTGGTCAAGAATTAGGAATCAGGAAGGTCAAAGAGGTGCCTAGCATTTTGATTCTAGCTGACGAAAATGGAAAAGTGACTATCAATATTTGTGTCAATAAAGAAGGTGTGGTAACCACAGCAGAATTTAATGGCAGCCTTTCTACCATTGCTAAAAAGAGTTTGGTGTCATTAGCAATCAGAAAAGCAAAAGAGTTTGAATTCGAACGCGGAAAGTATGATAGCCAATGTGGCATTATGGTTTTTAATATCAAAGGAAGCTAAAGGTAAATTGATAGGAAAATTTTTAAATTGGTTGTTCGCCTAATTAATTGCTAACCAAATTGAAAATGTGTGCAATGCTAAACCATATGATGATTAAAGAAAGAATTGGAATAGTGGTACTCTTACCTAGTATTACATGTACTTTTATATTAGCCATTGACATTGACAAGATACAAATTATTAGTGCATTTTTTGTAAAGTCAAAGATGATAGAAAAACTTAGATTTTTAAATATTAATAAGGTTTGAATAATTTTAAATGTTAATTCAATAGCAAAAATTACTAAACCAGTTAAACAAACCATCTCAAACATAGTTAGTTCTTGAAGTATTTTACTCAAGTATTGTGGAATTAAAATGGAATTTAATATAAAAATAGAAATTATAAGAAATCCAATAGTTTTAAACGCTACATTTCTAATGACAAATAGATTTTCCGGGATGAAAATTCTTGAATATTCAAATGCAAAAAATAAAATAATATTCAGTAGTGAAAGTAGCAAAATATTTTTGAAATAAACTCTATTTTTATAAAGTTCCATTAGTTTTAATTTTTAACCCGAATTATGCGTTAGAACTTCGTTATAGCCTGTCCCGCTTTAGCGGGAAGAAGCTAAAGTGCAACCAGCCTGACCACTACATGGTAGGCGGGCAGGTAAATCAGCTATTTATATTCGAAAAGCGTAGCACCGCTACGGTTAGAGAAGATAAATAGTCCGCCACGGCGGATTCTGATTTGCAGACCTTGTCGAGCCAAAGGCACGAAGTTTAGCTTTGGAATACCTGCCTCGCCGTACCGTAGGGCAGGCAGGGATTTTCTAATGCATATTTCGGGTTTAAAGAAGATTTGCAATTTCTTCATTTAGCATGACGTATCTCACATCCCTTTTCTAAAACTACTCGTCCAGCTAGTCAGCCCATGCTCCGTAAACAAAAATGGGATGGTCTTACCTTCAAACTTGGAAAGGGATTTGATCACATCATATCGGGTAGTTCTCGGGCAATAAAATATCATAAATCCACCACCACCAGCACCACTGATCTTTCCGCCTGTAGCACCATTTTTGATAGCTTCTGCATAAATATTTTCAAGGTGTTCGTTGCTGATTTTTGAAGCCATTTTTTGTTTATGCAAGTGACCAAACTTGAAAATTTCGCCAATTTTGTGAAGTTGTCCTTTGAGCAATGCTTCTTTCATCATAAGAGATTGCTCCTTGATATGGTGCATGGCATCTATTGAAGTGGCATTATTACTTTTGACGTTTTCTACTTGTTCTTTGATGATATTGGCAGATTGACGGCTTTTGGAGGTGTAGAAGAGCACTATGTTTTTTTCAAGCTCATAGACGTATTCAGGTTTGATTCTGAGTGGGTTCACGATAGTTTTATCATCTTTGTAAAACTCCATATAGTTAAATCCGCCAAAAGTTGCAGCATATTGATCTTGTTTGCCACCTGCCAGCGAAAGATAATTTCTTTCTATTTCGTAAGCATAGTGAGCGATATCATACTCACCGAGAGGCAGATTGAGCATCTCTACAAATGCACCTATCAACGCTACCACCAGAGTGGAAGATGAGCCCAATCCTGATCCGGGAGGCGCCTGTACATAAGAAGTAATCTTGATGCCATGGTGTTTAAATGGAAAATCAGCCATGATTTTTTTGTATACTCCTTTCAATAAATTCAAATTTCCATGAAGATCTATTTCGTCTTCTAATTTGTACACCTCTGTTTTTTCGTAATCTTTGGCTGTAAAATATATTTTTCCATCATCGGTTTTTTCAATATCTACATAAGCAAATAATGAAATTGTGGCATTAAGTATGGCGCCACCATAGATATCACTGTATGGACTTACATCGGTACCACCTCCAGCCAATCCTAGCCTTAATGGAGCTCTACTTCTGAATATTTTGGACATTAATTAAGGTTTTGGTGAGCTAAATGGATAATGGCTTTGGTTAGCGTTTCCCAGCTTAGTTTTTTCTTTTCTACTTGGATCTCTCTTGCAAAATGGACATAGTCAAAAGCTTTCATTTTATGCATGGCTTCTGCCAAACTTTCAGGATTGGGCTCGCAAACGATACCTAAGGCTGGTGGAACAAGATCGGGTAGGGCGCCTACATTGGTCACTATCATGGGTACTTCAAAATGATAAGCCAATGGTGTTACGCCACTTTGTGTTGCATTTCGATACGGTTGGATGACGACATCGGATGCACTAAAATACAATCCAACTTCTTCATCTTTAATAAAATGAGTATGTTCAAGTATTTTGTCGAATTGGGAAGAATGTTTAATCTGTAACTTGATTTCATCTTCACCAGCGTAATACTCTCCTGCTATCAGTAATCTATAATCTGAATAACCTTCGAGCTTTTCTATAGCTTTGATCAGTAAATCCAAACCTTTGTACTGCCGTATAAATCCAAAAAATAAAAAAATAGGACCTTGAAAGGAAATATTTAACTGAAGCCGAGCATCTTCTTTATTTAATTTTGGTCCAAAATTATCATACAATGGATGTGCAATCAGTTTGACTTCTTTTTTGGTAAAGAGTTTCAGGTCTGTTTTTACAAATTCACTCATGGTTATAAATCCGTCCATTGCAGCTGCAAAATACTGAGTAAACATTCGATCACCGGGTCTTTTTTCATGAGGAATGGCATTATCAATCAAGCCGATGATCCGAGTCTGTTTCGATTTAATAATTCTAGCTATACTACCCAAGCAAGGCCCCATAAAAGGAAGCCAGTACCTCATGATGACAATATCTGCTTTTTCTTGTTTTATTTTTTTACCCGAAGTCCACCAATTCAGCGGTGAGATAGAGTTTATAAACGGTTTGATGTCTAAGTCAGCTGGAGCAGCACTTTCAGAATACTGAGTTTTGCCCGGAAATAGGAAATCAGGATATTGCAAAGAAAAAGTGTAAATCTTTACTTCGTGGCCTTCCGACATAAACTGACGAGCCATTCTTTCATTGAAAGTTGCCAAACCACCTCTTAAAGGATATGCAGGACCTATGATTATAATTTTGGACAATGCGCTGTGTTGAAGCAGCAAAAGTAATGAATCTTGTACTTTGCGCATTGATTTTTTATGTTTAAAGTAAATTTTCATACCATTGTCAAGATTTTGAAGTAAATGATTGAACTAATTGCCATGGTTACATTAGCATTACGCTCATAATGGAAGGATGACCAAGACATAGGGATTTTTAAAACGATATGAATTACAGTAAAATTTATATATTTTCTGAAGCGTTCTGAAGTCATCGGCAACCATTAGTATAAAACAGAGAAATAATCCCGCATTATGCATTAGAAAATCTATTACACGCCGAAATTCCTGCAAAATAAGGCGCTCCGCTAATTTTCGCTCACTCACCATAGTGGTGACTATGATTCGCTCGTGAAAATTCTTATTTTACCTGCCCGCCTACAACGTAGTGGTCAGGCTGGTTGGCCTTTCGACCTTCATTACGAAGTTCTAACGCATAATGCGGGATAATCTAATTTTAGTTAGAAATATCATTTGATATATTAATTTCGTTGTTTTGCCGAATTAATTGACTTCATTGATATCTATTTTAGTACTTTTGTCACTTATTAATGAAATAATTAATCCATGAAATCATTTTTCACTACCTTTTTTGCATCTTGTTTAGGAGTAGCTCTTGCATTCGTCATTGGTATATTTATTCTGATAGGAATAGCAGCTTCAGGTATGGCCAAAACCAGTAGTTATACTGATAATACCATATTGAAACTATCTTTAGAAGACTTTATACCTGAAAAGTCAGATAATGTCTCTCAATCCGCCAATATTTTTGCAGAAGCTCCCGATGCTATTGGCCTTCAAAAGATATTGAATTTACTAGAGGCTGCTGCTGCTGATGCTAAGATCAAAGGTATTTTGATAGAAAATAATGGAGTCGCAGTAGGTCAGGCATCATTGCTGAGTTTAATGCAAGGATTAGAAAAATTTAAGGAAAGCGGTAAGTTTATCTACTCATATGCTGATATGCACAGTCAATCGTCTTACTTGCTTTGTTCTGTAGCCGACTCTATGTTTTTAAATCCACAAGGTGGAGTAGATTTAAGAGGGTATGGAGCATCAGTACCTTTCTTAAAAGATATGTTGGATAAAGTAGGCGTAGAGATGAATATCTTTTACGCAGGTAATTTTAAGAGTGCGACAGAACCGTTCAGACTTACCAAAATGAGCGAATTTAATAGAATACAAACTCGTGAATTTTTGGCAGATATGAAAGATATCATGGTAGAGCAGCTCCATAAAAACAGAAAGTTGCCCGTAGAGGATATCAATAGAATCATAGCAGGAATGGAAGGACGTACAGGTAAACTAGCTCTACAGAATAAACTGGTAGATGCACTGTACTACAAAGACGAATTGGATGATTTATTGAGAACAAAACTTGGGATAAAAGAAGGTAAAAAAATCAAGACCATAACGTTATCCAAATATAGTACTGTAGCAGATTTAAAAGAAAATAGCAGCAAAGACAAAATCGCTATCATATATGCAGAAGGAGAAATTGTCTATGGTTCAAATGATCCAGGGGTGGTTAGTGAAAAGAAGTATTTACAAATGCTTCAAAAAGTGAAAAATGATAAGAGTGTTAAAGCTGTAGTTTTGAGAGTTAACTCACCCGGTGGTAATGCCTTTACTAGTGATGTGATATGGAGAGAGTTGGAGCTGATCAAAAAAGCAGGAAAACCACTTGTTGCATCATTTGGTGATTATGCGGCTTCAGGAGGCTACTACATTGCTGCTGGAGCGGATCATATCGTGGCGCAGCCCAACACTTTGACAGGATCTATTGGCGTCTTTATGATGTTTCCTGATGCTACTAAATTGATGAATGACAAGTTAGGTATCAGAGTGGATACAGTTAAAACGGACGAATTTGCAGCTGGATTTACACCGCTACTGAAACTTTCTGAAAGGGAAAAAGCTTTGCTTCAGGAATCTACCTTGGATATTTATGATCTATTTCTAGATCGTGTATCTAAAGGTAGAAAATTGTCACTAGATAGTACCAAATTGATCGCACAAGGAAGAGTGTGGACCGGAAGAGCTGCTCAAAAAATTGGTTTGGTTGATGAATTGGGCAATCTGGATCAAGCTATTAAGATTGCGGCAAAAAAAGCAGGCCTAGAAGATTTCAAAACAGTAGAATATCCTTTTATTAAAGAAGATTTTGCGTCGACCTTACTCAAAGAAATACAAAGAAGCAATAATGAAGAAGAAGTGTTCTCGGGTATGTTTTCTTCAAAAGAAGAACGTAAGCTATACGATCAATATAAGCAACTTAAAGCTATTGTAAAAATGAAACAACCACAAACCAGGTTGCCTTACATTTTTGAATGGAATTAGATATTTGTTGAGTTCGTTAAGTATGATATGTGCTTTCACATCTAAAGGTATTTTTTAGTAAAATAGAATTCCTCGCAACAGGCGCGGGATTTTTCCTATTGGGTTTCCTTTTTGGAAACTGGGCTACGCTTATACCCTATATCAAAGATTATTTTGTACTCAGCGACGCTACGCTTGGATTGCTACTTTTATGTTTACCGTTTGGGGCGATGACTTTCAATCCATTTGCGGCTAAACTCATACAGAAATTTGGACTTAAAGCCATGGTAAGATTTGGTATGCTTTACATACCTTTTGCTTATCTTTTTCCATTTTTAGTTGGAAATTTATACTTACTTCCTGTCACATTAATCTTGGTAGGCGTTAGTATGACTATTCTGAATATTTCGATCAATATGATGGCAACTACATTGGAAAAAAAGTATGAACAACTCATTATGGCCACTTGTCATGGTTTGTTTAGTGTAGGATTGATGATAGGTTCGTTGATGAGAAGTGTTACTTTACTATTTGAAGTGAATGAGGTGACACACATGATGATTATGGTTGTTTTGGGTCTTATTTTGGGTACTTGGGCAGTAAAAAAAGTGATGCTTTTTCCCACAGGTCATGTATATCAAGCTATGCAAAAAACCAAAGATGATCAGAAATCCAAATTTACGTTGCCTACGGGCATTCTTCTGTATATCGTTTTGGTCAGTATATGTATCAATTTTACAGAAGGCAGTATGACGGATTGGGCATCTGTATACATGAATGATGTGGTCAAAACCAGTAAATATTTTATAGGGTGGGGACTTTTTGGGTATTCATTTTTCATGGCTTTGGGCAGGTTGTTTGGTGATGGTATTATACCTGTTTTAGGACGCAATAAAGTGTTGTCCTATGGTGCCATACTGACATTTATGGGTATACTTATTGTGATCGTGTTTCCGATTACTTTTCCGAGTATTCTAGGTTTCGGCTTAGTTGGATTGGGCGTTTCATGTGGTGCCCCAATTTTGTATTCCAGCGCTACTAGGATCAAAGGCATGACGGGAGAAAAAGGATTGGCAACTATGAATTTTTACGCTATGGGCGGCTTTTTAGGTGGTCCGGTCATTATTGGATTTATTTCAGACTTGTCTAATTTATCAATGGCGTTTGGTTGTGTATTGATTTTGGCCTGCATATGGTTTGTAATAGGCTCTAAGGTAAATTTACCGTGACCTTCCATACTATGCTTATCAATTTTTTAAAGTATTTAGGGCCTTAAAAGTTGCTACATGGAAAATAGTCAAATTATCATAAAATGCAAACAACATAATTTTTAAGAGGCATATCATTAAGACTTAGCCGTCATTACAAAAAGATGATGGGCAATACTCTGTATCATTGATTATTTGTGTATTTGAAAATGATTATGGAATTAGGGACGGAGAAGAAGACATAGAAACATTTGACAGAAACAATGTGGTCTCTATATTTGAAGGTGATGGTTCGATAAACAAATGGTCAAAATTAGCAAAACTTCTTGAACAAATAACTGGTGATGAGAATGAAGGTGGTTGGGAAATTCTTTAAACACATTAAAAATTAAATTAGAGCCAAACTTGATACTATCGAAACAAATTACTAACTTTGAACGTTAATACTAAAAAAGTTTGATAAATAGTTTTGCAGATAAGGAAACAGAAAGGATTTGGGAAGGTGAAAAGTCAAAAATTCTGCCAACCGAAATCCAACAAGTGGCACGTAGAAAGCTTAGGATGATCAATAACGCTGAAAACATTAATGATCTAAGAATTCCACCTGCAAACCGCTTAAAAAAACTTAAAGGTGAACTATCAGATTTTTATAGCATTAGAATCAATGATCAATGGAGAATCATATTTAATTGGCAAAGTAACAACGCTGAAAACGTTCAAATAAAAGATTATCATGAGTAAATTAAATAACATACATCCAGGTGAAATTCTTGAAGAAGAATTCCTTAAACCTATGGGCATAACAGCTTATAAACTATCTCAAGCCATCGGAGTACCACAAACAAGAACAAGCCAAATCCTAAAAGGTCGAAGAAGAATCACAGCTGATACTGCGTTGAGATTATCAAAATTCTTTGGAACATCTTCTAAGTTTTGGCTTGGTCTTCAAAACGACTTTGACATCGAAGAAGAAATGCAAACAATCAAAATGGAATTAGAACAAATTGAAACATTGAATTAAAAACATGATTGAACAAGTGCTTTGACGCCATATAGGCTAAACGCCGATACGATCACAAAGCCTAGCCGTTAACATATACTTGTTTTGTATTTGTTCCTAAAGTAGATTCACCTTAAAAAATTACTACAACTTTACAAATTTAGTCTTGATGCCGCTATACTTTTCTTGGGTCATATACATACCAGGTGGAAGATCTCTTACATCCAACTGCATGCTATGTGTATCTATGCTAATGATTTTTGGAACTATAGTGACTTTGGAATCTATACCTACAATAGTCCATATGGTATTTTGAAATTGGATAACATCCGAACTTATGGTAATCATATCTCCAACAGGATTCGGGTGCAATTTGATTTCGGTATCGCTTACTGATTCTTGGGTGTTGGATGTTATTGACTCGACTTTATAAATCGTACCATTGCCCAACCCAGCGACATAAAGTTCACCTAAGTGATCAGTACCAAAAGTGGCAAACTCCATTTCTTCAAAGTCTCCAATTTGTTTGTTAACATACGTTCCGGCATTATTTTTTTCAATACTCCAGAATATTCCAGTACAAAAGTCAGCGTAGATATATCTGCCTACTAAGTTTGGATGCTTACTGCCACGATACACAAAACCACCCGTTACTGAACATCCTATATTGAATTGATTGGCATATACGTGCACCGGTCTATGAAAAGGAGTGGCATCTTTACAAGTGGAAAAATTAAATTTTGCATCACCTTCATAGCATCTCCAACCGTAATTCAGTTTACCCAAGTCTGCATTAGCCACATTGACTTCTTCCCATTTATCCTGTCCCACATCCGCTATCCATAAATCATTACTTACAGGATCTATACTGATTCGCCATGGATTGCGAAGGCCAAGTGCCCAAATTTCAGGAAGTGTATCTGTTCTGTTAACATAAGGATTACTTGCAGGGATTTTGTAAGGTACATCTTCAGTATCTACATCAATCCTAAGCAATTTTCCCAGTAAATCTTTTGGGTTTTGTGATCTGTTTCCAGGGTCTCCACCATTTCCACCGTCGCCCATGCCTATGTAAAGATATCCATTTTTGCCAAACTCTAGATCACCAGCATTATGATTATTGAATGGTTGGTTGACCACTAAGATGATTTTTTCACTATCCGAAGATGAAGCATTGCCATCATTGGCACTCACTTTAAATCGTGAAATGGTACTATGTCCACTATTATTGGTATAATGAACGAAAAAATATCCGTTTTCTTTGTATTGTGGGTGAAAAGCCAAACCTAATAAGCCTCTTTCATTGGCTTGAGAATTTACCTTGGGATCTATGTCTAAAAAAGGTTTAGGGAGTATGCTTCCATCTTCCATAAGGATTTTAATCTTCCCATCTTTTTCAGTGACAAATAGACGAGAGTCACCTGCTACACCTGTTGAAGTAATATCGACAGGCTTGATAAAGCCTTTGGCAAAAGATTTAAGTCTGATTTCTTGACTGAAAGATGGACTTTGAAACATAAAAACAATTAAAAGTACCCATAACATGGAATTGAAAATCTTATACATAAGGCTATTTTTATTGGTTGTTTTGTGGAATATTGCAACAAATTTGTTTTAATCTAACTCTACACAATAATTTATATGAACAGATTGACTTTGTACTTGTTCAATTGTAGGTTGAATAATCTTCCAATATTTTTTATGTTGCTTACAAGTATTTTTCAATTTTCTCCAAAATGGCTGGACATCAAACATAATCTTCAGGAAATAGCTACTGCATGCCAAAATATCTCTGAACCCAGTGATCTTTTGTTACTACCAGAAATGTTTAATGCTGCTTATGTTTTGGACCCTGCATTGCTGTCTCCACAATGGCAAGAAGAAACCTTAAGCGAATTAAAATCATTAGCAAGTTTACATGATATAGCTATTGGGGGCAGCATACCATTTTTTGAAGAGCATAAATGGTACAATAGGTTTATTTTGGTCGAACCAAATGGTCATATTCAATCTTATGACAAAATTCAGCTTTTTGCTCCTGCCGGCGAGAAAAACGCTTATCAAAGTGGACATACAGTCAAGACATTTTTGTTTAAAAATTGGAATATCCAACCATTGATTTGTTACGATTTACGATTTCCTTATCTTAGCTTTCCTGACCAAAGCCCAGATTTACTGATTTATGCTGCTAACTGGCCGCAGACAAGAGTGCACCATTGGAAATCATTACTCATAGCACGAGCTATCGAAAATCAATGTTATGTAATAGGAGTAAATAGGACCGGAAGTGACGAAAACGGATTTGTATATCCTGGTGTTTCTATGGTTGTAAACTACAATGGGGTAGTGGTGTCAGAGCTGAATGACCAATCCGGTATGTGTTCTATTGCCCTTGATTTAGAAGCCATGCAGCAGTTTAGGGCAAAGTTGCCTTTTGCAGCAGATAGGCTGAAAGGGTTGATGAATATTAAATAGCAAGTTTGGCCTCAGCGTATTGATAAGCTTCAGTAATTGACATAAAGCTGTGCTCACTACCTATCTCACCTTGCAAACCACTCTTAACCATCACATCTCTGACAGGTCCTATCGCATTGGCCATTAAAAAGGTAATCCCATCCTTTTTCATATCTTTGATCAGATCATGTAATGCATGTACTGCTGATGAATCTATCGTACTTATAGGAGATGCGTCGAGAATAAAATATTTTGGATGCGTTCTCTTGGCGATCAGTGAGTTTACTTTTTCTTTAAAGTAATTAGTATTGGCGAAAAAGAGCTGCGCATCAAATCTCATGATAATGATTTCATCTCGAGTTTCAGCTTCATTAAATCTCAATAAATTTTTGAAATCTTTTCCACCATTTACCATACCCAATTCTGCATAATGTGGATAGGATACCTTATAAATAAGTACGCCCATGGATAAGATTACACCCAAAATAATGCCTTCTTCTATACCCAGAATCAAAGTTCCTAAAACAGCAGCTAAAAACAAACCAAAATCCATTTTATCAGTGTGCCATAGGTGTTTGGCTTCTTTGAAGTCTATTAAACCGTAAACAGCCACAATAATGATGGCAGCCAGAACGGAATTGGGGAGATAGTAAAAATAAGAAGTAAAAAACAACAAGGTAAGTATGATCAACGCAGCACTGATTAAAGACGCAAGACCTGTTTTTGCTCCAGCTTGATCATTGACAGCTGTCCGAGAAAAGCCGCCTGTCACAGGGAATGACTTAAAGACCGAACCAGCAAGATTGGCCACACCCAGTGCAATAAGTTCCTGGTTGGCGTCCAGCTTATAATCTTTATGTCTCGAATGTATCGCTTTGGCAACAGCTATGGATTCCATAAATCCAACAAACGCTATAGTAAATGCTGTTGGCAAAAGGCTCTTCATGGAAGTGAAATCCAAGGTGAATAAACTCAAGCTGGGTAAGCCGCCAGGAATATCTCCTACTATTTTGACACCTTGATCATATAGACCACCAAAATATACAACCAAAATACCTGCTAATACTACGATAAGCGGCCCAGGTATCAGTTTATGAATCTTTTTTACCAATAAAAGTATAGCTATGGCCACCAAACCGATTGCCAAAGTTGCGATATGGGTTTGAGTGAGATTTTGAAATATCTGTGACATGATTTCCAGAAATTTTTCGCCACTCACTTTTATCCCAAGTAAATGTTTAAATTGGCTGAATCCTATGATTAAAGCTGCAGCAGAAGTAAAGCCTGCAATGACGGGATGCGATAAAAAATTGACCAAAAATCCAAGTCGAAATGCGCCCATAGATAATTGGATCAAACCAACAAGGAAAGCTAGGAGTATGGCCAAAGCTATGTATGGTTCTGTACCTGCCTGGGCCAACTGCCCTACACCAGTAGCAATCAAAAGGCTTACCATAGCCACAGGACCTACAGCCAGTTGCCTCGATGTACCAAGTAATGCATAAATGATCAGGGGTATCGTCACGGCGTAAAGTCCATATATTGGTGGCAATCCGGCCAACATAGAGTAAGCCATACCCTGTGGGATAAGCATGACGCCCACAGTCAGACCCGCTGAGATATCTCCACTAAGCCATTCTTTTTTGTAATTTTTGATCCACTCGATTGAAGGTATATACTGCATGTTACTCATTGACTGATTGAAAATATAAATTGCAATCATCATTTCTGAAATCATTGCAGCCACAAAGATAGGAGATTAGGAACAAGATGATATGCAACAATGGTTACTTATCTTTACTGAAGTGTGATTGCTTGTCGATGGGTTGAATGCTGATGGTATTAATTTATACCTGATTAATGGAGATTTTAAATTATCTTTTACTTGATGCTTTCTTGCTAGACTAATTCATCTTTACTATGAATAATATGAATTGGTAACTTCACGTCATTACTTAGACCATCTGAATTTCATCCATCAAAGTGAAAACCAATAAAATCTGCTGATTAAACTCACGCAATATAAAGATATTTTTTTACTTTTGACCATTAGTAATTTTGAGAAAGCATGAAAGTAGTGAAATATGGGTTTGTTTTATTGATAGGGTTGGGTGCGTTGTATGCAGTTGGACCTAAGGTTAAGCATCAACCAGCAGTATTGTTAGATACCGATGTCAATACACCGTTGCACCTATTGGATAGTCTCATTGCATCAAATGAAAACAAGATTCCTGATCTCAAAGAGCATAACCAGGCTCGTATTGTTTGGGCAGATAGCGCAGGAAAGAAAACTGAATATGCATTAGTATATGTTCACGGATTTAGTGCTAGTCAAGAAGAAGGTGCACCTATACACACTGAGTTTGCCAAACGATATGGGATGAATTTGTACCTCACTCGACTGGAAGATCACGGGAGACGGGATACCAATTCTTTTCAGCATCTAACACCTGAAAATTATTTTCAATCCGCGGAAGAAGCTATAGATGTAGCAAAAAAAATAGGCGAAAAAGTCATAGTAATGTCGTGCTCAACTGGAGGTACCTTATCCTTAATTTTAGCGGCAGCCGGCGAAAATATTCATAGTCTAATCCTTTATTCCCCCAATATTGCCATTTTTGATCCCAAGTCCAAAATGTTGTTATATCCATGGGGCAAACAAATTTCTGATATGGTGATGGGTGGCGAGCACAATAGAATCCAATATGATGACTTGGCTAAAAAACATTGGAATAGCGTATATCATACCAACAGTCTATTTACACTGCAAAGTATCATAGAACATCACATGACATCAGAGACATTTTCCAAAATTAAAATCCCAGTGTTTTTAGGTTACTATTATAAGGATGAAGAGCATCAAGATAATGTGGTGTCCGTTGCTAGGATGTTGGAAATGTTTGATGAGTTGGGGACTGAAAGTAATAAAAAGAGAAAGGTTGCATTTCCGGATGCAGGACATCATGTGATATCTTCTCATGTGATTTCAAAGGATATAGCAGGCGTAACGCGAGAGAGTTTTAAGTTTGCGGAAGAAGTTTTAGGCTTAGTACCTGTAACTTCAAAATAATCGGTCAGATCATACAAATATAACTAATCTAGATCCTTACTCATAAAATAATGATCTAAACCTACTTCTTTGAACACATCTCCTGATACTGAATAATGTAGCTTTTCATAAAATGGCACTGCATTATTTCGAGCATGGAGTTCTATACGTTGGTATTGTAAGTCTTTAGCCAAAATTTCTGAGGCTGCTACCATAAATTTTCCTATACCTTTACCTTGTAAATGAGACGCCACGGCAACCTGACGCATTTTTATAGTAGCCTCATGTAGTGGTTTTAGTATGAGCACACCCACAAGTTCTTGGGTTCGGTTGTCATAGCAAGCCAGATGCAAAGAATCGTATTCTTGAGCGATATCATCAGGATCAAAATCTAAGTTTAATGGTTTGCGCAATACATCGTATCTTAATCTGAGCGCATTATCAAATTCTGGGGTCGCAAATTCAATCTGAATACAATAAAAATTGTTTTCTGACATTTCAAAATGATTATAATAAATGACTTATTTGATTTCCTTAAACTCCTCTGTGTAGCCAGCAAATATGCCTAAACCATTGGTAATGTTGGAGTGGATTTGGGGAGCATTGGAGATACTACTATTGTGATTAGGGGCACTTAAGAATTTCTCTACACTTTTATAATAATTGTATAAATCACCACTAGCAGTGATGAATCTTAAGAATTTTTTAGTTTCTGTAACCGATTGGTCTGGATTGCCAGAAGTACCGTCGGGATTTTTTGGGTCATCATTAATTACGGATGATGTGAATTTTCCATCACTAGTAACGGCATTATTTTCAGCATCGGTCAAGCCAATCAACAAATTACTAATGTTGGTTAAGTTATTGTATTTAACGATTCCTGTCACCAAATCTGCTGGGTTTCCATTGAATGAACTATCCAATGGGTTTTTGATATCAGATTTGATGAAGTTCCAAATTAAATAGTTATTGATTTCGTCTTTGACTTGAAAGTTTACTTTTGTAACTTTTTTGTCCACAATATCAGTAATAATATTTACGATGTTTGCGTTTTTGGGTGCTTGACTGACTGCCCTTATGGGATCATAACTAGGAACAGATACCCATAATTCATAAGTTCTATCAGCAACCGGGGGATAAATAGGAGAAGTGTAGTTACCATCAGCAGTATGTTTTAAAGGTATTACATTCCCATTAGTTCTTTTTTCATAAATATAAACCGTAGCATTTTTAATTTTGTGTATTTCGGAAGTTTCATCCAAAATATCTTTACTAGTACTTATATTTACAATCCAATTTTCTCCTGGCTTAAAAATGGAATTAACTACTATTTTAGGTTTGAAGTCTTTTTTGACCAAAACATAATCTTCCTCACATGAAATCATCATGATTACGGTGAATGCACAGACTAGTAAAGGATGTATTTTAAACATAAGACTCGATATTCAAGTCAAAAGTATTGTTTTTATTTCGATAAATAAAATATTTCAATAAGAAAAAATGTAAGTTAATTAATATTATTTGACTATAATAAGTATATAGGTATTTTGCAGAATATTATTCTTAATTAATGTTTGTAATTCTTGCTTGACAAAATTATATTCTATGTGTCCTGTTTGACATAAGTCAAAATTTGATAGCAAAATTGATTGATGGTGTAATCGGTAAAATACTTACTTTCCTGATTAAAGGCGTTTCTGAGGCTATTGGATTTTTGTAAACATAAATATAATATGCATTAAGTCGGTTATACACATTGTAACAATTGAAGCTGGTTTCGATGTCACACCATTTGGTAGATGTGTGATAGGTAAGATTAAAACTCAATTGATGGAAATCGGGTAGCCTGTAGTTGTTTTTGCCATTCGAATTCAGGAGCTTGATACCCAAATAGGATTCGTACTCTTCTGTAGCTAGAGAAAAAGCATTGCCTGTATTGTAAACAAAATTAAGACTTGCTGAAAATGATTTGGACAAGTTTTGTTGGATACTGAAATTTATATCCCAGGTTTTATCATGAGCTGCTTGAAAAGCTCTACCCTTATTAATCAATGGAAAAGTACGTTGAGTATTTGACCAAGTTGCCGAGATCCATCCCTTGGTGTTTCCGCTAGTTTTGTGCAATAAAAATTCAAGTCCTTTTGATGTGCCATTGCCTGCTATTACATTTCTTTCCCAATCCTTAGAAGTATTGAAAACAGGGGCAATATTTTGTTCATTGATCAAGAAGTAAAACAATTCAGCCGGCGACGTATACTCCAGAAGATTCTCCATGGTTCTTGTATATGCGCCTAGGTTTAGATAAAATCCTTTGTTGAAATTTAAAGTATATGTTGCACTCCAATGATCGGAAGATTGTGGACTTATTTTTTCAGTTGATGGTACCCATAAGTCGGATGGTAGGCCTAGGCCTGAGTTAGTCAATAGATGGATATTTTGTACCATTTTACTATAAGCAGCGGAGAACATGTGTTTTTTCCTGGGAGTCCATATCACCTTAAATCTAGGTTGTATTGATGGATAGTTCTTAGTTCCTTGATGGTAATAATTAAAATGTAGCCCAGCATAAGCAAAGAAATATTCGTTCCATTTGAAATTGTCTTCAATATAGATTTGCCATTGATTTGCTGCATATGATGAATCCCGGTCTGTGATATTTTCAGCTGCTCCTTCTAAAATGATGGTACTTTGTTTTATAGTTGGGTTGAATTTTTGTGATGTGAAGTTTATTCCTGCTCGTAATACATGCAAATCATTAAGATAGTAATCGGCATCTACTTTAAAGTTGTAATCTGTAATATTGGAACTAGTAATAACATCTAGCTCATCCGTACGGCTACTGTCTTGTTTGAAGCTTTCAAATATATAGCTAGACCGGGAACCATTTTTATATTGAAGGTAACCCGCTTGTGTCTTGATGCTCAACTGATCACCCACCAGATAGTTCCATTTTAGAGAAGCTAACCGATTACCCCATTGAAGACCATTTCGATCAAATACGTTTAAAACATAATCACTTTCTTTTTCTTCAAATACTGTATTTTTAGTCAATCTCATGCGATCGTTGCCGTGGTAAAGAGTTAAGCTTAACACATTGGATGGACTAAAATGATAGGTCGTTTTACCCAGTAAATCATGATACTGAAGGTTAATATCATCATATTTGGTAAATTGTCTCAACAAATTGTTGACATAAAAATTAAGCCATGAGGTTCGAGCGGTGAAATTATACGTAAGTTTATCTTTAATTAGTGGTCCATTAAAATGCATCTTGGCACTAGCTAGTCCCATGCCTATATGCTTTTGATGTTTTTTCTTATCACCTTCTTTGAGATGTATGTCCAAAACACTAGATAACCGGCCACCAAATCTAGCCGGAAAACCATTTTTTATAAAACTTGCATCTTTAATAGTTTCATCCACGAAGATTGACGAAATACCTGCTATATGGCTGGTCTCATACATGGCCACTCCATCTAGTAATACCAGGTTTTGGTCAGGTGTACCACCTCTCACAAATAAGCCACTCATACCTTCGCCACCAGATTGTACTCCAGGCAAAATTCGGGTATTATGGATAATATCTGACTCACCTGTTATGGATTTGAATTCTCTGGTTTTGAATAAATCCATAATATTGCCACCATCTGAAAGTTGTAAGCGTTCTTGTGGATTGTCTATTATGATGGTATCTAGGAAATTATCACTATCCAATGTAAAATTAATAGTAGTATTTTTTGTGGTTTGTTGAGTCCAGGATGATTTCTTGTAAGCTAAATAGGAAGCTTCTAGTAATGTGTAGCCGCCAGGTATTTTGATAACAAAATATCCTTTTTCATTCGTTAACACAGAAATGCCACTATGTTTTTCTGAGATGATTGCACCATATATACTTTCACCAGTTTCAGAGTCTGTAACCAATCCACTGATCATGTATTCTTTAACTTTGGGGCCTTTGTACTGTAGGATTATTTTTTGTGGCGGAACAAAGATGGCTTGAACGTTTTCAGTATTAAATATTTGGTCCAATACGGACGATAGCGTACTGATTTGATAATTTAATTGGACACCACCAGCCACATTAAGCAAGCTGGCATTATAACTAAAGGTCCAACCATATTTTTCCGAGAGGTAATCTAAATATTCTTTTTTAGTATTGAGTTTTCCTTGAGCAGGGATAACAGTGGTAGTATTTAATGCTTGGCTCTGACCACTTATGTTTTCAACAATGATCAGTAAAAAGAAGATATAGCTGTATGTTATACACAGCTTCATGCGCTAGCATTTGTAAGACTTAACAATGAGTGTATTATTTTTGGTCAATTCAAATTTTAGCCCTGAAATGATTTCCAATTCCTTAAGCACATGGGTCAGTGATTCATTTTGGAATGTGGTATTAATTTTACACTGATCATCTTGAAGTGATGCTGGCCAAAGCAAAGTTACATCATAGTAATTGGATATACTTTGCATCACTTGTTTCAATGAATTATTCTCAAATTTAAGCATTTTGTTGCGCCATGAATCAGGATTAGGAATGGTGTTTTTTGATTCAGTAACTTGATTTTCATCAATGACTATTTTGTCATTGATTTGAAGTAGGTATTCTTTATTGTTGTAAGTTACTTTTACTTTTCCTTCAGCCACCCATATTTCAGTTTTTTGGGTAGTCGTTTGAATATTGAACTCAGTACCTAAAACTTCAAGTTTACCATGTATGAGGTGTACAGTAAATGGATTTTTTTCGTCTTTCGCCACATCAAAATAAGCCCTACCTTTTAAACTGAACTCCCTGAAACCTTTTTCTTGGAGCGTTGAAGTTTGATCGATATGGATAATAGAGCCATCACCATGTTTTAATAATGGTGTATTGATTCCAGCATACTCAATGATGTTGGTCTTATCATTCATCAAATAAGAAATACCCCAAATTCCAGCAATCAAAAAAATGAAAATAGATGCTATACTCCGTATGTTCAATGGAAGAGAACGTTCCTTAGGCATATCTGTTCGGGATTGGATTTTATCCCACGCTGTACTGCGGTCCACTTCTTGATAATTTTGAAGTAGGTCCAATTCGGTTTGGTGACTCATCATATTTTTAAGCTCAAAAAGATTGGATTCAGCATCGCGCTTCCAACTTTCTAAAGCTGACTTTTCCTGAGCTGAAGGCTCTCCTATAAAGTATGATAAGAACTTATTTTTATAATTCATTGAATCAATAATTAATAAATAACCACCAAAGAATGATGACAATGGATAACATCTGGTCGGCCAGCATTTTACGCAACAACTTTAATGCCTTGCTCATGTGATTTTCAACTGTTTTGACCGAAATATTCAACTGCTCACCAATTTGGATGTAAGATAAACCATTTATTTTACACAGGGTAAAAACTTCCCCACATTTTGGGGGCAATTGTCGTATAGATACATATATTTTATCAATTAATGCGTATTTTTCTATATCTTCGTCTAGGACTAGTTGTTCACTTTCATCTGAGTGCAGATACAGTAAATGTTGAGTGACTTTCATACCTATACCATCTCTACGGATCACTTCTAGCGCGTGATTCCTTACCATTGTATAGATAAATGATCTAATATTTTTATTTGCTTTTAGAAGGTCGTTTTGATTCCATATTTTAACAAAAACATCCTGGACGATATCTTCTGACTTATTCAGATCACCAGTAATCCTAAATGCAAAGTTGCAAAGAGGTCGGTATTGCTCATCAAATAATATTTTAAACTGTCCCTTGTCCACTAAAATTGATTGTCATGGCAAATATAGTTTATTATTTTGCAATGGACAATTTAGGAACTTAAAAATAAATGATATTTTGGGTCTTTGTCGGGTGTGAAACTAATTTTTATCTAGGTATACAAAAAAAAGAATCTTAAAACCTTTTTCATCTCAGAACCACAATGATTACTAACGACCCAATCTAAAATAATTATTGTACCGGTTCTTGGCTTTCGTTTTTATTGATACTGTCCATCGCTTCTACTGTTTTATCCCAAAATCCTTTAAATACCGGCTTGAGTGAGGTAAAAATCGCCTTCCCTTTTTCTGGTAGTGGTTCTAAAAGTGGATAAGTAATGGATGCTGCTTTTACTTCTGGCTTGAGTACACTGAGACTATTAACTAGCCACAGAGCCATGCTTAAAATGTAGGCAAAAAATAATCCCTGAATAGCGCCACCAGCAAGTTTATTAATAAAATTGATATTGACAGCCTCGAGCATATCTTCCATTTTGCGGCCGATAAATCTAATCAAAGCCATGACTCCTATAAATGTGATCACCACACCTAGTAAAAAAGATACAGCGGGCGATGTTTTGATGATTTCTTGTAAAATGCTAATCACAATAGGGGACAGCTTGAGTGCTGCAAGTATACCCACCACCAATGATAAAGAATCAAAAACGGTTTTGATCAATCCACGCGAATACCCTAAATAAAAACCTAAGGATACAACGATAGCTACGATGATGTCTAGTAACATTTAAAAATTATTTTGGTGCAATGATAATTAATTTTACAAAGCTACAGACGAATATTTAGATTAAAAGTAACAAATATTCGCCCAATGCTTTATTAACCACTTTCATTTCACTCTTACTTGGCGATGAAAGGACTTAGTTCGTCTGCTATTTTTCTGTCATTGCTGAGTCGAGGCACTTTGTTTTGTCCGCCGAGTTTGCCCAATGATTTCATATATTCTCTAAAGCTGTCTTTTTTCAGGATTCGTATCTTCAGCGGTTGGAGTATGTTCCCTTTAATAAGGTCGTCGTAATAAATATTCTGCTGACACATGGCTCCGTCAACTTCTAATGAAAATTGTTGCATATCAGCTGGTAACGTATCGAATTCTACAAACCACTCATGATATGGTGTGCTGCCATCCGGAGGGTTTACTTGGGGCGCCACCGTAAACTCTGTCAAACTGATGTTTTGAGCATTAGCCACGGATAGGATGGCTTCTTCCACTTCTTTGCCTATGACATGCTCACCAAATGCTGATATATAATGTTTGACACGACCACTTACCAACAATTTATACGGGTTAAGACTGACAAATCTGATACAATCGCCGATGTTGTACCCCCAAAGACCGGCATTATTGTTGATGATGAGGGCGTAGTCTTTGTTTAGTTCTACCTGCCCAAGAGACAATCTTTCAGGGTTTTTATCACCAATATTTTCTACAGGGATAAATTCAAAAAAGATTCCTGACCTGGTATTGAGCAATAAACCCGAATCATCTTTGTCATCCTGAAAAGCAATAAATCCCTCAGAAGCAGGAAAAGTTTCGATACTGTCTATTCGTCCACCCACCAATTCTTCAAGTTTGGCCCTGTATGGTTCAAAATTCACACCACCATACATAAATAGGCTGTAATTGGGGAACACTTCTTTGATTGTCTTTTTTCCAGTGCGTTCGAGAATGCGTTCGTAATACATCTGCACCCACGGCGGAATACCACTGATGAGTCTCATATCTTGCTTCAGCGTTTCGTCTACAATTTTTTCCAGTTTGTGCTCCCAATCTTCAATAACATTAGTGGCCAAGGAAGGAAGTTGGTTGGTCCTGACCCAGGATGGTATCTCGTGATTGACTATACCAGAAAGTCTGCCTGTAGGAACACCACCTTTTTCTTCGAGTTCGGGAGAACCGGATAGGAAGATCATCTTACCATTAAATACTGATGCCGAGTCTTTTTGATGGAAGTAATTGAGCATGGCATTTCTGGCCGTAGCGATGTGATTGGGCATACTATCCTTGGTGATTGGTATGTACTTGACGCCACTGGTTGTTCCTGAAGTTTTGGCGAAATATTTGGGTTTTCCAGGCCAAAGTATGTTTTCTTTGCCTTTTACTATTTGATCGATATAGGGCCTGAGTTCTTCATAGTCTCTGACAGGAATGTTTTTTTTGAAATCATTATAGTTTTTGATATTTTTAAAGTGATGGTCTTTTCCAAAGCTTGTATTTTGTGCCTTGGCAATAAGATCCAGCATGATTTTATCCTGGTCGACAAGGGCTGTTTGTTTCCAAGTGTGGATATATCTGGCTACGTAAGCAGCCGCTTTTTGGATGATAAATGTTTTAACACTCATTAATTGGGTAATTTCATAATGTAAATCAATCTTTTGACACTATACTTTCCGGCACCATTAGCTATTAGCAATAATAGACCGCCACATAATGCAATATTTCTCATAAAATATAATGCATGTAACCTTTTGTATTCCGGGGCATCATCCCAAAATGAATATACCAACAAGGTAAAGGGCAACCAATAAAGCAATAATAATGCAGCACCTACTCTTGCAAAATATCCTATAAGAACCAAAATACTTCCTAGTATCAACATGAATATCAGTACTTTAAGTAAAAAATCCTGATTCCACGTGATGCCATAGGCCGTCATGGTTGCCTTAGTTTTATTAAAAAATACAAGGGCATCCAAGGCTTCGTATATAAACACAAACGAAATAAGTATCCGAGCCAACAATTCTGCTATGTCCTTCATAAGGGCAAAGGTAATTATTTTGATAAATATTTTGGAAATCATTGGGATATTAAGAAAATGATTTATGTGGTTTGCTACGATATTATATTTTTATTACTTTGGATAAAGTTTATTAAGCTATCTTTGTATTAAATAAATGATGATATAACTTATAAAATTTTAAATCAGGCTAAAAAAATACAGACGGATTACTTTTTTATAATGATGTACTTTGTTTTTAGTTGCTCGTATATAATGAGTTGATGGACAATAGTCCATCCTAAATCAATGTTTATTAAGAATCAATGTAAGATTTATAGTTCCAATTTAATGTCTTGCCAAGCTACTTCAACCGTGATTTTGCCAACATCACCATTAACCTTACCAGAAGCAGATCCTGGTTTGAATTTAGGCTTGAGCCATAATTTGGGAATTCAGGTTACGAGTTTTAATGGCACTTTAGCCAATACAGATACCAAGTGATTGTGGATTGACTATAATCAAGTGACATCAGGCTGTGTGTAGTCGAGTACGGCAACTAATTACGATAGTTATTCTTTCTCAGTGAGTACTACAGGTATGTATACTATTAACCATGGCGGTGCTTTTGGTACTATTCTGAATTTGTATAAAAAGCCATTTTCTGGTACCAACTGCAACAATCATATGATTTCTTCCGCGGTGGACGCTACCGGAATGGATAGTTTAACGTTTAATAATAATATTTCTATAAACCTTCAGCAGGGACAATTATATACTTTGGTTGTTTCTAGATATACAACAAACTTCCCTGCGCTCCCTTCAACATATAACGTCACATGTCCAGTAAAGCCGGCTGGAGCTATTGTGTTTAATGGAGTGCAACTGCAACCACCTATGGGCTACAGCTATACATACATAGCAGTAAATACCAATACCGAAGCGATTTCATCGTTTAACGACAATTCTGATTTTTCAACTTTGGGTGCAGGAACATATTCTGTTTACGGACTTATGTTTGATTCAGGAACGGCAAATCCACCTGGAAATGTAAATTTAACAAATCTAATCGGTCAGCCTTTGAGTACCGTTATCAATGGAAACTTATGTCTCATGGTGAGTACTAATTTTAAGCCGTTGACCATTACCCCGTCATGTTCTACAGTAGTCACTAACTCTTATGATAGTGGACTAGGTTCACTAAGGGCGGCTATGAGTTGTGTTGCAGAAAATAGCATTATAACATTTGCAAAAGGCATTACAAACGTGACGTTGATGTCGATATTAACAATAACAAAAAATGTCACCTCGTAAGGTCAAAACAGTGTTTCAAGACCTAAAATCGGGACCAGCTCATCAGGTATTACCATCAATGCTGGCAAAACTTTAACGCTGCAAAATGTCGATATCAAACATCTGGGGAGTCAAACCTTAAATGGGGCTGGACAGCTCATCATTACTGGCACTACTTGGAGTAAACTTTAATCTTGAAGTTTAGTTGTGTTATATTACTTGAAATTTTAGATAATCATTGAATTATATTGGTCTAAAATATATATATACGAAAAATATAAATTTAATTTAAATTCATTAAATTTGTGTTTTATTTGGTTTAATTAGATTAATTATATTTTCATGAAATATATTTGGGTTGTTTTATTAGTTATCATTTATACTCAAGTTTGGGGTCAAGATAATTCTAATGCAGGTTTTTTATTTTATCCTGATTTAGATATGCTTAAGAAAACTTTAGAAAAAGCTAATGAAGACAATTTAAAAGACTCGGATGTGGTTACAATCAATATCCCATTAGATAATGGAAGTTTTATAGATTTTTACGTTTGGGAATCATCTGTGATGTCAGCAGAAATGGAGACTACTTTTCCTGACTTCAAGACCTATTCTATACAATCAATTAATAATGGTGTTTTTAATGGAAGAATTTTTGTAAGTAGATTTGGGATTGAAGGCCTTATAGTTAGGGAAGGGTATCAAATTAAAATTGAACCTTTGGATAAAAATAATCCAAACGCAGGCCATAAAAGCTATAAACTCCCCAAAATGGATTCATTTCAATGCGGGGCAAAAGATGATGATATTGATTTTAGAGGTTTTAATCCTGGATTAAGAACTTTTGGAAGTAATGGGGCTACTCGCCGTACTTATGAAATGGCCATTGCTACAACAAATGCTTTTTATACCAGTGCAAATTTTGGAAATAGTAATAATACCACCGCAAATGCTGCCGTGGTAAATATCATTAATCTAAATAATTTATATTGGAATTTAGAGATGTCAGTTCATTTTACTATATTTGAAACTCCATTTTTTTCTCCAAACGTTTCGACATTAGATCCTTCCTCATCCAATTTAACAGTTGAAGCTGCAAGAGTCATTCATGCCCAATTTCCTGGAGGAAATTACGATTTGGGTCATGCATTACATGCCATTTCATCCGGCGGTTCTGGTGTTGCTGGCTTGAGTGTAGTTTGTAGCAACACTTTTCAAAATAATCCAGGTACTGCAAATGACTACTATTGGAAAGCCTTAGGATGGAGTGGAGGACAAAATGTTAACACTTTAGCTGTTAGTATTATGGTTCATGAGATAGGTCACATGTTCGGAGGACCGCATACTTTTAATGGGATTGGTGGGTCGTTGTGTACGCCTACACCTTGTTGTACAGGACAAATTTCAAGTACAAATGCTTTTGAAATAGGTAGTGGTACTACTATAATGTCATATGCTGGACTTTGTCAATCTGATAATAATATTTCAAGTTCTCCAGATTTATATTTTCATGCTAGGAGTTTAGATAATTTTTTAACATATATTGGGGGAACAGGTGGTACTTGCTCCACGAATACTTCTTCTGGAAATACACCACCATCAGTAAATGCTAACCCTTGTGGAGGATCTAATTACACCATTCCAAGATTAACCCCTTTTACATTGGAAGGTAGTGCGACAGACCCGAACAACAACCAAACCATAACTTACACTTGGGAGCAATATAATGAAGATGGGGCAGGTACACCCACTCAAGGATTTATTGGAACCACTGCGGGAAATAGTGCAGTTGCCCCACTTTTTAGATCTTTTTCACCGTCAACAACGGGTAATATCAGACATTTTCCTTCTTTGCCCGTAGTTTTAAATAGTAATAATGTCAGCAGCTTTGAGCCTTTGCCCAATGTCAACAGAACCCTAAACTTTAGACTCACAGCAAGAGATAATAATGCTTCAAATGGAGGGATTAGTCATGATAATGTTTCTATTGCTGTCAATGCTTCAGTCGGCCCACTTGAAGTATCAGCTCCCAATACAGCAGTAACCTGGGCAGCTGGAAGTAGTCAGACCATCACTTGGTCAGGTAGCAATACATCATTTATATGTGGTACAGTAAATATCAAACTATCTATAGATGGTGGCAATTCATATCCATATACACTTGCCGCTGCATCATCAAACGACGGAACAGAGACGCTCACCATTCCTGCCAATATACCCAATACAACAACAGCCAGAATCAGGGTAGAAAGCAGTTGTTGGGATTGTGTAAGGTTTTTTGATGTAGGGAATGTGAATTTTACGGTGACGTCGAGTTGTTTGGCAATTACAACTTCCATTAGTCCAACTACAGCAATCACTTTGCCCCAAGGAGATCCCGGACTCAATCTAGGTTTAACCAATAATTTAGGTTCAACAATAACAGCGTTATCTGGTACCATTTCTAATACAGATTCGCCTGGGAATTTAATTTTTTTAGATAATACTCCTGCTGTTTGTACAAATGGCGGCAATCCAGTTTATTATGAGCCACGTGTTTTTGTAGTAGATGTGTCAGGTAACTACTCTATTGCCCATGGTGGAGCTTTTGGTACTGTGATCAATATTTATTCTGGGGCTTTTTCTGGTACAAATTGTGTAAATCATATAGGTAGTAATGCAACTCAACCATCAGGTAGTGGAGGACTTTCTTTATCGGCAAATGTCACCTTGAGTTTAAATGCAGGCCAGATATACTACATTTGTATCAGTGGATTTAATACAGGCTTACCTACACACCCTTTTAATTATAATATAACATTTCCATCCAAACCTTCTGGTTCTAATATCTACAATGGACTACCATTACTTAGTGGATATTCCTTTACATATATTGCAGTTAATATCGCAAATAATCAAATCCAAGCATTCAATAATTCATCTAATTTTACAAGTCTTGTTCCAGGGAATTATTCGATTTATGGTGCGATGTATTACTCTGGATCAGGCCCCATTCCTCCTACATCCAACCCTTCAAACTGGCTAAATCAGCCATTAAATTCAATTTTAGGAAATGAGTGTATTGCATTAAGTAATAATAGCAAACCCGTCACCGTAACATCCACCTGCTCATCTACAGTCTCCAATTCAAATGACAGTGGCACGGGTTCGTTAAGGAGTGCTCTGGATTGCAATACGGAAGGAAGTACGATCACCTTTGCCCCGTCAGTAACACAAGTCACCCTAACTTCAGGATTGACAGTCACCAAAAATATCACACTCCAAGGTCAGAGTAATACTTCTCGTCCTGAAATCCGGACCAGCTCATCAGGTATTACCATCAATGCTGGCAAAACTTTAACCCTTCAAAATGTGGATATTAAACATTCAGGTAGCCAAACCATTAATGGAGCTGGCACACTTTTAATACTAGGTACAACAGTCGGAAAGCCGTAAAGCTTCATTGGCGTATTGACAGATTTAACCACTTAATACACAAAGTTATTCACTGAGAGCACAAAGCAAATCGCACAATTCAACGAAGCAGCAACTTAGCAATTCCGCAAATCAGCACCTACATTTGCAATATCTTGACTTCTACCCGTTGGTTTCGTTGCCTTCCTTGGGCTGAGGTACTTTCTGTAAGTGGTTCACGTTTACCATATCCTTTGAAAGATATCCTGCTTTTAGGGATTCCTCGCGAGTAAAGGTATTCAGTTACCCTTTTTGCTCTTGCGGTGGAGAGTTGGTCACAATATTCATGTGGCGGTATAGTGTTAGTGTGCCCGCCTATTTCTACATTTACGGATGGATTTGCGGTCAGGAATTCGTACACTTCATCCAAGATGTCATAATTGTCTTGTGTAATGGAAGAGCTGTCAGACGCAAAATTCAATTCGTTAATTCTAAGCTTTTGGCCTATTGTGACTTTATTGATCTCTAAATCAGGTATAAATTTTTCTCTTTTTACATTGAAGGTAGCTGAGGCCACGCATCCATTTTTGTCTGAAACATTGAGTGTATATGGTCCAGATCTTGCTCCAGTTAGATTTTGATTTGTTGTCCCATTTGACCAAGCGTATTTGTAGCTTCCAGCACCGCCAGCTACCTTGACCATAATGGACCCATCAGGGTTTTCAGGATTGGTCACCCGATTATTGGATACCAATTCTATAGATACAGGTGTAGGGTCAGTTATTTGGAGACTGGCTACAGTAGTGTTTTGATTTTTATCCGTAACCGTGACTTCATAGTTTCCTGCAGCTAATCCAGAAGCCGTGGTACCCATAGCTCCCGAAATATTCCACTTGTATGTGTAAGGTCTTTGTCCACCAGAAACACTGACTTTGATGCTTCCGTTTTGTCCACCTTGACAGCTAATATTATTTCCCACTAAAATTATAGCATTGATTTGCTCAGCTACTACATCTCCAAAAAGGAGCTTATAAAATCCTGATCCATCAGTACCTATCCAGATATTGTCATTTTTGTCACATCCCAAACTCAGTGATGCCTTACTCAAAGTAGCAGCGTCCACTGAATAGTTTTTGACTTCTTCTTTGTAAGGATCATAGCGCACCAAGATATCAGATGCAATATAAATTCTACCTTTGGAGTCGATGACGAAGTTGTTGATCTTACCTTGGTATTGTGAAGGGTCAAGTTTGACAGGAAAAAGTCGGTTGTATTTATTGATCAGAAACATATCTTTTTCTGATATAATCCACTGACCTTCATTATTTTCGCAAGTAGCTAGCATTTTGAGTTTTTTGTCTTCAATTTCCCATTTTTCACCATCTATCCTTAAGTAACCGTTATCGGTACCTACCCAAAGTATTCTGCTTTTATCAGCATGTACAAAGTTGATTTTATTACTGACCAATTTTGAGTTTTCGTTGTCATGAACTTTAAATTTATTGGTAGTGACATTAAACTGATACAGACCATTATGGGTACCTATCCAAAGATTTCCATCCAGATAAGCGATGTCTGAGATTTCGATACCATCATCAGGTAGACTATAGCTGCTTTTAGTTTTAAAGTTGTAAATGGCATTGGTAGATGCTGCCCAAATATTGTCTTTTCTGTCAGAAGTGATATCACGCATACTGGTATTTTCAAAATGTATGATGTACTTACTTCCATCTCCCGTGGTTTCTATGAGTCCTTTGCTCGATGCCAACCAAATGACATTTTTTTCGTCAATGAAGGTGTTATATACTTTAGCGTCAGTATTTACTTTGTCAAATCTCGTAATAGCTACTGCTGCGGTATCTGATTGCCCGGACATATGAAGAGACATCAAAAGTGCGAAAAGGATTAAAAATGGGGATTTCATTCTGAAAAAATTATGTTATTATGATATTTAACTTAAAACTGCCTTCAATTATTTTGCTAATCATGATGATTATTGTCACTTGGCATCTAGGGGTTTGATCATATAAATGTAAGAAGGAAAGTGATCGCTGTATCCTCCTTGATATTTATCACCTGAGAAAGTTCTGAACGGATAACCTTTATATTGTCCTGAAGGCTGTACCAAGAAGGCCTTATTAAAAATATTAGCTTTAAAATAGGAATAGCCATCATTATCTTTATCACACAGTCCTTTAGAAATGATCACTTGATCAAATAAACTCCAAGCGTCCTGATAAGCATTGGATCCTAATCCTCGCCTAAACATATCTTCATATGGATTGAAGATTCCTGTTTTTTTGACATCTTTGATGTTACTGACTGCTCTCAGGTAGGATTTAATACTTTCGTTGGTAGGGTCATCATTAAGGTCACCCATAACGATAACTTTGGAATTAGGCACAACTTGATTAATGGAATCTATGACGTTTCGACAAAGTTTGGCACCACTGTTTCTGTGTTTGACCGTCACGGGTCCACCACCACGAGACGGCCAGTGATTGACTAAGATATGTAACGTATCTGTTTCCATCATACCTTTGATATACAAGACATCACGGGTGTTTCTTCTGACACCCTCGTCAAAGATCATTAATGGTATAGCTATACTATGTAATGGCCTAAAATGTTTAGGATTATAAAGTAAACCAACATCCACTCCACGGCCATCAGGTGAGTTGTAATGAATAATCTCGTATTTGCGGTCTGCGATGGCAGGCTGTTTTACAAGATCTTCTAACACGCGTCGATTTTCGATTTCAGATACGCCAAGGATAGAAAGTCCTTGTTTTACATTTTCAATACCTATTTGAGAAATGACATAAGCCATGTTAGCAGACTTTTCTTGGTACCGCTCTGTAGTCCAAGCTCTAGCTCCCTGTGGTAAAAACTCCTCGTCATTAATCAGTGTATCATTTTCAGTATCAAAAAGATTTTCCAAATTATAAAAGCCCACAGCCACCATTTTATATTTTTGGGCGTTATTTTGGGTATTGGATTTTACATTTAATCCTACAGTTATTATCAAAATAAATAAAATCGTCTTATTTGAAATCATGGAATTTAAATTAAGAAAAGCAAAGGTAAGTCTTGAAAATGGAAATGAGCTATTTTGATCATATTAAGTTTTTGGGATAATCTGTTTAGAAATTATATATTATATTGACCAGACTATTAAATAATTAAAAAATTACATAAAATTAATACTTTGTTTAATCCGTCTAATATTAAATATTTACCTTTACCTTTTATTTATTAACAACCAATTCTGATGATAAGACGGACTCGAAGTTATTTTGTATTAGTTTTTCTATTGTTTAATGTATATTTAACATTTGGACAAACAGTCAAAGGACAACTCGTAAATGAAGGAAACCCATTACCAGGAATTATCGTAAGAATACCGGAACTTGATGCAGAAGTCTACACCAATGGTATGGGTAACTTTTTCTTTGATCAGGTCAATGCAGGCACTTATACTTTAGTTGCCGTAGAGAATGGCATACAAATTTTGCTAGCTACTTTCAACTCTGATGGTAAGGATTTAGATCTTGGGCCCACAGCTTACAGTCCTCAAACAAAAGTGGCCACTGAAGATATTACCGTAGTTGATGTTTTTGACCTTGCAGGAATCGAAAACGAAAACGATAACTTTTCAAGTGTGCTTTCAGCAGGAAGAGATCCATTTACCAATGCGACTACATTCAATCTTAGTGCGGGAAGATTTCGCCCAAGAGGTTATTTTAATGAAGATGCAGAAATGATTATGAATGGTATGCTAATGAATGATCAAGATGATGGCCGAGTACTGTGGACCGCATGGAATAGCATGAATGATGTACTCCGAAATAGATCCAATTTGATCAATCTAAGTTATAGTGATTATACTTTCGGGGGAATAGGCGGAGCAACTTTTATTGATTTGAGAGCTTCATCTATCAGAGAAGAAAAAAAGGTCACCTACGCGCACTCCAATCGTACTTTCCAGCATAGAGTGATGGGGACTTATGCCACGGGTATGATGGAAAATGGTTGGGCGATAGCTGCCACGGCGTCTCACTCATATGCTACCCAAGGATATGTGAAGGGTACTTATTTTCAAGGGAATTCTTATTTTTTATCGGTAGATAAACGATTGAATCCCAATCATCTCCTTAATGTTGTGATTTTTGGATCTCCGCAAAAAAGAGGACGATCTACAGGAGCAGTGCAGGAAATGTATGATCTATCGAGTGACAATTTTTATAATCCCAATTGGGGATTTCAAAATGGGAAAGTGCGAAATAGTAGGGAGTATATCATCAACCAACCGGTAACTATGCTAAGACATGACTGGAAGATATCCGATAAAACCAACGTCATGACCACTGCGGGCTTACAGTTTGGTGTTTATGGGTCTACAAGGTTGGATTGGTTTGACGCTCCTGATCCGAGACCTGATTACTATAGAAGATTGCCTAGTTTTGCTCAGTCTGATGAAGAAAAACTTCTAGTAACAAATTTTTTAACCGCTAGCGAAGAAAATAGACAGCTCAATTGGTCAGAATTATATGGGGCAAACGCCGTAAGGGTGCAGACTATTCAAGATGTAGATGGAATTGCGGGTAATGACGTCACAGGTAAGCTTGCAGCCTACGTACAAGAGTCAGAAAATTATGACAATACTAAATTTAATTTTAATACCATTTTAAATTCCATCCTGACAGATAAGTTGAGTTTAACGGCTGGACTACAATATGTAGGTGAAAGAGTACATTATTATAGGCGTCTTGAAGATTTATTGGGGGCAGATTTTTACATTGATTTTAATAGATTTGCATTGAGAGATTTTCCAAATAATGTCAATGCAGGACAAAACGATTTAAATAGACCCAATAGACTAATTAGAGAAGGTGACATTTTCGGGCATGATTATAATATCAATAATGACAGAGCAACGGTATGGTCCCAATTGTTTTATAAAACCGAAAAATGGGATTATTTTATAGGAGGCTCCTTGGCTAATCAGAGTTTTTATAGGGAAGGACATACCAAAGTGGGTTTATTTCCTGATAACTCTTTTGGGAAATCAGAAGTGCAAACATTTTTTAACTATGGTGTAAAAGGAGGCATTACCTACAAACTGGATGGTCGTAATTATTTTGTGGCTAACGGTACTTACAGAACAAGGGCACCTTTTGCTAATGAAAGTTATATTTCGCCAAGAGTAAGGGATCAGATCGCTTCCAACCTTACCAATGAAAAGATCGCCGCATTTGACGTATCATACCTTGCCAGATATACCAATTTCAAAGCTAGAGTAACTGCATTTTATACAGATTTTCGAGATAAAATTAGTAATGATGTTTTTTACCATGAAGAGTTCCAGACTTTTGTTAATTATTTGATGACCAATATAGATAGGAAGCACATGGGAATAGAGTTGGGAATAGATTATGACATCAATAGTAAGTTTGAATTAACTGCTGCTGGATCCATAGGAGATTATTATCATACAAGCAGACCTTTAGCTACCATTTCTAGAGATAACAGTGCAGAGGATTTTGTAAAGGACAGAACTATTTACATTCAAAATTATTATGTAACAGGAATGCCACAAATAGCAGGAACTGTAGGATTAGGATATAGAAGTACCAAGTATTGGAATTTTAATGTCAATGTCAATGGGTTTGCGAAAAATTACCTATCATTCAATCCTGACAGACGTTCTGAAGAAGCCGTAAAAAATGTGTATAATGGTGGCGAAGGATCTTTATATAATCAAATCATAGATCAGGAAAAGCTTCCTGACGCTATAACAGTAGATTTTTCGGTAGGCAAGTCTTACCGTTTTAAAGATGGTGCTTTTTTAAGAATCAATCTGAACGTAGGAAATATACTTAATAATACCAACTTCAGGACAGGAGGATTCGAACAGTTGAGATTCGATTTTGAAGATAAAGACATCAATCGTTTTCCACCTAGATATTTTTATGCTTATGGTTTGAATTATAACCTTAATGTAGCATACGTTTTTCCTAGATAATTTTAAAAAATAAATAAAACCTAATAAAATGAAATCATTCATATTTAAATCGACTCTTTTAATTTTTACCTTGATGACTACTTTTTTGATTTCAGGATGTCTTAAAGGTGATTTTGATGCACCACCGACCAATATTCCTGAGATTAAAGATGATCAAATTATTACTTTTGACAAAATGTTTGAAAAATTGGCGGTAGGTAAAGTGACCAATATTCAAGAGGACAAATACCTTGAAGGTTTAATTGTGGCTGATGATAAATCGGGAAACTTTTATAAAAACCTAATTTTACACGATACTAAGGGTGATAAAGGGATTACAGTCAGTCTAGACGAAAATGAGTTGAATGCTTTGTATCCTGTTGGGCAAATTGTATATGTTGCGTTAAAAGATTTAGCTATAGGTTATTTTGAAGGATTGCCTACCTTAGGTATAAATTCAGGAGGAACTAGTGTTGCGAGAATACCCGCAGGATTAGTCAGGTCAGTTTTAATCAGATCGGGTAGAACGGCTCCAGTAGTACCTCGTAAAATTGCAGTAACAGATTTGAGTAGCAAGCATTACAACACATTGATAGAACTGGAAGGTATGCAATTTGAAACAGCTTCATCTGCAACTACTTATGCAGATCCTACTCCTGCGGATCCTCAATCTGTAAATCATAATGTAGTCAATTGTCAAAACCAAAAATTGGTACTTCGTAATAGCGGTTTCGCTTCTTTTGCGGGGCAAGTTGTTCCATCGGGTAATGGTAAATTAGTAGCTGTATATAGTTATTACCGAAGCGCTTCACAGCTTTTTATCCGAGATACGGATGACCTTACTTTTACAGGAGAAAGATGTAGTGGAACTGGCGGCGGTGGCGGTATCACAGGTGATCAAATACGAATAGAAGCCCTAAGGTCGCAATTTTCAGGCTCACCAGTGACATTGACCAAGGGTTGGGTAAAAGGTATTGTAATCTCAGATGCTACCAATAAAAATATTAATGGCAATAACATGACAGTGCAGGATGGAGAATTTGGAATCGTATTGAGATTTAAAGCTGCCATAAACGTTCCTCTAGGTACAGAAGTCAAAGTAGGCATCACAAGTGGTTCACTCTCTGAGTTCAATAATGTACTGCAAGTTCAAAACCTAGAAAATACCAATGTGGAAGTGCTAGGCGCTGGTAATTTTATAACTCCTAAGATACTAACAGTGGCTCAAATTGATGTAGCCAAACATGAATCAACCTTGGTTAAAATCGAAAACGCTACACTCATCGGTGGCACAAAATTGTCTGATACTGGAATTAAAGTTAAAGATGGTTCAGGAGAGATGCCATTATTTACCTTTGCAACGTCTACTTTTGGCTCACTACCATTGCCTACAGGAAGTGTGTCGGTCACAGCTATAGTTTCAGACTTTACTACGGGTAAGCAACTTACTTTAAGAAATGGTAGTGATATCTCTGGTGGCGGACCTTGTGATGTCAATGTAGCCAACGCAGATTGCGATGGAGATGGAGTAGCCAATGGTCAGGATTGTGCACCTACCAATGCAGCTATTTTCCCGGGTGGTCCTTGTAATGATGGCAACGCTGCTACAGTTAACGATCAGTACGATGCGCAGTGTGTATGTAAAGGTAGTGCACCTGGTGCAGGTTTAAATGAAACTTTTACAGGACAGGCAGCTGACAAAGATATCGACCTTTCAGGTTGGGCAAATGTAGCTGTAAAAGGCAATAGAAAATGGCAAGCAAAGATTTTTAGTGGTAACACCTATGCACAAGCAACTGCTTTTGGTACTACAGCTCCCGCAGATATGGAAACTTGGTTGATATCTCCTGCGATCAACACAGCAACTGCAGGAACTTTAAGCTTTGAGACAGCCAAAGCATTTTACAAACATGATGGCCTTACTGTGTGGGTAACGACCAACTATACCAATGATCCGGGTAATACAACATGGACTCAGATCAACGCCAAAGTTGCTGGAAATGCTGATGCAGATAATGCCTTTATACCATCTGGAAATGTAGATCTTAAAAGTTATGGTGCTAATGTCCGTGTAGCCTTCAAATATGTGGGTACCCAGGCAGCCAATACTACAACCTATCGAGTAGACAATGTGGTAGTCAAGTAAATGGTTTTAAGGTTAAACCGGTTTTTGTCCAAAATCAATACGATACTTTTGAGTATCTAAAGGCTTGAATTTTTTAATACTGGCGGCTTTATATTTGAATGTTAAGTATGTATCGGTTTTCTTAAAGGTCGTTTTTATCATTCTTTTATGGTTGCATCTTCAAAATATCGGCTTAATTGCTGACTAAATTTCAATAATGGACAAGATATATCCTTCACTTTTGATCATTTGCCTTGTGGTATTATATAAAAGAGAAACCAAGTCTATAGAGCCTAAGGTAGCTTACACCAAATCCTGAAGATATGAAACAAAGATTGGGATTGATATCGGTAGTAGTTGCTGATTATGACGAAGCCATCAGCTTTTATTGTGATGTATTGGGTTTTGAGCTGATAGAGGATTCTCGCATGTCAGAAGTTAAAAGATGGGTAGTCGTACGACCTATGGGAAATGGGTCTTGCTCATTACTTTTGGCCAAAGCTGCCAATGTCCACCAACAAAGTAGGGTAGGAGATCAAACTGGTGGGAGAGTGTTTTTGTTTTTGTATACGGATGATATAGATAGAGACCTTAAAAATTTGTTAGCCCATCAAGTTGAAATTGTCAGGCCTATAACTGATGAAATTTATGGCAGAGTTTTGGTTTTTGCTGATCTTTATGGGAATTTGTGGGATCTGATAGAGACAAAAGAGATTCGCTAGTGAAAAGATGTTTAGGATGTCTTATCCAAAAAATAAATCAAATCATAAGCTACCCTTTTTTAATTGTTTATTTATCAGGATGTTACATTTCAAATAATCAGAAACTATATATTATAAAAATAAAAATATGAAAATAAATACATATTATGTTTTTTTATAATACGTATTGTTGTATGTTTGCATCGTCTTACGACGTACAATTTTGAAGTTTTTTATTTTGAGATCCTGGTACGGAGTACTGCAAACCCAAAAATCGAGAAGAAACAATCCCCAAACGAGGTCATCCCAATAACCGAAGATTGATGTTGACCAGGACAATTTTTTCTCGTACTCAGAATCATAGACCTTATAAAAAAATGAGTTTGGCTAGCAGTACTCCACCTTTTTCTTCCTTCCAAAATAAAAAAGGGACATCTTCATCAAATGTCCCTAAATCGCCAAAAAATTCTATATGTTTAATGAGATTACATCATTTGACTTAAAAATCCAAAATATTCTAATTTAAGATCATTGTATATCTTACGTTGAGTATCCATTTTGTCTCGGAGTTCGACATGATCATCAAAGTGCACTCTATTGATGGCTACAGGGTGCTCTTCTGCATAGTTAGCAATTGATTTCTCATGAACTTTAATTTCTTTTTTTAGAATATCGATCACTTCATCGTGGAGAATAAACTGATTTTGGAAGTGTTCTATCTTGGCTCTTATTTCATTAGAAGTATATCTCATGACCACTTCTCCTAATCTTCTACTAAAGGACTTAATTTCATCATCCCAGAATCTCAATTCGCTCAACCATTGTATATGTTCAAAATGAAGGTCAGATAAATACACCTTATTTTCTGTCAAAACCATAATCTTAATTTTTAATAGGTTTATAATATTTATATAGCAAAGGTAACATGGAAATAATATAGATTACTATGACGTAAATTATGTGGTTGTATGATAAAGATCAACATTTACTTTTAATTTGGTTATTACCCTGACTACTGTTGGGTTATTTAGACTCAAGTACGAAATTGATAAGTGTTCATTATATTTGTATATTTAGTTACAAGGATTTTTTTACTAGATATACTATCACTAACTTCGCAGCTGAAACCAAACCCAAAATATTTATGCTTAATGTAAATTCTGAAATTGGAGTATTAAAAAAAGTAATTATTCACCGACCAGACGATGGTATAGCAAGAATTTCCCCCAAAAAAGCAGAAGAACTTCTATTTGACGATATCGTTCATCTCCCCCAAATGAAAGAAGAACATGATGTATTTCGAAGGGTGCTACAACATATTGTAGGAAAGGAAAACGTACTAGATACGCAGATGCTCATTGAAGAAGGCTTTATAGCAAGCCCTGATATCAAAGAAGAGCTTATAGATAAAATTGTAGACTACGAAGAACTTCCTGTATCTGACAAGCAGTTTTTAATGAACCTTGATCCCAAGGCACTGACTAAATTGCTAATCACAGGATATTATCAAGACGAAGACCATATTTATTTTGACCCTATTCCCAATTTTATATTTACACGGGATATTGCTGTAGTTATCAAGGATCATATTATCATCAGCAAAGCGGCTAAGTCGGCGAGGTATAGAGAAAATTTATTGACCAGATTTATATTTTATGCGCATCCATTGTTTAAAGATTTGGATAAGCAAGGGAAAATCATCAATTTAAATCACTTGGATAAATTTCCACCTTCCAAAAAAGGGGAAGTCGTCTCTATGGAAGGCGGAGATGTGATGATGCTCAATGATGATTTTGTACTGATTGGCTGTTCGGAAAGGACAACCGATTATGCAATCAGGAGTGTCAAAGATGTTTTGTTTGCCAAAGGTCTGGTGAGCAATGTGGCTCAGATCAATATTCCTGCAGATAGAAGTTGTATGCACATAGACACACTTTTTACTATTATCGATCACAATGATGTAGTATGTTTTAAGCCCACGGTATTTGATGGGGTCAGCTCCAATGTAAAAGTATATCGCAAAAATGGAGCAGAAATAGTATACGATTCAGTAAAGAATTTTTTCATACATGAAATTAATCCTAAAGTCAATTTTATTTTTGCTGGAGAAGGTGTCACGCCATACCAGGAGCGCGAACAATGGACAGATGGTTGCAATCTTGTGGCTTTGAAGCCTGGATTGGCGCTTACTTATGATAGAAACCCCAAAACGGAGTTGGCTCTAAAGTCTGCAGGTTATAATATTGTACATGCCAGACAGTTTTTGACAGACGTTGCAGAGGGCGTTACGGACCCGTCATCGCTCGCCAAAACGATCATCACATTGCCATCTAATGAACTTTCTAGAGCGAGAGGTGGGTCACATTGTATGACTTGTCCTCTTGTGAGGGATAATGTATAATGTTTTAATGTAATATTGAATTTTAAAATATTATAGCCCTGGATTGCGTTATTTAATATATAGCAACTATTACAACCATAATTTTTTTGATGAACGTATTGACCCATTTTTTTTCACCAAGATATTCCTGGATTTTTATTTTTGCAATACTTTTTATTACAGAATCTTGCAGACGTGATGAAATTTACGAAGGTCAGGATGTTGAAATTACATTTTCTGTAGATACTTTGAGAATTGATACTGTATTTAGCACGATAGGGTCAGCCACTAGATTTTTTAAAGTATATAACCGAAGAAACCAACCTGTACTTGCAGATTTTGAACTGAAAAATAAAAATAACAAGTTTTTTAGAGTCAATGTGGATGGGTCCCAAGGACCTTTGGTAAAAAATGTGGAAATAGCAGGAAATGACAGCATTTATATTTTTGTGGAAGTTACCGTAGATCCAGACCAACCATTGAGTGTGTCACCGTTTGTGATTGAAGATCAAATAGACGTATCCGTCAATGGTCGGTTGTTCACAGCTTATCTGGAAGCATGGGGCCAAAATGCTAATTATATCACGCCAAGCAATGGAAGAGGAAAAGGCTTTTTGTATTCATGTGATTTTGGAGAGCGTATTTGGAATGATCCCAAACCCTATGTAATTTACGGAATTCTTTATGTAGATAGTTGTAAAGTAGTCATGCCTGCGGGTACGAGAGTGTATGTGCACGGTGGTATCGTACGGGATACCAATACCATATATAATGACGGTCTTATAGTTTTTTTGAAAAATGGAACATTGGAGACACGCGGCACACCAGAAGACCCTGTAATCATCCAAGGTGACCGTTTGGAAAAAGAATTTGAAAATGTAAAGTCACAGTGGGTAGGTTTGCTTTTTTGGCAGGAGTCCCAAAATCATGTACTGGAACATACCATCATAAAGAACTCTATCATAGGCCTGAGAGTGGACTCACTTGCCCAACTTAGCTTATCCGGCTGCAGTATCTACAACACAGGTGGCCCTGCGATTATCGGAAGACATGCTAATATTTATGCGGAAAATTGTCTGATGTATGACAACAGCACTTACGGTATGCAACTCACTTACGGTGGAAATTATACGTTTAATTACTGTACTGTAGGGAGTTATGAAGGACAAAATGAGTCGGTGATTTTGACGGATTTTTATACTACAGATCCATTGTGTGGTCCGTGTTATCGGGTCAATGATCTAAATGCATCTTTTACCAATTGTATTTTTGCCGGAACGGATAAAGATGAAATAGGTTTAGCTAAGTTTTCTAAGGAAGATGGTGGATTCAATTATCAATTTACCAACTGTGCTGTAAAAGTCAATGAACTTACCGACCCTAAAAATTTTCCCAATTTTTTTGATTTTTGTGAAAACTGTATCAATTTGAAAAATAATGACCGCGTTTTCAATAATCAACGAAAAGATGACTATCGACTAGATACGATGTCCGTGGCCTTGGGCAAAGGTATCTCTATACCCACAGTGATCAAGGATATCTTAGGAAAACCCAGAAAACCTACTCCTGATTTAGGATGTTTTGAGTTTTGATCCTAAAGTCCTACGATTGGTGATGTAAAACTCCTTTAAAATATTTGGTCATGTCGGATTATAACCACTTTTTAATAGTATTTTTGGCAGGAAGCGCAGTAGATATAGAATTTTTGATATAAATTTGTGTCAAATCCTTAATGATGAGTGCCATGTCTATAAAAAAATCAAAATATCTCCTGGTTTACATCACTCCTGTAGTAGTAATATTTTCACTATTTCAAGAGGAGATTTGGACATTTACAGCCTTGTTTGTCCTTTTCGGATTATTGCCTTTTTTTGAATTATTTACACAAGGTTCGACCCAAAATCTCACTGAAGTAGAAGAAGAAATGGCCAAAGCAGACGCTACCTATGATTGGGTTTTGTACAGTTTGGTACCCTTACAGTATTTTACGCTGTTACTGTTTTTATATCAAGTAAGTGCTCAGGATTTATCTACGCTAAGTATGGTCGGGATGACAGTGGCTTACGGATTGTCTTGTGGTGTCTTGGGTATCAATGCTGCTCATGAACTAGGACACAGGCAGACAGGTTACGAACAATGGATGAGTAAAGCACTACTGCTGACTACACTTTATATGCATTTTTTTATAGAGCATAATCGTGGTCACCATAAAAATGTAAGTACAGACGAAGATCCTGCTTCTAGTAAACAAGGAGAAATTATTTACACTTTTTTTGTAAAATCCATTGTAGGTAGTTGGATTTCAGCTTGGAAACTTGAAAAAGATAGATTGGAAAAGGCAAAAATCCCCTTCATATCAGCATCCAATGAGATGTTGCGCTTTCAGATTCTTCAGTTGATTTTAGTATTAGTGATTTATTTTTCGGTGGGTAAACTGATAACTATTTTGTTTTTAAGTGGTTCGTTGATCGGAATATTGCTATTAGAATCGGTAAATTATATCGAGCATTACGGACTAAGACGTAAAAAGATAGGTGATAGATATGAGCGTACCATGCCAATACATTCGTGGAATTCTAATCATCCCATAGGTAGGGTAGTGCTGTTGGAATTGTCCAGACACTCAGATCATCATTATATGGCCAATCGCAAATATCAGGTGCTCAGACATTTTGACGAAAGCCCACAGATGCCAACAGGATATCCTGGTATGGTTTTATTGGCACTATTGCCTCCTGCATGGTTTTATGTGATGGACCGCAAGATACAAGCATACAAACAAACGCTGACGGGTGTGAATTTGGAGTGAGGTGTAAGCTTAGGAGGTAACGGATTTGGTAAATTTTCAAAATGTTCATTTATAATTTTTGAGAATTAATCTTTTAAAAATAAAATATTCTATTTTGTTCTTAGCTTTTTGAATCTTGCTTATTTCCACCATTTTTTGCTTTCTTCCAATTTTGCTTTTTTCGACTCCATTGTTTCAGGTCCATAGGAATGAGCAAACTCATAATTTTCCCATCCATTTTTTAAATACTTTTCATTTACGCTAAACTCACCTGAACCAGTGTCAAGATCTCCAGATTCAGGGATGCGGTAATCACCCCAATTGCATCTTTTCATAATCTTGTCTTTATAACTTGTCCAAGTACCAACAAATTGATTATTTGAAAATCCATCAGCCGGAAAATTTAACGCATCATATCTTAGGACATCTTTTTGGTCAATAATAAATTCAACTTTTAACTTACCCTTTATTAAACCTGATGATGATTGTTTATTGTCTTCAAAAAGTATAACATCACATATTGAGTACCCTTGTTTATATTCTGGGATGTCACCTTTCAGATACGTTTTTGATTGTTTAATTATTATTTTACCTTGAAACGAACAAATATTTCTTTTGACTTTTGTTTTACCATACACTAAATATTCATAAGGATTTATAGTGTTTTGAATTATGGAAATAAAGCGAATCTGGAATCTTTGATATTTGTCTCCAATGAAACCCAAAATTTCTGCTCTTTCTATTTTTTCTTTTACACCTTCGAAATCTTCGTAAATAATGCTGTCCGCAGTTAGTAGTTTGGCAAGGTCATAGTTTTTTATTTGCGTGTAAAAATCTGATGTTTCAATACTTTGTGCATTGGTGCAGGTTGAGAGTATGGAATAAAAAAAGATTAGAAAAGTGAATCTGATAAAAAATTTTGACATAGATTTTTGATTTTGTGATTTGTTGTTTTATAATTTGGCAAAGTTATCTTCACCAATCCTTTTTACCATTTCATTGAATTTATTGGTTTTTTCGGGGAATAAAACTGCACCCTTAAATTTATCCAATCTTATGTCTACAAAAAAATTTTGATCAATCACCTTTTTTACCTTTACATTTTTTTACACTAAATGAACTTAATTTACTCATAATATCTGATTTTGATTCCCATGTAATACCTTGCAATATCATGATAAAGCCATGCTCGACTGAAAACATCACTTAATTTGTTCATGTATTTTTCAACTTCAGGTAGGTTATTTTCTTTGCCATAAAAATATACTAATTCAATCATTAAAAAATCCTTTGATGTTTCTGTATTATGGAAATGAAAATCTAAGTAAGGAAGTACTTTTTCGACATCTCTTTTTTCAAGAAGTGCGTTACAGACTTTTAATATTACATCATCTTTAGTCTGGCTTGAAGTTAACATTCCAATTCTCTTGAATGCTTCGTCATAATCATTTATTTCAATTAATTTAGCAATACCGTATTCATATTGAGTTCCAGAATTGTTACTTTTAATGGTATCAGTAATTTTTAAAGCAAAATAAGGGTCTCCTAACCTTAAATAATATTGAAATAACATATGATCAGCAAGTTTATCTTCATACTTCTTTAGGAAATTTAAGAGATTTTTATCTATAGTTGATGGTTTCGTATCTTTCCAAAAAATCATATCCTGACCGTAATTATTGTATAGTTTCCCTTCTTGTGAGATTCGCTCTTTAAAAACGATTTTATTTTTTTCAGAGAAATTTTCATACAAGTCATTACAAATAATCTGTAATAATGAATTAATTTGCCATTGTTGTGAGATTAATTCCATTACATTTAACCCAAATGCAACGTTTCCGATTTTAATAGAACTACTTGCAACTCTGCCATAAAAATTATCTAATTCATAAGAATCTATTTTTCCACTTGGAATATAATTAACAATATCAAATGCATTTTCTGGAGTTATTATTTCATTCTCAATTAAACTTCTTAATGGGATCTCAAGCCAAATCTTTGAGTCGAATCCGTATTGCATAATCTTATGCTGAATTTGCTCAAAAGAGAAATTTCCGTTACACATTAGACTCAATACTTCTTTCTTTTCATAATCAGATGGTGTGTTAAAATTACTTTCAATATAAGTAAACGCTTGTTCTCGTTTGCCTTCTCTTAAAAGCCTTTCGAAATATTTTAATTTTCCAGCTATAAGCTTTTTATTATAAATTAATGAATCTTCAATTTCAACATTAATTGAAGATTTTCCAATCAAAATTTGATTTAGGAATTGTTCATCTTTTAAATTTTGAACCAAGGGCAAATATTGATTAATGTCTTCTTTTATTCTGATAAAGTCTCTTAAAATTTTTGGTAATTGCCAATCGTATTTTATTGAACTATTTTTGTATTCAATAATTGCTTTTTCAAGATAAAATTTAGCAAGTTGTAAATCTGTTTTATGGTTTTTATCTTTGATAATGTACCAATCATTTATATAGAAGTGTTGAGCTAATGATTTACAATCAAAAATGATAGTCAATGATATGATTAAAATTAATATTTTAAAATTCATTTTTTTATCATGTAAATTAATACTAAATTAAAATTTTTAAATCTTACAATATTCCCATCACCCTTTCCCCTTTTTCTTAAATGGATTAAAATCCTTCAGTTTTTCTTTGATTTTATCCACTTCATCACCTGCTTTTTTGTCGAGTACATCTTTTGCTTTTTGCTTTAGGGAGTCAGAAATGACGCCTTTGGTCAGTGAGTCTACGCGATTGATGACTTCAGTTTTTGCCTTGGATTTGAGGCTGTCTATGACTTTTTGTCCTTCCTTCTCAGCCTTGCTTTTTGCCTTATTGAGTTCTTCATTGGCTCTTTTTTGAAGGGTATCTCTGAGTTTTGCTTCTTGTTTTTTGATTTCTTTAGATAGCGAATCTTTAGCTTGAGCGACAGCACTATTTACACCTGCAGACACACCTTCAGATACCGTTCCACCTTTGCTTGTTTTTGGAGTGATTTTAAATTTAGGGCTTTTGATATTTCCAGTCATTTTGACATTTACAAACAAGTTTGGTCCTTGATTGATGTTAAGACCCAGTTTACCAGCTTCTTTTTCGAGCAGGCCTAAACCTGATTCAGCTACATTAGTAATATTATTCTTTTTAAGGAGGCTTCTCGGTATCACCAGTTCTATATTGTAGTCCATGTCTTTTCCAAAACCATGTTTTCCATGCATCGTCAGATCAACGCCATTGATCACTTTATTAAATTCTTTGAGTTCTATGGTGCCGTTGATGATTTCAAACCAATTTTTAGTATTCGCCATCGTTACATTGGCCAGTTCTTTGACACCAAGTTTGCTAGACAACTCACCAAATGGATTAAACCCTTTTATAGACCCATTGATCGTTTCTATAAATCCAGATGCGTCTACAGTACTCAGATCAGGCATCATTTGTGAACCTAGCTTACCTTTCATGACCAAAGTGGTATTAAAAACGCCATCAAGATACTCAGCAACAGGGGCTGCTTTTTTCAACATATCAAATGCTTTGATGGCTTCAGAAAATTTAAATTTACTGAGATCCAACTTTACCGCATAGTTTGGTTTTTGGATATCTTTAGTGTCATATAATCCTTCCATGGCAAAAGTTCCACCCAAAATATTAGTTTTCAAACCGGTGAGAGCTACTTCCTGGTTTTGTATATCTAGATCACCTACAAAATCCTTCATATTTAGGTTGGTGTAAATCAGTTCTTTGATTTGACTTTTTATCTTTATTCTCACCTTTTCAGGCACAGGTATCACAGCCATTGGTGTGCTTGTACTTTCTGTAGTTGATGCCGACATGAATTTGTTCATATCCAACTTATTGGATGTCATGCTGAGTTTTCCATCCAAGATACCATTGTTAAAGAGATAGTCATAGGCATTGACCATAGTACCCGTAAGTGAAAGATCACTGCCATCTATAGTCGTCTTAAAAGTTTGAATATCAATGGCGTTGGCAGCTAAGTTGCCGTTCAGCGCAAAATTATCCAATGTAAATGTATTCATGATTACCTTGTCGGCCTTAAGATTCAGGTTTACATTGGAGTTTTTAATCAGATTTTCATCAGGCATAGCAGTTGCGGTCGGTTGGGCTGGTGCAGTTGATGTTTCGGCAGTCATCCACTCATTGAGATCAAAATAGGAAGATGTACCTGTGAACGATGCTTTGATTTGTTTTTCGGTAGACAACATCGCCAAAGGATTAGATATTTTTCCTGCGAGATTCAGGTCACTTTTGCCCAAAATCATATCTTTGGCATCAAAAATGATTTGTTGTGGACTTGCAGAAGCCGTTGCATTTCCCACTTGTACTTTCGGCATACCTTTAGACCGATAGACGATGTTTTTGGCATCGGCGTTTCCAGAAAATGCTATAGCACCATAATTTTCATTATTGACATCACTCATTTTGGCTTTAAATTCCATGTCACAATTGACCACACCCTGGAGTTCTTCGAGGCCTTCTATGGGGAAACTTGATTTTACATTGGATAAATTGAGTGTACTTTTAATATTACCTTCTACTTTTTGATCCCCTGTAAGATTATGGGCCAGTATTTTTCCACTGATGGGATCATTACCTATTTTCATCCTGAACTGTGGTATTTGTATGGACATATCTTTATAGTCAGGTCTGGTGGTTTTGATGGCTACATCTGCAAAAATATCTTTGATATCGGATGGTAAAGCAGGGTATTTGACATATCCTTGGTCTACTTTTACTTTGATATCAAATACCGGCATCATATTTTTTAAAGCATTGTAAGTGCCATTTATTTTTCCTTCAAAACTGGCATTTCCTGATGTTTTTACATCTTTGAAATCTGCTGTATATGCATTGGGAATCATAGATAACAAAGCTTTAAAGCTGGTAGTTGCTGTTTTAAAACTTACGTCTGTATTGATATCATCTCCACTAAGCTGGACCATAGCATCGCCAATAAGTTCCAGTTCATTGAGAAAAATTTTATTTTCTTTAAAAGTAAATTTGTTTTCAGGAAAGTTGACATTAATTTTGGAGTCAAATATGGTTTTTACATTTTTTAGGTAATTGGTTCCTTCATAAGCGACTGAAAATTTTTCTATTGCTGACTTGGTATCCAAATCAAATATATCCTGAGTAAAATTTCCCTTGCCGGAATGAGTGACACCTTCTAAGACGGTAAATAAGTTCATGGTGTTGTCCTGATAGGTTAATAATCCACCTTCAATTTCGTATTTTTCAAGCAACAATTTATATTTGGTCTCCGTAGGTGCTGCACCGGTTGAGTCCATTGAAATCATATAGTTTGCGCTAAGACTATCCATGATGACAATATTTATCGTAGGTTTTTGAAGGCTGATACTGTTGATTTCTGGTATCATATTGTCCCCAAAAAGTGAAGTTAAATTGATATCAATCATGGTTTTGTCGGCTTTGTACAGAACTATACCTTCAAAATCATCCACACCAATGAGGGAAAGGCTATCTATTCTTACTCGTACATCGGGAAAAGATGAAAATAAAGACAAGTCTGCATCATGAAAATCAAAAATGGCATTCACTGATTTATTGACATCATTTTTTAAGAATTCAATGATCTTTCCTTTGAATACATAAGGAATTAGTGCTCCGGCAAGTAAAATACCTACAAGTAGAGAACCGCTAAATTTTAAAAATGTCTTAAAATGCTTATTCATGTGTGAAAGGATTAATACTGAAAATTGGTTTTAGATACAAATATGACGAAAATCTTTTTTGTAAGTTCATTTTGGTAATAACATAAACGAAACTTTAACATATTTGTGGAGTACACTCTTATATGTCAAAAAATAGAAAAAGGATGGTTTATCTATAACCGAAGGCAATACCCGTAGTACAATAATTAAACAATCAATCAACCTGATATAGTTTGAATACAACATCAATAGCTAAATCGTTCCATACTTGCGAGGTAAAATATAAATTTTTATGCTCAAGCTCTGTTTTCACCTTCTATTATTCGAATTTTATCTCGTGAGGAAAGCCACGAACTTTTCTGATATTGATCATACATGGATTCAAATGCTTTGATAAATTTGTGTTTATATAAATTTGCTTCAATTTTTTTGTTGAAAATTTAAAAGTGTAAAATATTTATAATCAGTTGATTATGATTTTTATAATTGTGTATAAACGAATAGATACGTTTGTAAACGTAAATAAACGTATAAAAAACGGATAGCAAAATTCACGACCTACATCTTTGCACCGTCAATCGATCGGAAGATCAAAATTTCGTTTAACCCGATCGTGATGTTATCATATAAAACACCATGCATCACGTTCACAAATTTTTAATTATTATGTTACACAATGTAAAAAATTCAGTTCAAATCGTAGGTCATGTAGGTAAGGATGTAGTACTTACTTCTTTTGAAAACGGAAACAAAAAGGCGACCGCCATCGTCGCCACTAATGAATCTTACACCGATAAAAAAGGAGAAAAGATAAAGCAAACCGCATGGCACAAAGTCATCGCTTGGGGCAAAAAGGCTGAAGAAATAGCAGTATGCTTCAAAAAAGGAACAGAAGTAGCTATACACGGCAAATTATCAAACAGAACCTATACTGACACCTCAGGAACCACGAGATATGTCACTGAGATTGTGGTCACAGAATTTTACAAAATTGCAAAAATCACTAACCATACAGCAGAAGCTGTTCCTTTTTAAATACTGAAAATGATCATACAGTCATTCATTCGCAAATTCACACATTTACTCATTCACAAATTCAAAAAATAAAACTTTATATCATGGCAAATACACTAAAAAATTCAGTTCAGCTTATCGGCAATATAGGTAAAGAAATCACGCTGTCAACCTTTGATAAAGGATCAAAAAAAGCTTTAATTACCATCGCTGTCAATGAATTTTATACCAATAACAAAGGAGAAAAAGTCAAACAAACCGAATGGCACAATCTAGTGGCGTGGGGCAAAACTGCAGAACTTATGGCAGAGACTTTGTCCAAAGGTAATGAGATAGCGGTACAAGGCAAACTCAGCAATAGGTCTTATGAAGACAAAGAAGGCAATACTAAGTACATCACCGAAGTGGTGGTCAGTGAATTTTATAAACTTAATAGAGCTGCAAACTCAAATTAACGGAGTCGTTTCAAGGAGAACTTGTGATTTTTGGTCTAATGCTTAGAAATCAAGGAGTATGATATCTTGGCCTGTCTTCAGTGCTTAGTAATAGCTTTTCTAGATTCAAAAGTATGGGATACATTATTAATTTATCATGATAAAGGCGTCAAATTTCTTCTGCGAATTTTGAGCAATTGAAATTGGCGGCCTTTATGGTGATAAGAATCCAACCATAATTCTTTTTTTATTATAATATCATTACTTTTACCCTGCCAATAGGTGTTATTTTATGGATAGAGAAGAAAATATTGTGACGTTAGGCAATCAAGCTATCAGGATTCAAGATCATGAGCTATGGACGGATTACCAGAAAAATAGGGCATGGTTTGAGTTATTTACATTTATTCTAGAGTTAGCAACCAATGAAGATAGATTAAACTTTACAACATTATTTTCAAGGTTGGCTTTTACGGGGGCAAAATACCAATTGTCATCATCAGTACTCCATTTATCTCATATGTTTCGCAAAGCACATGAGCAAGGAATCATTAAAAAGGAGACAGAACAAATATATGAAAAATTAGGAAAATTCATCTGTAGTAAATTGCTCCATGATATTTTTAAACATGATTTTAGGAGTGAAAATCTAATGTTGTCAGAAGATGTGGCATCTTTTTTTAGAAAGTCAAAGGAGAAAATTAAAGGATTTGTACCACTCATTGAAGCAGTTCTTTTTGAGATTGATGTGGAAAATAAGATGATTTGCTTTTATGATGAATCAGATCCTTCCAAAGAACAAAAAGCTTTATACGATATTCACGATAGAAATGAGCTTTTTAATGCTAATATTGACTCCTTGATCAGGACTTTTCAGCTTCCTATCCATGTTAATTTTATAGATACAGATATTCGAGAAGATGGTATATATTTGCCCACGGGTCTTGTGATTCATCCTGATCACATGGTAGATGTTACATCAGTATCTGAATGTTTTAAGGAGTATGGAGCTGAGCCCTTTTTGTATTTGATATCCAAATTTAAACCAGCTGAAGCTACTACATCTTTGATGGTAGGTAATTTGGTCAACTTTATGTTGGATGAATTGATTGCTAATGAAAAAATTAGTTTCAAAGAGATATTACCTAGTCTTTTTAGACAGAATCCATTGGGTTTTTCGATGTTGGACGATAGCGATGTTAAAGATTTGGTCAATACCCTACAAGCACATTTTATCAATTTGCAATATACCGTAAATCAAGAATTTAGAAAATTTGGAATAGAAAAATCACGGATCTATTTGGAACCTTCTTTTTATTCTAGAGATTTCGGAATTCAAGGAAGATTGGACCTGCTGCATCAAAAACCAGGAGCATTACCTGCATATGATATTATAGAACTAAAGAGTGGAAAGACATTTAAACCCAATGTATATGGCATCAATTCCAGTCATTATATTCAAACTCTTTTGTATGACTTGATGATAAAGTCAACTTTTCAAACCAAAACTAAATCATTTAATTACATCTTATATTCCAAAGAAGCAGAAAAATCCTTAAGATTTGCGCCCCCCGTAAGACAACAGCAGTACGAGGCCATGAAACTCAGGAATGATCTGATGGCTATAGAACAAAAGTTGAGGAATGTACAGATAGATTCAAGTATCTTAAGATATATCAAACCAGAAAACTTCCAACGACTCAAAGGATTTAACCAAAATGATATTCAAAATTTCTTTAATATATATAATACATTAGATGAATTAGAAAAAGCATATTTTAATAATTTTGTAGCTTTTATAGCTAGAGAGCATGGCTTGTCTAAAACGGGAGAGCACGGCATCAATAAATCTAATGGACACGCAGCATTGTGGCTGGAGTCCATAGATGAAAAGAAAGATCGATTTGCGATTTTAACTCATTTGACTTTAATAGGGAATAAATCTTTTGAGCAAGATGCTTTTTTAGGTTTTGAAAGATCAGCTGAAGATGATACTTTGGTGAATTTCAGGGTAGGGGATATTGCGGTGTTGTATCCCAAAATGGATGATTCCTATAGGACCATACTCCAAAATCAAATTTTTAAATGTACAATCGTTAAAATCAATTCAGAAACAATAGAAGTTAAACTAAGAAGCAAGCAATACAATCAAAGTCTTTTTAATAATACCCAATTTTGGAGTATTGAGTTGGATAGTTTAGATTCAGGGTTTAACTCGATGTATAAAAACCTTTTCGGTTTTGCTGCTGCACCAAGGGAGTATCGGGACATGATATTAGGGCGAACTTCACCTCGTTTAAAAGAAAATCATATGGCCATTGCATTTGATGATAGCGTTACAGACACTCAAAAGGTACTCCTGGAAAAAATGGTCAAGGCCAAAGACTACTTTTTGCTTTGGGGCCCACCGGGAACGGGTAAAACCAGTGTGATGCTCAAAAATTTGGTTGCTCATTTGAATCATAATTCAAAAGAAACTATATTGTTACTAGCTTACACCAATAGAGCGGTTGATGAAATTTGTGATGCTATTTTTAGTTTAGGAATTGAATTACAGAATCAATTCCTAAGAATAGGCAGCAGGTTGGCTACAGATCCAAAATACCAAAATTTTCTCCTAGATCAGATAATATCCCAAGTACAATCGCGAAATGAGATTATCCAATTATTGACTTCCAAAAGGATATTTGTCAGTACTGTTTCTAGTATTGTGAATCGACCAGAATTATTTCAGTTGAAAGCATTTGATACGGTGATTATAGATGAAGCTTCTCAAATTTTGGAGCCGATGTTGTGTGGATTACTTTCAAACTTTAAACGTTTCATACTAATCGGAGATCATAAGCAATTGCCAGCAGTCGTAGTTCAAGATGGTAGCTTGAGTAGGATTAACGATGATTCGCTGCAGCAAATTGGCATTGTCGATACTAGGGTTTCCCTTTTTGAAAGATTATACTTTCAATGTCAAAAAAATGAATGGAACCATGCATTTGGTATCTTGAATGAACAAGGCAGAATGCATGAGTCTTTGATGTCTTTTGTCAACTATGAATTTTATGAAAATCAATTGAAATCCTTACCTGGATTGCATCGACAAATAGCTCCTTATTTTTTAGCAAGTAGTGAAGATCATAGTTTGTGTCAAAGAAAAATATTTATAGATACGCCTATCGATGAAGATATCAATTGGAAAACTAATCTATTTGAAGCTCAGAGAGTAGTAGAAATAATATCGAAACTAAGTTCTATTTATGAAAACATGGGTAAGTCACTTGAAAACCAGTCTATTGGAGTGATTACTCCTTATCGAGCTCAGATAGCTATGATCAGGAAGCAAATGGAAGTATTAGATACAAAAATTAATTCCAAAATTACGATTGACACTGTAGAGCGATATCAAGGTGGAGCAAGAGATATCATAATTATTTCATTTTGCGTAAATAGACTGAGCCAATTAGATTCATTAATCTCGCTTTCTAATGAAGGCATCGACCGAAAACTTAATGTAGCACTTACTCGAGCCAAGGAGCAAATCATTTTGATTGGAAATAGTAATATATTAACCCATAATCCTATTTACACAAAATTAATGGCAAGCTGTGATCAGTTAAACCCGAAATATGCATTAGAAAATCTATTCCAAAGCTAAACCAAATCAGAATCCGCCGCGGCGGACTATTTATCTTCTGTAACCGTAGCGGTGCTACGCTTTTCGAATATAAATAGCTGATTTACCTGCCCGCCTACCATGTAGTGGTCAGGCTGGTTGCATTTTAGCCTCTTCCCGCTAAAGCGGGACAGGCTATGACAAAGTTCTAACGCATAATCCGGGTTTAAAATATTAAGAATTGCTTCAAGACATATGTTTATTAGTCAATATAATGATTAAGGACTATCATACTTCCAAAATCTCCATTGGAGCCACATCCAACGGATTTGGCTATAAAAATTAATGGGATTAAGGCTTAGAAACAGCTACATCATGTAAGGGGAGACTAACTTCATTGAGTTTGTCTAAAACTTTATCCCTAAATTCGAAATATGTTGGTAACTCCGACATATTCATGGGTTGTGCCAATGGAAGCTTTTCATTTAAATGATTAACTTGTCTACCATTTTTCCAAAATCTAAAACAAACATGTGGTCCTGTAGAAAGACCTGTAGAGCCTACATAACCAATTGTTTGCCCTTGTTTGACTCTTGTACCTTTTCTGATACCTTTTGCAAATCTAGACATATGTAAGTACTGAGTCTGATAGATATTATTGTGTTTAACTTTTACGAAATATCCATTTCCACTACCGTAAGTGGCATCTGTAACCACGCCATCCGCTACAGACCTGATTTCCGTACCATAGGGAGCTGCATAATCTGTACCCAAATGTGGTATGGTTTTACCTTTTATCGGGTGAAATCTTCTGAGGTTGTAATTGGATGAGATGCGAGAGAACTTTACAGGTGCTTTTAAGAATGATTTTCTTGCTGGTCGTCCTTCTGCGTCAAAATATCCTTCATAATCTTTAGACTTGTAAAGGATAGCATAGTTAGCTCCGTTGTCATTATTGTAGCTTGCAGCGAGAAGTCTTCCCATTCCGATCAACTCACCATCAATATACTTATTTTCAAATATCAATTTGAATTGGTCGCCTTTTTGGGTGTGATAGAAATCCACTGAACTGGAAAGCGCTTCTTCCATCAGATCAATTACTGATGGGTTAACACCTTCTTTTTCAAGTGATTTCCAAAGTGATGATTCGATCGTACCATTAACGATTTGTTCACAAACTTCAATATTTTTCTCTATTAAATTTACTTTGACTTCATTTCTGAGATCACAAACCAAGTATTTGTATTTATTCGGTTCATAAACTATTGCTACAGGAGTTTCATCACATTCATGTCTTTTGATGACGTGATATTTTGCTCCGGTTTGTATATTTCTGATATTGAAAATGTCCTTGGCTTCATGTTCTATGAGCATGATCAGGTTAGATGTTAATCCTGCATTACTCATGATGCTTCCAAAAACTTCATTTTTTTGAATTATGTTTTCTTGAATATAAAAAGAGTCTAAATTGAAACCAAAACGATTGGTAACTCCTTTGACTGCTTGACTTTCTTCAGATTTTTGAGTTTTACTGTTGTCAAGATGGTATGCAAATATGAAAACTGAAGCTATGATGAAGGATAAAAATATGTCGGAATAACGTTTTTTTAGCTTACCCGTTTTTAAAGATGTAAGATTCAAAATACTATTGGTTTTACTGGTTTATTAAAATTGAAATTAATAAATGATTCAAAAGCAAAGCTTTATATATCACTTTATTAAAATGTAAAATTTGAATGTTGCATTACTAACGAAAGCGCAAGATAGACTTTTTTGAATTTTTCACCAAAATATAAAGGTTAAAATTTTACAAAAATTATTTTGAACAAATAAAAAACACTTCATTTTCCATCCTAGGCTTATTAGAATTTGTACATAATTCCATTATCTTTATATGTAAAATGTTTTTAAATAGCTCCTTATATTCTTGGATGTCTCCGCCATATGGAGGCCCTTCAAACAGGAAGTGAGAAGCAAAGAGTACACCCACCAATTTACCACTGTCAGACAAAATGTCCTTCATCTTTTCTACATATGTCTGTCTGTAATAAGGGTTTAGTGCACAAAAGAATGTTTGTTCCAATATCAAATCGTACTTGCCCGATATCTTAAAAAAGTCATCGGTAATATATTGGATTCCTTTGAATTCATCCAATTTAACTTTAATTTTAGCTATAGCGGTAGGCGAAATGTCACATATAGCGATGTCTCTAAAACCCTTTTTCCAAAGGTATTTTGCCTCATGGTAATGGCCGGCACCAGGTATCAACACAGAAATGTTTTTGTTCCCTATCTGATCTATATAAGTCGCCAATGGTTGAGAGACGTCCTTTAAATGCCATGGGGTGTCATTTTTTTGGTGGCGTTGTTCCCAATATTCAGCGTTCAGTTGTTGCATGATGTACATTGTAAATTAAGATAACTAAACTTTGATTGCCTAATTATTGTTTGAAAGCTGACTAAATAATTTAATCTTTTGAAACATTCCATTTTGTGTAAGGATAGAGTTTTGGATCTTTCTCTTCCGGTGGTGATGGGCATCATCAATGTCAATAACGATTCCTTTTATGCGGGTTCGAGATTTCAGGATGTGCAAGATATTTTAACTCAGGCAGAAAGGATGATATCCGAAGGGGCTACGATTATTGACATCGGATATATGAGCAGCAGACCCGGAGCAAAAATTTCTGATCCAAAAGAAGAAGCTTTGGTAATCAACGGAGTACTAACTCCATTAAAAAATAGATTTCCTAATGTTTTCATCTCGGTAGATACTTTGCATAGTCAAGTTGCTGAGATCGCTATCCAAAACGGGGCCGATATGATCAATGATATTTCAGGTGGAGATTTTGATCCCAATATAGTAAATGCACTAGCCAATAACAATATTCCCTTTATTATAATGCATATGAAGGGGATACCTGAAAATATGCAAAATAATCCAATGTCAGATGACCATACACTTATGGAAGTTTTAACTGCTTTAAAACACAAAGTGTATCACGCCAAACAACATGGAATCAAAGATATTATCATTGATCCGGGATTTGGATTTGGTAAGTCTTTAGATCAGAACTATAAATTATTGAAGCACTTGAATGTGTTCAATATTTTGGATGTTCCCGTTTTGGTGGGCTTGTCTAGAAAATCGATGATATGGAAACCACTACAAATCACGGCAGGTGAAGCACTTAATGGAACATCAGCCCTCCATATGATTGCATTGCAAAACGGCGCAAAAATTTTAAGAGCACATGACGTAAAGGAAGCCATGCAGTGTATTCAACTCCACAAACTTTTGTATGCTGATTAATTATAATCAAAATAAACGTATTAAATTATTCATATGGGAGTCTCTTGGTTGTCTTATCTGATTTATATATTGGCTTTTGGTGCATCAATTTTGACATTTAGCTTTAAATCTATTTATTTACTCAGAATTTTTATCGCGGTATCTTCTACCTTTTATGTGATATTACTACTTTTTTCCAACAGAACCGATGTGGTTGGATATAATTTCAGAAGCTTTTTTAGTTCTCTTAAATTTAGGAATGATGCTATACCTGTCTTATTCACAAAGTAAAGTAGTTTTTAGCAATGAAGAGAAGGAGCGATATGAAGGTTTTTAGTTCTTTATCAACATTTGAATTTTTCAAGCTTATAAAAATAGCCTCGTGGAAAGACTTTTCTGTAGAAGAACGGATTATAGAGAAAAGTACAGAAGTCAAAGATTTATTTTTAATTTACAATGGAGAAGCCCATGTAGTTTCTGATAATGATAAAAAAGTGACACTTCAAGACGGTGCTTTTATGGGTGAAATCAGCTTTAATTCTGGCAAATTGGCCACAGCGGATATTTATTGCCAACCCATGACCAGAATGGTGTGTTGGGATCAAAAGGAGTTGAAGGAATTTTTAAAACGCAATCCCAACACCAAGGAGCATTTTAACACCATAATCACTCAGGATTTAACTAAAAAATTGTTAGGTTAGTACCATATTTTTGTTTTTCCAATAAAAATTGAAAATTGATCAATCACGCGTTCTGACGGTGCGTTGTTCGATTCGTTTTTCATATTGGTCACCTTGGAAAATGTGTTGGACAAAGATGCCAGGTATATGTATGAAATTGGGATCTAAAGAACCTAAAGGTACCAATTCTTCTACTTCGACTACGGTGATTCTTGCAGCACCACACATACAAGGATTAAAATTGCGGGCTGTCCCTTTAAAAATCAGATTTCCTGCTTCGTCACCTTTCCAAGCTTTGACAATGGCATAATCAGCCGTAAAAGCTTGTTCCATGACATACATTTTATTGCCAAACGCGCGAGTTTCTTTACCTTCAGCTACTTCAGTACCATATCCTGCAGGGGTATAAAATGCGGGAATTCCAGATTGTGCTGCTCGACATCGTTCAGCAAGTGTGCCCTGTGGGATGAGTTCTACTTCCAGCTCACCACTGAGCATTTGTCTCTCAAACTCTTCATTTTCGCCTACATAGGAAGATATCATTTTTTTGATTTGTTTCCCTTGGAGTAATAAACCAAGACCGAAATCATCCACGCCAGCATTGTTGGAAATACAAGTCAGATTTTTGACACCACTTTTGACAAGATAGGATATGGAGTTTTCAGGAATGCCACATAATCCAAATCCACCCACCATTAGAGTCATCCCATCTTGAATGCCTTTTAGGGCGTCTTCAGGACCTGTTACGAGTTTTGAGATCATTTGATTAAGTATTTGAGTGCAAAGATAATAAACTTCTTTTACTTCTGTGTTCTGAATTTATAGGAGCCAGTTTCTTGATTTGAATTTTGAAATAAGTAGAATATATACTAAAGGCTAACGCATTTGACGGATGAAATCTGCGATCATTATAATGTCTTTTAGTCCAGGACTGAGTTCAAATTTGCTATTGATGTCTACTCCAACAAATGATGGATGGCTAAATGATTTTAAAATTGCTGCATCTTCTAAACCGATTCCACCTGCTAAAAGAAAAGGTGTCTCCATTTTTTGCTGTAAAAGAGCTGACCAATCAAATTTATGGCCCGATCCGCCATAATCTTTAGTTGCAGTGTCAAAAAGTAAGTATTTGCAAAAAGCATAATCATCTATTAGGCCATAATCAAAATCTTTATCTACCCGAAATACTTTGATAACCGGTTTTAGGGTTGACGAAATTTCTCGACAAAAATCCAAAGATTCATCCCCATGTAGTTGGATCATGTCTAGCTGATATTGTTCTACTTTTTCTCGTATAAATAAGGATGAAGCATTTACAAAAACACCTACTTTTTGGATGTGCTGATTTATTTTTGGCAATGGCTGATCCACATATCTGGCAGATGAAGGGTAGAAGTTAAAGCCTACCATATCTACCTTGAGTTGGCTCACATCCAGAAGATTTTCAGCATATTTCAAGCCACAGACTTTTATGATCATGCTTCAGATTTTATTTTTTGGATGAAATCTGCACAAGCCTGTCCCGGGTTGGTAGTCTTCATAAAGTTTTCCCCAATCAGAAATCCCTGATAGCCTGCTTCTTTAAGTTTTATAACTGTTTTGGGATCGTCGATGCCGCTTTCTGAAATTTTGACTGTATCTTGTGGAAGCTGTGGGAAGATATCCAATGAGTATCGTATGTCTGTATCAAAGGTCTTCAGATTTCGATTGTTGACACCAACGTTTCTAATGCTATCGTGGTATTTCGAGATTTGGTCTGCGGTATGTATTTCCATGAGTACATCCAATCCTAAGTCTGTAGCCAAAGTAGCCAACTCTTTGATTTCTGCTTTCGTCAGGATCTCTGCTATCAACAAGATCGCATCAGCACCGATCGCCTTAGCTTCTATGATTTGATAAGGGTCTACCATAAAATCCTTTCTGAGCAAAGGTATGTTTACTAAAGGTCTTACCTCCTGCAAGTGAGTGTCAGCTCCGCCAAAAAAATCTATATCCGTCAAAATCGAAGCAGCAGATGCGCCTGCTTTCGCGTAGGTAGGTACGATATCTGTACTTAACGCGCCTATATTTATAGTTGGCTTGGAGGGTGATTTTCGTTTAAATTCTGCGACGATGCCACTGCCGTTAATAATGCTTTGATGAAAGTGGATACACGTTCTTTTGAACAAATCATAAGTATATAATTGACTTTCTGTAACATTCTTTTTACGAAGGGCTACTTCTTCTTTTTTTCGCTTGACGATGGTTTCTAAAATGTTCATAATGATGTTTTTAGCAGGTTTTCGAAAGACGTTTTAGCTTTGCCAGTCATCAGACTTTCTTGGGCTTCTCCAACGCAAGTTTGTATATCTTTATTCTGGTCAAAACACTGTATAGCAAGCGCTGCATTGGCCGTAACCACATCATTTTGTGCTTGACTACCTTTTTGGTCGAGAATATTCATAAATATTTCAGCTGCTTCTTTTACGGTTTCTCCACCAAATATATCTTCTTGTTTGTATTGCGGCATTCCAAAATAGTTGGGTTGTACCAATTGTTCGCCTTTATTGGTGATCAGTTTTACTTCGCTCGTAAGTGAAACTTCATCATAACCATCTGTAGCATGAATGATGGCGTATTTTTTGTGTGAAGCTTCATGTATATACTGATAAAGTCGAGCCAATTTTAGTGAAAATACACCTACGCTTTGGTATTGTGGTTTGGCAGGATTGACCAATGGGCCGAGCATGTTGAAAAAGGTCTTAACACCTAATTCCCTTCGGATAGGACCCACAGATTTTAATGCTGGATGAAAAAGTGGCGCATGAAGAAATGCAATATTTGCAGCATCCATTTGCTTTTTTAACGTATCAGTAGCATTGGTAAATTTGAAACCGAAGTATTCTAAAACATTGGACGAACCACTAACAGAAGAAACACCATAATTGCCATGCTTGGCTACATGATATCCTGCGCCTGCTACCACAAAAGATGCTAAAGTAGAAATATTAAAAGTATTTTTGCTGTCTCCACCCGTACCACATAGGTCTATCACCGATTTTCCTTCAAAATCTATCGGGATACATAGTTCCAAAAGGGCGTCTCTGAATCCGCTCAGCTCGTCCACTGATATATTTCTCATGAGATACACGCTAATGAATGCAGCCAATTGAGATGGATTATATTTATCTTGAGAAATGTTGATCAGTACTTCCCGCGCTTGTTCTTTGGAGAGCTTTTGATGGTCAAAGAGTTGATTGAGTATATGCTTCATTGATGATTGTTGATTTGTTGATACCGCATGTTGTGGCACAAGGATTGGTTGAATTGTAAAGTTGGAAGATCACGCTTTCAGATAGCTATTGGAACGGGACTTCACTTCATTTTGTTTGTTGAGTTTTTGAGTTTGTTATTTGATGCACTTGATAACTAATGGATTTTTCAGTTATTGATTATAACTACTTAGAGCCTTTGGGCCTTGGTGACAAAAATATTATTATCCAAATTACTTGATATTTAAAAAATTGTTCAACATAGTTCTTCCATCAGGCGTCATGATGGATTCTGGATGAAATTGTACCCCATAAACTTGATAGGTTTTGTGCCTTGCTGCCATGATTTCGCCATCTTGATCTACAGCGGTGACCAACAATGCTTCTGGACACGTTGTCTTATCGATTACCCATGAGTGATATCTGCCTGCTTCAAAAGTCTTCTCGATACCTTTTAATATTGGGTCTGGATTTTCGGTTTGTGTCATTGGAGTCTTCATGCCATGAAATACTTTGGGTAGATTTTTTAGCTTTCCGCCAAAGACTTCGCCAATAGCTTGTAATCCCAGACAAACCCCAAATATCTTTTTGGTAGCAGCATAGGTCTTGATGACTTCTTTGAGCAGTCCTGCTTCATCCGGTACTCCTGGTCCCGGCGAAAGTATGATATAATCAAATGCTTCCAATGCTCCGATCTCAAACTGATCATTGCGCCAAACGGTGACTTCGCCATCTATAATTTCATTGACGAGATGTACAAGATTATAAGTAAAAGAGTCGTAATTGTCGATGATGATGATCTTGTGATCTTGTGATCCGGTGATCTTGTGATCTTGTGATCTTGTGATCTTGTGATCTTGTGAATTTTCTGAAATCATATGGGTGAATTGAATTTATTGCAAAATGATGATTTTGATTAATCTTTTGGTTTTAATTTATGTTTAAAGGCTGACATTACTTTGAGAATTTCTAAGGCTTCATTATATACATCATTTATTGTGTCTTGAGATACAATTTCGCATTCATGAAGCATCTCGAGCCACAATAAAGTTTCATCTGCTTCTTCTACAACTATGCATAGTTTTGCATATTTTTCTTTTTCAGATCGTGCTCTACATACCGCTCTAAAATTAGCTGTTACAGAAGTGGAGCACCTTACTAATTGTTTTTTTAGGACACTACTTTCTTCAGAATATTTAATTTTAGATACTATTTTTATTATTTTAACAGAATTGGCTTTTGTCCTATTTCTGAATTGAGTATTGAAATCATCTTGTTTCATTTTCAAAATTTTAAACTTTAAATAAAATCATAATATCAAATTTTTTTAAATCAAAAACCTTACCAAAGTAACACCCAATCACCGATCACAGATCACCCAGTCACAGATCACCCAATCACCGATCACCCGATCACCCGATCACCCGATGACAAGATCACAGCTGACAAGCTACTTCCATTGCCTTCTTCAGCGCCGCCAATTTATTATGTACTTCTTGGAGCTCACTTTCGGGTACACTATCTATAACGATTCCGGCCCCGGATTGGTAATGCAATTGACCATTAAGACTTAAAAATGATCTGATGATGATCGCATGATTTAGATCTCCATTGAGTTTGATGATGCCTAGGCCGCCGCCGTAAAATGATCGTGAAGTAGGTTCATACGCATCGATAAGTTGGAGTGCTTTGTATTTGGGAGCACCTGACAAAGTACCTGCCGGGAAGGTATCTGCAAATATCTGATAGCCAGAGATGCCAGACTTGATTTTACCGACTACTTTAGACACCAAATGAATCACATGGCTGAAAAACTGAACATCTTTATATTTAGAAACGGTCACTTCCACACAGTTTTTGCTGAGGTCATTTCTGGCCAAATCTACCAACATGATATGTTCGGCATTTTCTTTGGGGTCTGCAGAGAGTTTTTGGGCCAATAACTGATCCTGACTGAAATCGCCTGTTCGTCTGAAGGTACCTGCAATAGGATGAATTTCTGCTTTTCCTTCGTGAACGACCATCTGGGCTTCGGGAGAAGATCCGAAAATACGATATCCACTGTAATCATAGTAAAACAAATACGGACTTGGATTTACGGATCTCAACGCGCGGTAAACATTGAACTCATCACCTTGGAACGACTGAGAAAACCTTCTCGAAAGTACCATCTGAAATACATCTCCACGCTGACAGTGTGCTTTGGCTTTTTTGACGATATCAAGATAGTATTCATCGGTCATGTTGCCACTTTCTTGCCCCGTTTTATTAAAAGGGTAGGTCTGATGGTCTTGTCTGCTGATGATACTCATGATGTTGTCCAAAGTACTTCCTTGGCCATTGACTTCATTTTCAATCAGATAAAGCTCATCATAAAAGTGATCAAAAGCGATGATATACCTAAACAGGTCATATCTCAAAGATGGAATACCATAATTAGGTTTTGTTGCATCAAATGTCAGCCCTTCAAATTCCTGCACCATATCAAAACTGGTATATCCAAAAACACCATTAAACCGCTCGTTCTCATTATGCGATGAGTGAATCGCATCTAGTAATACCTGAATCGCATCTGTAGCGTTGCTAGCAACATTATCCAATACTTGATCATCTAAATGGTTTTTGAGTTCGTATTGTCCATCATGATTTTTTAATGTCAAAAGTGGGTCAAAACAAATAAAAGATTGACTATCTTCCTTACTGGAATAATCAGAACTTTCCAAAAGCAAAATCTCCGGAAAATGTTCTCTCAGCTTGAGAAATAAACTTACCGGTGTGGTTAGGTCTGCAAGAATTTTGATCGAATGGGTATGAATACGTATCATAATCAATTAAAAAATATTTAAAAAAAAAAGCGGCTTACCAGGAAATCTGACAAGCCGCTTATTATGTTTAATACAATAGATGAGCACTCAACTTCCTGGTCTGAAAGATTGTATATGCCACCACCAATTTGTATTGTTAAAAATCATTATTACTAATATTATGGTGCAAAGAAAAGAAGATTTTCAAAATTGACAAGTATATTTGTGAAAAAAAGTGAAATTTGCGTTTGAATGTTTGCTAAAAAAAATGTTGGTGTCATTGGTGGGTTAAGAATATTGGGAAGTGCGCAAGATGACATCAATAAAATAGCCAGTACCGTAAATGTAGCAATATAAAATATTAAAACATGACCACATCTAAAGAAAAACAAAGATATTTCACGACTTATTTTTACGAAAATCTGTACAAAGAGAAAGGATACAAACTCCGCATTGCTCAAAATACAATCTATAATGATTATTCAGAAGTTTATTTATGTTCTTATGATAATAGAGGAGGAGAGCTCCGAATAGACCCTTCATTCAATTTTATGCACAAAGAATTAAGAATGATAGCTATCGAGGCAGGAGTGGATCATTTTGCTTTTGATAATATTGGAGGTGCTAAACAGGGTACAAAGATGGCAGCAGAGATAGGTATTTATAATTTTGAGCAGATATATGAACCAAAATTTAGTTTATATGAGCCACCAGTTAAAGTTAATGAGCAGAATTATATAGAAACTCGGGATTCAGAAATTACATATAAAATATTACAAGAATCTGATATCCATGATACCTTTCTTCACCATAAATATTTCATGGAAATAGTCGGTTTTAAATATATAGAAATGATGAAAACGCCTGAAGGTATAGATAAGATATATAATGATGTTATTTTAAGGAAAGATATTGATTATATATTGTCTGAAAAAGGGAGAGTTAGCCTCATAGTTTTTTACTCTCCACCACTGAGAGTCATTTACAGCCTAATTTCTGCAAAGCTTGTGAGTGACGAGCGATATAGAGCGGTATTGGAACGACATAAAATGTTGAGATATGAAAACGATTTGATCGTAGAATATTTTGAAAAAATTATTAAATATTTTGGTTAAATATAAAAATTAAAAAAGCAAATGGGGTATAATTATTCATGTATAGTCATCGATCGTAACATAGAAGGGCAAGTCGAGCCATTTTTGAAGATCAATGGCATCTTTGTAAAACCTAGTCAAAAGACTGTGCCTATAGAAAAAGCAATGGATGGTGATCAATCAAAAGAGATAGATGCCTTCTTTACTGATAGCGGGTCAATACTTTTTATACCAAACGATTTGTCGCTGCAATATTACATGCTCGAAAGCGCAGAAGTGCTGACTTTTAGTTATTATGAGACAGCTATGGCCTTTACGGTTTTCCTTAGCAAAGATAGCAAATCTATCCGTGAGATCATGGAAGCTGACGGAGAGATTCATCTGGATGAAGGCGAAGCATTACCTGATGAAGCCGAGGCTAATAGTATTTCAGACTGGATAAATGAGAAAGTAGAAAACCTGACCGGATTCAAGATGTTTTCTTCTTATGATGATGCCATGTGCATTAGGTACAATATCCTTAAAGAAAAAGAGAAAAAAGGATTTTTTGCCAGACTTTTTTCGTGATTAATCCGTAAACACGCAAGTAGAAATTTGTGTATATTGAAATTCTAAAATGTTTTGGTTTATTTTTTTATTGACATTGCATACAGTTCCCAAGCCTAAAAATTACTCTCTATCTCTTAATTAATTATCCTTACCAACGGCTTCATTAATTTTCTTAATCAATCCGGGCCCTGCATAAACCATTCCTGAATAAACCTGTATCAACGATGCTCCTGCTTCGAGTTTTTCTAAGGCATCTTGAGCTGATTCGATACCTCCGACGCCTATGATTACGAATGCGCTTTGTGATTTTTGGTACAAATAGCTGATGACTTCGGTGGATCTTTTTTTGACAGGGTGACCGGATAATCCGCCGGCTCCAATGTGTTCTGTTGAAGACGTGAGAAGACTCCTATCCAGTGTGGTATTGGTTGCAATAACCCCTGCTATTTGAGTAGTTTGGACGATTTCAATGATATCATCCAATTGTGAATCTGTAAGGTCGGGTGCTATCTTCAATAAAATGGGTTTTGGATTAGACTTCTGCGCATTTGCAATCATGAGTGTAGAAAGGATGGCAGTAAGTGGTCCTTTTTCTTGCAATGCTCTGAGTCCAGGAGTATTAGGTGAGCTGACATTGACCACAAAATAGTCTACGTGATCATACAACGCTTCAAAACATTTCATATAATCATCTACGGCATTTTCATTGGGTGTAATTTTGTTTTTTCCGATGTTGCCACCTATGATTAGTTGGGTTTTTTTTCTGTTTTTCAGTCTTTTTACCATCGCATCCACACCGTCATTGTTGAATCCCATACGATTGATCAAGGCTCGATCTGATGGCAATCTAAACAATCTTGGCTTATCATTTCCAGCTTGTGGTAGTGGTGTCACCGTTCCAATTTCTATAAAACCAAAACCCAACGCAGCCATATCTTCATAGTATTTACCGTCTTTGTCAAATCCTGCAGCAAGACCTACCGGATTGGGAAAGGTCAGTCCCATGATTTTCCTTTCCAGTCTATGATCTTTTATGCTATACAGTTGATTGAAAATCCATCTGCCACCAGGAAAGCTTAATGCTGCTCTCAATAATAGGATAGTCAAGTGGTGGGCTTTTTCAGGATCCAATAAAAACATAAAGGGCTTGATCAGATAGCGATACATAAGATGATATTTAATTAGGCGTCAAAGGTATTGATTTTAGCAGAAATCTTCAGGAGAACTAAAGATTTTCCCTTTCAATCTGCTACCTTTGCTTTTTTAGTTGATTAGTTAAATGACTCACTTCTCCTCAGATGTTTAAATTTTTATTGTTTTTATCGGTTTTGTTGGTTGGGTTATCTTGTCAGAGATCAGGGCGTTTCAATACTAGGGCCTTACCATTTTTGATACAAGAAGATTGTAAGTGCGATAAAAAAAAATCTAACGAATCCATGGGCTCGATCCAATGCGGTACGATATCTTTGCAATACACAAAAGGAATTCAAGCTCATTCTGGGCCACTGACAGAAACAGAAAAATTCGCATTAGCATTTAAAGGTAAGTATCACACTGTCTTTTTTGAAAAGCTGCACATAGATGAAAAACTTTATAAAATGTTTATTGATTCGGTGGATATTATTCAGGTGATACCTTTTGCTGAGAGCACATCCAAGCCATTTATTCCTTGTACTGCATGCAATTATATGGCTGAGTTGGAATTTCGAAAACGGTCATTTTCCTATCCTTTTTTTACAACTCAGGACTCTGAAATTCAGGAAGATGACTTCTCCATAAAGATAGATGACGAATTCCAACGCAAGTTTTATGTGACTCATGACGGTCTTGGGTCAGGTATTTACTTTAAGCATACAAACAAAAAGAAGCAAGACCAGAATTTAAGCATTGAAGTACAAAACGTTTGTGATACCGCTATGGTCAGAAAAGTGCTCAACAGCATTAGTTATCCCCAAAAATAAATACACAAATGGATAAAGATAATCCAATCATAGAAAATATAGTTTTTGATTTCGGTGGTGTATTGTTAGATATAGATTACCAAAGGACCTATGACGCTTTGGCCCATATTCTTGGTATAACATTTGATCCAAACCATCTTCCTGCAGACGTCCTGCAAGTAATGGAAGATTTCGAAAAAGGAGTCATCACCAAGGAGACTTTTATTTGGAATCTACAACGACAGGCCCAAGGAGAAGTGCCACATGGGTATGATATTATTCGTGCCTGGAATGCCATGCTTATCGGATGGAATCCGCTCAAGTTTGATTTTCTACTACAACTCAGGGCAAAATACAAAGTATATTTATTGAGCAATACCAATGGATTGCATTTGGAATGGGTGTTGAAGGATTTGAAAAAAAATCATAATATCGTGGATTTTGATCATGTTTTTTTTGATCAAACATTTTATTCCCATATCGAAGGGTTTAAAAAACCTGATGTGAATTTTTATCATCATGTAACTCAAAAAGCGGAACTGAACCCCGAAAGAACAATCTTTATTGATGACTTATGGCCCAATATTCAGGGTGCTCAGGCAGCAGGTTGGCATACCTATCATCATGACCCTAAAGATGATTTGATACAAATTTTTAAGTACAAGCTCAATTTGTGATCTGCAAATTTTGAAGTTTGTTATAAGTCCGTTACTTTTGACGCAGATTCTTATTAACACCCTTAATTATTGGCAGATCTTTTTGGTCTGCCTTTTTGATATCATATGAATGCATGTTTGACGAAAGTGGTGAAAAAAAAGTAAAATATTGGTCTGCTGACGAAGCTAAGCTCAATATACAGAGTTATTGTGCTTACCAAGAGCGTTGTCATCAAGAAGTTCGCAGTAAATTGTTGCAGCATGGCATTTATGGTGATTTGCTGGAAGAATTGATATCAGATCTTATCATCAATAATTTTCTCAACGAAGAGCGATTTGCCAAAACATTTGCCGGTGGAAAATTCAGAATCAAACATTGGGGAAGAAATAAAATCAAGCAGGAGCTTAAGCTGAAACAGGTATCTGATTATTCTATAAGAGAAGCATTGAAAGAAATTCCTGATGTTGACTACCTGGAAACCGCCAAAATGCTGATAGCAAAAAAGGAGCGTACCACTAAGTTTTCCAACAAATATGAACGATCTCAAAAACTAACCGTATATCTAGCACAAAAAGGTTTTGAATTTGAAGTGATCAAAGAAGCCATAGGGTAGCGTACATCTGTTTTCAAAGTCTTATTTAATCAAAAATAATAATACCGTGAACCATCATAAAAAAGACAAAATGTCTAAATCTAAAAAAAATAAACCTGAAGAAAAATGGGTTCACGCAGTGGTGAAGTCAAAGCTGCATCCTAGGAACCTGCACAATACCCGATATGATTTTGAACTGCTCAAAAAAGTTTATCCCGATCTTTCGCCATTCATAAGTGAAAATATTTATGGTGATGAAACCATCTCATTTGCCAATCCTGATGCCGTCAAAGCACTGAATAAAGCACTTTTAATGGCTTACTACGATGTTTTATATTGGGATATTCCACAGGGATATCTATGTCCGCCCATTCCAGGACGAGCGGACTATATCCACCACGCAGCAGATATTTTGTCACAAAGTAATTACGGTAAGATACCTTTAGGTTCGGGTATCAAATGTATGGACATAGGTGTTGGTGCTAATGGAATTTATCCGATCATAGGCTGCAAATCTTATGGATGGAACTTTATAGGTAGTGATATAGATGCGGTATCACTTGCATCATGTCAGCTTATCATTGATAATAATTCAGTACTAAAGGATAAAATCGAATTGAGACATCAAACCGATCAGCACTGTGTCTTCAAAAATATCATAAAAGAAGGCGAATATTTTGATTTGGTCATCTGTAATCCACCGTTTCATGCTTCAGCTGATGAAGCCAAAGCAGGAAATGAAAGGAAAACCAAAAACTTAGGGATTCAAGACGGACCCCTAAATTTTGGTGGACATAGTCACGAGTTGTGGTGCGAAGGTGGCGAAGAACGTTTTATCAGAACCATGATCCACGAAAGTAAATTATACTCAAAATCATGCCTTTGGTTTACCACGTTGGTATCCAAACAATCCAACCTCAAAAAGTTTGAAAGTACTTTAAATAATATTGGAGTCACTCATATGAGAACTATACCCATGGGGCAAGGCAATAAATCCAGTAGATTGTTAGCATGGACGTATCAAGATACAGTTGCTCAGAGGGAATGGGCAGGTCAGAGATGGAAAATGCCTGTTGTCTAGGTTTGAATTGAAATATATTCCTCTAAATTTACCCACCCCTGCCCGCCTACTTCATAGTGGTCAGGCTGTCTATATCCTTACCAAGGGCTAACCCCACCTTTAAAATAGTCTTCACATTAAAAAAGCCCTGCATGGGCGATATAAATTAACATAGGGTGAAGCCCTATGTCTAAAAGCAAGTTACCTCCACAGCCCTGACAGGGCGTAATCTTTAGTCCCAAACATATCTTTCGTCATATTCAATTTGATACTTTTTTAAAAAAGCTCTATACTCATCTTGAAATGTTTTCTTTTTGTGATGTTCTTTCTGATTTGCTATATATGCAATCACAATATCAATTTCTGATGGATTTACAGAAAAAGCACCATACCCATCCTGCCAATAAAATTTTTCATATGATTTTCCCTTTGTTTTTATCCATTTTGACGAAGGCGATTTTAATTCTTCTATTAACTTCATCAATGGTATTTTTTTAGAAAGTTTGCACAATATGTGAATATGGTCTGTGTAGCCCCCAACAATAATTGATTGGGATTCTAGTCGATTACAAATGCCTCCCAAATAAGCATGAAGTTCTTGTTCTACAGGCGGTTGAATCAATGGTTCTCTGTGCTTTGTGCTGAAAATTATATGAATGTAATTTTGAACTAACGATTGTCCCATATAATTAAATTTTAATTTCGCTCCTGCCTGCGTTGCTCTATGGCAGGCAGGCCTTTAGGGCTAAAAAGAATACGTTTTATACCGCTATTTAACATAAAATGCTTTCTAATGGTTTTATTTTTTTATCAATACCATAATAATGTATGAAGATAATATAAATTTTTAATCATGCGTTTCCCCTCTTTTTGTAGGTGCTCCTCAAAAACAATGAGGCTAATCATCTATTTGACTCCATTAATGATAATTCCTAATTTAAGAAAGTAAAATTAATTTGGCCTAGTCCCCTAAAATAATAAGTACTACTTTTTTATGGTACTTAATTATAAAATAAAAGGTAAATTAAATTTTATAATTTAAGATGATTATATAGTTTTTTAAAAAATTACTGTTAATTTTGTGGCCGCTACTAAAGCCCGGGTGCTGAAATTGGTAGACAGGCATGTTTGAGGGGCATGTATTCGCAAGGATGTGCGGGTTCAAGTCCCGCTCCGGGCACATCAAAGCCTTGACTTATTGGTCAGGGCTTTTTTTATATCCATATCTGACCTTCCTGTACATCTCCGTAGGCCTTTGCTAATCCTTGGGTGTGCCGATATCCTATCCACCAACAAATCAATGCATCTACTTGATGATAATTTTCAATGGATGTTTGGATAGAAAAGGGAAAAATTTGGCTAAGATTGTGGACCATATGGGATACGGTAGTTACATCTTTTTTATGGTAACATTCTCGCAATGTATCGTGCGCTCTGATGAATCCGCCGGGATAGACTTCACATGAAGTTACCTTTTGTTTTTCCAGTCCTTTACTCAACGAAATAGCTCTGGCGGTCAATCCACCCAAAAACATAGGTGACATGGCGCTCAACTCCAAGTCACATGCTCTGTAGTGAAACTGATCGTTGTAACCCAAAAAGCCGCCCGGCAATGATAATGGAGCGTCTAGATATATTTTTTTCAGATTCAGATGGGTTACTTGTGTAGTAATCCACTGATCAGCATCTGTATTTTTGAGGCATTGTAGCACTTGGATACCTGTATCATCCAGATATGCTAGTGCCGTATTTCCGCTCATTTTGGTCCCGTAATCAATGCCACAAAATCGTTCTCCCAAAAAGCTCATTTTTATACTCTAACTGATGACATACCACCATCTACATGTATGATTTGGCCGGTCATCCATGCTGCTCGTTCTGAAAGTAAAAACAGGGCCATTTGAGCTATATCTTCTGGACTTCCCACTGATTTTAGAGGGTGTCTTTGTGCTGCGGCTTCTATTTTTTCTGGTGTGGAAAGTAGTTTGGCAGCCAGATCGGTATCTGTGAGTGATGGTGCGATACCATTGACCCTAATACTTGGAGCGAACTCAGCAGCTAGAGATTTTATGAGACCTTCTACGGCACCTTTGGCCATGGCGATAGAAGTATGGAATGGCATGCCTTGCCCCACAGCCACCGTACTGAAAAGAACAATGCCTGGTTTTTGTGTTGAAGCTTTAAGTCCAACAGTCGCTGCCTTGATCAGTCGGATAGCTCCCAGACAATTGATATTAAAATCTTCTAGGTATTGGTCAATGGAGATAGATTTAAATGGTTTTAAGGTAATGCTACCGGGTGCATAGACCAAACCATCGATAACCTCAGGTAATGCTGCAGCTTGGGGGTCTTCTTGGGTAAGATCTATAGGGATGAAAGTTAGATTTGGATGAAAAGGTAAAGCGTTTTGATTTCTTGAGAGCACAGTAACTTTGTTTCCTTCTTGGAGTAGCTGTTGTACAATACTAAGTCCTATTCCTTTAGAGCCACCAGCTACGACTATATTTTTGATATGCATTTGTCTTTGTTTTAGAGTGACAGAAACGAATCAATGCACAAAGTGTTTACTAAAAATGGAGTTTTTAAATGTAATATCGATGTAAAGTGTTCATTTATAATAATTTTATGTCAGCTATAATATTCAAAATGGCTACATTTGCTTTCGAAAATTCAAAATAAATGAATCAACAAATCGAGAAACTTTACCATATTTCAAAAGCTAAGGAAAGGTACATCATCGGCTTGATGTCGGGTACATCTCTAGATGGTCTGGATCTGGCGTATTGTAGGGTTAAGGGCAGTGGTCTAAATACAGAAGTTGAATTGTTGGAGTTCGATACCATTGCTTATCAGGAATCCTTCAAAAACGAGATAAGACAGGTTTTCGCGAAGCAGGTTGTGGATTTTCCATATCTAACTTTGCTTCATGCTCGTGTAGGAACATTTCATGCGGAGTTGATTTTACAGTTTTTGGCTGATAAAAACATTCAAAAGGATAGGGTAGATGTCATCGCTTCACACGGTCAGACGGTCATGCATGTTCCCAAGCATCAACACCATTATCCTGATATGCCCAATGCCACTTTGCAAATCGGAGATGGAGATCATATTGCGGTAACTACTGGTATCATCACGATCAGTGATTTCAGACAAAAACACGTGGCTGCAGGTGGAGAAGGTGCACCATTGGCCGTATATGGTGATTACCTGATATTTGGGAAGATAGGAGAAGACCGCATCATGCTCAATATGGGTGGTATAGCCAATTTTACTTATTTACCAGCCAATGGTGACGCATCACAGGTTTTTGTAACAGATACGGGGCCAGGCAATACGATGATGGATGCCTATATGAAACACCATTTTGACTTACCTTATGATCAAAATGCTCAGCTTTCATCACAAGGAAATGTAGATGTTTCTTTACTTAAGGCTTTAAAAGATCATTATTTTTTTTCTTTGCCTTTTCCCAAAACAACAGGTCCGGAAGTGTTTAATTTGGATCTATTGCGTCAAAAAATCGAACCGCTTTCCAAACCATCTCATGCTGATATCATGGCTACCTTGGCTGTTTTTACAGCAGAGACTATCGCTGAATCCATCCTTCGCACTATTGGAAATCAACCATTTAGCGTTTTTTCCAGTGGCGGCGGAGCACACAATCCAAAAGTCATGCATCATTTGAAATCACTGCTGCCCAACTGTACATTTGATGATTTGTCGGTCACAGGCATACACGGCGATGCTAAAGAAGCAGTATTATTTGCAGTATTGGCCAATGAAACGCTAGCAGGAAATCCTGTAAACTTTGGAATCCGGCAGGGAGTACCTGGAATTTGTATGGGTAAAATTTCTTTGCCAGCATAAAGCAAGCTAATGATTAATGCTCGTGTCCGATGATATTTTTTTGATCCGGTATGATGACTTCGATCTGTGCGTTTTCGTCTAAGATGATACACTGACAAGCGAGCCTGGATTCGATGCGTGGATTGATGGCTCTGTCTATAAAATCTTCTTCTTTATCAGAGATTTCTTCCAGATGTAGGTCTCCTTTCACCACATAAATATGGCAAGTAGAGCAAGCACAAACACCACCACAATTGTGATTGAGATGGACGTCAAAATCTTCAGTGGCTTCTAAGACCGAATATCCTTTTGCCACATTTTCTGCTACTACTTCCGGTATAGAAGTATCTTCAAATTTAAATTTTATAGTTGCCATATTATGGGAATGTCGTTTGATTTAAAGAAATGTAACATCAAAGCTTTCTGAAAGGTTCAAAAGTGTGGATATGTTGGTTATGAATTATTATCTTTGTTGGAGGGTAAAAATTGATAAAGTTAAGATGGAATACAATATGACAATGGGGGATTAATTTTACTTTTTAATTTAATCATAAACTGGAGATACTCCCCATTGCAGTGGCTGCCAAAATTAGCGGTGGTGATTATGTTCATGATTAAAAATATTTATAGAATTAAAAAATAGTTATTTTGAAAAACGCCATGTATATATGCGATATGATTTACAAAGAAGATTTTAAGAAAATATTTACTGAATATGTCATATCCCTACATCCCCTTAGGATTTTGCACAAAATATTTTAAACCCGGATTATGCGTTAGAACTTTGTCATAGCCTGTCCCGCTTTAGCGGGAAGAAGCTAAAATGCAACCAGCCTGACCACTACATGGTAGGCGGGCAGGTAAATCAGCTATTTATATTCGAAAAGCGTAGCACCGCTACGGTTAC
>CAMBRK010000013.1 GCA_945870185.1 Aureispira sp. CCB-QB1 | reverse complement strand
AAACCAAATTTAAAGTTTACACCAATAGATCTAGTAGAAGGAATATTTCCATATTCAATTCCTTGAAAATTACCTGCACCTAAATTGATATCTGGATCGAAGTTCATTTTGCGAGTAGGTACCCCTGGTATGTCTAAGATTGAATTTCCTCTGTAAAGGAAAAGAAGATTTCTACCTACCAAAGATACAGTAAGGTGCTTAAAAGCGCTTGTATTGCTCAACGCAAATCTGTATCCTAAAGACAATTCTCTAACCCTTACATTAGTAGCATCATAGGTAAAAAATTCACCCCAAGCATATCTTCCTTGAGACACTGTTGTCCATAATTGTTCAGCACTGATTTTTTTAGTATTTTTCTCTCCTGTTTCAGTGAAGGCATCTAGTAAGATACTGCCATCTCTACCCGCAGTGGTGTAATCCGCATTACCATCAAAAGCTAAGTTTTGGTCAGCCCCAGAAGTCATGACACCGCCAAAGCGACCGTCTAAAAGCAATCCAATATTGAAATTTCCGAAGGTAATTTCATTGTTTAGAGCCAAAGTGAAATCTGGGTTAAAATTTCCCACGTAAGTTTTACCTCCGCCACTTCCAATTGGAAGGCCTTTGTCATTAACTAAATATCTACCTTGAGCATCTTTTTTCCAACCTTCAGCATACAACTCACCATAAGGAGATCCTTCTCTTACTAAAACTCCCGCAGTACGACCAAATCCACCACTTAAGAAAGTTTCTTTGACTTTATCAGAAAGCTCTATCACTTCATTCCTATTTCTAGCATAATTTACTGTGGCTTTGTAAGATACTTTGTCGGTATTTAGTACTTTATAACTTAAAGAAGCTTCGATACCTGTGTTTTGAATATTTCCAGCATTGAGATAAGAACTTGAAAAACCTGAAGGAGTAGGCAAAGGAATATTGATCAATTGATTTATTGAGTTAGATTTATACCATGTAAGGTCCAACCCCATTCTATTGTTAAACATGCGTAGATCCAACCCAAATTCCAAGGCACTTGTCAATTCAGGTTTAAGGTCAGGAATTGCTTTCAATCCATCTCTCGATATAAGTCCACCGGTACCACCTTGATTGAGGGAATAGAACTGATTCAGGACAGCAACGGGGGCATCATTACCTACTTGCGTCCAAGATCCTCTAATTTTTGCAAAATCAATAACATCCGGCATTGACATCATATCACTCAAAATTGCAGTAGCACCTACAGAAGGGTAGAAAAATGCATGAGGAGAAGGTAGCGTAGATGACCAATCGTTTCTTGCTGTCAAATCAAAAATCAAATAATCATTGTATGCCAATGACGCTGTTCCGTATACTGATTGTATCTCTCTTCTCTCATTGATACCTCCTGCACTGAGGTTACGACCAAATCCTGTAAAAAATTGATTGGGAACCAATAGACCATTTGCATTAGTCTGAGAATATTCCAATTTTCTTTGATTTAAAGCTGTACCAAAAACATAATCCAATCTTAGCTTACTCCCAAGATTACTTTTACCATTCAAGAGTAATTCAAAATTATTTTCACTAATATTACTAAAGCCCTCCCTATATGAGCCACCTTGCTGCGCAAAAAGTAAGGTACCGTCATAAAACTTAAACCACTCTTTATCATTGTATCCATCTAGACTTGCCCGTCCCATGAGGCTCAGATTATCAGTAATTTTATATGTGAGTGATGATAAAAAACTCACTCTACTTCTATTTTCGTTGTTTGTAGTACGATTTACTGTCCAATAAGGATTCATGTAGATAGAAGATGTAGTCCAATATTTAGGAGTGCCATCTGCTCTTTCGAAATTGGGTCTATTAGTATTTGTATCAATATCTTCGTTATAGGTATTTAAATCAACACTTCTTGGTATTTTGTATAAATTCATTACGGTACCACCTTCTTCCCCTATTTTAATTCTGTTATCGATATTTTGCTTTGTGTATGTAATCCTAGAGTCTAGAGATAGTTTGTCTGTAAGTTGATTATTGATTCTAAGATTCAAAGTATTTCTCTTCAACTCATTACCAGGGACTATACCTTGAGTATTGACATTGGTAAAAGAAAAATAAGCTTGAGTTTTATCTGTACCACCTGATACAGCCACACTAGCATTAGTGGAGAAAGCATTTCTAAAAAAATCACTTACATTGTTGGAGAATGTACTTCCGGTTCCACCCCAGCTGCCAGAAGAAGTTGTATTGCTCAGTCCACCATTACCCTGGGTATAAGTATTTTGCAAGCTAGGAAGTAATAATGGAGCTTCTGATGATACACCACCATTGAAATCAACTGAAATTTTTCCAGACTTACCTTTTTTGGTGGTGATCAAAATGACGCCATTTGCGGCACGACTACCATATAAGGCTGCAGCTGCGGCTCCTTTCAAAACACTAATATTGTCAATATCGTCTGGATTGATGTTAGCAGCACCATCAGAAGTGTTGTACCCTCCAAAGTCATTTCCTGCCTGACCACGATTGGTATTATCTATAGGAACACCGTCTACAACAAACATCGCATTATTAGACCCACTGATAGATCGGTTACCTCTAAGCACTACTCTAGATGCTGCACCAGGTCCACCTGCGCCTGTAGTCACTACTAGACCTGCAACTTTTCCATTCAAAGTGTTGACAAAATTAGCATCTCTTATTGTATTGATTTGATTACCGTCAATTTTCTGAACGGCATAAGTAAGGTTTTTGGATTTCCTTTCTATACCTAAAGCAGTAATAACAACTTCTGATAAGGCTGTTCCTTCTGAAAGCGATATAGCCATACCAGATTGCGCACCAGCAACATCATAAGTCATCGTACCATAGCCAATATAAGAAACTTCCAAAACTGCAGGCGCTTTGGTCAAATTAAGACTAAAGTTACCATCAATGTCTGTAATGGTACCATTGCTAGTACCTTTTTCCAATACTGATGCACCAATCAATGGTGTACCATTTTTATCTGAAACCGTACCGGAAACTGTCTGTGCACTAATGCTCCATCCAGCCAGTAACAACATCAGACATGAAACCCAAGATTTGACATCTCCTGCCCGATCTTTTGTTTTCAACATCATTTGTTTAAAATTCACTGTCATGCTTTAATGATTTTGTTAATTAATAAAAGTTAAAAAAATTAAAATTTCCATCTTACAAATGCCTCCATCGCTTCATACTCAGCGAGTCCCAAGGTATTATACATATTGGCTGTTGCTCGGTTTCTGTCCTCTGCTCTTTGCCAGAATTCCCGCGTATCTTCACCAGGAAAAACGGGATGATCTTTTTGAGACTGATGCATAAAAATAGCCTTACGCTTCCTCATCAATTCATCAGGGCTGATAGGTACTGCCATTTCGATCTCATCTATAGGCCACTCATGCCAAGCGCCTCTGTAAAGCCATAAGTAGCAATCATTCCACCATTTCTGGTCTTTACTACGATCAAATGCTTCAAATATAGCATCAAGACATACCCTATGCGTACCATGTGGGTCTGCAAGATCTCCTGCAGCATATACTTGATGTGGTTTGACTTCGTTGAGTAATTTGGTGATTAATGCATAATCTTCATCGGTGAGTTTATTTTTTCTGACTCCACCGGTTTCATAAAAAGGCATGTCCAAAAAATGAATATTTTTGTCACTTAGCCCACAATATATCGCACCGCTTCGGGCCTCTTGTCGCCTGATGATACCTTTGAGCATGCGCAACTCTTTAATGTCAGTGTCATTGGCTTGCTTTTTATCAATAAATTTGGTGACTTTTCCCACGATTTTAGCAAGTTCTGGATGATCCAGTCCCATGGCTTTGGTATATGATCCCATAAATTCAGCATATCGCCATGCGTCCGTATCATGTACTGCAATATTTCCGGACACTTGGTAAGCTACATGTACTTCATGACCTTGCTCTACCAATCTCAGGAAGGTACCACCCATAGAAATCACATCATCATCCGGATGAGGACTGAATATGATGACCCGCTTCTTTGTAGGATTAGCCCGTTCTGGACGATTGGTGTCGTCCGCATTGGGTTTTCCACCTGGCCAACCCGTGATGGTATGTTGTAGTTTGTTGAATATCTTAATATTTAAAGTGTATGCACTGATATATTCAGCTATTAGCTCTGATAAACCATTGTTGATATAGTCTTCGTCTGTAAGTTTTAAAAGCGGTTTTTTAAGTTTTAGCGACAACCATATCACTGCTTTAGCGATCAATTTATCATCCCAATTACATATACCTGCTAGCCATGGCGTTTTGATACGAGTCAGTTCCGATGAAGCGGCGGCATCTAGATAAAATTTGACATTAGGATGATTTTGAAGGTACGTAGCGGGAATCATTTCAGTGATCTCACCTTCTATAGTTTGCTGGACAATAGAAGCTTTGTGTGTGCCCCATGCCATGATGAACACTTGCCTGGCCTTAATGATGGTATTTATACCCATAGTAATGGCGCGGTATGGAACATTTTCCTCTTTTCCAAAATCTTTGACAGCATCGATTCTCGTCAGGTGATCTAGTTTGACCAATCTTGTTCTCGATGTCAGCCATGATCCGGGCTCATTGAATCCAATATGACCCGTACGGCCGATACCGAGGATTTGGATATCGATACCCCCATAAAAATCAATTTTTTTCTCGTACTCCTGGCAAAAGTTTTCCACAAACTCCATAGGTAAGTTGCCATTAGGTATGTGAATATTCTCTTTTTTGATATCTATATGATTGAACAAAAATTCGTTCATAAACTTGACATAAGACTGATTGGAGTCAGGTTGCATGGGGTAATATTCATCCAAGTTGAAGGTGACAACATTAGTAAAGGAGAGACCTTCTTCTCTGTGCATACGCACAAGTTCGTTGTATATTTTAATAGGAGAAGATCCTGTGGCCAATCCTAATACAATAAGCTCATTATCTTGTTGCTTTTGACGAATGCATAAAGCTATATATCTTGCGATGTGTAAAGCGCCATCATCTGGATTTTCCCAAAATTTAATGGGAATCTTTTCAAAACTCTTAAGTTGATATTTTAGGCCATTTTGATTATCTTGCACTATGTTTCCGCTAGTAGATGTCATTAAATTGATCTATTAAGTGACAAAAGTAATAACTTTGTGCACGTGCACAAATAATTTCTTTACTTTTTTATTTTTTTATTTAAAAATAATCTTTCTTTTGTCTTTTAAAATTTAAAAAATGAAGTTTATTTTTTTTACAATGTTTCTAACCTTAATAATATCATGTAAAACACATTCTAACTTTAAGAAAAGAATTGACATTAGAGGGGTTTGGCTCACTAATATAGCTAGTGATGCTTTATTTAGTAAAGAAAATATTTTGGAAGCAGTAGCACTGTGCGATTCACTAGGTTTTAATCACATCTTTGCAGTAACTTGGAATAATGCCACCACAACATATCCCAGTAAAATTATGAAAGAACTTACAGGTGTAGAAATTCAACCAGAACTGAAGGGCAGAGATCCCCTACAAGAATTGATTGATGCTGCACATGCAAGAAATATAAAAGTTCATGCGTGGTTTGAATTTGGATTTTCATGTTCTTACAAAAAAGATGATGGTGGACCTATCATCAACAAAAAACCACATTGGGCTGCAAAAGACAAAGAAGGAAATATAGTCTCAAAAAACGGGTTTCAATGGATGAATGCCTTTAATCCTGAAGTACAGGATTTCGTAACATCTCTGATATTGGAGGTTGTGGAAAATTATGATGTTGATGGTATTCAGGGCGATGACAGGCTTCCTGCTTTACCTTCACTTGCAGGTTATGATGATTATACTAAACAATTGTTTCAAAAGGAAAATGGAGGAGCATTGCCACCTGACGACTTTAAAAACTATGACTGGGTCAAATGGAGGTCTGCAAAATTGACTGAGTATCTATCCACAATGGTAAAAAAAGTAAGAGCTGCAAAATCTGACATTATCATTTCAATGGCTCCCAGTATTTACCCTTGGTCAGAAGCAGAATACCTTCAGGATTGGCCTTCATGGGTTCAAAAAGACTTGGTGGATTTGGTGATTCCACAGGTATACAGATACAAGATGGATCGCTATCAGTACGAACTGGATAATATATATCAGAATCAGGTACATCCGACTGATCACCAAAAAGTAGTTCCTGGCATTTTACTTCAGGTAGACGATTACAACCCAACTCAAGGTATGCTAGATAGTATGATAAAAACCAACAGGTTAAAAGGCGTAACAGGAGAAGTTTATTTTTTTTACGAAGGAGTGAAAAAATACAAAACTTATTTTAAAAGCTTGCATAAATAATGTCAATTTATCATTATTTTCTATAACAATCTTTTTCTACTTTTTCTGAAAAATCAAACTCTAGGATTCCACCTCTGATAATATCAGTATGAGAAATAAAAGGCTCTGTCAATCTTTCTCCATTGAGCTTGACAGCTTTAATATATTTGTAATCAGGGTGATAATTTTTGGTTTTTATTTCAAAAATATTACCGTTTGACAGTTTAAGTTTGGCGTTTTTTACCATAGCTTTGCCAATATTATATACTCCAGAAGTAGGATGTATAGGATAAAATCCCAAAGCTGAAAATATATACCAAGCTGACATTTGACCGCAATCTTCATTGCCACAGAGTCCATCCGGTTGATCTGTATAAAAAGTTGTGCAAATATCATGAATCTTCTCCTGGGTTTTCCAAGGTTGGTCGGCAAAATTATATAGGTAAGCTACATGATGACTTGGTTCGTTACCATGGGCATACTGCCCGATCAATCCAGTTATGTCCAGAATATGTTTATCAATTTTTCCTTTTCCTGCCGAAAACAAAGCATCTAGTTTTGCAGCAAATGTAGACTTGCCACCCATCAAATTGATCATTGCTTCTATGTCATGTTGTACATGGAATAAATATTGCCATGGTGTAGCTTCTACAAAATCAATTTCATTGGTCACATTGGGGTCAAAGGGCTCAACAAATTGTCCATTGGTATTTTTCCCTCTAAAAAACCCAGATTTAGTGTCAAAAAGGTTGGTGTAGTAGCGCGATTTCTGTAAATGATAGGCATACTTTTCTTTATTGCCTAATTTTTTGAATAAATCAGCCGCACAGCCGTGAGCATAACACATTTCTAATGTCTTTGATACTGCATGCATTTCGCCTTTATCGTTGGGAACGTAGCCATATGTATCAAAAAGCGTCCAAGGTGCAGTGGGAGAGTCGTTTTTTAATGAATTTTCTATGGAAACAATGTATAGTGAGTCAGTTTCGTTAAGTTTCAATAAATTCTCCACCATGATAGGAACACCAGGAGAACCAACCATGCAATGAACCTCATCTTCCCAAAGTTTCCAAACGGGCAAATAGCCATTCTTTCTTTCTAACTCGAGAAAAGAAGCACACATAAATTTATTAAAAATTTCATCCCCAAAAAGTAACTTAATACTGTTCGCTGCCCTATATGTATCCCAATTTGATAACGTTGTTAATTCAATTTCATTACTAGATTGACCGTGAATAATATTTGGGCTTAGAAAATTATGATACAATGCTGTATAGAAAATTCTTTTAATATCGGTAGGACCATCTACTTCAATTTGATCGAAAATTGAAATCCATTCATTCTTAGCCTTTTCCTTTTGAATATCAAAGTTAAAAACATTTGATGAGTGCTGTTCAAACTGAATGGGAAAACGATTACTCAAGTCTACTTTCATTTCTAGTTGCTCACCTTTTTTCATTTTGAAACTAAGCACACCTTTAATATTTCGCCCACGTGCTATCAAGCAATCTTCGCGATAAATATCGTGTATAGACATACCACATTGAACAAAAGGCTTTGATAACCTAATCAAAAAATATACTTCCTGGATATTTGCCCATCCTGTTGACTTTCTATATCCTTTTAAGGTCATTGAGTCAAGCACTACTAATTCCGAATCCAAAACCCGCTCAGTCAGCCATGTCCTATGGCGATCCAAACCATGTTGTAAATCAATAATAACCCTAGCGGAATCCGTTTCAGGAAATGTATATCTATGGTAACCACTAAAATGATCAGAAGTTAGCTCAGCCTTAATATTGTGTTTTTTAAGAACTACGTTATAATATCCAGGTACCGCATTTTCTTCATAATGAGAAAACTTAGATCTATACCCATCATCACTCCCATCTTTTTTGCCTGGAAACATTCTTATTTTGCCCACAAATGGCATAATCAGAACATCTGCCAAATCTGAGATGCCTGTACCCGAGAGATGTGTATGACTAAAACCCATAATCGTACTATCTTGGTAGTTATACCCACTGCACCAATCCCAGCCAGAATCATCCGTATCCGGTGATAACTGCACCATACCCAATGGCACCGTCGCCCCAGGGTAGGTGTGCCCATGCCCAGCAGTACCTATAAACAAGTTTACATCTTGGGAACTAGATACATAACTAACTGGTAAACATATTAATACGATATACATGCTTTTGAGAAAATTCATAACAAATTTTTACGTGTCAAATGTATGAAAATTGTTTTCTTTGCAGTATCTTTTCTTAACAAATAAATAATAATAAGATGGAGTATGATCAATATTCACAAATTTACAAGCAAAACCTGCTATATGATGTGATACCATTTTGGATAAAAAATTCACCTGACAAAGAAAATGGCGGGTACTTTACCTGCTTGGAGAGAGATGGGAAAGTATTTGATACTGATAAATTTATTTGGCTTCAAGGTCGACAGGTTTGGTTGTTTTCAATGCTGTACAACAATGTAGAGAAGATGCAAGATTGGCTTGAATTTGCACAATTCGGTGCTGATTTTTTAAAAAAGTATGGTAGGTCAGCAGATGGTTCATGGTATTTTTCTTTAACTAAAGAAGGAAAACCTTTAGTCCACCCATATAACATATTTTCTGATTGCTTTGCGACTCAGGCATTCGGTCAGTTGTACAAAGCTACAAAAGATGAAGAGTGTGCTACCATAGCATTGCACACTTTTAATGCCATCATCAAAAGACAAGACAATCCCAAAGGTCTATGGTCTAAATCTTATTCAGGTACCAGACCCTTAAAAAATTTTGCTCTTCCTATGATCCTTTGCAACTTGGCATTAGAACTAGAGCATTTACTCGATCCCGTTCACGTCGATACATTGACCAATACATGTGTCCATGAAGTCATGGAAGTCTTTTATGATAAAAACTCAGGACAGATTCTCGAAAATGTTACACCAGAAGGACACTTTTCTGACTCTTTTGAAGGCAGATTGCTCAATCCTGGTCACGCTATAGAAGCTATGTGGTTTATCATGGATATTGCAGCAAAAAAAGGCGATCAGTCATTGATAGAAAAAGCAAAAAACATTACACTCAGCACTTTGGAGTTTGCTTGGGATAAAGAATATGGTGGAATATATTATTTTCTAGATATTCAGGGACATCCTACACAACAGCTTGAATGGGATCAAAAATTATGGTGGGTACATGTAGAGACGTTAATAGCATTACTAAAAGGCTACCTCCATACCAAAGATGAAAGATGCTGGACATGGTTTGAAAAACTTCACGAATACACTTGGTCACGATTTCCAGATCCAATGTTCGGTGAATGGTATGGTTACCTAAATCGTCAAGGCCTACCATTGTTATCACTGAAAGGCGGCAAATGGAAGGGTTGCTATCATGTACCAAGAGGACTATATCAATGCTGGCAGACCTTGGAAAAAATCGGGGTGAATAATAAAATGAGGGGCATTAAGAAATAGTTATAACACTTACAATTTAAACCTATGAAACAATGATAATATTTAGCTGATTAAAGCTGTTATTTTTTTGAAAATTTATAAACAAGCATCTTGAAATCACATTGCCCATTCACGATATCTATTATACAAATGACCAGCTTGCGTGTATGCGCTCTGAGGACTCATGAAGTGCGAAAATTCAAATGTAATTGCTTTATCATAGCCACATCGTGCAGCAGCTTCAAGTTTTAATCTAAGTTTATCAAATTTGATTGGAAAAAATTTGATGGGCATATCTCTATCAAAAGTCTCCGCATTCGTCCAGCATCGCATATTATACTTATTTGCAAGTTGTTTATTGACTGTAAAAAAACCCTCCAACTCATTGTAATCGATATGACCATCTTGAAAAGCAACTGCATCGACTACAGAATGAATACCTGAAAAGATTTCATTCCATTCTGTTTCATGTTCTGCTAATGATACAGCATTTTCTTTGGTAACTAAACTACTTGCAGCCATGACGGCTTTCTTTCCATCGATCCATGGAGAGATAAAGGTAGGAAGTCCATTAGATATATCCTTGCATTGTTTTCCAAGGGTATAAAAAGATTCAATAGCTCCTTTGGTTTTTCGGCTAATTTCCATACTCAAATACCATCCCTTAAAAGATGTGTGATGACCGTATTGTGCCCAAATCTCATCTATAACAAATCTATTAATATCTGTTTCGTGGGCCATATCATTTGTGTCCCAATATTTGCCGCTATCATATAAACCAAAATAAAATGACATGCCATATTTATCCGCCAAGTTCAAAAATAACTCCATAAGATCCTGATTAGGGCGATAACATCCATGAAAATTCATTAGATATTTTGAAGGCCATGTGATAAACTTCCGATATCCACCACGAATTAGAATAACCGTATCAATGCCAATGGCTTTCATATGTTGGAAGTCAGCTTCCCACTCTTTAGGTCCCCAGTTTTGGTGAGGAATATCATGACTGATCTCGTCTATAAAGGTTCCTGTAATTTGCATAATTAAGGTTTTAAAAAGTATCAAATATAAAGTTATTCCATTTCGCTTAGTTTGTCATACCAAAAAACCTTTAGTAATGCTGTTGTCATAATAAAAACAGCCATTGACATCAAAAAAGCTTGCCACTGTCTAAAACCCAAAAAAACGGGCATTACTACCATAGACATTTGCCAAACTATACCTATCATTACATTAAATGCATCTCTTTTAAAGTTGAGATTGGCTTCAAAATAACCCTCGGCTTCTCTAATTTTTTTGAGTACAGGAAGCCAAAACCCCCATGGTTTCGTCTTTTTGTAGAAATCTATTGTTGTGTCACTATCAACTGCTGGCGTCAATAAACAACCCATAATACAACCCAATAATGAAACAAAAAAGATGAATACGAAAGACATCAGATTGATCGCTTGGGTATCAGCCATTTTGTTTAGTGTCGAAAAATCCTGAACCAGAAATCTTACCACATCGTTACCTACCATAGCTGCCAACATTCCTGATACCATTCCAATAAAATATCCATATCCGTTGAACCTCCACCATACCCATTTCAGTACATTGGGAGCAGCATAACCACCGTAGAAAGCTCCTGTCAAAAAGAGAATTATTTCGTTGAGACTTTTTATCTTGGTACCAATAAATATTCCTATGATTACTACCAAAACAGCCACCCATTTGCCTACACTGACATAATGCTGTTGTGATTCTATTGGTTTCCAATACCTCTTGTACAAATCATTAACAAGATACGCAGGGGCAACATTAACAAAAGCACTAAAAGTACTCATAAATGCAGCCAATAATCCCACTATTACCAAGCCCTTAAGTCCCACTGGTAATTGCTTTACTATAATATTGAAAATATGTTCTAACTTGGTAATTCCTTCTATTTGAGTAGGCAATTCTTTTATTGCCATCAAAGTAAAACCTGTGACCATCATATACAAAGGAATAAATAAAACAAGGATTGTAAAACCACTCATTTTGGCGGCTTCTTTAGGTGATTGACTACTAAAGGTACGCTGCATATCAAAACCAGGCACTGGACCCGCTAAACTCGCTAACATTCCCTTTCCGATCATCAAACCCACCATGCCAGCAATCATTCTATATCCATTCTCCATACTCTCTTTACTTATGATTTGAAATGTCTCAGACCAGGAGTAGTTTATCTCCTTCTTTGGCCAAAAGTCCAACCAACCGGAAGGTAGGAAAGAATCCAAAAATGCCTGATCTGTATTCTTTATACCCAAAATAAAAACTACTACACAACATACCGTCATGATCACAAATTGCAGTACCTCCGTCGCCACAATGCTGAATATGCCACCTTTGATAGAATATAGCATGGTCGCAAAACAAATGATCAATGCATATAATGTTCTACTATCGATACCTAAAGTTGGGATCGCTAAATCAGGCAATAATTCAGCAACGAGTCCACCGATACCCGTGAAAAAGATACCTATCGAAATCATCACTTCAATGACTGCAAAAACCACTACTATCACATGACTCAACACACCGCCTGTCCCATCTCCAAATCTTATACGCATCCACTCAGCACCAGTCATAGCTCCACTGCGGCGCAACCATGTGCTCAAAAATATCATCACAAAAACCTGATTCCATACAGGCCATACCCAAGGAATCCAAACACTCTGCACACCATACATGATAAGTATCACAACCCTCCAAGATATTGCATTAACATCAAACATCCCACTGCTATTACTCAAGCCAAGCATGTACCACTTCATAGAATTACCACCTAGGAAATAGGAGTTCATGTCTTTTTCAGCTTTTTTACTTACATAAAGTCCTAAACCTAGAACTAAGCCAAAATATATAATGATGATGACTATATCAATGATATTTAAATTCATGGTTATTCTATTGTGGATTTTTGATTGATAAAATGTCCGTCATGATTTATTCCAACACTAAAAGGATCCAATAGATGATCTAAAATGAAAGCGACATCTACGCGTTTTAGAACGATATTTTCATTTATTTTTTTAAACCCATTTTTTTTTAAAAGTTGCACCATGTCAGCTTTGGTTATTTTGGGTTTTATTGACTTCAACAAATCAAGTAAATAGGCTATCTTCAAATCTTCTCCAGAGCCATCCCTTCGTCCTTTTAGAAGCGGATAGACAGTTTTCAGCCCTTCCAGTAGTTCATACTCTGAGATTGTTTTATTTGGATAAAACCAGGTTTGATTGGCCCATTTATAGTTTATACCTTTACCCGTGATGATACCGGAAGCACCTATCCTTTGTATTTCTAAAAAATATTTGTCAGTAGGTTTTACATCTATATAGGGCATTATATAGGCTCCAACATTTAAAAGTTGTTGCTGAACTTTTCTGATTGAAACATTTGACACTTCTACTTTATCTATAATAGCTTGGATAGCCAGTGCGCCCGCAGCTTGTCCTATACCCAATACGACTGGTTGTAACCTTGTAGCTCCATTGACGATATTAGAAACACTTATACTTTTTTCTGCAACAATCAATCCATCTGTTGCAACAGGGATCAAACTACCCAAAGGTATATTGTACGAAGGAACTTTAATATTGATAAAGTCAATGGATGGAGCTTCAGGATTTTTTTTGTGATGGTGATCAATAGGATAATCACCTACAGCTATGCCTGCCATAAAGTATTTTTGTTTTTGGTCAAATGGCTTTACCAGATGCTCGGTTTGTAATCGAGCGTGACCTATGATTCGTCTTGACTCTCTGTGGTAAGGAAAGAATGGCAACAAGTCATCCGTAGGATATTCGTCATCAGCCAAGCCTAAGTGCTTATATCCCAGCTCATGTTGGATATAATATACAAATCTTAGAGTATGGAGCTTGGCTTCTTTGACTCTTCTTATTCTTGTTTCTCTGTCATCATTCACTGTATTGATGTAAATATCATTACCACAATTGGGCCAATTGATCATGTATTTTCCGTTGGGAAGTTTACCGTAAGTCATCATTTTGTCGCAATCAATATTGGCCTTTTCCAGAGTAGATGGATCTCTGGTATCACAACAACATTTAAATTCATCAATATTATACCCATCAGGTTTTATTATGGTTTTGTCTACTCCCTTTCCATAGTCTTTAAGTATCGCAACATATGTAATATCTTGGATGATGTCATTCTCCTGATCACCTGCACCAAACTCCCCTGTGAGCAGTTTACTTTCCATACCGATGTCTGATTCAATATCCAAGTACTTACACACTTCACCAGTCTCAGTTGCGTCTATAATGATGTGGCAATAATACACATCCAGTATTCCTTGACTATTGATTACAACTTCCCATATATCTTCCTTTTTTGTGGCAGAAACAAAATAAGATCCATAAAGAATATCTAGCTTTTCTACTTTCGCTGCCATATTTTTAAAAATACGGTTGCCGATGCTTGGTTCAAAAAGCGTATTGCTTACCCAACCAGTTTCCACGGCTTTGGTACTTCCATAGTGATTATATAAACTATCCCTTAATTCTTTCCAAATACCTCCAGCTAATCTGTGATTGCCGTCAAAGGCGGATACCCCAGCAGATGTAAGCATGCCTCCTAGCCAAAGTGATTCTTCTATTATCAAGGTTTTGACATCTGCTCTTGCAGCATGAAGACCAGCTGAAATACCACTTGCTCCACCTCCTATAATAAGTATGGGGTATGCTTTATCTTGCCCATATGTTATTTTAAAATAGATTAAAAAAAAACCTATAACATATATTACCTTAGTTAACATAAATGACGGAATTAACTACAAAAGTATGTTTTATCGTGTACTTGCACAATTTTTTCTATCATTTTTGACTGTTTTTGGATCTTCAAAAGTACTCGTAAATTTTTTATTCAGGTTTATTGACCCCTTGGGTGTTTAAATTTTTACATTAATTTTGAAATAAATAAATATATTTAGTATTTAAGTTTGGTTTAATTTTTAGATTTACAGCGTTAAATGTTTTGCATTGTTTTCCTATTGAAATTTAGATATGTTTTCCAATAAAAGTTTATTTTTCTGGTCTATTACTGCGGCATTAGCCGGATTTCTTTTCGGTTTTGATACCGTTGTGATATCAGGAGCAGAAAAAGCATTACAAGAACTTTGGCCACGAGGCGAAATGTTTCACGGATGGGTAATTATGTCTTCGGCGCTTTGGGGCACGGTAATTGGAGCTATATTTGGGGGTATACCTACAGATAAGTATGGTCGCAAACCCACATTAATAGCGATTGGCTTATTATATTTTATATCAGCTGTAGGCTCCGGATTAGCTACAGATCCGTGGTTTTTTGCAATATTCAGATTTATTGGAGGTCTTGGAGTAGGAGCATCTACGGTAGCAGCGCCCATATTTATATCTGAGATAGCTCCTGCCAAAGATCGGGGCAAATTAGTAGCGCTTTATCAATTTAACATAGTTTTTGGGATATTGATCGCGTTTATATCCAATTATTTGCTTAAAGACTTTAGTAATGAACCATGGCGATGGATGATAGGTATTGAAGCACTTCCTGCATTTATTTATTTTATTTTGGTCTTCTTTATACCAGAGAGTCCTCGATGGCTGGTGACTATTAAAGGTGATCTGAAAACTCCAATTTCTACCTTGCAAATCATGGATCCTGACACTCCTGCTGATTTACAAATCAGACAAATTCAAGCTGATCATGTTAAGGTTGAAACCAAAGAAAGTATATGGGATTCGAAGTATCGGTTTCCGGTGATTCTTGCATTTTTTATTTCCTTTTTCAATCAGTTTTCTGGTATCAATGCCTTTTTGTACTATGCACCTAGGATTTTTGAGATCGCAGGACTGGAGAAAAGTGGAGCCTTATTGAGCAGTATCGGTGTAGGCGTGACCAATCTTATTTTTACTTATGTGGGATTAATGTTCATAGATAAGCTTGGCAGGAGGCAACTTATGTATATAGGATCAGTGGGATATATCATTTCATTATCTTTAGTGTCCATGGCGTTTTTTGCAGGGATGAAAGGCATGGCAGTTCCTATTTTTTTATTTATGTTTATTGCAGCTCATGCTATAGGACAAGGGACCATTATTTGGGTTTTTATATCTGAAATATTCCCCAATCACCTAAGAGGAAAAGGCACAGCGTTCGGAACGTCTATTCACTGGATTTTTGCAGCATTTATACCAGCTATGGTACCTTGGTTATTTAAAGTCATTGGACCAGGAACCGTATTTGCTGTATTTGCCATGATGATGGTAGGTCAGCTCATATTTACATGGAAAATGATGCCAGAAACCAAAGGACTTAGCCTTGAAGATTTGGAAACTAAATTAAAGGCAAAGTAAATTTAGAATTGATTAAGCGATTCATTATTGTCCATAGCCGATTTCAAATATATAACAAACTTCGATTTCCATAAGTACTTTATTTAAAAATATTTTCATAAACCAAATCTGCCACTAATTCATTGCCTTTATCATTTAAGTGCACTCCGTCAGTAGTCAGAATGCCACTGGGTTTATTGTTATTATTGTGCAGCATATTGTATTCTAAAAACTTTAATCTAAAGTCCATAAGTCCGACACCCTTAGACGCTGTGATATTTCTGATGATCGACGAATAACTATTGAGATCTCCATCCTGTTGATTGGAATGATCTGTTTTTTCTCCTATACAAGCTGGTGTACCACAAAAGACTTTGATACCTTGATTTTGTAATCTGGTGATGATATCCTTGTACATCAACTCGAATTTATCGGCATCCGTTCCTGTACCAAAAGATGACTTATGCCATACATCATTGACCCCAATCCAAATGACGACAATGTCAGGTTTTCTAGCAAGCACATCTTTTTCCAATCTGAAAAACAGGTCATAAACTTTGTTGCCACCGATACCTGATCCCATAAGTTCGTATTCTGCAGATTTTCCATTTTCACGCAGCAAATCTTTTAATAGCGCAATGTATCCTCCTGGATTTACTCCGGCTTCCGTGATCGAGTCTCCGAAAAATAAAATTCTAGTAGGTTTTGTTGGTATATGCTTCATACTGATACAAGATAAAATTAAAATAGGAATAAATTTAAACATAAAATACAGATATTGTGGACATGAAAAAATAAGAAAATTCAAATATCAACTCAAAAATAATTAAATAATGTTATGCTGCATAATTTATTAAAAATTCTAATTCAATTTAAGTAAAATTCAAAAAAAATAAACCTACTTTTGCAAAAGATGAAGAAGGTAACCATTAAGGATATAGCAAAGGTAGCCGGTGTCTCCAGAGGCACGGTAGACCGTGTCATCAATGGACGTGGGAATGTAGCACCAGAAGTAGAAAAAATAATCCTTAAAATAGCTTCTGATCTCGGATATGAAAAAAATCTAATTGCCAGTACGTTAGCATCCAACAAAGAGTATAAGTTAAGCATTGTAATGCCTGATCCCCATTCAGATCCATTTTGGGCTCAGCCTAGAGAAGGTATCTACAATGCTTTGGGATTGGTAAGACATTATGGTATCAAAGTAGACTATTTTGACTATAACCTATTTAGAAAAGATGAGTTTTGTATGCAAATGGAAAATGCTATCTTTTCCAGACCGGATGCTATACTAACGGCACCTACCTTTACTCAAGAATCTCTGGATTATCTGGAGCAAGCTGAACGCCAAAATATCCCTTTAATCACCATAAATACGGAGATCAAACATCCGGATATTTTGTGTTATGTGGGTCAAAACTCTTTTAATAGCGGGTATCTGGCAGGAAGATTATTTTATCTAAGGTTGCATAAGGGCGATGAAATCATTGCCTTCAATCTGGGACACAAACTATCCAATGCACAGCACTATTCTGACAAAGTAGCTGGACTCAACGCGTATACTCACGAGCATGGCATGGAAGACAACCCAGTATTTTTTTACGAATTTGAAGCATTTTCGGATGCAGATCAACTGAAAAAATTCTGGACAGCTATCAAAGATGCGCATCCCAAAATGAAAGCTATATTTTTTACCAACTCCAGGGCTTATCGCATCCTGAATATCATGTCTGAAGAGGAATATAAAAAATATCACATTGTCGGTTTTGATTTGATAGATCCAAACATAAGGTTAATAAAAGAAGGAAAAATTGACTTTATCATTAATCAAAACCCGATACAACAAGGATATATGGGCATCATGAATTTTGTCAATAACTTTATCCTTAAAAAACAAATTCGCCAGATTCAATACTTACCATTGGATATAGTGGTGAAAGAAAATGTAGATTTTTATTTGGATGGCTTTGAAAAGTAGGAAGCCCTTATCTTGTGATTTATGTTAAGAAAAAGAAAGGTTTTTAATTATATAAAGAAAAGTTTTCTAGCATCATGTAGCATACGACAATAAAGAAAAGTATAAGATGTGCACGTTATGGCAAATTATTATTTTTTAAACTCTCATCAAAATGACAAAATCAGATATCAAAATCATGCCCGAATACTTTGATAGGTATATCGCTTTAGCAGATGACCATTTAAGTGTAATAGAAGCTTTAGAATTGAGTTTACAGGAATTGAACGATGCTCCTTTAGACAAATGGCAAGCATTGGGTGATAAAGTCTATGCCAAAGGCAAATGGACCATCCCCGATATTTTACAACACTACATAGATACAGAGCGTGTTTTTGTATATCGCATACTTTCAATCGCTCGAGGTGATCAACAAAAAATGACGCCATATGATGAAAACGAATTTGCTAAAAACGCACTAGCAACTCGAAGGCCATTGGAAGAAATCCTTGAAGAATTGAAGCTCATCCGTAGAGCTACCATTATGATGTTCAAGTCTTTTACCGATGAAATGCTGATGCAAAATGGTCATGGCTACAATGGTGTGCAGTACGGTCCGATCGCCTTAGGGTTTATGTTGGCAGGGCATCAACGATGGCATTTTAGGGTTTTGGAGGAGAAGTATTATCCTATGGTGTTATGAACTTAGTTTTATCCTTTGGTAAAAAGATGGATACCGATATGAGATGATATCGCAAGATGTATGCTTTTGCTAGAAAAAATTTAGCATGGAAAAATTATTCGTTTAAATTTAAATGTTATTTTTGCGTATAAAATCATAATTCATGAAAACTATATCTTTTATCCTAGTATGCATAGTATTCTTTAAAATAGAAGTCAACGCGAATCATATAGTTGGTACAGCCAATGGTGGTTTCAAAATAGTAAATACAGCAAAATCATCAGTAAATAATATTATTGTTAAAAATTTTAATAAAAATGGACTCTTGATAAATGAATTAAATACCATGTGTAACACAGACATCAATTCTGAAGAACTACCAGATGATATTTATTTATTACAAATAATAGAAAATCAAAAAATTGTAAAATCTTTAAAGCTTATTGTCATTCATTAATTTCCATATATCATAGTCTCATCAAAGCTATAAAACACCTGAACATTACTTTATAACATCTGCAGTATCAAGTGTTCACCGTATTCAAAAAACATGATGGTGATTTTTAATTTGAAAAATAGCACTTAGCTACAACATCTGAAAATAAGCTGTATAAAAATCATCAACTTTTACCTTTAATTTACCTTTTTTTACATTTAAAATGTCCAACATCATCAAAAACATCTTTCCTTTGAGCTAAAATTAATAGTTATGTGGAAGAACCCGTGGAGTTATATTATTTACACCGTTTTTACATTTGGAATGATGGCCTGTGGTATGAGCAAAAACCAAGGTACAATCTCAAAATCCATTAAGAACGATACCTTAATACGTGCTTCCATCATTCAGAAAATAAAAGAACTCGATCATAAGCCCGTAGAAGAAAGAATTACACTTTATAAAAAGCTCAAAAAGGATAGTCTGGATGCTTACAATTTTGAAAATGAAGATGAAATCACGATGTATGGTTATGGGTTTTTGTGGGCTGACAAAATAGACGAAGCTTTTGCTATTTTCCAATTGATCGTAGAACAATTTGGTTCTGCCAACTCTTATGACAGTCTGGCAGAAGCCTACCTCAAAAAAGGAAATAGGGAAGCCGCGTTGACAAATTATGAAAAATCTCTAGCTATGAATCCCGACAATTTTAATGCTGAAGACCAAATCGCTTCGATCAAACATCCAGAGATAAAACCATTCACACCCGCCGAAAAATTTGAAAAAAAATATACAGCTGAAGCTTATAAGGCCGATTTGGATCAAATGGCTAAATCTATAGTAAAAATCCACCCCAACGTATTCAAATTTATATCGCAAAAAGACTTTACAGATATTGTAGAAAAGAGTAAATCACAGATCACAGAAGATACCAAATTAGGTGAGTTCTCCTACATTTGCAACAAGATTATAGCTAGTATTCATTGTGCACACACCGGAATGGGTGGCTTATACCCAGAAAACGAAATGTTGCCACAAACTTTAAAGTTTCCTATTCAAACGCAGTGGATTGGGAGTCAGTTATACGTTATCGATCCTATGAATAATTCCGATAAATTAAAAACCAAAGACATAATTTTGGCTATCCATGGCGTACCAGTAGATTTACTAATTAACGATATCTATCAACATATAGTTGCACAAAGTAAAATCACGACAGCCAAAAATCATGTATTCAATACCTTGTCTTCCAGCTTGATACCTTACGCCCTTGGCTTGCCCGATCAATATTCTATCACCTTAAAAGGTGTAGAAAAACCTGTAATCCTTCACAAAGCCCATCAAAATATAGGTACTTATTTAGACTATTTGCAATACTGTCAAAATCAGTTATGTTTTAAGGTTTTGGAAGATAAAAAAGCAGCACTTTTGACCATCACTTCATTCAATTATTACTCATGGAATAATCTTCAAGAATTTATTGATTTTATTGATCAAAGCTTTAAAGAAATAGAAGAAAAAGGCATTCAAAATCTAATCATCGATGTACGATACAATAGTGGCGGCTCGCAGTCTTCCGCAATACATTTACTCAAGTACTTAGTGGAAAACCCATTTAGGTATTATTCCAAAGCTGATTTTGCAGGCAAAATGGGTAAAATCGAGGGTGAAGAAATCATTCATCCTATGAAAAATGGGTATAAAGGGAAGGTAGTATTTTTGATAGATGGCATTGGCAACTCCACCACAGGTCATTTTATGTCTTTAGTCAAGGTCATGAAATTAGGTACCATCATTGGTGAAGAACTAGGTTCTAATCAATTTTGTTCAGCAGGATCGACGAGTTGCCGGCTCAAAAACACCAAACTCAATTATTACGTAGCCAATAATACCCACATATCTACAGCAACGTCTCTACCTGATGAAAAAGGGATATTGCCTGATCATTTTATTAGCCAAAATATCGATGATGTGATAAATCGAAAAGATGTGGTTTTGGAATTTGCTTTGGAGCTTTTGAAATAGTAAAAGTGCTGCCACAATGTTGGATAGTTTTTGAAATTTCAACAGATCAACAACAACCTTTTCTGACCATTTTTTTCTTTGGGTGCACGATGCAGACATGGCAGCACTTTACTTTCAGGGTGGTCTATAGCCAATCTGCAGATATGGCCCAAACCTATTACCCATGGTATGGCATCAGGATGGGCTTGATAGTGTAGATCAAAGAAATTTTCAATCAAAAAAGATTCGAAATCTTCGTCAGGTCCATCATGTAACTTTTTTAGTTCATCCCGTATTTCGGGAATGAGCACTTTTTGTGTGCCTTGGTCATTGGGCAAAATCTCACTGCAGGCGCCATAGTATGTGCATAAGATCGTATCCGCTGCTATAGGCGCACGATCTACATGGAACGAATACACATCCGTAGGAAAAAACGGGTAACTATCATCTCTTTCGTAATGATGGATAATATTCACTGTTGGAGATGCACCAAGTGCTTCCAGAAGTTTCAAGTCATTCAAGATGATGTCCCGTGCCATCTGCCCTGGTTCACTTAACACCAATGCACGCAGGTCATCAGGATGCAGTTCGACCATGTTGTCTTCTACTGCTATCGAATTAACTATCTCCTCAAAATCACCTATCAACTCACGGGTCCAACAAATCGCATTAATACTACCCTGAAAAGGCGTACTAACAAGATCGTAAAAACTAGTAACAATTAGCATCTGATTTTCAGTAGAATTTATATTTAGCATGATGGGTAGAACACTTTATTATTTTAAAAAGGCACATAAATACCTGATTCGATGCAATCATTGGTAAAATTATAATCCTTTGAATACCAAAATAGACAATGCATAAGATCATTTTCTCTTATTCTCAAAAAACTTGGTCATCATGGTGGCACATTCATGATTTTTGATTCCATACTCCAACTTAGTACCGGGATGAAGCAACTCTTTTCCATATCTCATAAAACCCCGTTTTTCATCACTGGCACCATATACTACTCGATCTATTTGTGACCAATATAATGCTCCTGCGCACATGATACAAGGTTCGAGCGTCACATAAAGGGTACAATCTTTAAGATATTTGCTTCCCAAATAGGATGAAGCAGAAGTGATGGCCATGATCTCTGCATGAGCGGTGACATCGTTGAGTATCTGAGTTTGATTGTGAGCACGTGCTATGATTTGTTTTTGGCAAACAATGACAGCTCCTACGGGAATTTCTCCAGCTTCCTGAGCTTTTTGTGCTTCTTTGATGGCCTGCTCCATGTAGTAATCGTCAGAATAAATGGTCAACATGATGATTCATTTTACAATTAAGCTGCAAGAAAAGAAAAATGTGGCTATTGTAAAACAAAAAAGCACCCAAATCAATTTTTAACCTGGGTGCTTGTCAATATAATCTATGTAATTTCTACCCTTAAAAATTTATCCCAATCCCAAAATCATATCTTTTGAAATCTATATCTTTTTCAGAGCGAAATTGATTGGTCAAGGTCTCGTAAAATGCGGATTGCAACCTTATTCCCGCAAATAAATCTATGTGTGGCTTACCGCTACCTAGACGAAGACCAATGACCGGATTGTAAAACAAACTTCCTGTAGCTTGTATTTGTCCTTGGTCTTCATCAGGTGATACAAACGCATATCCGGTCCTCATCGCAAAGTAAGGGGTTACATTCTTTTTGTAAAAGTATACCCTAGCTTCTGCAAATAGGGGATACATATCATATCCTTCTTCCGCATAATAATTGTCTATACCGCCGCCTACACCTAGCGACAACCAAGGTTTAACGCGATATCCACCACTTACGGTCAATGAGTAGCCATCTTTAGGTTGGCTATGCAACAATGAAAATTGTGTCCTAAAATAAAAGCCCGGATCGTCAAAGTGAAAGATTTCATTGGTTTTGACCGCAACTCCAGTCATGATGACTTTTTTTACCGTCCTACTGAGATTTTTGTTGTAAAATGTCATGGTGTATTTTTCTGACAAGGCAAACTCCAAAGTGTCTGTTCCGTTAAATTTCACCACTTTTCCATAGAGGACACTACCATTTTTCAGGAGTAATTTATCAGTATACCCTTCGCTTTGTGCCATCATGCACATGGGAATAATGAGTATAAAGATCAGAAATAAATGCTTCATTATTGGCCTTTTTTAATGCTACTGATCAATTTGGGTGACTTATCATCTTGGACATCATACAAGTAAAATCCATCATCTCCGACCATAAACAATACTTCTTTACTCAAAGAAATCATATCATAGCTGTGATTCCCTTTGACTTCTGCAAGCGTTTTTACATTCACAGGATTTTTGACATCCAGCACTTTAAAACCATGTACTCCTTCAGCAAGATAAACCCGATCATCATATACGGATAGACCATGAGGGTTTTGCATAGGATAGGATTTGATCAATTTTGGCTTAAGCACATTTTCGATATCGACGATGTCAAGCTGATTGATAAATCCATTACATTCATTACCGTTGCGTAGGGTGACATAAGCTGTATTGTCATGTACCACCACCGGATCACAGGCTCTGGCATGCTCAAAAACAGAAAGTAATACCGGTGCTTCTGGCCTTGAATTATCAAAAATATACATACCAGCATTAGAGCCAACAAATAGTTTGTCTTTGTATGGAAAGATAGTTTCTATTCCCCAATTGAGCTGATTGGTGTGTTTAAGTTCTGGATTGTTAGGGTTGGAAACAGAATATGATTTAAGGGTACTTTGATCCACTACGTATAAAAAATCATTGACCACTGTAAATCTTGCGAATGAGCCACCTACTCCTGTGCCACTAAAATTACCAGTATTGCTATTAATGACTGAGTTAGCAGGAGCTCTGGTATCTTCAAAAGCTATACCACCATTTCCTAAGAAAAACCAATTATTTTGAAAATTAGAATCTGTGCAGTCAACTATTAAAGTTTGATTTGATCGGATAGAATAAGCGTAATAAGTAGGTGGATCATAGTTGCCATATCTATTTTGATAATCTTCTATACGTTTTACAATTTTAGGAGCGTACACATTGCTGATATCAAGGGCAATCAAGTCCATCACATTATCAGCATAAAGGATGTTGTTTTTTACGGCGATATCAAAATTGCCAGGAATACCATAAAAACCTATTTTAGAAGGATTGGCCATGTCTTTTAAGTCATAGATGTGGATACCTTTACCTTGATCATTGATAAACAAGAAGTTATTGTAAAAATACATTTTACCAGGATTTTCGAGCTTACGCTCACTTTCCATTTTGACATCTGTTCTGATTTGTGTTTTGGTCAGAAATACAGGGGTGAATTGTACAAATGTTCTGGTTTCGGTACATTCATCATTCAGGCATGACTGCTGAAGTAGCATGGTTAAAATTAAAAATAGAAACGTTAACTTTTTCATTGGAGTGTGTTTGTGTGATAAAAAAAATGCATGATAATTCAATATACCTACAAGACTTGTTTTCAATGGTCAAACGTTGGTATAAAACCACCTTTTTTATGAAAGATGATTACTTTTTTTACAAAAATGGATATTACTATTGTCAAAATTGGAAAACTTCGTACTTTTGCAGATGGAACATAATAACATTACCCCAATAATAGAAGAAGCGCTCACTTTTGATGATGTGCTTTTGATTCCTTCTTACTCAGAAGTCTTACCACGTGAAGTAAATATCTCGACCCAACTGACCACTGACCTTTGGTTGCAGGCGCCTATAGTTTCAGCAGCTATGGACACCGTCACAGAGTACAAGCTCGCTATAGCTATGGCTAGAGAAGGCGGCATCGGCATCATACACAAAAATATGACCATAGAAGCTCAAGCAAATCAAGTGCGAGCTGTCAAAAGATCAGAAAGTGGTATGATCATAGACCCTGTAACGCTAACAAAAGATGCCAAAGTAAGAGATGCCCATCATCTGATGAAAGTCAACAAAATCGGAGGTATCCCTGTCATTGACCATAATGGAAAACTAGTGGGCATATTGACCAATAGAGATCTTAGATTTGAGACCGAGGCTGACCGAAGTGTAACTGAGATAATGACCAAAGAAAGGCTCATCACTGCTCCCAAAGGAACCACACTTGCTCAAGCTAAAGATATTCTTCAAAAATATAAAATAGAAAAACTACCTGTTGTAGATGAAGAAAACACATTAATCGGCTTGATCACGTATAAAGACATTATGAAGCTAGAAAACTATCCCAATTCAGCTAAAGATTCTCACGGTAGGTTATATGTGGGTGCTGCGGTAGGTGTAAGCAAAGATTTATTCGAAAGAGTAGAAGCTTTGGTTTCTGTAGGTGTAGATGTCATTTGTATAGATACAGCTCATGGTCATTCCAAAGGAGTATTGGATGCAGTTGCCGCGGTACGCAAGCAGTTTAGAGATCTGCAGATAGTAGGTGGAAATGTAGCTACGGCTGAAGGAGCCAAAGCCCTTGCAGATGCCGGTGTTAATGCGGTAAAAGTAGGTGTAGGCCCAGGTAGTATATGTACTACTAGAATTGTAGCAGGTGTAGGCGTACCACAATTGTATGCCATACGTAATGCGGCAAGAGGACTCGCAGGTACCGGAATCCCTATAGTAGGAGATGGTGGTATCAGATATACAGGAGATATTGCCAAAGCACTGGCAGCGGGAGCAAGCACCATCATGGCAGGTTCTCTATTTGCAGGTACAGAAGAAGCACCGGGCGAAACCATACTTTTTGAAGGCAGGAAGTTTAAGGTATACAGAGGCATGGGGTCATTGGGTGCTATGGAGTTGGGCAGTAAGGATCGATATTTTCAGGATGTGGAAGATGATGTCAAAAAATTGGTGCCAGAAGGCATAGAAGGTAGAGTACCATTTAAAGGTTCTGTTTCGGAGGTGATGGTCCAGTATTTAGGTGGTCTAAGAGCTAGTATGGGCTATTGCGGAGCGCCGGATATCAAGACCATGCAAAAAGCTAAAATGGTCAGAATCACAGGCTCAGGTATCTTAGAAAGTCACCCACACAACATCACGATCACTAAAGAATCTCCCAATTACAGTAAAAAAGGATAAATTCAAAACAATTTTTTTATATTAATAATTTTGATAATTTGTTTAATCTTGTAAAACAAATTCTTAAAAAATATATTAAAATTAATTGAATATTTGAAAACTTTTTTAGTAACATTTTAGTTATTATCATATATGTAAATTGCAAATAAGTTTGTACATTTGCATCATCCAAAGCTTGAGTATAGTAGGACCATCTGATACTTTGGGTACAAATAGACCATTAGCTTATATAGCTTAAATTTATAAAGGTGAACACCTGTAAGAAGTAGTTTTCTTATTTTGAGACCTTAGTCGAAAGAGCCCTAGTATATAGTTACCTGGGCTCTTCGCATTTTTAGGAGTGTAGTATTATACATTTCTATTATCAATCTCCCTTACTACAACTTTGTTGAATTTTAACTTTTCCTTTTGATTTTATCATAAAAATATCTGAGTACAAAACTCTAAAATAAACCTTTAGATAATATATTTGTCAAAAGAATTGTTTAACCACCTTTAAAATCAAAAAAGATGAAGCGTAATTTTAATTTTTTATTGGCTTGCTTATTGGCACTACCCTTATTCGCTCAAAATGAAAAAGCAACAGGACTACCTGGAGATCAATTTAGCTTGGAAGGCGCATTAGAATTGTTTAAAAGCGCTGCTAGTCCAGAAGAATTCGAAACCTTACTCAATAAAAAGGAAAATGAAGTCAATAACCTCGATGTCAATGGTGACAATGAAACAGACTACGTCAAGGTAATCAGTAAAAAAGATGGAGACGCACAGATACTGATATTGCAGGTATCGGTATCCGAAGATGAAAATCAGGATATCGCGGTCATCAATATAGAGAAGACAGGAAGAGAAGATGCCATCATCCAGATAATAGGAGATGAAGACATCTATGGTGAAGAAGTGATCGTAGAGCCATCTGATGGTACCGAAGAGTCTTTGGAAGACAATGGAAGTGGTCCATCATGGAGCTGCAATAATACTTTAGTCGTAGTCAATGTGTGGACTTGGCCATCAGTGAGGTTCATCTACAGCCCTACCTATAGACCTTGGGTTTCTCCATGGAGATGGCGTGTATATCCTAATTGGTGGAGACCTTGGAGGCCTTTGACTTGGTCTGTGTGGCATCCACTTAGATTAAAACATTACAGACCTACTGTAAGAGTAGTTCATACCCATAGAGTGGCGAAAGCTAGAAATATTTATAAGCCAGTTAGAGTCACGTCTACTACTGTACGAACAAGAAATGCATCAGCGCATGCCAACTATAAAGTACGCAAGACCACCACTACTGTAAAAGGGCCTAGAGGAAATGCCGTCACCAAAAAATCTACTACAGTCAAAGGGCCTAGAGGAAATGTGAAAGCTCAAAAAACCACCGTTAAAAAAAGTAGGAGAGGTAACTAAAATAGATCTAAGATCTGATTACATTTTGATAAATCGGGATGTAATCAGATTTTGGTCTTTAAGCATTGCAATTGTATACATACCTTTTGGTAAAGATGATATATCGATACACTGACTCTTTTTATCTCGATATGGTGGCGTCAAATTTTTTCCATCCAAAGCAAATATAGAAAATCGCACAAATTCAACATCCGTACATAATTCGTCAAATGCTGGATTAGGATAAACTGAATGATAGAAATCCAAAACATCTAGAGATGTAGCTGTAGGTAAACATTCATCCTTTAAATATTGATCAGCCTCTGTCCTGATTTGCTCCATTTTTGCAAATAAGAATTTGCCTGGACATGAAGTATGATTGGGTGCACAGCCTTCTTTATGTCCTGAAATATTTTTCATAAATCCCGTATGTGATACGATATTACTACTCCCCGTAGGAGCAATACTTTCTTTACAAGCTTTGTAGGCTAGCAATTGCTGAAGGCTTTGCATCATGGCTATGGAAGGCTCTACGAGTTCAAAATTACCTAGCATGCAGACTCCCATGGTATTATTATTGTACCCACACATATGAGCACCTCGGACATTATCACCGCCTCCGCGACCTTCATAAATGACGCCATTTGGGTCGATTAACCAATTGTATCCTACGTCCTGCCAACCATTAGTATTGACATGGAAGTCAAAAATGGACGCCACTACTCCTTTCCAATTACTACTCGTATTAGTACCGGCGCTGTGGTGCACGATCAAATGCGTCACTTTGCTATATGATGCCGGTGGGATATATATTTGCGACCCTAATCCGAATGCTAAGCCCCATTCTTGTCTTTTAATATGGTTAGGAAGTGGGCATAAACAGTCTGTGGCTATGTTGGTAGCAATGTTTACATCTGTAATTGATGTACTCTGCAGAGGAACGAATACTCTTAAAAAACCATGAATGCTTTTACTAGCAGGAATATCTGAATCGATTTTTACATGGAGCTTCCAAATACCTACATCTTCAGATGCTAAATAGATCATATTGCCTACAAAGGTGTTTTGATGGAGTTCAGTATCTTCAAAAGGTAAAAAGATACGTTCCTGATTTCCTTTGGTAATACTAACCGTGCATTTTTGACCAGAATGGATACCGTCCAATCTTATTGATAGTGCTACAAATTCCACTTGCGACAAGGTAGTGAGATCAATACTTTGCTGAAAATCACCTCTATATTCCGATGCTATAGAAACAGGAATGTTAAAGCTATGACTTTGAGCCCAAAGATCATGGCATACAAATAATAGCATCAAACTAAAAAAAAAATTCACCATAAATGTCACATTTAGCAAAAACGAAAAGACAAAAATAAGCATTTAACTCAGACTATATTTAATGAATTGAAAATTATTTTGGGTAAACCTTTGCCATCTTCTTTTTCTAAATAAAGGAACTTTTATTTTATGAAGTGGTTTAAGAATTAAATTTACCACTTAATGGGTGACCACCACTTGTTTACTCACCCAAGTACCATCTTCATATATGATTTTTAGCACGTAAGTCCCTGAGATTACAGAGGATATATCGATGTCGTTATGGGTAGCTTGAGTATTTGATTGGAGTATTATTTTACCATTTTTATCATACAGCCACAGCATTCTCGGAGCATCACTATCAAATTGGAGTTGTAAGAGATGAGATGTAGGGTTGGGGTAATACTTTATCATTTGGTGACTGATACTGGCTGCGGTAGAAATCACTTTTCGACCTTCATATGCTCCTACAGACGGAGGGTCATTAAATGGGTGATTTTCGATGTCCAAAACGGTATTAGTATAGGACAAACCACGGGCAATAGCTGGACTAGAACTTGGGATCATGTATGTACTATTTTGCATGATCATAGGATCGGCAATGATATTGTTTTTTACTGTGCCGGGCAGATTTGGGCCTATCCAATTAGTATTGCCTATTTTCCACCATAGATTGTGATCAAACAAAAATGTTTCTGGTGCCGTATTCGGACCTATATTGGCTTCAACAGTCACATTTTGATCTATGATGACGAGATTATTAAAAAAGCTATTCTCTCCGCAAGGCAAAAATCGAGTAGGGTCTACGGTTTCTTGCAATATACGAAGTATCCATTTACGAGGTCTAACAATGGTGTTATTGCTTACATGTATATTTCTACACCCTACAAAAGCGATAGCAGCTTCAGATCCTTCAATGACGTTGGCTATGACTTTGATACGATCTGCTTCAGTGGTTGCATTTTGGGGCCTAAAAAAGGCCAAACCCGTGCTACCGCCCAGATTCATCGCCCTGGCACCTCCATTTTTAAAGGTATTTCTGAGTATCTCTATTTCAGAAGTTCCTCCTTTGGCTTGGATGGAGTTGGAACCCATATTTTCGAAAGAATTGCCTATGATACGACCCCGATGGCAACCGACCATATCTATGCCACTTCCACCGTTTGCTCCATTTATGAAGACGCATTCAAGGATTTCAAAATCATCCATCCCAGATAGTTTGAGCAGGTCATTGTTGCCAGTAGCATTGATATCCCTTATCGTACATCTGACAATACGGATATGATGTGTAGGCGTATTAAAACTTCCTGCATCATCTATATTCAGACCATTGCCTGTTTGGCCTTCCACAGTAAAACCTTCCATATGCACATACGCCGCATCTGAAAACTGAATACTGTTGCTCCCTCCACGTATGATGACATTGGTATTGGCAGCAGCTAGGATAAAAATCCATTGATCTGCATTTCCTTGTAGATTGGCAATAAACATGCCACCTTGAATCACAGGATCATAACATATAATAGAATCGCCAGGTATAGCTATTGATGCAGCTGCAGGGATATTGGCATAAGAATGAGAAACACCCACTTTGAGTATACGACCATATAACAGGGTAGATGACAAAAGGAATACCATAAACAAGCATATAACATATCGCATAACAAGAATTTTTTTCAAAGATAAAGGAATGTACTAAAAATAGTGGAAAAGACAAAAATATTTACCTTAAATGTACGTTTTTTATAGTTGAAATATGAAGGGATCATGGTTTACCCCTAGTCAAACTTTGATAGCTCTTTTGTAAAAATGCGACAAGTGAAGGTACTCTACAAGCGTGTAAAAAAACTATTATTGACCATTTAATGAATCTAGTATTGGTATGAAGATTGTAACCCATACTAAACTGAAATAAATCCCAAAGTAGAGATGATAAGCAACAGTAAAAGTGATTTATTCAAAAAATGGGAATAAAAATTGTACTTTTATGGCTTTAAATACAGAAATTGATTTGCAGAAATGATTTTGGCAGCAACATTTGTTCACACATGAATTTTGATTGATGATTTTTGCAACTTCATTTTCGATATCCTGTAAGTTAATTTTAGCACCATATTTCCAGTATAAATTGTAACATGACATTTAAAGACATAAACCTGAACAATCCACTGTGGAAGGCTCTCGATGATTCAGAAATTACCCATCCTACCACTATTCAGCACAAAGCTTTTTCTGTGATCATGTCTGGAAGAGATGTGACTGGTATAGCACAGACTGGAACAGGAAAAACATTGGCCTATTTACTACCCATACTCAAAATGTGGTCCTTTAATAAGAGCCGACATGCTACAGTATTGATCATGGTGCCAACTAGAGAACTAGTCGTACAAGTCGTGGAAGCAGCCGAACGTCTTGGTAAATATATGAACGTCGTCGTCAAAGGTGTGTATGGTGGCACCAATCTCAAAACCCAAGCTTACGAGCTCGCCGACGGGTGTGATATTTTGGTAGGTACACCAGGAAGGCTTTTGGACCTGGGATATCATGGTACTTTAAATCTAAAACTAATCAAAAAATTGGTAATCGATGAGGTGGACGAAATGCTGGCTTTAGGCTTTAGATCACAGATCGAGCATCTTTTGGATTTGTTATCAGAAAAGAGACAAAACCTGATGTTTTCGGCTACTATGTCCGAAGATGTAGAAGTTCTTATTGCAGAACACTTTAATGACCCCGAAAAAATAGAAGCTGCTCCATCCGGCTCTCCGCTTTCTAATATAAATCAGGTATTGTACAAGGTTCCCAATTTTAATACCAAAATTAACTTGCTCCACCTACTGTTGGAATCAAAACCAGAAATGACCAAAATTTTGATGTTTTGTTCCACCAAGGCATTAGCAGATGAATTGTATGTTACCATAGCTACAAAGTATCCCGAAATTACCGGTGTCATACACTCCAATAAAGATCAGAATTATAGGTTTAACTCCGTAAACAGGTTTCAGGATGGTACTTTCAGGATGCTGATCGCTACTGATGTCATAGCCAGAGGACTGGATATTCAAGATGTTTCTCATGTAATCAATTTTGATCTGCCAGATGAACCGCAAAACTATATCCATCGTATAGGTAGAACAGGTCGTGCAGATAGAAAAGGTGAAGCTATATCGCTAGTCGGCGACTTGGATTTGGATTGGTTGGAAGAAATAGAAGCGTTTATGCAATTCAAAATTCCAACACTAGATCTTCCGCAAGAGCTTGAAATATCTGATATATTGACTTCATCTGAGATTCCGCAGATAAAAATGAAAAACTCTTTGGGTAAACTACCCAAAATTAAGGATGAAGAAAAAAGTGCTTTCCAACAGAAAATAGCTAAGAACATGAGGGTCAATACCAAGGTAAGCCATAAAGACAAAATGCATGCTAAGTACGGAAAACCCAAGACTCGAGGTCAAAAGCCCAAAGGGAAGAAGTAAGGATAAGGTTGAATGTTTAAGGTTTAAGATGTTTAACTGTTTAATGTTGAGTCCACTCCGAAAAACCGTAAAAGTTGAAATACCACGCTTGTGACGCCCAAGCGTTAAAGTCTCTAAGACTCTAAGTTGCATAAATATTTAATTAGGGCCTGCTGAAAAAGTCAGAATCATTCAATTTAAAGACAGCTATTGGTCTGGGAAATCGTTCAAAAAACAAGCGATATGAACGTAGTGAAGTGCAAAGCACCAAAGGCAAAGCCTTTGACGAAGTGAACCGTGAAACGGATGGGTGGCTGAAGTGCAAAGTACCAAAGGCAAAGCCTTTGACGAAGTGAACCCTGCCTTGCCGGCAGGCAGGCGTGAAACGGGTGGGCAGAAAAGTGCGTCTATCGCCTTTGTAGAATATTAAAAATAAAAGAATGATAATCAAAGCGATAGAAAAATGCAAGACTGAACGATCCTTTATGGTCGAGTATGACAATGCGAGAAGTGAAGGAACCCGAAAGGGATGGGTAGGTCGGGAATGCACAACAATAAACCTAGCTGATCTAAGTTTAGATCAGTGCCTTCATTTTTGAGTGATTTCGTATCACTCCAATGCAGCAAAGCTGCACCATTCAGTTACCTTTTTTTGAACTGGTCTTTTTCACGCAAAGCGTGACAGGTTGTTTACTTTTTTTCTGGGCTAGCATTACAAAGTAATAAGAGCAAGCAAAAAGAAAAAAAGTAAATGCTGCCTGCCTTGCCGTCAGGCAGGCCTGCCTGACGGCAAGGCAGGCCCGCATAGGGCAAATGTTTAAATGAAGTGCAAATAATTTAAGAGTATTGTGCAATTTCCTGTATATCGAAATCAACAAATACAAGCATATTGTATTGATAATCAATACCTTGAATTACACCAAGCAGGCCCTAAATAGTGAAAAAATATTTTTATTTCTGACCATATCAATACCTTTGCCCCATCACCAAGTCTCGTACCGCTTCCCCACATTTCGTATACTGAAATTTGAAACCTGTATCAAGCATTTTTTGTACGTCCACCCGGTTAGAATTGAGAACAACATGGGCCATCTCGCCCAATAATATTCTTAATCCAAAACTAGGTGCTGGTAGTAAAACACCATTGGAATCCAAAGATGTCATGATTTCCTGCATCATCTCTTTATTGGTGATTTGTTGTGGCGCTGCTGCATTATAGATACCATTGACTTGAGGAGACTCTATGGCAAAGATGATCATTTTGGCTAAATCATCGATATGAATCCAAGGGTGATACTGTGCTCCATTTCCAAAATAATTGAACACGCCAACTGATTTGGTCATCAACATCTTGGGCAAAGCGCCATCTTGGGTACTTAATACGATACCTATTCTTAAAAGTACCGTTTTTGCGCACAAATTGCCTGTACTTTTTGCTGCGTCTTCCCAAGCAATACAACAATCAGACATAAATTCATTTCCTGGTTTACTTTCTTCTGTCAAAATACGATCTTTTTGATCACCATAATATCCCACAGCCGATGCAGATATATACGTATCAGGACGGATACCTTTTTCTTGTAAGTACGCCTTTAACGTCAATGCACTATCTACTCTGCTTGAGACTAGAATCTTTTTTCTTTGATCTGTCCATCTAGCATCAGCAATACCTGCACCTGCCAGATTGATGATATGATCAGGTTTTTGATCCGAATAGATCACTTTCTTTTCAGTATCCCATTGGATAAATTGGCTATTCTTAGGTTTTTTACGGCTAAGCGTATACACATCATATTTGCTCTTATCAATCACGGACTGCAGATGATTTCCCACTAGGCCATCACCGCCTGCTATCCACACTATTGGTTTGTTATTCATTTATGTATGATTTTTATAATCTCTCAAGTAACATGATTGTGCCCAATCTGTTTTAAACTGCAGGAATAATTTTTATGGTCATTAAAATGCAGATTTAAAAAGATTTACATAAAAAAATCCAAACTTATCACATTACTATATTGTTTTCATGAATAATTGTTATTTTTGTATTTCAAACCTGATGTATATGCGACATATTGGAATTGTACTTTTTACACTTTTGGCAGTATTGTTTTTTTCCTGTAAAGGTGACCCTGAAAAACAGGAAGCAGTCCTTCATATAAGATTAAAAAAAGATCCAGAAAGAATCAATCCGCTCATATTTCCTAATCCTACTGCACGTGAAGTTTATCAGTATATTCACCTTCCAGTAGCAGACTATAATCCGGAATCTTTGACATTAGAACCCATATTGATTAAGGCAATACCTACAGAAATGGCCATAGATACGGGCAAGTATAAAGGTGGAATAGCTTTTGATTTGGAATTTTCAGACCAAGCTACTTGGGATAATGGAAGTCCAATTACAGCAGACGATTATATTTTTACATTAAAAACGGTCAACCTACCGATGACCAATGCTGGCAGATATAGAGATCTTACCCAAAATATCACTGATGTTATCCCAAATCCTACCGATAAAAAAAAGTGTAGGGTTATTTTTGCAAAGGACTACATGCTGGCTTTGGAAACTTGTATCAATATAGAAGTATACCCACAGTATTTTTATGATAGCCTGAATGTTTTAAAAAATTATGCATTCAATACATTTACAGAAGGTAATATCAAAGCATTGAGTGCTGACAGTATTTTGGTGAGATTTGCTGATGCCTTCAATTCCAATATCTATAGCCGAGAAAAAATATCGGGTTCTGGTCCTTACAAGTTTGTATCGTGGACAGCTGACCAAAACCTAGTTTTGCAAAAAAAAGAAAATTATTGGGGCAAGAATTTGTCAACTCCCATATTGAAACAAGGTCCAGAAAAAATAATATTTCAGATCATACCAGATGAGACTGCAGCTGTGTCCCAACTCAAAGCAGGAACTATAGATGTGATGACTGAGGTATCTGGCGACAACTACACCTCTTTAGAAAAAGATGATGTATTCGGAAAGCAATTTTCATTTTATCACCCAGCTTTGATAAAACAATATTATGTCATTCTCAATAATCAAGACCCAATACTCAAAGATGAGAAGATCAGAAAAGCATTGGCTCATTTATTGGACGTACAAAGTATCTTGGACAATCTCGAAGGCGGCAAAGGTATCAGAACAGTGGCACCGATTCACCCGTTAAAAAAGACATTTAATAAAAATCTTGTACCGGTACCTTACGATGTGGAGCAAGCCAAATCACTTATCTCTGAAGCCGGATGGACAGATAGCAATAATGATGGTATTGCCGATAAAAAAATAAACGGCAAAATGCAAAACCTTGAATTGGAAATCCTGATATCTGGTCAAGAATTGGGCAAAAAGTTAGCACTACTCCTTCAGGAAAATGCTGCCAAAGCCGGAGTGAAAATCATCATTACAGGAAAAGATTTTAAGTTGATCAGAGCAGAAAATGTAAAAACGAGAAAATATCAGATGGTGGCTTCTGTGCTCTCTCAAGACCTACAAACTTGGGACGACATGAGTAAGTGGCACTCTGAAAACGATACGCCAGATGGTAGCAATGAAATGTCATACAGAAGTAGTGCCGCTGATGCCTTGATCGATCAGATACTCCTGACGAAAGATGACGCAAAGCGAGTAGAACTCTATCAAAAAATTCAAGAACAGATTTACAACGATCAACCTGCCATATTCATGTATGCTCCTGAAGAAAGAATCGTAATCTCCAAAAAGTGGAAATCTTCAGCTACTGTAAAACGTCCTGGATATTTGGCCAATACATTTGAATTTGTAGGTGTAGCTGCAAATAAATAATAATGATCCCATTTATCTTAAGAAAGTTGCTGTTTCTGTTTCCAACAGTTTTTGTAGTCATGGTGACAGCCTTTTTTTTAAGTAAACTGATCCCCGGAGACCATGCTGAATCCATGCTCATTCTACAGGGTGTGCAGCCTGAAGCATCCAATTATAATCGAGAATACCAAAAAATATACCTAAAAGAAGGTTTAGATAAGCCCCTTTTTTATATTTCTGTCTTGCCCCATTTTTATCATGATAATGTACATAGTATACTTGATATCCAGGATAGGTACCTCACGCAAAAATGGCAGTCTGAAAAGTACCACAGCAAAAAAATTATTGAAGTTCTGAACGAACGACAAGTTTTGATCTCCAACATAGAAAAAGATACAAGCAAAAAGTTTACCCATGTTTTAAAAAATCTACAATTTGAAAATGATGTAAAACAACTCATTCGTTGGTGCGATACATTACAACCATCTCCTACTGCTTTTAAAGATGATGTAAAGAATTTTAAATCTGCTCTATCATCTATGGATGTCACTAAAGTGACTTGGTACTACCCAAAATTAGTTTGGCATGGTGCCGAAAATCAGTTTCATCATTGGGCAATTTCCGTTTTTAAAGGGGACTTGGGTCAGTCCATAAAAGATGGGAGGCCAGTGTCGCAAAAAATAAGTAAAGCGATCCGATGGACACTTTTGCTGGCAATATTAAGTACGAGTATTGCCTTGATGATTTCTATACCTACGGGATTGTACAGTGGCTACTACTCCAATACTTGGATAGCTAAAGGAAGCAACTTTTTTTGGTTGGTGCTCTACTCCATACCCGCATTTTGGTTGGCATCTTTATTAATTTTATATACTACATCTGATAGATATGGGTCGTGGGTCCATATTTTTCCTGCACCGGGTATCTGGTATGTACCTGATGGTCAATCGATGTGGAAAACTATCATCCAAAACAGCCATCAATTGGTCTTGCCTGTAATTTGTATGGTGGCCAATGACATAGCTCAAATAAGTACCATCATTAGAAACAATACCGAAGAGCAAAAGTCTAAAACTTATATTCTGATGGCAAGAGCCAAAGGATTGACAGAAGGAAGCATCCTGATCAAACATATATTGCCGAATGTATTGTTGCCATTGATCACGATCGCAGGTGGCAGACTGGCATCAGGATTGGCGGGAGCTTTGATCATAGAAGTCATTTTTAATATTCCTGGCATGGGTCGGCTGATGTATGATAGTATTTTAGGTAGCGATTGGAATGTAGTTTTCGGTATTTTGATCGTATTGAGTATAGTTACTATATTATTCTTAACGATTACTGAGATCTTTTATGCTTGGGCGAATCCCAAAATCCACCAAAAAATGCAGATATCATGAAGACAAGTGCGTTTTTGGGGGTAAAATTATCTGTATTGGTCATTGTAGTGTACATATTGGTAGCCATTTTTGGACCTATGATGGCTAACGAGAAGCCACTTTATTGCCATGTTAACGGGTCGGCGACTTTCCCTTTTTTAGAGAATACCCTTGCAAAAACTGATGATCAGAGTTGTATTTTGGCATGTATACCTTATGGACCACAGACAACCAATATCAATGGTCACGCTTCATTATCACCGGGATCTTACCCAACTCATGGAAATGGTAAAATTCATTGGCTCGGTACGGACAAACTCGGCAGGGACACCGCTGCAGGTATGATTCACGGCACCAGAATATCACTGATGATAGGCGTTTTATCTGTGATATTTACCTTTTTTATAGGGACTTCTCTGGGTATGGCTGCAGCATACTACAGCGTCAAAGGTATAGCAATCAATATTTTACAATATATTATTCTGATTACTGGAATTACCTTTGGTGGGTTTTATTTCATCTTTGAGTGGATCTATTCCGGACTTACAGGAGCTGTTTGGATAGCTCTACTGATTCTATTTATTTTGGGTATGCTGTATTTTATATCTGACCATATATTGAAGAAAACACCCAAATATCGAATAAATCCGGATCAATTATTGATGAAAATCATAACTTGGCGTAAATCATTTCCCGGTATATTTTTGCTTTTGGCTTTGACCGGTGTTTTTGTGATACCTTCTGTTTGGAATATCATTTTTATGATTACGATATTAGGTTGGACAGAATTTGCCAGACATGCTCGCGCAGAGACTTTGGCCATCATGGAAGAAAATTACATCACTGCCGCTAGAATACTAGGATTTTCAGATTTAAGAATACTGATCAGGCATATCTTACCCAACATTATGCCAACCATGATCGTTTTGATCTGCTTTAGTGTTTCAGGAGCTATCCTAGCAGAGTCTACCATATCATTTTTGGGTATTGGGCTACCTGTAGAAACGGTTACCTGGGGCAAAATGATGGCTTCTGGAAGAGATATGCAACAATGGTGGTTGGTCGTATTCCCTGGCTTGGCCATTATGGTGATTATTTTAAGTTTAAATATCATAGCCAACCACTATTTAAGTAAAATTAGAACTAACCAATAAATAGCAAAAAAAAAAAACAGTCAAATAAAACAAGAATCATTTGACTGTTTTTAAAAAGAGATATACCTGTAAGCCGGATTCTGTCCAATACTCATTAGTATCTGCTCTATCATTTATCTAAGCTGCCTACCCCTTCACATAGGTAGTACTACCTGAAAACCGAGCCAGTTTCTCCTACGAGAGGCTGTGAATATACATGGCATTTCAACCCACAAGGTTTGTCCTGATCCTGCATTACTGCAACACCACGAGAGCTCTTACCTCTCATTTTCACCCTTACCGGCAAGCCGGCGGTTATTTTCTGTGACACTAAGCTGTACCATACCTAAGCATGATCCCATCCGTTAGATGGTGTGGTGCTCTACGTTGTCCGGACTTTCCTCTTGCAACAACAGTCACAAGCGATAGAGCGGTATATCTACCACAAAGGTAGTAGTTATTTATGGTTTTATAGGAGATAATGCATTTTTAAAGAAACTGCTTACTAAGATTGTGTTTTAATCGACTTGTATTAAGAACTTTTTATTATCTTAAAAGTCAATAATTTATCACCAAGCTTTACTTTTACAAAATAGATACCGGATTTAAGATTTCCTCCTTGTATAGTAATACTAAGGCTATCATCATTATATTTAACATCATATGCTACATCATATTTTCTTCCCATAGAGTCAAAAATACTGAGATCTTCTATTTTTGCATTTTTTACATCTTGAATCTCAATGGCGATAATTTCAGAGAATGGATTAGGGAATACTTTAACTTGATGGCCAAATTGAGTTTGATTGGTAGCAGTTGGTGTATTGGACTCATCTTCACAGGTAAAGCATGGGGTTTGAAGATTAGGTTCTAATGCTAAAAATGCAGTAAATCTAGATAATACCCTGTTTTCTAAACTCAAATTTACAATTTGGGACTCTTTAGTTTTTAATGCTTCTGTTTCAAATTTTAAAATGTTAAGCCCTGCATGTATTTGATCAGCATGAGCGTATCCATCATTGATGTTAATTTCATCGATTATAAATTTTTTTGAAACGACATCTTTTTCATTGTAAAAGACTCCTTCGATGGTATAAGGTGGTTTTCCTACTAATAATCCTGTTTGAGAAAATCCGGTTTTTTTATTTTTAAAGTTAGTATTATCGTAACTAAATCCTCCGTCCGCTGATTTAATTCGTATTTCCATTTCATAATTATTTAAGCTGTATTCTTCAAAATTTTCTGAAATTCTTTGTATTGCTGCTGAAGGAGAAGAAACGTTATTGATATTTCCTACTAAAGAGACAAATGTACCTCCCGAATTTGAAGACATAGTATTGTAAAATAAGTTGTTACCGTAATAAAACTGATTTTGGTACCAAAAACCTGGTGCATTTGCATTATTATAATTAATAAAAAAAGATTTTGGAACAGTTTTGAATAAATTATACAAATTGTTTTTCGCAGATGCTGCCACAGAACTGTTGGCAAAAGAAACACCTGATGAAAAGACTACTAAGACTGGATTAGCTTTATTTTTAAGAAGGTCATAAGCATCATACATCCCACTATATAAAAGGCTTATATCTCCTAAAGTTATAGTATTTAAAAAATTATTTAATGTGTTGGCATTATAAGGAATAAAGGTATTGAATAATGTATTGGCTTTGTTATTGGTGAAAATGATTTGAATAGAATCAGTCGGATACAAAGTATTATTCATAAATGCTTTCACATTATTAATCATACTTTGTTTATTAATTGAGCTAGTTACTGTTTCATGATCTATTAATATGACCACATTTCGTGCTTCGCTATTATCTAAGCCAAAGGATAATAAGGGGTTGAATGAAATTTGATAATTTTTCTTCAAATCATTTTCAGGTGTTTTCTGCGTAGCAAAAATTACTTGACTTTGATTCATTTGAATATTTATAGGAAGCTCTGGACTTAAACTATAAGTCGTAGGGAGTACAGTTGTTTTATAATGCTTACCCAAGAAGTTATCATATGTCTCTGAAAACCCTAAATCATTAATTATTTTTTGATATGTTTCATCATACTTAACTTTTATGAGGATGTTTGGTTTTGTAACCGACGCAGAAATGAGACCTACAGGCAATGGTAATGACAAATTGTCCTTCACTCTGTTTAAGGGTATGGTAAAAGAGAGTTTAACCCTTCTTGATTTTTTATTTGCAATCGGAAAAATTCTAAATTCATATTGTGTTTCAGAATTTTTAAAAAGTATTGATGGATCTTGTCTTCTGTTCACAATCCCTTCATAAATATTAAAAGCTGAACGCCTTTCCAAAATATCGGCTTTCATGATCACTGAATCAACCCATAACCAAGAATCTGTGACCAAAGTTTGCTTAGGTAAATTAAAATACTGAACAACTTCAAAAGTATCTTTTGGGTTTGTAAAGTTGGGAATATTGGCTGTATAAGTAAGGTACAAGTCACAATGTGCAAAGTTCTGGTCAATCCTCACTATATATTCTGCATAAGTAATCAAGCCTAGTCCACTCCTCCATTGTGCTTTTGGGTCTATAAATCTAAAATTATTATTCTGTGCTTCTAGTGATGAACAAAATGATAACAATACAATGATTTTTAATAAGAAAAATTTGAGTCTCATAATTTTTAAATTTTGTTGATTTAAAGATACGTTCTAAAACTGATTTGCTGGTTGGTTTTATTTATCAAATTGAAGTATTGTCTCCTGGAAGACAGAAATCATGCTAGTAATATTTGTAACCATATTTTTAATAACTATTTGTAATTTTGTTCGAATCTTAGTGGGCTAAACCAATTCTAAATTGATATTACATTTATTTTTAATGTTTATTTTCTTATTATTCAGATTTGTAATATCTTAGCCCTTTATTTACAATACAGTGTCTTTGGACAACAAATCATTGGGTGGTATATGCTTAAACACTCTTTAAAGATATCTATCATATTATTCATCTTGGCCTTGCTTGCTTTTATAGGAAGTGCTATTTCAATAGATGAAAAAGAAACCGTACATAGGTGCAAAACGGACATAGAACGTTACCTATCCCAAACCCAAAATATAGTTGACCAGTATTTAAAAAGCGATCAAGACAAGGTAATGCTTAAGGCTCTGGATGCAGTCCCTCTTGCCATAGATGTGTTTTATCGAGATAGTATAGTGTTCTGGAATCACGCTTCAGAAATTTCAAAATCCGAGGTAGAGTCATCCTTCCAATTAGCGACCATAGGTGATACTATTCAGAAGGTCATAGTAAAACTGGATATCAGTGCATATAATCATCTAGTACTCTATAGCCATAACTATATCTTGACCCAAAATATTGGAAATTTGGATTTTAATGTAGGGTCACACCGGTTGGGAATTCAAGTATTGGAAAGCAGTAGTTTTCCTGTATTTAAAAAGATAGGTTGGGTACTTTCATATTTTGCTTTCATATTTCTGGGAATCTTTTTTACTACACAGTTGAAGGTAGAAAGTGCCAAAAATGTAAGGATATTATCATTTGCAGCTTTGGTTTTTGTTTTGTATAAGTGTCTTCATGTGTTTTATTTTGATCATTATTTGGTGGGTGAGCTTGAAATTTTTGATGTTCAGAATATAGATTCTTTCTTTTCGCCAAATCTTGCCCATTTACTTATTAATGTAGTAGCAGAAATCTTTTTAGTCCTTTGGCTTCCTATCGGGTTAAAATACTTGAAGCATCTCATTGGGAGAAGTCCTAAGGTGATAGCCATATTTGCGGGAAGCATTACTTTTTTGCTTTTTTATACTTTTATTCATACCATACAAGGTTTTGTGCTCCATAGTAGTGCCAATCTTGAGATCGAAGCACTTCTTGAATTTAATGCTATAAGTTTTTTACTGATCATATGTTTTCTGTTTAAATGTTTAGTCATTTTTCAATGTACCCAAATACTTTATGAATGGGTCAATTTAGGGACACTATCTAATCAAACCAAGTTTTTATACAGTGGAATAGGGTGGATTTTAGGATTTATTTTATCATTAGCCATTTGGCCTTCACCTGTTCCGATATGGATGTTTTTGGTTTTTGTTGCAGCCTATACACTGGTTATAGATGCCTATACTGAAAACAATGACAAAAAGATCACTTACTTGATCTGGTGGATGGTATTGTTCTCCGGTTTTCTTGCGGTTACCTTGTTTTATTTTGGTCTTGAAAAAGATATTTCGGAAAGAGATGCTTTTTTAAAATCTTACTATTCAGAACCCAATACACGTGTAGTCAGTGAAATAGAATCGTTACAGCAGCGATGGATAACTCAAGACATATTTACCAAAATTTCTACCTTGGAAGTAAATTCTAAGCTAGATGCTGATGATATGTATGGTTATATGATAGACAGTATGGGTTATTTTGAAAGTGATTCATTTAAAGTAAAGATCGAACTGTTTAATAAAAATACAGGAACTACACTATTTAAGAATCATTTTGCCGATTTTTACAAATTGAATTTGTCATACAAAAACGCTAAAAGAATAGGTAAAAATGTCTATTTTAATCCTTTTGAGAATAAATATATCGTCAGATTTGAGATAGCTCGTACTACTCCCGTTAATGGGTCGTGGTACTTGTTTCTTACCATTTCAGACAAAAAACTAAAACCCTTAGAAACAGAGTTTTCCCAAAAATATGGGTTTGCTATCTTTAATAAAGGTAATTTAGTAGAAAAGTCAGAAACTTACTCCGGAAATCCTGATTTTGAAACAATATCCAAAATTTCTGAAACAAATATTATGGGTGGGTACTCCTTTGTAGTCTACAACCCATCTGAACAATATAGATTGATTTCATGGAAAAAAGTTTCAGGGTTGATTAAGCCGATTTCTTTATTTTCATTTATTTTTACTATTGGAGGGTTTGTTATATTGATACTGTCTTGGTTAAATACACGATTCGAATTTTTACCCAAAAACCTAGACATGAAATTTGGCGAAAAATCATCTTTGAAAACCAAAATTCAACTTTCAATCATCGTTTTGATTTTATTTACTTTTTTAATAATTGGGGCGATTACGGGAATTTATTTTAGAAATTTGATACAAGCACAACAGAATATTCGCCATCAAGAAGAAACATTGAGTGTAGTCAATCATATTAAAACGGAGATACAAGATTTTTCTGAAGATGAATATGCCCTTTCATTTTTAAATAGTAAGCTCAACAATTTATCTTACATTTATGATAAAAGTTTATCGCTATATGACTCTAATGGATCACTGATCGGTACTACGTCTAAGGCAGATGTAGAGATTAAAATCCCATATCATTTCTGGAAACTAAGTAAGACTAACCCTAGCCAATCTATAAACATGGGTAATTTCCAAAGTTTTAACTTTATTCCTATGTTTCTCAATAATCAATCTAAGCCTTTGGGATATTTACATGTATACAAGCCATCACATTATCAGTCTGCTGCCAACATCCTTGATTTTTTAAGTACTATATTAAACGCCTATATCTTTTTGTTTTTGATCGCGGGAGCTATCGCCATTACTATTGCACAATCCATTACACAGCCGTTATCTATTCTTGCAGAAAAACTGAAAAAATTCAAATTGGGTAAATCTAATGAATTGTTGGAATGGCAATCTAATGATGAAATCGGAACGTTAATAGGTGATTACAATAATCTGACTCAGGAACTGGATAAAAGTGCGGGTTTATTGGCCAAAACTGAGCGAGATATGGCTTGGCGGGAGATGGCCAAACAAGTGGCTCACGAAATCAAAAATCCATTGACACCCATGAAGCTCAATATTCAATATCTTGAAAAAACAGCAAAGGATAATCCTGAAAGAGCTCACGAAATGATACCGAGGGTATCAGCTGTGCTGATAGAACAAATAGATAATCTGAGTCAAATTGCCAATGAATTTTCGAATTTTGCAGCTATGCCTCAAGCTACTAATGAAAAAGTCATTTTGAATGAAGTGATTGAAACCATACATGATCTATTCAGAAAGAGAGATGATATGGATATACATATGATCGAGCCGATAGATGACTTATATGTTTTTGCAGATAAAAATCATTTGGTAAGAATTCTCAATAATCTCCTGAAAAATGCGATTCAGGCCATACCGGAGAGTAGACGAGGTAAGATAGAGATCGAACTCAAAAAACAGCAAAATGATGCAGTCATCCGGATTACTGATAATGGAACAGGTATTCCTGATCATATGAAAGATAAGGTTTTTACGCCTAATTTTACCACCAAAAACTCTGGAACAGGACTTGGACTCGCTATATCTGCCAATATGATTGATTCCTTTAACGGTAAAATATATTTCGAAACGGTTCCTGGTGTAGGCACAGATTTTTTTGTTTCCATACCCTTGATGAGATCAGATGAACATTATATAGATGAAAATAGGGTGACTTTAGATTAGTTTTGTGTCTAAATAGTGTTTGTATCTCGATTTTTTTTAATTTTACGTAAATATTACTTAATAGTTTGCTTCAAAAAACCATTCGAGAGTAAGGCTGATTTTGAAATAATTTTTAAAGATTACTTCAACCCACTTGTTAACTTTGTTAACAGGTACTTGAATAATTATGAAAATAGCCAAGAAGTTGTTCAAAATACGTTTATAAAAATCTGGAACCAAAAAGAGCAAATCATCATCAAAACATCCGCTAAAGCTTACCTTTATCAAGTTACTAAAAATACCATGATAGATTTTGTAAGGAATCAGAAGCATAGACAGGCCGATGATTTATCTGATCATCTTATAGCCAATATCGAAGATGTAACTGAGGAACAGCTCGATCCATACATAGTAAGACAAGCATTTGAGCTGGCTATGAAAGATCTTAAGGATAAGAGTAGGGAGATATTTGTTATGAATAAATTTGAAGGCTTGACTTATGAAGAGATAGCTGAGTATCTCCAAATATCCAAGCGAAGTGTTGAAGACAATGTGTATCGAGTATCTCAGCATCTTAAAGAAAAATTAAAAAATCACGCATATTTTTTTGATTAAAAATGTGAGTTACATATTATATATCGTCTTAATAGAAAAATAGAATATAAAATTGAATAAATTAGATTCCATATTGAAGCAAAATTCAGAAATCAAAGACTTTAAGGTCTATGATACTCAGGCTGAGTGGGATCTATTTATGGAAAAAGTGGAAGGAGCACCCACAGTGATTCATCAAGAAGTGGAGACTCGTAAAGTTGCAAAGACATTTTCCTTTTATACTTTGATACAATCGATAGCTGCCTTATTTGTTTTGGTTTTATTTTGCCTGTGGACACTTAAAAAACCAGAAAAACTTAGAGAGTCTTTTACTGCCACCGAACCCAAAACTTTAGAACTACTGGACGGTACCAAGATCATTTTAGAGAATGGAGCAAAAATAGATTATCCTATAACATTTGAAGGACAAAATACCAGAAATGTTGACCTTGACGGTAATGCCAGCTTTGATGTTAAAAAAAGTATTATGCCTTTCAATGTATATATAGGTACGTTAAAAGTGGAAGTCATAGGAACTAAATTTTTGATATCTGCAGCCAAGGATACGATCTTTATTGAAAACCAAGAGGGCGTAGTAAAAATAGCAAATAGTGCTAAGCTTGACCAAGCTATAGTATTGCATAAAGGCGATAAATTTCAATATTTAAATGGCCAATTTAAATATTTGAATATCAAAGATACTCTTTTTCAGGCAAAAGTGATGGTGAACAAAAAACAAGATATTGCATCACCGAAGCCAACTGTGGAAAAGAAAGAAGCAGGCTCTACTTATAAACTAGGATCAGTTATCAAGAATTACATTTTAAAACACAACAAGAAACTAGTCAAAATCGACAAAAAATTTAAGTATGATCCTGAAATGAGAGTGAAGTTAAATATCAACTTGCCATATCAGGATATCCTGGCAAAGCTCAAGAGTAAGGGAATCATCGATACCAAGCCTGGAGACTGTGAAGGTTGTATCATTATCATTGCACCAAAAGATAAAGGTAAGTGATCTTCTTTTTAAAGTAATGAAACTACCAATTTAATACTTAATTATTATAAGCAATAAACCATTTTTAGACTATAGACTCCAAAAAATAATTCATCGTGGATGACAGAACTTGTCAAAATTCCTCTAAAAGAATTGATCTTAATAAGAAAAATATGTACTATATTTGTGTGAAATATAATTTTTTAAATAATGAGCATCAAAACTATTATAAGTCTTTTTAGTGTTTTAATCACTTCATTAAATTTTAATTCTGTAAATTGTCAGAACACATATATTTTTGGAGGAACTCCTACGCAAATTACAGAAGTCCCTTGGCAAGTATCAATAGAATTAAATGGAGCTCATCATTGTGGCGGAAGTATAATAAATAATGAATGGATTGTTAGTGCAGCTCATTGTTTTGCAGATTTAAGTGGACCGTTCATGGTACATGCAGGTGCAACAGACCAAACTAATAATTCGATAGGGCAAAGAATTTTGGTTAATGAGGTGATTATACATCCAAATTATGTCAATTTTCTTAATGGTTATGATATTGCTATGATTCGTTTAAGTACTCCATTGTGTTTTAATGAATCAGTGCAACCCATTCAATTAGTAGATCCAAATTCAGTTATTTCGGTAGGCACAACTGCAATAATTTCGGGATGGGGTGCTACAAATAATTCCAGTGCTAGTTCTGTATTATTATCTGCTAGCATACCATTAATTTCAGATGAAGATGCAACTGTTTTAATAAACAATTCAAATAATTTATGCCCTCCAAATTTTGCCTTTGAAATTGGCAATAGTACCGCTGCCTTTTATTCTCCAGGAATTGCTGCAGGCGGAGGCGATAGTGGAGGCCCAGCGGTTATAGACATTGATGGTGAACCTAAATTAATTGGAGCTGCAAGTTGGGCAGGAGGATGCCCCATTGAGAATTTTCCAACACTTTATGCGGATTTTAGGGCAGCTCATAATTTTATTAATTCAACATCATCAGTTCAAACTACAACAATTGAAATAAACACTTCTCAAACTTTAAATTTGCCGGTAATAAATGGTACACTTAAGATTAAAGCTCCTTCTGTTTTGACAATAAATTCAGAAGTTAAACTAACTAATAATTCTATTATTCTGGTAGAAGATGGGGCTAAAATTATCATAGATGGTGGTAAATTGACATCATGTAATAGTTCTGTTAAATGGAAAGGATTAAGAGTTTTTGGCAATATTTTTACGGGGCAAAATCACGGTGTTGAAATGAAAAATGGATCAATTATTGAAAATGCTGAAATTGGAATTAGCACTTCAAATATTGTTCCTGGATTTTTTCTAGGAACATTTTTTAACCTTTCTGGGTCAAAAATTACAACTGAAAATTCAACTTTCAACAATTGTGATGTTGGGATAGAAGTTGGGCCATATGGATATTCAAATTTATGGTTCTCATGGTATGATCAATCAAAAATTCTTGGATCAAATTTTCAAAATTGTGAAATAGGAATTAAATTGATTAGTAATATTGGCGTAGAAGTATCTGAAACAACATTCTCTAGTTCAGTTGAAGTAGGAATAAGCTCGGAAAATTCTGTTGTCAATGTAAATGGCAGTAGTTTTTATGGGAATTCTGCAATGAATTTTATTTCTGCATATCCTAATTTAATTGGGTCAAATATTACTGAAAATAATATATTTTCTACAAAAGGTATTTATATTTCATCTCAAGGCAATATGGCTGAATTTAATATTAGTAATAATGTTTTTGGTGGAGAAGATGGAGTAATCTTGGATGGAAATTCTTCATTTAATATTGGGGGTAATAATTTTGTAGTATCAAATATTGGAGTAATAAGTAAAAATACTGGTGGAATATGGAATCGAATTGAGACTAATGAATTTTTAGGCAATAATTATTCAAACTGTATTTATGGAAATAATAAAATAGAGTTTCTTACAAATTGTTTTAACTATAGTTCAATTACAGATTTAGAAATAAACGATAACTCATCAATTTTTGATGCTCAAGGTAATGAGGCCTTTTCGGCAGGAAATTGTTTTTCGAACATAAATAATAAGATTATTACTAGTAGCACATCACAAACCTTTTCATATTATTTAAAAAATGCTACAACTATTAGTTCATGTAAATATCCTGGTCAGGGAAATTTCACTTTAGAAAATGCAATTGAAGATAATGTTTTAAATTGTGGAAATAATATATGGGGTACTTTGCCACCAAATTATAGAAATTGCATAATACCGTTTAATCTTCAGGATAAGTTAATAATGGAGAAGGCCATTAAAGCTGAGATTGAGAGGTTAAAGAAAGACACAAATATATCATCAAAATTAAAGTCATGGCTAATTTCAAAACACCTTAGATGTTTAAAAATATTAAAAGAGTCTATATTCAAGAATTTTATTTTACAAGAAAATAGTAAAGAAGTAGCAATAAATTATTATTTGCTACAAGATGATTTCAACGATAAACTTACTTCATATTCATTTTTAGTGATGGATAATGATTATGCTAGTGCTTATAATATTCTAAATAATTTTGAGTATTTAAATTTAGGCCAATTTTATTTTATAGAGGCTAGTAAGATATACTTAAATTATTTAAAGTTATCAAATACTAGTATTTACGATCGAGGTGTAAATAATTTAGTTAAAATTTCAAACTCTTCAAAAGATAGTTTATTTCATATGGCTTCTTTCGATAGTGAATATAAAGGTTATATAAAGGGTATATATTATATTCTTACTAATGAGCTATTACCATTTGAGATTACTCACTTAAACAATACAGAAATTAGGTCTTATGGAGATGAACCTAGTAGTTTAATAAAGTCTTATCCAAATCCTTTGATTTCTAATGAATTATTTATTGATATACCAAAAAATAAAAATAAATCAGGATATAACGTGAAAATTTTTGATCAATTCAATAATTTGAAATTAGAAAAAGTATGTTTTGAAGGAAAAAATGAACTTAATTTGAGTAACTGTAATAACGGATTATATTTTGTTGAAGTTTTTAAAGATAATACTCCTATTTATATTTACAGGTTTGTAAAAGTTAATTAATTATAAGTTTTCTAATTCATTAGAGTGAGTCATAATTTTTATTATTTATAAATTTAGTTTTGTGCAAAAATTAATACCTCATATTATCAAAGCTGTATTAAGTATCTTTATACTTCTTTTGGTTCTATTTGAAAGTAGAGGACAAAATACTTTTAGTAAAATTATTGATTATGATGGTAGTCCTCAGAATGGAATGGAAGTTGTCAAATACAATGATGAATTTATTATTCATTGGGCTGGAATATGCCAAGATGATGAAGGGAAATTAGTCGAACCATGTTGTGGAGTGGTAGTACTAGACAGTAATGCAACTACTATCAATCGTAAGATAATCAAAAAATTTAGTACCGGCCTCACATCTATGATTATAGATACGATGAGTAAAAATATATTTCTTTCTGGCGAACCTATCGGAGACTACGGCAATCATCGTTTCATGTTAAACAAACTATCATTGGATGATTTAGATCATTTGAGCAGCGATTATTTTAGCTCTCATGACAAAAACCAAATAGATTACGCTCAGATTTTAACAAAGTATAAAGATAAGAGTTTATTTATCATAGGATCAGGTATAGACTCAATAAAAAACAATAAGAACATCCTCATTTTAAAGATAACCGAAGGTATTTTGGATACATCTGCTGTTATAAGCTTTGGTGAAAGTACTACCGTCTGGTCATCGCTTATCAATAAAAGACAAAACCTTGTACTTTCTTTTGAAGTACGTGAAAAATTAAAAGATTACTACTATACAATCGAGTATAATGAGAATTTTGTTCCCATCCGAAAAGTGGTCCTAGGAGAAAATAAAGGAAATATTTGGCCTCGAATTTGTGAATTGGAAAATGGTAATTTAGTCATGACAGTTTCTGAAGACAAGTATAGACAAATAGCATCGATACTTTGCATTGATAGCTTAAACAACAAAGTTTGGCACTATAATTTCCCATTTAATTCAAATCAAATTCAAAGACAATTAAGTCAATTAAAAGTGCTGAAAAATGGAGATATACTTGGTGTGGGTTATTATGGTAATCTAGGGTTAAACTTAAACACAAAAATTTCGGCAGTACCCTATATTTTTAGAATGACCAGCAATGGTAAGTTATTATGGGAAAAGGCATTTTTCAGAGAGACTACAGGCAATATCTCAGCATATGGTGATTTCAAAGATTTTGTAGAATTAGAAACCGGCGATCTTTTTGTAGTTGGGAAAATTGCTAACTATCTTGATTTTGATCCTATTGTTCAGCTGGGCAGAACTGATTTAGATCTGTTTGTTGTACGGATGAATGCTCAAGGTTGTATAGACGACAAGTGTGAATTTTTGACAAACGTAACCCCAAGGTTGTCTGGTACAGATGAAGGGAACTTTGATAGTTTAGGTGATGTTGTGATATATCCTAATCCAGCAGATGAAAGTTTCTATTTAAAAAATAATAGTCCTGTTAAAACTATTACTATTCGGACTCTCCAAGGTACTCAATTAAAGAAAATATCTGAACCACCAAATGAAATTTCAACTTCTGAATTAATACCTGGCACTTATTTTATAAATATCCAATTGGATAATGGAGAAGTTATTGTCAAAAAATTGATTAAATATTAAAGTTAAAGTTAAGATATTCTTGTTTATATTTATAGTGGATCTTTATTTTCAATATTAGGCTTTTCTAAATTCATATTGTCAATATTTTCCAAACTTAAAATCCTGTAAGCCCATTCAGGATTCGGTATCAGACAATTGGTCTTTTTTCCAAACCAATCATATCTATTTTTTGCTACAAATTCGTAAACTTTATCAGAGATTATTAAAGGAAAAAAAGATATAACGTACCCAACTAAACGATAGAAACCACCCAACAGCTTCAAAACCTGGGCTACAGCCTTACTTTTTTGATAAGTTTTGTGGAGGTGCCATAAGATAACCGTGTCATTTTCAAGACCATCTACACCAGCGTTTCTTCCATCTTCCAATGTGCAAAAATATATATTGCCTCTGGTGTCATTTTTGATAATCCATTGAACTACCCTAGAGCACAACAGACAATCACCATCAAAAAATAAAACCGAAAATTTCATGGCAAATATTTATCATGGACTTTAGGCAAATACATCTCTGAGTAAGTCATCAATTTTGGTCAACATCTTGACTTCTACTCCAAAATCCTTTTTAGGCAATAAGTCAGCTTTATACTTGGAGATAAATATGGTTTCAAAACCAAGCCTTCCTGCTTCTTGGATTCTTTGGTCTATTCTACTCACCGGTCTGATCTCACCTGACAATCCTACTTCTCCTGCAAAACATATCTTTTTGCTGATATGAATATCCTGCAGCGAAGAGATCAGTGCCGCCACAATAGCCAAATCTATAGATGGATCAGTGACTTTAATACCGCCTGCTATATTGAGAAATACATCATTTTGACCAAAGGATAGACCACATCTTTTTTCCAACACTGCCAAAAGCATAGATAACCTTCTCAAGTCAAAACCGGTAGCAGATCGCTGTGGTGTTCCGTATATTGCTGGACTGACCAATGCTTGGGTTTCGAGTAGTAAAGGTCTTAATCCTTCCAATGATGCGGCTATGGCACTACCGCTCAAATGGGCATCATCAGGAGAGATGAGCAGCTCTGATGGATTGGATATTTCCCTTAGCCCATTGATATCCATGGCATAGATACCTATTTCATCAGTACTGCCAAATCTATTTTTTAGCGTTCTAAGGATGCGGTATGCATAATGCTGATCGCCTTCAAATTGCAATACTACATCTACAATATGCTCCAGTAACTTAGGTCCGGCTATACCACCTTCTTTGGTAATGTGGCCTATGATAAAAATAGGAATATTGCTTTCTTTGGCGTATCGCTGCAGTTCACCTGTACATTCTCTTACCTGAGAGATACTTCCCGGCGTACTGTCTATAAATGTACTGACCACTGTCTGAATAGAGTCTACTATGATGAGATCAGGTTCTATTTGATTGGCAACTTTGAGTATACTGGAAACATTGACATCGGTATAAATATAACAGTTATCGTTTTTACGACCTATCCTGTCAGCACGCATTTTTATTTGCTCTTCACTTTCTTCACCTGAGACATAAAGTATTTTTAAGTTTTGTCTTAAAGCTAGTTGGAGTAAGAGTGTAGACTTTCCTATACCTGGTTGACCACCTACGAGTATCATTGATCCTGCTACCAATCCGCCCCCTAAGACACGATTGAGTTCACCATCATAAGTATCTATGCGTTGTGAGGAAAGGGCGGATACTTCCGACAACCTTTTAGGTGAGCTTTTTTCTTTTTTAGTGGTGCGCCATACTTGCTCTTTTTCTTCGGCTGCGGTTTTCTTTTCTATTACTTCTTCTTGGTAAGTATTCCACTCTCCACATGAGGGACACTTCCCGACCCATTTAGGACTTTCAGTACCGCAACTGCTGCAAAAAAATGAAGATTTTATTTTCAAGATAATTTTTTTTTAAAAAATATGTGATGTTGAATATTTTACTCGTCTTAAAAGTATAAATAGATAGTTTAGAAATAACAGTCCAAAAGTGGTCATAAATTAAATTGTTTTCAATTGGTTTTTTATGGTTATGCGGTTGTTGGTCTTTGGACTAACACCGCTTTTTTTTGCTCAAAAAATAAAAAGAGCAACTAACAATACATTTTGTTCGCTGCTCTTTTTATAGTTAACTCAGTTTTTATAATTATGAACTGTAATTATTTAAATTCTACAGAAGACTTTCCTGAAAAATTCATAAGAATGACCGACTTCCTCTTAAGCTTCTTCACTTTTCTTTTCATCAGCGTCAGTATCAAATGAAAACTTCTCCTTAACTTCTGAAGCCAGCTCCGAAGCCTTGTCGAGAGCATCTTCGAGCTTATCTTCAGCAACATCTTTGATATCATCGAACTTTTCTTCAACGATTTCAGCTTTATCTTCTACTTTTTCTTTGAACTCTTCAAATTTTGCAGATGCGGCATCTGCAAAAGCTTCAGCTTTATCTTCAAGATTATCCAATTTGTCTTCTGCTTTTTCCATCGCATCTTCCAATTTTTCGCCTACCACTTCAGCTACAGCTTTGGCAGTATCTACTACATCTTCTACCAATTGCTCTACAGACTCGGATAATTTGTCAAAGAACGTGCTCTCTTTTTTAGGTTTAACGATTTCAGAAGCTGCTTTCTCTAGTTTGCCTGCTATTTTATCCATTTCTTTGGATTGCTCAGCGATATCAGTGGCTATTTTTTGTTTAACTACTTCTTTGGCTTCTTCTAGTTTTTCCATCTTCTCCATCTTAGTAGCACGTTTTTTCTCTTTTTCCATCCTCGATTCGAGCTCATTTTTGGTCAAGTTCATATCTGCCAACTTTTCTTCCTTAGAGCGTAGCCTTTCTTCGATCATCCTAATTTTGGCTACTCTAAGTTGTGATTCCAATTGACCATCACTTTCTCCTACTTTTTTATTTTGGAAGTCTAGATCTTGCTTATCATAATCAACAGACTTTTGCATTTTCTGTATAGCTACGATCAAGCCATTGTAGCGAGTTTCCAATCTTGCCAAATTATTATTGACTTGCTGCTCACCCGGGTTACCTCTTTTTTCTTTTAACTTTTTAAAGGTGGTGTCTATTTTGTCCCAAAGTTCATTTCTATCTTCTTTGGTAAATTTAAAGTCTCTTATTTTTGTTTGAATTTTTTTAAGATCTTCAAACAATGGGGATAAACCTAATCCTTTTTCTATCTTTTCTTCGATATCATGGAGTTCTTGGCTAAAGGACTCATAATGTTTTTTCGATTGGGTTTCGAATTCTCCTTCCAAAGATTTTTTCAGTTCCTTCAGCTTGTCAAATAAACCGTTGGTTTTCTCACGAAGGGCTGCGCCATGCTCACGGAAAAGATTTTTTTCGTTAACTTGATTTTGAACCTTCGTCCAGAAGTTTTTGAGATCTTCCCACATGACATTTTCATACTGGCTCAATCCTTCCACTTTTTCTTTGATCTCTTCAAATTCTGATTTGTACATCCCATAAAGTTTAGATGAAAGGACTACAAAGTGCCATTCGGCTTGAGCTCTGGTAACAAGATCAGGGCGTTCTACTTTTAGCTCATCAGGTAAGAGACTGTCAGAAACAGACAGTTTTCTTTCTATTTTAGAAAATCCAGAAGGGAATTCCACTTCGATGTCATCCTTCCATTTTTCAGACATGCTCTTGTAAAAATCTTCAGTGGCTACATTTTCAGGAAAGGTAAAAATATTTACCACATTCTCCTTTTCAAGAAGTTCCAAAGCAACAAGTAATTTCTCATCTTTCTCGTTGGAACCCCAAAGTACTAATTTGCGTCTCATGTTTTAACAATGTAAATTAAAAAATCAATAAAAAACTATAAGTAATAATAACAATTTAAGCTACAGAAATTAAATCCAAAAAAATTATTTTTTAATTCATTGACAATTAATGTTTCAAATTTTTTCAATTCAAATTTCTATAAGTTTAAACTAAACGATGTTCTATTAAATACTGCGCTATTTGTACTGCATTGGTAGCAGCCCCTTTACGCAGATTATCTGCTACAATCCACATATTGATACCATTTTCTACGGACTCATCTCTTCTGACTCGACCTACAAAAACTTCATTTTTATTCTTACTATACAACGGCATTGGATATTTAAAAGTTTCAGGATCATCCTGTAATATGATACCTGGTGCACTATTCAGTGTTTCTTGTATATCAGAAAGTTCGAATGGCTTATGAAACTCTACATTTACTGATTCTGAGTGTCCACCGTTTACAGGAATTCTTACAGCTGTAGCCGTGATTCTTAAAGTATCATCGCCCAATATCTTTTTGGTTTCATGGACTAGTTTCATTTCTTCTTTCGTATACAGATTATCTAGGAATACATCACATTGTGGAATGGCATTCTCAAAAATCTGATAATGATAAGCCATTTCATCTTTGCTACAAGCTTGGCCAGCTTTTTCCGTTTCATATTGTGCCACGGCTTTTGCTCCAGTACCAGTAAAAGATTGATAAGTAGATATTACCAGCCTTTTTATCCCGTATTTCTGGTGCAATGGTGCCAAGGCAACGACCATTTGTATTGTCGAACAATTAGGATTTGCAATGATTTTGTCATTTAAGGTAAGTTCATGTGCATTGATTTCCGGAACCACCAATTTTTTAGTAGGGTCCATTCTCCAAGCACTTGAATTATCAATAACTACTGTACCTACTTCTGCAAATTGGGGTGCCCATTCTAATGATGTAGACCCACCAGCAGAAAATATTGCTATTTGTGGTTTCATTATTATAGCATCTTCCATGCTCACGATAGGATAAGCTTTACCTTTGTAAGTAACTGATTTCCCTATAGATCTACTAGATGCCACAGGGATGTATTCAGTTATTGGAAAATCGTATTCTTCCAGAACTTCATTCATCACTCTACCTACAAGGCCTGTTGCTCCTACTAATGCTACTTTCATGTAAAAAAATCTTATTAAATCCCTTTAAATAGGGATGGTCTGCATTTTAATTATTAATTTTGCTTCTTTGAAAGTGGCTCATTGGATGTTGTTATGTCTATTATTTATAAATGAGTCAGTTGATATCCAGATCAAACACTTAAAAGAAAATGATGCGCAAAGATAAACTTTCAATATCATTCTACTTGTTTTACATAAAGAGATATTTAAATATTTTTATAATTCTCTCTTTGTGGACTGGTGTGAATGCACAAATGCTTATTAATTTCGATAATAACAACATCAACTCGGCTAAGTGGCTCGGAGATATTCAAAATTTCAAGATAAATTCATTAGGTCAGTTACAACTAGCTGCTCCGGCAGCGGGAGAAAGTAATATTTTCACTAAGTTCAAAGTGCCCAAAGATAGTATTTTAGTCGACCTTTATTTTAAAATGCAGTTTGCGCCCTCCAATGATAATTTTTCTAAAATTTATTTATTTACGGATCAAGCCAATGAACTTTCATCCAATGGTTATTACTTGAAATTAGGAGAAAATGGGTCTAATGATGCCATTCAAATCTATAAGCTTACTGGTGGAGTATCTACTTTATTGGGAACGGGAAAATTGGGGGCTATAGCTAGTGATCCGGCCGATGGCAGGGTACAAATCAAGATTTATCGAGACGGATTTTGGATGATTGCAACTGATTATGCAGGAAATAAACTTTATGAAGACGATTTTGAAATTTTTGACAATGGAGTCGCATTGCAGGATTCTATGTTTTTTGGGATTCATTGTAAATATACTTCCACACGAACTGATAAATTTTTTTATGATGATATTTCATTTAAAACCATCGAAAGAGATACAACACCACCTAGGGTTATTTCTTCAGAAGTTTTAGATAATGATCAGGTTAAGATTGTTTTTTCAGAAACGCCCGACCCAGCTACACTCAATATTGTTGGAAATTATGTTGGAAATAATGGATTAGGATCCCCAAGTAGTGTTTTGTTTACCACTATTCGACTGGCTGAAGTTATACTGCAGTTTCCAGCGCAACAAATAAAAAGTGGTGTCAATTATACCATTACCATTAGAAATATTAAAGATAGAAATGGAAATACTACTGATCAAGCGGTCAGTTTTATATATGCAGAAAAACCTGGAAAAAACGATTTAATAATCACAGAAGTTTTGACCGACCCATATATAGGTGGAGAGGATTTTGTAGAATTGTATAATCCTACTTCAAAATACTTGAAATTAGATAGTTTGATGATCCGAAATAGCCAAAGAAATGAAACCCGTGCCATTCGTACCAGTACTATATTGTTGCCTGGCAAGTATGTGGCCATCTCCAAAGATATAGCCTTTTTAAAAGCGACCTATGCTGCACCGGATACGGCTACTTTTATTGAAGCAACGATTCCTGCCTTTAATGTAGCCAATGCAAATATCTCTATATTGGTCCGAAAAAGTGGACAAAACATAGTTATTGACTCATTTGATTACGACGAGTCATATCACTTTGCTTTGATTGATGATAAGAAGGGTGTCAGTCTCGAAAGAATCTCTATCTCAAAGACATCTAATGACAAGAATAACTGGCATTCAGCATCCTCCTTAACCCAATATGCTACCCCTGGATATAAAAATTCAAATAGCTTGGATAATGGAAATGTTGTGGAAACAAAAGATTTTTTAACCTTAGATAAAAAGGTATTTACACCTGATGGAGATGGAGATCAGGATTTTGTAATCTTACAGTATGATTTGGAAAAGGCAGGATATCTTGCCAAAATAAGGATTTTTGATGCAGATGGGTTTCCTATTGTTGATCTAGGGCAAAACATATTATTAGGGGCCGAATCCATTATAAAATGGGATGGAACTGACGTCGAAGGAAATATAGTGAAGACAGGAATGTATATTATTTTAAGCCAACTCTTTCACCCAGATGGAGAAGTCAAGGAAAGTAAAAAAGTTGTGGTAGCGGCTCAAAAGTTCTAATGTGATTTATGGAGGAGATTTTAAGATTAGGAAATAAAATAATTGCGGGCATCATTGTTTGGATAACTATGATTGTTATTTTTATTCCTATTAGAGGTTGGCACACGCATTTACAAGAATATTTTGTTCATTTTCTGTTTTTTTTGATCATCTCGGGATTGTTAGGGTTAATCATTGGCAGCAGAACTGTTTTATACGCTAGTTTTAGTTGCGCCGCGGCTCTTGCTCTCTTTCTGAAAAATGCTTCAAATATGGATCTAAAATATCCTAAATCCAATGAAACTCCTAAATTTACAATTGCTCATATCAATTTAAGCGTAACCAGCGATGTAGATAATATCCATAAAATAGCACAAGACAGCACTATCGACGTCATATCGTTTCAAGAGTTTACTCCAGATTGGGCCGCCATTTTGCCCGAAATATTACAATCATCATTTCCATACCACTTTGATGATTTAAGAATGGATGTTTACGGTAAATCTGCATATTCAAGAAAGCCATTTATATCCACCAAAAAAGTGGCAGTAAACCACATTTCTTTTTTAGATTTTTCCTTATTGATGGGTAACGATACAGTAAGCATCCTTTCTGCTTATATCACGCCTGCCTTAGATGAAGAATCCAGAAAAAGAGCAAAGCATGAAATTAACGAATTGGAAAATTACATTACAAATAATAAAAATATTGCTTTAGTTGCTGGGGAATTTAACCAAGTATATTGGGATCATGATGTCATTAGATTTAGAGATAAGACCAAAATGCAAAACAGCAGGAGAGAAGTCAATGTAACTTCCATGAAAATGCCCTATGACCATATTTTCTACCATCCAAAGTTACAATGTTTTTTATTTAAGGAAATTTCAGACTCATTAAATGCCAAAGTAGGCTGTTATGCTTCTTATCAACTTAAGCGTGAAATTAAAAAAACAAGGTGATGACAACGGATATTAGTTTTACTTGTAAGCCATTTGATCAATTATCAGTTAATGAATTGTATGAAATTCTCAGATTGAGGCAAGAAATATTTGTGGTAGAACAAAACTGCCCCTATCAAGATGCAGATGGGAAAGATTATGATTCCTATCACTTAATAGGCAGAAGTGAAGATGGCACACTATGTTGTTATACCCGATTGATTCCTGAGGGTGTTTCATATGATAACTTTGTATCAATAGGACGAGTTATCAATAGTGCTGCTGTGCGAGGTAAAGGCTACGGAAAACTACTCATGATGGAATCCATACATTTGGTCAAAGAGCAATTTCCAGGATACCCTATCAAAATTGGTGCTCAGGCCTATTTAAAGACTTTTTATGAATCATTAGGCTTTCAAGATTTGAACGAACCTTATTTAGAAGATGGGATACCACATTTAATTATGGTGATGGCGTAAATCTTATTGGGATGATTACGAAATGTCCTAAAATAAAAAAGCCTTCTGCTTTCAGAAGGCTCTTTTTCTTCGCTAAAGATTTTTTTCAATTATTATTTGAAAAGAATATCAATTTTAGAGACTTGGAATCTCTATCAATAAGAGTCATTAAGTTTCTGTTTCGCTGCTTTAAATTTTAAAAAAAATTATTTTTTTTTACAACATAAAATTTATCTATTGATAATCAATATATTAGATGTATTTATTTTTTACTTAAGAGTAGTTTATCCACTAAAAGATACCAGCCAGACAAGTAAAGTCAGTCATGCGATTATTACGAAATTAGCTTAATGATAATCCGGCGCTACACCAACTAGATTCCTATTGCTTCCTTCTTCTATATTCGCCGAATGATATCATTTTGCCTTCTTTTTCATCATATAGATTGGCAAAAACACTGCTGAAACCTTCCCAAAAACCTACTTTATTGGTATACTTTTCAAATATTGGAAACTCAGCGTTACAAGCTTTTAGGTGGTAATTGGGAATAGCAGGACTCAAGTGGTGGATGTGATGATAACCAATATTTCCCGTAAGCCAATGTAATATTGCAGGCAAATCATAATAGGTACTTCCTTTCAAAGCAGAGACTACATAATTCCAATTATCTTGGGTACTCTTGTATACTGTTTCATACTGATGCTGTATATAAAAAAACCAAAGTGCATAAGTTCCGAAAAAGAATAAATTGATAAACTGAACCACAAAAAATTCCTTAAACCCAATAAAATATCCAAAAGAAAAATACAATATCGCGTAAAGTAAATTGGCCCTTTTTACCGAATGACGAACTTTGGCAAACACGCCATCCTTAAGAAATGCAAATCTATTATAGATCGTAACATAAAAGAAACCTCCGATGGTAAACAAATACAATGGATTTCTATATACCCTATATTTAATCTTATTGATCAATGTAAGCTTTGCATATTGCTCTACAGTGAGACATTCTATATCTCCTATATCCGAATGCTCTATTTGACCATTATGTGCATGGTGAAAATTGTGATTTGCTGCCCAGTATTTGTAAGGGATAAAGGTAAAAAAGCTACTGACCGTACCTATGATGTCATTGGCAAGGCGGCTTCTCAAAAATGACTTATGACCACAGTCATGTTGAATGATAAAAATCCTTCCTAATAACAATCCATTGAGAATAGCTAATCCTATCACCCAAAATACTGAATAATCATATAAAAAAAATTGCAAGACCCAAATCCCAATAAATATTCCATAACTATTGATCACTTGAATAATAGCTTTTTGAGTATCAGGAACTTGATATTTCTTAAGCATATGATGCCAATCCTTCACATCTTCCAACAATTCTGCTCTATTAAATTTAGTCATTTTGTATTATCCATTAAAAAGGTCAAAAGTAGTTCTCAAATCGATATCTGTAAGAATACTTTTTAAAAATTTGGTCAAAATTAAGTAATCTCTGCTGCCAAAGATTAGAATAAATACATAGACAAATTTTATATGCTATTGTTTATTTCTTACTACAAAGATTGTTGGGCAACACAATTCTTTATTCCACCCAATCCATATAAATTGTTTACATCTTTGCCTACAATGATTCTTGGCCGGTTTATTATGAGCCATACTAATTTAGATATGAATCTTTAATACCTAGATTTTCTCTTTTGGTGGTTACGACATTTTTTTTTGTTAAAGGACAACTATAAAAAAATATACATATTTTGTAACAGTGAACTCTGCTTATGCTTGGGTCGTGACTTAATTTTTATTATCGTTCAAAATAGAAACCTTACAAGCCATCAGGGTTTCATTACTATCTAAAGAATGAATCTATGCTCGTTGGCTATACACTCCTCAATAAATAATAAAACAACATTTTTTTATTTTTTTTTACAATTGGATATATATAACTTTTGCTTTATTTTTTAGCCGATTTCTTCTAATTTCTGCGTATCTTTGCCTTTGTAATGGACGTTTACGAAACATTTTTAAAAAAAAAATATCGAAGTAAAAACCAATACCTTCAAACTAAATGTTGGAGTTTTAACAAACCTGAGATGCTTATAGAATTTATGATAAAAGATCGAAAGATTCTTGTTTTACTATTTATATTGTGCTTTGCTCTTTTAAAAGGTCAAGACACATCTCCTCCGCTATTGGTCTCACCGGCAAGGGATACGTCTTTTGAGTGTGGTCAGACATCAGACCTTGTAGGTAAGCTCTCCCAATGGTTTAATAATGCAGCAGGTGCCGTTTTTGCTGATAATTCAGGCTCCTTTACCATTCAGACCAATATCACATTGACTCAAGCAACTACGATTTTTAACAATTCACTGGATGTCTTATGCGGAAATACTCAAAAAGTAAATGTTATTTTTTCAGCTATTGATCCTTCCGGAAATGAAAGTGTAAGGGATACGGCATCTTTTTTTACCAAAGATATCACCAAACCTGCCATAAACACAGTTCCCAATGTAACTTATAAATGTGTGGATGGCATCCGAGATACGCTAATCCAATGGATAAAAAACAAAGCTGGATACGTTGCTTCGGACCAGTGTTCCAACTCACTGCAATGGTCTAACTTCACTTTCGGTTACTTTGTTAACAATGTGCAGATATCATCAGGTGGAGGAAATATCGCATCAGGTCCTTACCCATTAATCCCTGACGGCCTGTGTCGATGGGACTTAAAAATTAATTTTTTTGTAAGAGACGAATGTAATAATTTGACTATTACTCCAGGAACTACCCAATTCAGTGTAGTGGATGATGTGGCACCAGCATTTATTAATTTTCCACAAGATGTCAGTGTAGCGTGCGATAGAGTGCCGCTGCCTGTCAAGCCGATTGTAGTGGACGGCTGTACGAGAAATATTGAGCCAATGCTCTCAGAAACATCTACCAAAGATTCAGACCCAAAAGTTTGTGGCCATTATAATTATACCATCACCCGAAAATGGATAGCAACAGATAAATGCAGTAACTCATCAGAAAAAACACAAATCATTACGGTCAGAGACACTCAGGCACCTACAGTGAAAGGTATACCTAAAGATACGGTTTCATGTGAAGTGTTCCAACTCCATAGAGACAGTATATATATCAGATTCGAAGATAATTGTTCTCCGACCTCTGTTTCGTTTGTGGATAGCCTTATCAGCACAGGGTGTACAGAAGAAATTAGAAGGAGATATACCATGCGCGATATTTGTAATAATACCCGCACTTATGACCAAAATCTCAAAGTAGTCAAGTCAGCTGGACCTAAAATCATTAAACCAGCTGAAAATGCAACTTATGCCTGTACCGATCAAGAAGACTTTAACGCTTTACTTTTTTTATGGGTTCAGAATATGGGAGCATCTCAGGCTGAGTCGTCTTGTGGAGTAGTGAAGTCATTCGCTGCATTGAAAGGTAGTTATCAGGTAAACAATTTCAACACTTTTCCTGGAACCAAACCCACCACGCTCCCAGCTCAGATCTGTCCATCTCCAATCAAAGGACTGCTGCGTTATGTAGAGGTAGACTTTGTTTACTATGATACTTGTGGCAATGTATCCATTAGTCCCGCAATATTTGGAATCGCCGACCAATCGATCCCGCAGACTAGCAATTGCCAAAAAGATATAACCGTAGATGCCAATAGCGAGTGTGAAGCCACTGTCAAAGTAAAAGTACCTGTAGCCACTGACAATTGTGTGGAATCTTCACCTGTAATTACAAGAAAAATTACATCCATAGTCACCTCAGCTGCACCACCTGGTCCAGAGTCCATCATTGATGCAGTTACTGTAAAGTTGGGACCTTTCAACCCTTCTACTACACAACCCCTTACAGATGGTGAAATAACGATCACACTTAGAAACATGGACATAGATGATGTGACAGAATTCTTTTTTGTTTACGATGAAGACAATACCTTGATAGGTACTACGCCGCAGGGCAATCAGCAATGTTCCTCCATAAATTTTAAAATACCACTTAATAAAACCAAGCTTGTTGATTGGATCCAAGATGGCTTTATTGACTTCAAATTTGTACCAAATATCGTTCAAGGTGACGCTGTTTTTGCTATCAATAATATCTGTGGGCAAAGCACTATCGAGACTACACTCACTTACGAAACCGACATTACCAACGCATTAAAAAAATATTATCAATTAAATGACGAACCTATAGTCAATATCGGCAAAGAAGATAGTATTGCACTTTCCCTAAATACAGGAATTCATCAACTTACCCTCTTCTATGAAGACTGTGCAGGCAATGTTTTAGAATGTACTTCTCAAGTAACCGTTATAGATAAGATTGCACCTGTAGTAACTTGTCCTGCCAATATTACCACCATAGTATCCAAAGGTCAATGTAGAGATACTTTAAGTCTTCCGGTTAGTTTTTTGGTAAATGAAAACTGTGCAGGAAATAGATCTTATGATCAGTCAGCGCCAGTGTCCAATGAAGCAGCTGCAATAAGCTTTGAATGGAATGAAAGTAAAAATCAATTCATAGCCCGTAATAAAACAGTTGTTTTTCAAAATGTCTTTCCCATAAGGTTTACTAACAATGACGTGGTACTCGAAGTAGATTTTTTAGGAGATAACAATGATATAGGTGAAGTATTTGAAATCAGAGGGCCTGGAAACGCTTGGATAGGAAGCACAAGTCTCATCCATGGTGAAGGGTGTAATGCTATCTCTAAATCAAAGTTTACGATCAATGCATCATTATTTAATAGTTGGATCACAGGAAATCAAATAACATTTCAGGCTATTCCTATCAACGGAGGTGATGGCATCAACCCATGCCAAGCGCTACCATCAGGTTCGTCATTGGATAACAAATCTTACATCCGATGCAGGCTGATATACTCCGACTTAAGATTCAGTTTTTCAGTATCAGGAGCTACTACCATAAATCAAACCAATATTGCTGAAAATGCTTTTGTTCAAAACATCATATTAAATAGCGGTAAAAACATCATTACCCTTTCCACTTCAGATGCAGCAGGCAATGTTGGAATTTGTACATTTGAAACCGATGTCAAAGATCTCGAACCACCCGTAGTGAGATGTAAAAATGCAGCCGTGACCATCGATCCTTCAGGAATTCTATTGACAACGTTGGATCCCAATTTAATCAATAATGGAAGTACTGATAATTGTGGTACAGTGACTTTAAGAGCAGTGCCTTCCCTGTTTAATTGCAACATGGTCAATACAGATGTGTCAGTTAAATTGATAGCTACAGATAGTCAAGGCAATACAGACTCGTGCACAACTGCTGTTAAAGTCAACCCTTTTAATCTTAAGCCTACTTTCTCATCAGGTCTGTGCTCAAATGATACTTTAAAACTATTTGCCAATATCCCTGCTAGTTCGGTACCAGGCACATATACGTTTAAGTGGAAAGGTCCAGATGGCTTAGAATTTAATACCGAAAACCCTCTTATTCCTAATGTAAATGAAAGTTTTAATGGGCTATACACTGTCACCGTGACAGGTTTTAATGGTTGCACCACAATAGGTTCTGTAGTAGTGAATATAAAACCACTTACCAAACCATCGCTCACTTCTAATGCAGTGGAAGCCTGTGAAGGCACAGAGTTTATTTTTAGTACAACAAATTATAGTGGCAATATCGCCTATGAATGGTATGCTGGTATTTTTCCCACCGGAGTTTTGATTCAAACTACCACAAGCCCAGAAGTAATTATCAAACCACCAACTGTAGGTCCCTTTTTTTATTACGTAATAGCACGAGGTCCTGATTGTGCATCTGATCCATCAGCTCTGCTAAAAGTCACCGTTTTGGAAGTACCAGTAGCAAGTGTGAAGGACTTGTTTCTTTCCCCTTGTGAAGGTGAGGAAATCCAACTTGCCAGCGCCACGATTAATTCAAAATTTACTTATCATTGGTCAGGTCCCAAAGGCTATGCAGCTTCAGGCCCTACACCGATGTCTATTTCCAATATTGCGTCTTCTAATGCAGGAAATTATTTATTGTTAGTAAAAAATGGTATTTGTATCTCAGATACTGCGATAACTAGGGTGACCATTTTTGAATCTCCAGCTACTCCTCAAATTATTGGTCCTGTCATCATATGTGAAGGGCAAACCCTATCTTTAGTAGCCGCATCTTCCCCAGGTGCTGAAGTATACCAATGGTTTTTAAATGGACAGCTGTTTATAAACACCCAAGAAAATAGTTTAATCATCTCAGGTGCAACATCAGCGCTACAAGGCAATTGGTCAGTTAAGGCAAGGAAAGGAAATTGTGAATCCAAACTTTCTCCAAGTCAATTTATAACCATTGATGTCAGCCTGCAGATAGGAGTAACAAATTCTGGTCCAGTGTGTATGGGAGATAGTGTACGTCTAGAAGCAACATTGGTACCTGGAGCTACCTACGAATGGTCTGGACCAGTACCTAACATACCCCAAGTGGCCAATCCAATCATTCCAGGAATACCGGGAGATTATGCAGTAACCATCACCACCACTACAGGATGTAAAAACAATGCAAATACTGCTGTCGATGTGATCTCTGTCCCACAAATCATAACTGTAAGTTCCAACGCTAAAACCTGTATGAAACGCGATGATATCATCTCATTTTTTCCATCGGTATTTCCTCCTGAAACCAATAATTATAAGTTTCAATGGAATGGACCTGAAAATTTTAAATCCAACCTGAAAAATCCGACTCTTTCCTCCTTATCTTCATCCAAAGTGGGTGTTTATAGTCTAATTGTCTTAAACGGAAATTGTCCATCTGATACATTTTATATAAACGTGGATTTCAATATACAACCTGAAGCTCCATCGATTCAGGCCAAAACATTTCATTGTGAAGGAGATTCCTTAGCATTGACATCTACAATTTCAGGATCAAGCTATATATGGAATACACCACTAGGGATTACAGAAACCAGCTCTGCACAACTTATTATCCCACAAGCCAACATTAATAACCAAGGTTCATATACCCTTCAGATCGTAAATAATGGCTGCACATCTTTGAGTTCTTTACCCATCAATATCAGCGTAAGACCTAAACCTGAAAGACCAGTCATTTTGTCAAATTCACCCATATGTTTTGGGGATACACTCAAACTGACGAGTAATGTAGCTGCAAATACGGTACTTCGATGGTCAGGACCAAACGCATTAAATCTTTCAGGAAATGTAGTAATCATACCCAATGCCAAACAAAATCGCTCTGGATCATACACTTGTATAGCACAATTAAATGGATGTACATCTCAAAGCGCTGCTCCTGTTTTGGTAACTGTCAAAGATTCTATAGTTACCCCTGCATTTACTGTAAGCGAACTTTATGTGTGTAGTAAACCAAATAACGGTATTGAATTATGTTTAACTCCGACTAGCCTTACTCCTAATGCAAGTTATATAATCACCAATATATCGAATCAAAATATTTTAGGAGAAAGTAATAATATTTGTCAAATTTTAACCAACACAAATTCGATCAAAGAAGGACCTAATTTTCTAAAAGTTGAAGCTAAAGTCGATGGATGTTCGTCAGATCTTTCTGACCGCTTAATTATCAATTATGTAGTTCCTCCTGCCATCCAAGCCACCGCAGTTGTGGATGAAGTAATCCATTGTCCAGGAGAAAATGTTCAATTGATTTCCAAATATGGTCCACCATTGGTAAATCCAAAATGGACCGTTTTAGACCCCAATATCAATATAGACAATCCACAGTCAATCTCTCCTAACCTTTCAGGATTTAACGAAGGAAAAAGTACAGTGTATTTGGAATATTCGGTCATCGGCTGCGAATCATTTTCAAAAGACACCGTCACCATTTACACAGAGTTTAAGCCCGTTTTAGAAGATGATCAATACAATATTCCTTATGGGTCTAGCACGATGCTGAATATCCTAGTCAACGACAAAGTACCATCACCCTTCAAACTGACCGTTACGAGCAGCCCGGCGGTCGGTGAAATCAAAGTAATCGGCGATAAAATAGAATATAGTCCAGATCCAAGATCAGTTTCAGCGGTCATTTTTACCTATAAAGTCTGTGCAGACTTTTGTGAAGACCTTTGTGACGAAGCTCAAGTCACCATTTCCATAGATCAAAATATAGAATGTAAAGCGCCCAATATCTTTACGCCTAATAATGATGGGTACAATGATAATTTCATCATACCGTGTATAGAAACTGGAAAATTTCCTGAAAACAAATTGGTGATTTTCAACGAATGGGGAGGAGAAGTGTATGCTGCATCACCTTATAAAAACGACTGGAATGGAGTATTTGGGAGCAATCCATTACCTTCAGGTACTTATTTCTATGTTTTCGAACCTTCCAAAAATGCACAACCTATTAATGGATTTTTAATATTACAACGATGATATTGAGAATGATATACATCCTTTTATTGGCATATAGTTTACCATCTTTGGCTCAACAACAACAGATGTATACGCAGTTTATGTACAATAAGATCAGCCTAAATCCTGCTTATGCCGGCAATGAATCTTATCTGTCAGCAGCTTTAATCTATAGAGATCAATGGCATGGATTCCCGGGTGCCCCAAAAGCCCAAGTCTTTAATATCAATTTCCCTAGGTTGGGAAAAAGAATTGGTTTGGGTGTGAATTTGGAAAGACAGTCCATAGGCATTACTGAAAAACTAACTTATGAGGCAATGTATGCTTACAAATTCTATTTAGGTGAAGGAACCTTGAGTATGGGGATCAATGCATCGGGCAGAAAATACATTCAAGACTATACCGATAGTCGTTTATTTGCGATTCAGGATATACAATTAGACCCATCGATTCCGCAAACCATACAATCCAGAAATTTATTTAATGCTGGTTTTGGAGTGTATTTCAATACCAATAAATTTTACATGGGTGCTTCCATTCCTCGCATGATACGGGCTGACATTGATTTTGATAGCAACGATTTGTTTTCTACAGAAGTTAGACATTTATTCTTAATGACTGGAGGTACTTTTATCATTAATAATGACACTAGATTTACACCACAATTGCTTTTTAGAGCCGCCGAAAATAGTCCTTGGGGCTTGGATCTGAATGGATCGATTACTTGGAAAGACAAATATACGACTGGCTTGACCTATCGAACAGGTGGTACAGCAGGTGATCTAGGAGAGTCATTGGACATCATATTGGGCATGCAGATGTCCGAACAATTCATGCTTGGCCTTGCCTATGACATTTCTCTTGCTAAGCTAAGAGTGGCCAATAACGGCAGTCTAGAATGGATGTTGACCTACAATTTCATCAAAAACAAACTCAAGCCTACTATTGTGAATCCAAGATATTTTTGACCATAACGATATGTTTCATATAACCATTTAAAACAAAGATGAATCAGCTTATAACCACTTTTTGGGTCGCTTTGATATACATACTCCAGCTACAAGTATTGGATGCACAAGACCGTATGATTATCAATAATGAAGCCGCTAAAAGTATCAAAATATATAATGAAAAAACAATTAATACTGCTAACCTAGAGTCATCTCCTGCATTTATGGGGGACAAAATTGCTTTTCTATATACTGATAATAAAGGTAAGTTATTTGATCCCAAAATTGATGAATCCTATTTTCAGATAGGATATAGTGATGTCAGCTTAGATAATACGTTGATCTCTAAAATACCTTATCACAAAAAAATAAACTCTGCTCTGCATGAAGGACCGATGACCTATGATCTGCAAAAAAATAAAATGTTTCTGACAAGGTCTGTAAAAGAAAAGATAAAAGTCAATAACGTAGAAAAAGATACCTTCTTTCTCAGGATACTCACAGCCGATCTCAATGTATCAAAACCCGAGGTTAAACCCATAGATGTTAATGTCAAAAATTATCACATGTGCCACCCTACCCTTGCTACTGACGGATCAAAAATGATTTTTTCGTCGAGCAAGCCAAACGGCAATGGAAAGATGGACCTTTATACAGCGTATTTTGATGGCAAAGGTTGGGTTGGAATCATCGGACTCGGAGATAAGATCAATTCATCACACAATGAAGTTTTTCCCTTTTTGCTCAACGATTCCATCTTGATTTATGCATCTGATAGACCAGGCGGATTGGGCGGATTAGATATGTATGTGTCCCAACTAGAAAATGGCGAATGGACCAATGCTGAACTTCTTCCGTCTCCACTAAATTCGACCTACGACGATCTAGGACTTATCGTTAGAGAAAACTTTAAATCGGGATATTTTGCAAGTAACCGTCCTGGCGGTAAAGGAAAGGATGATATTTATAGATTTGATTCGACTATGCCACTCTTTGGAAAGGATGCCAATACCATGGTCACAACCTATCTTACCGTAATGGATAAGCTTACGCTCTCCCCTATAGAAAAAGTAAAAATAAAACTTACTCCATTGGCAGTAGACATTAATCAGTACACCATGTCCGGATACAATGTGGATATGTTATCTGGTAGAGACGCCAGCGAATTGGTATTAAAACTAACCCCTAAAAAAGGACAACCTTATCCTTCTTTTTCTACAGATACTGATGGAAAGGCTGCCATGATGCTAAAAAAAGATCAAAAATATCTCGTAAATTTAGAGGCTGAGGGCTTTAACCCAATAACAGTTATCTATGACTACAATGCCTTTGGTGAACAATTCAACATGGTCATGGAACCCGTAGATCTTATGGCCAATAATGATGAAATAGATGAACTGGAAGTTGAGCGTAGCGAATCAAGTGACGAAGATGCTCCAAAACTTCCATCGGATAAAGAAACAGTCATTCTAAATACAAAAGCAGGTGATATTTTAATATTTGAAAATATATACTTTGACTACAATAGTTCGGCTGTAGCTAAGGATGCAGTGTCTGAACTCGATATCCTCAGTAATATAATGCACAAAAAAGAAGACATCACAATACGTATAGAATCGCATACGGATTGCAGAGGTACATCAGCGTACAATCTACAACTCAGTATCAAAAGAGCAGATGCGGTAAAAAACTACCTCATCACTTCTGGCATTGAGGAGTCCCGAATAGAAATCAAAGGATATGGCGAAAGCAAACCTAGAAATCACTGTAAAGACAATGTAGTGTGTAAAGAATCTGACCATAAGTATAATCGACGGACAGAGATTGTGATTTTGGAAGATTAACCAAGATTATATCTTAATAAAAACAATCAGCATTACTTTAGTGAATACATTTCTAGTCGACATTTTTGCGCTCCAATTCCAACAAATATTGCTTACGCCAAAGTCCGCCACCATATCCTGTTAAGTGTCCGTCTGAACCAATAACTCGATGGCAAGGTATTAAAATAGAAATCCTGTTCATACCATTGGCATGGGCTACAGCTCTGACACTTTCAGGTTTCCCAATGGCTAAAGCTTGCTCTTTATATGACCTAGTATTCCCGTAAGGAATCATTTTTAATTCCGCCCAAACAATATTCTGGAATTCAGACCCAGGAGTATGTAATGGAATATCAAACGTTTTTCTTTTCCCTGCAAAATATTCGTTCAATTGCTTTTCTAATGGGTCAAAATGTCCGTTATTTCCTTGAATGATAGTTGCGTTCAAGATTTTAGCAATCGATTTCAATTCGGTTTCAAGCATTTTTCTGTCGCTAAATTCCAACAGACAAACTCCTTCATGGGTAGCACAAGCAATCATCGTTCCCAAAGGTGTTTCCATTCGTTGGAGATCAATAACATTTTGTTGTTTTCCGTTCTTGGGAGATACGCCAAAAATATTTTTAAAACTGTCGCCAAAACCACTTAAAGAATCAAAGCCTGTATCGTAAGCGGTGTGGGTAATACTTTCTCCATTTTGTATTTTTTTAAATGCTGTGTTTATTCTTACCAATCTTTGATAGGCTTGGAAAGTAATTCCATGGTTTTTCAAAAACCATCTTCTGATTTGACTAGGTTCTATTCCTCTTTGTTTTAAGTCGTAATCTTTTAATTTTAAAGCCGGACTATCTGTAAATTCGTCAATGATTCGCTGAAATGCTAAGGGAGTATGATTTAATGACTCTAAAGGTTTACAAACTTTACAAGCCCTATAACCTTTAAGAATGCAATCTTTTGAAGATTTCAGAAATTCAACATTTTCAATCTTGGGCTTGCGGGCTGTACAGGATGGTCGGCAAAAAATACCTGTTGTTTTAACAGCTGTGAAAAAGACACCTTCAAAAGATGTGTCTTTTTCTACTATGGCTTGATACATGATTTCTTTTGTCAATTCCATGGATTAATGAGTTTTGATTGATTTAATAAGCCCTTGCATTTTAAAGATGATGCTATTTAATTAAAATTAATGCAAAGGTACATTTGTTCCATGCTGTGCGACAACCGAAAAATGAACAACTATTTTTTTAGTAACAGTTTTTATTTATTAAAAATCTTTTGGTCATATTCATATTCCGAATGATCAGGAAAAAAACCATTTAAGTCAGGAAATATTAACTGTAAATATTTGAATTCATTATCTTGATAAAATTTATAAGAACTTAATGTGTATTCAGTTAGCAAACTATTATCAACTTCTATAAAATAAATTGGAAATCGATCAATTAAGTCATCGATATTTTGGTTTATTGGAACTTCTTTAAACTTAAATCTCTCTACATAATTATCAATTAAAGCATTTGTAAGTCCGTATGGAAGTCCGGAAATAATTATTTCTGGAATTCTGAAGTTTTTATAAATTCCTGTTGAGTACCCAAATGGTGTAAACTTTAATTCTTCAATAACATATGTGATATGAAATCCATATTTTTCGATATCATCATAAACTTTTTTGAAATATTTTTTTTTAAAATCATTCATTTTTTGATATGTACATTCTAAAATTCAAATAAACCGAGGGCTTAAAAGATTTCCTAAACAAATCATGCAAGTTGTTCACAACTCAAATCCTTCGTTCTCACTCACATTCCCAAACCCATTCATCCAGTGGCCAGGACTTTCCTTTGTAACTGTAATGCCACCACTCCGTCCTGATAGACCCAAAACCGTGTTTTTCCATGGTACTTTTGAGGATCCATCTATTGCGCTTGACCGCATCGGAGTGATTGTATCCTTGATGTGCTTCAGGACCAAAAAAGTCAAATTCTGTTCCCATATCCAATTCCTTACCACTTTGATCCACTAAAGTAAGATCCACAGCCATACCACGACTGTGCATAGATCCTTTATGAGGTGGCGTTACATAATTAGGATCAGGCATAATATCCCATAATCGCTGCTGAAAAGGTCGCGGCCTAAAACAGTCAAACAGCTTAATCCTATATCCAAATTTTTCTTTAAGCGCTAATTGAACAGCTTGTAGTTTTTCTGCAGCTTCAGGTCTAAGGTAGCATTTGGCACAATCGTAGATTATCTTTTTAGTAAAATTATCTGTTGTAGCATATTTAATATCTAAAGTATATCCATCTTCCGCGGTGAGTTCCGACCAAGAACTTTCATCTACTGACTTTGATTTTTCAGTTTTGATTTCCATTGGTTCGGGCACATCTTCCTGAACATTGTTTTCACTGATCCCAGTGTCTAGCGATTCTTTAGGTTTTATTTCATTGACATCCTGAGTTTTGGGTGTTACTCGTTGACTATCATTTTTACATCCGAGTACAACTGTCAGGATAACAATAAAGATAACATTTTTTATATTTAATGTATTGGTAACCATTATCATTTAATATCTGACGGATTAAGCTTGGAATTAAAATATTTTACTTGCGTTTCTATATATCCTTTTCTGTTCAGTATCATTTTAAAAACTGGTAAAAATATATTCTTCCTGTAAGGATATGGTGGTTCTAATTTCAGGAGATTGTTGTCCAAAAACAAAAGTTGTTCTTTATGCTTTCCTGCAATAATAAAATACTGTTCTTGGTGTGGACAAGTCAAACTTAAATCCATTTTTCCCGATGCGTTGATAAATCCGGTTTTTTGACCTGCTACAAACGATTTAAAGCTAGAATCTGGCAAAAAATATACATGCTCGAAATTAAATAGTGACTCAAAAGTGTTTTGCAACAATAGCGTATGGTCCATATTTTCCTTGATTGTTGCTTCCAACTCACCTTGATAGCGGTCTTTACTCGAAGTACTCAATCCAACTTCCTTCAGCTTTGAATTATAATAATGGATCTTGGTTCCTGACACTGGAACCCTGACAATATAGCAAGAATTTTGAACCCGATATTGAAAATTGGATTGCGGCTCTTCTTGTACTCCCATTGGATGCGAAAACACTTCGGGCGTTAATATTGGATCACTAGCATTAAAACTGACCAGCGCCTTAGTACTCTTATTTTGTCCTACCCATGCCATAGGTATTCCTATAGCTAGTAAGCCTGCACCGACGTAAGCAAAATTATAGTTATTTGATTTTTTAAAAATCATATCTCCTAGCTGCCAACCCAACATAAATCCTCCCGTATAAGTCAATATAGTACCTACAGTAGTATTGAATTTACCAGCTTTAAAGTCATCGATAGTGGTGGCATCTTTTGAATAAGTATAATAAAATTCCTTTGGGGAGACTTCTTTCTGATTAACTTTATAACCATAAAATCCCATCGGCTTTACAAAATAATCCAATGTGTCCTTCTTTTGACCCCATATTACAGTGATAGTAAGACAACAGGTCATCAATACACAAACAAGGTTTTTAATCATCTTTCATTTACTTATAAACTGCAAAGATAAAGAGATATTGCAGAAATAGCAATATTTTGCATATGCTCTGTTTGGAACTCTTTTAATCATGAAGTAAAATATTAATAAAAATAAATTTAGTACACCCATTATCCAATCATCCTAGATTTATCCAACAATATAAATTTATAAAATAGTCAACATAGCTAGAAAGTCTGACCTTTGCCTCTGGTTAAGATTTTGTTAAAAACCAGTTGGCTGTACGTTTTCGAAAAATTGACTACTTAATTTTGCTCCCTGAATAAGGTACTAATTAAAAGACTTGTAGCAAATCTGACAGAGAAATCGAGCTTTATCCATTAATTTTTCTGATATTTGCATCTTTTACAAAATATCTCATTCGATCTAAAATGGTAAATCAAGTTTAGATGATCTAAAAAGTACCATTTTTTTCAACAAAGTCATTTTCTAAAATAAAACAGTAAAGTTATGCAGACATCCATAGATATCGAGGCATTAAATCAGCAAATATATATCGACAGTGCATTTATGGAAGCACTGAATCAGGAAACATCCAAGGTTATCGTAGGGCAAAAGCATATGATAGACCGATTAATGCTGGGACTTCTAGCCGAAGGACATGTATTACTCGAAGGTCTACCTGGTCTTGCCAAAACATTGGCTATAAAAACGCTAGCTAATGCCATTAATGCGGATTTCAGCAGAATACAATTTACTCCAGATTTATTGCCTTCTGATATCATAGGAACCATGATATACAATCCGGGCAAAAATGAATTCTCGGTACGAAAAGGACCTATTTTTGCAAATTTTATTTTGGCAGATGAAATCAATCGGGCACCCGCCAAAGTTCAAGCTGCACTGCTTGAAGCCATGCAGGAAAAACAAGTTACCATAGGCAAAGAAACCCATAAATTGGAAGAGCCTTTTTTGGTATTAGCAACCCAAAACCCCATAGAACAAGAAGGTACTTATCCGCTTCCTGAAGCTCAAGTAGATAGATTCATGCTCAAGGTCAATATTACTTATCCAGAGCGCGAAGAAGAAAAAATGATCATCCGTAGAAATCTTTCTGGCGAAACCACCCAAAAAATAAATCCTGTTATCCAACCACAAACCATCATCAAAGCTAGACATTCCGTAAAGAAAGTTTACATGGATGAAAAAATTGAAAATTACATCCTGGATATTGTATTTGCTTCCAGAAATCCAGAAAAATTTAAACTCTCAGAACTAAAGCCCCTGATCAGTTATGGAGCTTCCCCGCGAGCATCTATAAATCTTGCTATAGCGGCAAAAGCTCACGCATTTATGCAAAGAAGAGGCTATGTAATACCTGATGATGTCCGAAATGTAGCCAAAGATATCATGAGACATCGTATAGGTCTGAGTTATGAAGCAGAAGCAGAAAACGTCACTCAAGAAGAAATCATTACCAAGATCATCAATACGATTGCTGTTCCATAATTAAGATGATTTTCAGAGCAATACATAGAAAAGCCTTAGGTATATTCTTGTCTTTATTATGCATAATACTGACCACATTTTCTATTACTGCTCAGCATACCTTCAGTAGGTCAGACGTAAGAGCGCTGTTCCCTGCAAACATTAAAGATTTGTGGATCAATACCTTGAGCGGCACACTGGATGGCAAACATATGATAGATATGATTATAGGCACTGATGGTCACATTTGTAAGGGCTTATATACTCTGAAAAATTCGGGTACCACATTTTTCTTTGAAGGAATTGATAACAACCACGAACTCAAGTTGGTAGAAATGACCCCAGATTTTAGAGCATCAGGTTTTATTTTTGGTAGATATGATGGGCATAATTTTTCTGGCATTTGGACGAATACGGATAAAAGTATTCATTTACCTATGAATCTTTCATTTGTGGATGGATTTGATATCACCCAAAAGTACCGCTGCCACTTACATAATTGGCAAAGAATCTATACCGGAAAAATAGAAAATAAATCCATAAGCTTACACATCAGCAGACTAGACGAATTGTATCTGTTAAATATAAAAGTTGACAGTCTGGTTACCAAGGATCTTTTCCCCACAAAAGATAATAGAGTAGAAGTTCTGGTGCTCAAAAATAACATTGCTACATTGCGTAATAAAAATCTGGTCATAGATACCGCTGACTTGAGCAAAGTGAGCTTGGTCAACTTAGATGAATCGGGATATGAAGTGGCAAGCATACTTAAGGCTGAAGCCGCCCTAGATTTTGAATGTTACGAATACGCTGACTATCACTCTAGATTTATGGTTCAAAAACCAGTTTTGGGAAATAAAAGGTTTGATACTTGGATGGAAAAAAATATTAAGGATTATGTGGACGAAAGTTTAGAAACATTCAGGAAATTTAAACCAGAAAATATTGGAACTAAAGAACGGTGGATACAATTTGCTGAAGGATGGGTAGAAGTGGATTTATTCCAAAAAGATATCATCTCAGGTACCATCTATCTGCAAAGCTCCCTTCAAGCAAAAACTAAAAAAATACCTTTTATATTTGACATCAAATCAGGAAAAGAATTAACCCTTCAAGACGTATTTATGAAAGATTTTAATGCTGGCGACTTTTTCAAAAATGTAATTTCTGCAAAGAAAAAAGAGATGAATTGGAATCCTGAAATAAAAGAGTGGGTAAAAACTCAACTTTTTGAACACGTCACTTTAAAATTAGAAGGTATATCTTTCAAAACAGAATTCAGCAGTATCTATGGTGAAAAAGAAATCATTATCTCTTTTGATACGGTAGCACAAAATCTAAAAAACAAATATTTAATCAAAGGAACATCTGTAAACTGATGGATGCATCTGAAATCATAAAAAAGGTCAGAAAACTTGAAATCAAGACCAAAGGCTTGACCAAACATATTTTCTCGGGAGAGTATCACTCGGCTTTCAAAGGAAGGGGTATGTCTTTCAGTGAAGTACGAGAATATGAATATGGCGATGATGTTCGCAATATAGATTGGAATGTTACTGCCAGAACCGGAGGCCCTCACATCAAAGTTTTCGAAGAAGAAAGAGAACTCACCGTTATGCTTTTGGTCGATGTATCTGCATCTTCTTACTTTGGTACGATATCAGCTTTCAAAAGTGATCTGATGACGGAAATTGCTGGTGTAATCGCTTTTTCAGCTATAAGCAATAATGACAAAGTAGGTGCTATACTTTTTTCAGATCATGTAGAAAAATACTTACCTCCCAAAAAAGGAAATCAAAATATGTTGCGCATCATCAGGGAGCTGGTCAATTTTACACCAAAAAAATGCCAGACCAATCTTTCCGAAGCATTGATTTACCTAAGTAATATCGAGAAAAAAAGAAGTATTTCCTTCATACTTTCTGACTTTTATGACTCCAACTATGAACAAGCACTCAGTATCACGGCTAAAAAACACGATGTCATTGGAATTAAAATCACGGATCAAAAAGAACGCGAATTGCCTGATGTAGGCTTGATACACGCTGTAGATGCAGAAACAGGAATCAAAAGAATCATAGATACCTCGGATAGAACGGTTAGAGCACATTGGCTCAAAGCATTTGTTCGAAAAGACATCGCTTTTAAAGAAACTTTTTCAAGGTCTAAAGCCGACACCATCCATGTTTCTACTGAAGATGACTATATCAAAGCATTACAAGTATTTTTTAAAAGAAGAAGCAAAAGATAATGATGTCAGAGCAAAATAAACTTACATCCTGGTTCCTATCTTTAATCATCAGTTTTCTATGCTATGGTCTTGTAGCTCAGCAGGCTACTTCCTCTGTTACTCTAGAAAAAGAGGTTGCTTTAATTGGAGATCCCATAACATTATATATAAAAATTAGCGTTCCTGCTACTTCAAAAGCAAAAAACATCGATCTAAATATCTTTAAAAAAATTCAGAATCTGAACTACATCAAAGATACGCTTAGATTTGAAAAGTTTGCTGATTTAGAAATTTTGGATTATGGCACCTGGAAACCTTCATCGGCTGACCCAATGATCATCCCTACAGCAAATCTAAATGGCGCTCCCGATGGAAAAATCCAAAATACAATGACCATCGCCATATATAACGAAGGCGCTTTTAGTATACCAGGACCCGAGGTCATAGCAGATCCTAATGTAGATTTTTTACCCGTAAATGGTCAAATCTTAAACATACAAGTAACTGAAAAAATGCTATCGGATTCACTAGCATTGCACCCGATCAAGGACATCATGATAGAAGAAGCCAACATTTCTGACTATCTTAAATATATATATGGATTTCTTGTGGCATTGGCACTTGCTGGTATAGGTTACTATTTCTATAAAAGGAAGAAAAACCAAGAAAATACACCCATATATCAGGAACCTATCATCTTACCTACTGCTGACGAAAAAGCTATGGAAGCCCTTACTGTGCTAAAAACAAAACAACTGTGGCAGCAAGGGTATATCAAAGAATATCAATCTTCATTGACTGAAATCATCAGAACTTATCTCGAAGATCGCTACGTTTTCGATGCGCTAGAGATGACGACGGACGAGATTATTGCTCAATTGAAATCAACGGATTTTGACCAACAATACAAAGATAATCTCAAAGAAATATTGAAGGTTGCCGACTTAGTCAAATTTGCCAAAGCAACACCTGATGAGAACATTCATCAAATTTTTATGGATAAAGCAGTAGATTTTGTGATCAATACTAAAAATATCTATCCTCAAAAAACTGCTGAATCATGATAGATTACCTCTCCAATTTTCATTTTGCATCACCTTGGTGGTTGCTATTATTGGCAATCGTACCTTGGATGATTTGGTATAGATACTTTTCTGGACGACCTACACTATCGGTCATAACGATGTCGGACTTGAGTGGGCTACCTTCAAAACGATCCTGGAAGGAAAGCTTGTTTCCTTATGTACCCAGTCTATATATTGCCGCCACGACCTTGCTCATCATAGCCATGGCAAGACCCCAACTCAGTCTGAAAGAAGAAAAGGTTAAAGCTGAAGGTATAGATATCATGATGGTGATGGATCTCTCCAGTAGCATGCTGTCTAAAGACTTTGATCCAGACAGACTAGAAGTCAGCAAATCAGTAGCCAAAGAGTTTATATCCAAAAGAATCCATGATAGGATAGGTTTAGTGGTCTTTTCTGGCGAAGCTTTTACACAATGCCCATTAACTACAGATCATAATATACTCCAAGATTTTCTCACGGGCTTGCAGGTAGGTATGCTTACCGATGGAACTGCTATTGGGATGGGCTTGGCGACTGCGGTCAATAGACTTAAAGATTCTGATGCAAAATCCAAAATCATCATCTTACTCACCGATGGAGTGAATAATGCAGGCTACATCCAGCCGACCACTGCTGCCGAAATAGCCAGAGAATATGATGTCAAAGTATATACCATCGCTGTGGGTACCATGGGCCACGCTATGTCTCCGATCAACCGAGGATTCAATGGAGAGTATCTTTTTGGTATGGCCAAGGTAGAAATCGATACTGAATTATTACAAAACATAGCAGAAATGACATCAGCAAAATATTTCAGAGCCATAGATAGACAAAGCTTAGAAAATATATACACCGAGATAGATCGTCTCGAAAAAACCGAAATAGAAGTCAATGTATTCAAGAGATATAAAGATCAATTTAGATTCTTTTTGATTCCAGGATTTGTACTGCTTTTGATGGCATTCTTATTACAAAACACCGTTTTCAGGACGCTAAACTCATAAATATGTGGATGTTCAGATGGGAAGATAGTACGGGTTTTTATATATTATGGATCTTGCCTTTGGTGGCAGCATGGATGTGGTGGACTTACAGAAAACAAAAATCTCAAAGGGCATCCTTTGCTTCAAACCACCTTTTCGACAAGTTGATAAGGCATAAAACACAAACCTTTCAAAAATCATTAGTCTTGGGCTTCGCTTTATTTTTTTTAATCTTGGCTTGGATCAATCCTCAATATGGGCTTAAAAAAGAAAAACAAAAAGTAGAGAAAAGCGACATTATGATCGCACTCGACATCTCCAATAGTATGAATGCTACGGACATCAGTCCATCTAGAATGGAAAAAGCCAAGAGGTTGATTTCAGAAATCATCAGAGCGAGAAAAGGAGATCAATTAGGGCTTATTTTATTTGCGGGTGGAGCGTATTTGCAGATGCCTTTGACCTCAGATTATGCAGCAGCAGAACTATTTGCAAAAACAGCCAATCCTGGTATGGCCGGTACTCAAGGAACAGCAATAGGGGAAGCCATTGATCTGGCTATGCGGAGTGTCAAAGATGACCATCAAAGAGCTTTGATCATCCTTTCAGATGGAGAAGATCACGATGATAATGCGCTGAGTCAAGCTGATAAGGCGGCTGATGCAGGATGGAATATTTTTACCATAGGCGTGGGTACTACTGAAGGTGCCTTGGTTCCAGTTGTCAAGGAAGGACGTGAAGAGTATAAAGTGGATGATGAAGGTAATCCTGTAAAGTCAGCCATCAATGAGTCTTTACTCACGGATATAGCCGACAAAGGAAAAGGGCAGTACTACAGATTGGATGATAATATTGCTGACATTGTAGCGGATGTCAATACCCAATTAGAAAAAATGTCAAAAAGAACAGTAGAGATTAAATCATTTACAGAGTATAGGAGTTTTTACCAATATTTTTTAGCTATAGCCTTACTTCTTATAATGGTTTATTTTTTTCATGATTTTAAAGTTAAAACAGTATGACTTTAAAAATTAATATTTTATTGAGTTTTATCATGGTATGCGCCCATGTAGCCCATTCTCAGTCAGCACATAAGCATCTTAGAGATGGCGACATGCTGTACGGTTTTGGCAAATTCAATCAGGCTGAAACTGAATATAGAAAAGCAGACGAAAAGAAAGCCAATACTAAATCATCCTATAACTTAGGTAATACCTTAATACTACAAGAAAGATACGATGAAGCTGTAAAAAAATATCAAGACGCTGCAAACAAAGCACAAACTCCACAGGAAAAAGCAAAAATATACCACAATCAAGGCAACGCACTTTATAAATCTGAAAAATATAAGGAAAGTATAGCGGCGTACAAGCAATCCCTAAAAAATGACCCCTCAGATGTGAATACCAAAGAAAATATGGCCTTGGCCCGTAAAGCCTTGAAACAACAAATGCAACAACAACAAAAAGATCAGCAAAAGAAAGATCAAGAAAAAGAAAATCAGGATAATAAGGATCAAAACCAACAAAATAAAGATCAAAACCCAAAAGATCAGGACGATAAAAACAAGTCAGACCAAAATCAAGACGACCAAAATCAAAAAGAGCAGCAAGGTCAAGACAAGCCTAAAAATGACAAAAATATGTCCAAAGATGAAGCACGCCAACTCCTAGAAATCATGGATAATGAAGAGAAAAAAGTACATCAAAAACTTCGTCGGATCGACGGTAAGAGTGGTAGAGTGAAGAAGGATTGGTAAAGATGGGCATTAAAAAGATTATATGTGCACATTTACAAATGTCTCTATGCTAAATGTAAGAGAACTAGGAAAATAGTTAATGCTACATTTTTAGCACAAAACCCTTATATTTGCAGACAAATTCATCATTTATGGGACTTCCAGAAACAAAATTCATTACTCAAGAGCAGTATCTAGAAGCTGAGAGAGCAGCATTAGACAAACATGAGTATTATGGTGGAGAGATTTTTGCCATGAGTGGTGCGTCGTTGCCACATAATATGATATTTAAAAATACTTATGGTGAATTGTGTGCAAAATTAAAGGGAAAAAAGTGTCAGCCATTTGGTAGTGATCTCAGAATACATATTCCCAACAATTCACTATACACCTATCCTGATATCAGTATCATCTGCGGAAAACCCGAAACTACAGATGATACTATGGACACGATAACCAATCCATCAGTGATCATCGAGATCTTGTCAAAATCTACGAGAAACTATGACAAAGGCCAAAAATTCACTTTATATCGGGATATAGAATCGCTAAAGGAGTATATTTTAATAGACTCACAAACCATAAGAGTAGAGAAATACACAAGAAATGATGATAATAGTTGGCTGCTGAGAGATTACCAATCGATAGATGATGTATTCATGATCGAGACGATAAATGAGCAAATGATGCTATCTGAAATTTATCTTGATGTAATGTGTTAAAAAAAACTGACGAGTTCTACTTTGTCAAATTAGTATTTTCAAAAATTTGAGACCAAAAAAAGGGTTTCTTCCCAACATTTCTACATCAAAAATTGTCATTGGTAATCACACAGAGATGAGAAAACCTATTTAGGGCCTGCTGAAAAAGTCAGAATCGTTCAATTTAAAGGCGGCTATTGGTCTGGGAAATCGTTCAAAAAACAAGCGAAATGAACGTAGTGAAGTGCAAAGCACCAAAGGCAAAGCCTTTGACGAAGTGAACCCTGCCTTGCCGGCAGG
>CAMBRK010000012.1 GCA_945870185.1 Aureispira sp. CCB-QB1 | reverse complement strand
CGTTTGTTTTTGAATATCTCTGCGTTGAAAAGCCTCAACAAACTTTCCTAGTTTGCCTGCGTTTTTCGCCTTGATCTATTCAAAAACATTCCACAATATATTTTAGCACTTCATATTATCAGAGCATTTGCGGTACTTCTTGTGTCAGATGCAGTCCCTGTACCTTTGCTACATGATACGTGATATATTTTTTGACTACATCCAATTTGAAACGGGGACTAAAAGAAGCCGAGCATTAAAGCATGGGTATCATGGCACTTTGGGTTTGTATGCCAGGACTGTAGTAGGTGGAATGGCATAGGTAGGATAATGAGTAGAGCTGACATTCCCCTACATCAGACCTAGCATGGATGAGCAGGGCCAATGATACTTATGCTGCGGGAATCCGTAGGCTCTCTGAATGTATGAGTGAATGGAGTGCAGCGTAATGGGAACATCGTGAAATGTAGCAAACGCAATGAATGAAGGAGTGAAGTGTGCCGTAGGATGGAGGCTATTTTTGCATCATCTCAATCTGCAGAATTCTCTTTGCTATGATTTATTTTTTAATTTTACATCCAAACTAATAAAAGATACTTGTATTCAAAATACCAATATATTATTTCTTTTATCGTCCATTTGTTTATCAATTTCAAAATATAAATTTAACTTTGCGTTATCTTTAATTTGGTACTACGGTCAAATTGTATCAAAAACATAGCGAAATGTAGCCTTTACATCATAGGACAAATAAAATATCAACAGTAAATATTGCTAAAATATTTGTACTGTTGTATTAAACCAAGTCATTTTTTCATTATAATCATTTTGCCTAACCATCTATTGCACAATTGCATAGTATCACATGGTATAATTTGCATTGACCGCATTATGACTGGCATAAGTTAAATTATTTTAAAACATAAAATCAAACAATTATAAACATGACTCAATACTTAAATTTCTTTGACTTCAAACAAAAAGTGGACTACAAAACGGAAGTGCTTTCAGGTCTTACCGTTGCCCTTGCCTTGGTGCCCGAAGCGGTAGCATTTGCGATGATAGCAGGGTTGTCTCCACTTACTGGCTTATATGCTGCATTTATGATGGGACTGATCACATCCATTTTTGGGGGAAGACCAGGCATGATATCAGGTGCTACTGGCGCTGTGGCTGTAGTGTTGGTCACATTGGCAAAATCTCATGGCGTAGAATATATATTTGCAACCGTAATACTTGCTGGATTGATACAGTTGGCAGCTGGTTTTCTTAGAATGGGCAAACTCATTCGACTAGTGCCGCATCCTGTGATATTCGGCTTTGTCAATGGTCTGGCCATTATAATATTTATGTCACAACTAGACCAATTTAAAGATGTGTCTGGTGATTGGTTGACAGGCAATACATTGTTTATTCTCCTTGGATTGGTCTTTCTTACCATGATCATTATCTGGGGATTGCCAAAAATAACAAAAGTCATTCCTGCATCACTTGCAGCCATTCTTACCGTTTTCGGGTTAGTGACTGCCTTTGACATTGATACAAAAACAGTAGGTGACATCGCATCCATACAGGGTGGTTTCCCGCCGTTTCACATTCCAAATATACCGTTTAATTGGGAGACCTTGACCTTGATATTTCCCTATGCAGCCATTGTAGCAGGTGTGGGACTGATAGAAAGTTTGCTTACACTTAATATCGTAGATGAAATCACAGAAACCCGTGGACGTGGCAATAAAGAAGCAGTAGCACAAGGCGCTGCCAACATCCTTTCTGGTTTGTTTTCAGGAATGGGTGGCTGTGCGATGATCGGCCAAAGTCTTATCAATGTATCGAATGGTGCTAGAGCAAGACTATCGGGTATCGTAGCTGCTGTGATGTTGCTCATATTTGTGATGTTCGGCTCATCATTGATAGAAAAAGTTCCAATGGCAGCTTTGACAGGTCTTATGATCATGGTCGCTATCGGAACTTTTGAGTGGGCAAGTCTCAAGACCTTCAAAAGAATGCCGCAATCAGATATCTTCGTCATGGTGGTAGTGACTTTAGTAACTGTATTTTTGCACAATCTCGCATTGGCAGTTATTATCGGAGTGATCATAGCCGCCTTGGTATTTGCATGGGACAATGCCAAGCGTATTAGGGCTAGAAAATATACCGATGACAAAGGCATCAAACATTATGAAATATATGGGCCATTATTCTTCGGTTCTGTGACATTATTCAATGAGAAATTTGATGTCATCAACGATCCTGAAGAAGTGATTATCGACTTTGCAGAAAGTAGAGTGGTAGATATGTCAGCCATAGATGCACTCAATAAAATCACCGAACGGTACCACAAACTGGGTAAAAAAGTACACCTTCGACATTTGAGCAAAGATTGTCTTTTGCTACTTAAAAATGCAGAAGAGATTATAGATGTGAATGTACTCGAAGATCCTACCTATAAGGTGGTGGTGGATAATATTTGAGGTTAGAAACCATATTTGAGCACAATGGCCATTTGTCCTGCGTGATAGGTGGTATGCGACACTATTCTTCCGAAGGCTTCTGCTTTGGTTTTTGTGCCAAATTCTTTGGTAGTTATGGTGGTTTCCCAATCTTCGTCCGTTTGGGAAGCTACAATTTCTTTTAATTTTTCAAAGGAAAAATTTACATATTCATTTAGGCTTTCTAAATCTGTCCATTCGCCTGTGTCATATTTATCAATGACTGTTTTGGCACTCACTTTTATTTCTGCCGCGCCAAATACATTTTTAGCAAATAGCAACTCGACATCACTTATATGGCGAATGAGAAATCCGACACTATTTACGGATGGAGGTAATTTTTTGGTTAAATCTGAAGATGATATGTTTTCCAATTGGTTATAAAAACGGGTACGAGCTTCTATCCAAAGTTCTAAAAAGAGTGCTGTTTTGGTTTTCATTCTATATATGTATTTATTGTCCGTTAAGGCAAGATACCGTTTGAATTATATTTGCAAATTATAAACGAATCATATTACCTTCAAATAAATATTCAAATAATACAAACCTGTGATGATAAAAGCTAGTCCAGCCACTACACGCATCACTTTTTCTACTTTGGTAATGGCATTAAAGTAAGTACCTAATTTTTCGATGCTGTATGCTATCACAAACGCAAAGATAATGACCGGAATGCCGGTACCCAATGAAAAAACAATTGGTAATAGAAGTCCTGCATCAGCAGCTAAGGTCATGGGTATCAACATGCCAAAAAACAAGGCACCACTATAAGGACAGAATGCCAAGGCAAAGATTGCCCCCAAGAGATATGAACCCAATAAGCCACGATCTTTAAATCGTTCTGATAGTCGCTCTGTAAGATTTCCTTTGGTCAGGAAATTGAGTTTGATCACATCGAGCATGACCAAACCTATGATGATCATAACAGGACCAAGAAATTTCTCTCCATTGCCCTGAAATAATTTAGCCACCTGAAACTTACTGAATCCAAAATAGATCAATGCACCTATCGCTGTGTAGGATGTCAATCTGCCGAGCGTGTACAGCAGTCCACTAAGGATTACCTGTTTTTTACTCTCAATTGTTTTAGCTATGTAAGCTGTAGCCGTGATATTTGTTGCCAAAGGACAAGGACTGACAGCCGTAAGCAGTCCTAGTGCAAATGCAGCAATAACGGGTGTTTCGCTGTTCTGTGCGAGATTATTTAACCAATCCATTGATATAAATTACGAATTTTGAATTAGGAATTGAGAATTAAAACTGATGAATTAAAATTGATTGATCTCCTTCTTCAAACCTGCAATAAATTTGGCTTTGTCACCAGCATTCATAAAGGCAAAATCGGTCATATCCTTTTTCTTTCCAGTCTTGGGATTATAGATAAAAACTGCAGTACCTGCTGCTTCAAACTGTTCAGCCATTTTTTCATTTTTTGCATCATCTACATTGACCAATTTGAATGGCATACCTGTATAAGACTTTAGTGTTTCTTTGGTGAGCTCTTCTATCTTTAGGCAAGTGACACACCTGTGTTCTGAGTGAAACTGTATGATTTCTATGCCAGGCTTTGAGGTAGTTTGAGCAAAAGAAATATTTGCGCATAAAGTCATAAATACAACACTTAAAAAAGGGATAAATTTTAAAGATTTCATTTTGTATGATTTAAATATGAATAAAATTACTTGTAAATAGGTAGCTTCATTTTAAAAGGTCGAAAGATGGATATGTCTTCGAGATGACCTGTTACTGTTGCTGCATCATCAACGAAATGAATATGAACATAACTACCACGATGGGTAAATACACCCTCATGATGTAATGAATAAAATCCTAATAATTGACCAGAAATATCAGATTGTTCAAAGTGAACTTTAGCTTTATTGTGCAAATCATGGTTATGTTCTATTTCTGATTCAGGTTTATTTATGATATGAAAATCAACAGTATCAAACAAACCAGTAATTAAAAATGGAAAAGGTTTTTCTGTGTTGATCCCTAAAATAGATGCTTGTTTCTCCACGATGGTTTGTAAAGCATCTTGATTATGTATGGAATCTTTCACTTCTATGGTTATCCAATCTGAGACATAAGCATAAACTGCAAAAGGAGATTGATTATTTTTGTCATATTTTGTAGAAAAATTACCTTTGTCATCTACAGAAGATACATAAAATCGACCATCAATCACTGAAATTTCCCCTTCGATTCTTCCTAACGGGCTAAGTCCATATAAGTTTTTTGTGTCCAAAGTATCCCAATTAAAGTGGGATGAAAGATCTAGCCCCATCATTACCTTCTTCATGTTTGAGACAGCAATGACGTTTTGACTATTGACCATCGTGTTACCAAAAGTTAAAAGTAGGAATATAAGGTATGCTGGCATTCTATTATTCATTTTAATTTTGTATTATTTTTAGTAGTAATATTGATCTAAAACTGATCTATTTCTTTTTGTAATCCTTTGATGAATTTTTCATCTTCAAAGGCATTCATAAATGCAAAATCGGTTAGTTCTACCTTTTTTCCAGATGCAGCATCGTAGAGAAATAATGCAGTTCCCGACGCTTCAAATATTTTGGAAAAATCTTCATTTGCACTGTCATCTACATTGACTAATTTAAAGGGAAGATTTTCATAAGGTTTTATAGCCGTAAGTACCTGCTCTTCTATTTTCACACATGTTTGACATCGGTGCTCTGAATGAAACTGAATGACTTCCATACCAGCTTTGCTCTTAAATTCGGAAGTATAGGTCGTATCTACTTTTTGTTCTGGGGTGTTTTTACACGAAAAAAATGTTGCGATCAGTAGTAAAAGAACTAATTTGTACATGATATATTATTTTAAAATTTGAAAAAAGGCATATTTTGATCTGTCCAGCTTAAAATTCCCCCTTCTAACATGACCAATTTTTTGAAACCCATATTCTGCATGATTTCCATGGCTTCGAAACTTCTTATACCAGATCTGCAATACACAAAATATGTTTTATTCCGATCAAAAGTGTTGACTACTTTCTGGAAATTTGGATTCTCAACATCTACATTTAGAGCATTTCTAATGAAGCCTGTTTCTTTCAATTCCGCTGGAGTCCTGACATCCAATACCATATTGCCTGGGTTAATCATAGCATCATGAAATGGTTGTGGTGGTAAGGATAAAAATAACTTCGTGTGTGCCACATCGTTTACATCGCATTCCCCACCATTTTTGTACATTATATCAGTCTTAATGTAATCATTTTTTTTGTTGGGTTTCCAATCCATTTTTGTCTTTTTTGTAGGTGCATACAAATCAAACAAATCCCAGGTATTGACTGCTAATAATTGTCGTGCATAATCATCTTCATATATTTTTAAAGTCTTTAGCTCACATGGTGACAAAACTCCTTGTACGGCAAGCACTGTTAAACTATCAATCACTTTAGGTTTTATACCTTCTTTGCGCTTTACATATACTGCACTTCCATTGTCTATACGTTGTACATAATATAAAGCATCCAATTTGTCATCGATATAAAACTTATTGTACTGATATCTACCACCTGTCAAATATATGGCTGCATCGGTAAGACAAGGCGCAGACTTACTAATGATTCTGGTATTGGTGCGATCTACCACACCATCCGGATATAAGTAGAATAGAGCTTCTTGCAGTGCTCTAAAACCTTCCACCAAACCATCGCACTGATGACCATGAAATTTGACCACATCATCTATTGTTATCTCTTGAATAAAACCAAGCCTACCTTTGGAAAAATCAGTATCATTGACTTTAATACTCTGAGCATGAACAGTAAAAGATAAAATACTTACTAATAAAATTAAAATTTCTGTTTTCATTGACATTTACAATAATACATTAAATAAAAATCCAGATAAGATAATAAAAAGCGTCACTGTTCCGAAAAATATACCTATCATCTTCATGGTCATTACTTTTTTGAGCAAGGTAGCTTCAGGTAATGACAATCCTACGGTAGCCATCATAAAGGCTATCGCAGTACCAATCGGAACTCCTTTGGCAACGAATACTTGAATGACTGGTACGATACCTGCTGCATTGGCGTACATCGGTACAGCAAGAATAACCGCCAATGGGACAGTCCACCATGCACCACTACCAAGATATTGCGCAAAGAAATTTTCTGGAACATATCCATGCATCGCTGCACCGATAGCTATCCCTATGATGACATAAAGTACGACACCACGCACGATCTCCCAGGCACTTCGAGTGATTTCAGGGAGTCGCTGTCTGAAAGTCAGTTTTTCTTCTTCGTATTCATTAGCACTCAGTTGATCATTCGCCAAAAGGGTCTTGACCCAATCTGATAATAAGTGTTCGAGTTTCATTTTGCCCAAAACCCAACCGCCTATCGTACCCAATAAAATACCACTGATGGCATAAATAAGTGTAGCTTTGAGTCCAAACATGCCGAGGAACATGGCTACAGCTACTTCATTGACCAAAGGGGAAGTGATCAGAAATGAAAAAGTCACTCCCAAAGGAATACCACCACGTACAAATCCGATAAATAGCGGTACGGACGAACAGGAACAAAAGGGTGTTATGGCACCAAAAAGGGATGCAAAAAAGTATTCGAGTCCAAACAGCTTATTGTTGGCCAGATAATTTTTTAATTTATCTATGGGAAAATAAGCATTGACGATACCCATTAAAAACACTATGACAAAAAGCAAAAATAAAATCTTGATCGTGTCATAGACAAAAAAATTCAGCGCAACGCCCAAGTGTGTATCAGCACCTATCTGAAATAGGTTATAAATCAGCCAATCTGCAAAATTTTGTATCCAGTCGAACATTTTTTTTAATTACGAATGAAGAATTACGAATTACGAATGGAGACGATGAATTTTAGAATTAGTGCTTTAGAAATAATATATCGGAGATTTGAATATTAGTTTTAACTTTTGATCAAAACTTTAAAACCTACTAGTTTTATTTTCTTTTATAAGACATTATAAATTCATGACTCGTTATCCTGAATTAAAAATTAGCAGCATCCAGGCTTTGAGCAACAATCACCTTCTTGTGGCAATACCGAAGAAGTATCTCCTATAGTTGGAAAACCTTTTTGTACCCATCTGATGATGCCATGTTGCATATTGACTACGTGTTCATATCCATGATTAACCAAAAAACCTGCGGCTCTTAGGCTTCGGCCACCACTTTTGCACACTATAACCACTTTTTTATCTTTGGTTATTTCCGTGTATCTAGTTTCAAATTCACTCAATGGAATGTGCATGATATTAGGCACATCATAACTAAGGTCTGCTACTTCATTAGCTTCGCGTACATCTACCAATAATGCGCCGTCTTTTACCCATTGTTGTGTTGTGGTAGGGCATATTTCTTTGACAAGTGTTTGTGTTTCCATTTTTATATTAATTTAATGATTTTATTAATTCGTTTTCTGAAGGAACGATGCCTTTAAATTTGATGACATTATCTATCATGATCGTGGGCAGATAAGTTACATTGTGTTTTACCATGACATCCCAATCTTCACATTTTGTGATATCAGCATGCAACTTTAGTTTGTTAATAACTGAACGAATTAAAGTTTCTGCCTTTTTGCATTTACCACAATTGGCACCGAATACCACAATTTGTTTGACATCAGATGGCATATCCCCACTAACTTTATGCCGTTAACAGTGATTTAATTTCAGACACTTCAGCGGTCCGTCCTTTTATCTTTGCCACTTCATTGATCATGAGTACAGGCGTGGATAGTACATTGTATTTCATGATTTCCATGATGTCTTCTACCTTAGTTATATTGGCTTCTATGCCCAGTTGTTTTACTGCTTCGAGAGTATTGTTGTAAGTGGTCTTACATTTAGGACAACCAGGTCCGAGTATTTTTATGTCTAACATGATAAGTTAATATTTAATTATTCGCAAATGTACGAACAATAACCATCATTCGCATAATTACGAACATGATTTATGGTTTTCTTAACAATGATGTAGATCATATAGGATTTCGATAGGTAGAATAGATAAGCAAAACAATCTCAATCAGGACACATCTCATAATCAAATGGCTATTAATTATACACTATTGGCTATTTTAATATGCTTTGCGCAACATGTCAGCGAATTCATTAGGAAAGTTGCTTTGCTCTATGTGGGTAGCAGCCTTTGATACATCATAACTAAATCGTTTGATTTGGATATTGATACTTTCTTTTATAAACATGGAGGTAGTTTCTGTAATCGTGAGTAAAGCATAACTTCCATGAGGATTGCCATCTTTTGGCTTGCCCACAGACCCTACATTGATGGCATGTCGATACGCAGGTACATTGTCAGTCGTTACTGTAATGACCCTATGATATGGTTTGTGTGTATGTCCGAAAAATAATAAATCGGTCTTGGTATCTTCAAATATTTGCAACATTTCATCTTCGTCACGATTTTCTAAAAGATATTCGCTAATGTCATAAGGACTACCGTGTACCATTAAAATATTTATATGCTCATCTCGGACCTTATACGATAATCGAATGTGTGAGGGTAATGTCGCGAGATAATTTCTTTCATCATCATCTACCAAATGATTGGTAATATAATTTGATTTTGCACCAATGCTCATTTTGCTGTCAAGCTCTCGCATGGTAAAGGATGACCTTATTTTATTGCCTATACTTTCATCGTGGTTGCCTGCTATTGTTGGTATCCTTCTCTTCCTGATTTCATTGACTACTTCATTTGGCCAAACATTGTATCCTACCAAATCACCGAGGCAATATATCATGTCAGGTTTTACAATATCCATCTCTGCAAAAAACGACTCTAAGGCAGGTAGATTGGCATGGATGTCACTAAAAAAAACTATTCTCATAGGTTTTTTATAATATAGGATTCAATAATACTTGTGAAAATACATACCACATTTCTTCTCCTATTTGCAAACTTCGTTCCTGGTATTTCTCATCCATGAAATCAGTATTATCAAATGCTTTGGGATCATCATACTTGACAGGAAATCTGGCTTCAGCTCCGAACACAATTGGACATGCTTCATCAGCAGAGTTGCAAGTGACCACTGCACCATATTTGTTGTTAGGGTTAAAAGCGTGGTTGTATTCTTTGGAAAAACATATGATCGGATGTTCGTTTGGGGAATATTTGATAGCATAGACAGGATTGGTTGTCTCTGATAATTTTAAAATGTCAAATCCCTGATTAGATAAAGTCTCCGCTATTTTGGGAAACATAGCTGTAGCTTCTGTGCCGCCTGAGTAACAAAATACATATTGGATACCAAAATGAAATGCCATCGTTTGCGCCCAGATTTGTGATAAATGGCTACGCCGAGAGTTGTGTGTGCATATAAAGTTGAGACGAATGGTTTTTTGTTTTGACCGTTTATCTTTTATATATTCAATTAGATCAGCTAAGAGTGCTTTTCGCTCAGGTGAGATATTGGCAGCTGAAAAAGTATCTATAATGGATAATAAATTTTGGTTCATTTTATGTGTTGTTTATATTTTTACAAATCAGTTGATTCAGGTGACTAAGGCCTGATGTACATTAATAATATTTCTTTTTTAACCACAAACTTGCTCTCACTAGTAATATCAGAACAGGGACTTCAACTAGTGGCCCTATTACGCCGGTAAATGCTTGCGGTGATGCTATCCCAAATACTGCAATGGCAACAGCTATGGCTAGTTCAAAATTATTGCCCGTGGCAGTGAAGGCAACAGACGCATTTTTGTCATAGGGAATACCCATAGATTTGCCTATAAAAAAGCTGATGAAAAACATGAGTACAAAGTAGATCACTAATGGCACCGCTATAGTAAGCACATCTAACGGTAATTCCAGGATTTTGTCGCCTTTCAGACTGAACATCACTACGATGGTAAATAATAATGCGTACAAAGTGATAGGTGAAATGGTAGGTATGAACTTCCTATTGTACCAATCTTTGCCTTTTGACTTGATTAAAAAATATCTGCTCAGAAAACCAGCTGCAAATGGAATACCTAAATATATCAATACACTTACTGCCACTTCGCCCATAGGTACATGGATATTGAATCCTTCCAATCCGAAATATGCAGGCAATACATTGATAAATAACCATGCATAAAAGCTATATGTGAGTACCTGAAAAACACTGTTTAAAGCGATCAATAATGCTCCATATTCTCTATTGCCACCAGCTAAATCATTCCAAACAATAACCATCGCAATACATCTCGCCAGTCCGATCAATATCAATCCAACCATGTATTCTGGCTGGTCTCTCAAAAATAGGATGGCTAAACCAAACATCAGAATAGGTCCGATAATCCAGTTTAAAAACAGAGAAAGTGTCATTAGTTTTTTGTCTTCAAATGCCTTTGGCAATAATGAATAATCGACTTTTGCCAAAGGTGGGTACATCATCAGAATCAATCCAATAGCCAATGGGATATTGGTAGTACCGACAGAAAGTGAATCAGTAAAACTAGCTATAGATGGAAAAAAATAACCCAATCCCACACCCAGAAACATGGCTAAAAATATCCATAAAGTAAGAAAGCGATCTAAAAATTTTAATTTAACTTGCATATATGTTTGTTTTGATTTTTAATCATTGGTACTTACGTTATGAACAAAGTAAAATACCATCTTTTGTAAATTCTGTATCCAGACTATTTGCAAAAAAACTTGCAAATATTTCTGACGCTACTGCATAATTCTGTCTATTGATACAATATTTCGTTTTTGGTGGATTGATTTCTCCCTGGATCAGTCCTGCGTCTTTTAGTACCTTGAGATGTTGTGAAAGTGTACTGTTGGCTATTGGTAACTCATCAGATAGGTCGCCATGATAACAGCAGGATTGGGATGCGAGCAACTCCAAGATGGCTACCCTTACCGGATGGCCCAATGCATTGGCAAAAGTGGCGATTTGCTCTTGTCGTTCTGTATATTTTTTGGTTGTGGATGTCATATTTGAGTATTTATTCGCAAAAGTACGAAATGTTTTTTATTGTTCGTTGTTTTACGAAGGAATTTTATAGGAAGATGGGTAAATGATGGGAGAGAGAGACTGCTAAAATACGGTAACGAAGGTGTAAACGTCTATAATCAAAAGTGAAGCTTGCAAACAAGTTTGTAATTCCAATATGGAATGATAGATTGCGTTTTTAACGAAATGAATTTCGGTACCCATTAAAATGTAAAATGAATCATGCTACAGCTAGACATTATAGGCAATGGGCAGAATCTGAGTAAATATTTACTTGACTTTTTCTAGATTTGGTATCTAATCCAAGTTGAGTAATATTGTAATATGTTATCTCTTTATAATTTGAACGTATATTCATAATATTTTAAATATCCAAAAGGACTATCTCTTTTTATACGTAACATTAAATTCTTTACACATTCTTTTTTCTTGGATATTATTGGCAAGGTTAAATGGGTTTTTGAAATCGTGCAGCTGGAATATATCTAACCCTCTACCTAATATGATGGTCCAACCAAGGTCTGAATCAATAAAACGTTCGTGTGATGTAGTACCAAGGTTTAAATCATAGTGGAAATCTATGCCTGTACCATCTAGACTGCTTTGGAGCTGGATCAATTGAGCTTCTTGATTGATGTCTGATTTGTCTTCTTTTGTAAAGAGTTTAATCACCACATCTTCATCTATTGGCTTATTATCATAAATCATCTGGATGAACTCATACAAGTTTTTAACTTGGTAAAACTTCACAATATAAGGGTCTGTGATATGTATTTCTTTACTCCCCTTTAGATATGACCAAAAGAGATTTTTGAAACTTATGCCTGTTTGCCCATCTTTAATGAATTGTGACGTTTCTTCCAATTTTACTTCAGAACCTGTTTGGATTTGGCTAGAGGTAGATGTTCCTGGCTCAGGTGTCTCTTCTGTTTTATTAGCTAGGTTATATTCGATTTCTTCTAATGTCACTATTTCCACTGATTTAGTACCTTGCATGTACCTAAAATTTGTGTCCACTTCTCTGAATGTTTCATCCATTTTTTGAAGCTGTATTTTAACTCTGCGACGACCTTCGATTGCAAAGTCAAGTATCTCTTTTGCTTCTTCTTCTGTATATACCTGGTGTGGATATAATATTTTCATCAAACCACCAAATGTTTTTAGAATGGCTGTTTTGTCCCTTGTGGTTAAGGAATGATCTAAAACGAAATGTTTGTCTAAAAGACCGGAATAATCTTTGGTCCTAAGATGGTGCAATATTTCCGCATAATAATCTACAATGAAACCGTATCCATCTGTAAACATATCGCTTCTGATGATGTCCACACGCCAACCCGGAAGGTAAAAGTGTATTCTGTCCAAAAAGGCAGAATCATAGTACGAAGCGGGTAATGGTTCAAACAAGTCTGCGTGTTTCATCATATATGGCACGCTGTGTTTTGTATTACCTACAAATACCATAGACCCTTCAGCACCTATGGAATCTTTGCCTCTAGAAAAGCTTTTGTTGGCCATGTAATTTTTCATGATATCCACTAGGTCTTTGGATACTTTTTTGTCTTTTCCTGCAAATTCGTCAAAGGCAACTGTATCCCACACACCTACCAAACCAATGGTATTGGATGCATTATTGACAAAAAGTTTTGCAGTGGTGACTTCTCCCCCTGATATCAAAATACCATGTGGTGAAAACTCTGAATAGACGTGGGATTTGCCGGTACCTTTGGGACCTAATTCGATCAGATTAAAATTCCGTTCACAGAATGGAATCAATCTGGCAAACTGCATCAATGCTTGTTGTGATGAAAACTGGTCGGGATTTAGTCCTAGCGTTTGAAGCAAAAGTTGTTTCCATTCTTCTGTAGTGAATTCTTTACGGAGTGTAATAAATTCGGGAATATCTACATTAGAAATTTGTATTGGCTTTATTTGATCTATTATCCAAGGGCTATCACCGCCTTCTTGATGGAGATAATTAATACTGATAATAGCCCAAACACCTCCTGTCAACAGTTTTGGGTGATGTGCTATAATCTCTGAATTCAAAGGTATGTTTTTAATGCCTAAGTTTGTAAAAGTGACTTCGTATCTATCTCTTTTATCATTGAGTTTTCCTTCTATTTTATCAATTATCCGAGATACTTTTCCTTCTCTTATATTGGATTTGATCAGCTCTGCTTCGTCCCGATTGACATAGTTATTGGCTATGATCGTTTTTACTTTTTCTAAACCATCACGTACAATATCTTCATCAAAACTTGCACAATGCTGGCCCAATAAATATTCTAGCACATAGGTGGGTACGATTGCATTTGTCTTAATCGATTTAGCCAGGCTTTTTTTGACTACCTTGCCTTCATATAGGATGGATATTTTACTTTGTAAACTCATGAGATAGTTTTGGTTTATAAGATGGACAAATATTATTTAAAGGACAAAAATGACACAATGGTTCGACTTTACAGATGGTACGACCAAAATGCCATAAAGTACGATCCATATCTAGTGGTGTAATTTTGTAATTAGAATTTTCATAAAACTTCATAAACAACTTGTGTAAGAATAAGTATTGCTTTGGATTCGAAGGGTTTGATCCAATTTCAATTTGATTGTTTGGGAATAAGTCATAACCATGAGCAATTAAACCTAGTCGAAAAGTTATTCTTACCACATGTAGATCAAATGCTGCATACTGATTGCTAAAATTAGAGAGACCTAAATCTCTAACTTTAAAAGCAATATTTGATACTTCTAAAAATGGATCGTCTGCAAAATTATTATATCCATTGTTATCAACTAATTGAAAGTATTTACTCCAATCCCAGTTATACTTTTCTTCAATAATCTTTATGACTTGCATTATTGTTGCTGCTCCTCTTTCTGGTCCCCACCTATATTGACTTTCCTTGAGTGTAAGTAAAATATTTTCATATTTCAGATCGGTAAATGAATTGATTCCGTTATTAAGTGCTTGTCTAATTGGTGATCCCCTTTCACCTTTCATCGCTCTCATAAGGAAATCTGCAATAAGTATCTTAAATACTTGCAGTTTACTTTCTTCAGATGAAACATTAATATAATTCCTATTTGAAAGAATATTAATTTTGCTTTTTTCAATCCATGATTTAATGCTTCTCTTATTTCCACTTAATTCAGTCTCCAAGGGCTGGAGGATTTCAAATACCTCTAAGGCATCAGGGTAAATAAATGTTTTCATAATCAATTTTGTTAGTTTAGAATTCGTCTGTTTCCATCAGAGATTGAATAATAATTTTATCATTGATGACAATAGGGTTGATTCGTTGGTCATCATCTTCTTCGTAAGCTCTCAAATAACAGAATCCTGATCTACTACCCACAGCTGTTAATGCAAGGATTTCTGAAAATGTTCTAGCCGATGGTCTCGCGTCATGTACGTCCATCGTCAACTTTATTTCATTAGAAATGAGCTGGTTGTCTATGTTGTAGAGTCCAATGAATACGGTTCTTGGTCTTGTTTCAGCTGTAACTGGTTCGGATTGTAAAATAGATATTTTTAAGGATCCTGTCATTTTGATATTGTTATCTACCCTGATGAAATCTACTTTTTTTCTGACTGGATCTACTTTCTTGTAATACTTCAGTACGGGTACCACCAATTCCTGTAAACTCGCTCCTCCGTGTACAAATCTTAATCCAATCTTCCCTTGTCTTCTAAATCGATTGATAGCTTTAGGTATCAATACACTCAGATCGGTATCTAATTGGGTTGTATTTCTTAATGGGAAGGAATATCCTGTATTATGGTTTTTGGTGTTGTCTGTCAGGCAGCATCTACTATCGGCTAAGTAAACCTTACCTGTTTTGGGCATGTCTTCTTTGTCTGAATTTTCCATGTCCTTGTGGTTGTATAAAAAGCCATGGTCGGCAGTGATGTATTGGTAATAGACATTCCAATTATAAAGTTTCTTGACCAACTCTCTTAATTCGGTAATCGCATTGGCACATGCCTGAAACGTATAATTTTCTAATTCTTGTTTATCACTTGTGGCATCAACATGATTGTGGTAAATGTAGACTAACTTATATTGGTTGAACAATGCTCTTCCTTCTGTGATATTCATTGCATTGATCTCCTTAAATGATCTAACCGCTGCATTTTGTTTGAACTGTTGTAATATTTTTTCCCTTTTGGGTGCTGCTGTGGGTATATTATTGATCTGAAGAACGAAATTATCATTTGTCAAATTTACTTCGACGGAGTTGTGTGGAAGTAAATTGGTCATTCCCATTTGGGTGTAAGATGGTACTGATGCAATGGCACCTTCTAAAGTAACCTTTGTTTTGTCGTCTTTAAGCAGTTCTTGCTCTAGTTCTTTGGCTAATTCATATCTAAAGGCGTCAGAAATGATAACGGCACTCTTGTGTTCTGTCAGATTGTCCTTGGCAAAGTTGTATTGTTTTGGGAAGTTTAACTTACTATAATCAAATGATATCACATCCATCTTATCCTGCCAATGCGAATTTTGCCCAATTAAAAACTTATAATAGACGTCATGAACTGTTGTATATAATTCGTTTACGACCAATTTTTGGGTTTCGTCCAGGGCACTGTATTTAACAATAATGTGGCGATAGTAAGTATCAATTAAATAATCATCGGTCTCATACTTGTGGAGTATATCAGATGGTTCTGAAATCAAAAAGTATTTATTGGCAGCTATTGAAGTTAGTAAATCATATATTTGGTTGAGTACGCCAACCATTTTTTGTAACTCAGGATATGGATAAAGTGACGATTCATCTTTGAAGTATCTTTTAAGCTTATTAGCATGCTTGTCTTTGGTGACATAAATGGTGAGATCACTCATCTGTTTTTGTATGATTCTTTCTACCATCGCACCCGTGTAAAAGTAATATTGATGGTCATATCCATACCAATCAATGATGTCTAAATCATGGATGTCTGCCCCAATAGAGCTGAAAAGAGACTCTATATCTTGGTGGTACGCATTGTTATCTAACCAAGCCGTAAAAAATGTTTGCAATCTAGTGAGAATCGAAGGTTGTTGGATTTTTAACGCCCTGTAGGTGTCATACGTGGACAATGATGTGATATCATTTGTGATCATATTATACTTGGTGGATAAGATGATTTTTTTTACCGTAGGTATGTCTAATCTATCGACTGAAATATCAAAGATTTCTTTCAGCCACTTGAATAAAACATCTGACAGCTCCATAGACTGTATTTTCTGAACACTTTTATTAAGCTTATTAGTGTCCAAACCCAATGATAGATATTTCATTAAGATTTCTTCTTTATCCACTACCGTATTGAAGTCTAATGCTATAGAGATTAATCCCTTATGTAAGTTAATTTCAGTAAAATCATCGGAATTTAGAATCTTGGCTAATTTTTTTTGATTGGTCTTGTGCAAAAATGGCATCCACTTTTGGACCAAAGGTCTCGCATCTGGTCTAAGCTGATATGATTCCATAAAATGTGCTACTTCATCTAGTCTTAGCTCCAAATTACTGACTAATAGACCTAATAGTGGGTACATCATGATGTCTTTATCATCGGGTCTGGAACTAGGATGATATATGATCAATCTGTCGGTGGTGTCATTGAGTAGTTGGGTAATTAAAATTTTTGTTTCAAAATAGTTGCCTTCTGTATGAATCAAAACATATCCTGATGGTAAGTTATTCAAATCTTCGGTATGTTCTGATCCAGGATCAAATATAAAAATACATCGTTTAGATGGATGGTTAGTGAATGATTGTATAATTTTATCTAGGATCATCTAGTGCAAAGGTTTAGGGTGCAAGATAAGAAAAAAAATATTTTAGTTATGTACAAGTTTCAAACTTGGGTTAGCTTCGGATATTCGGTCAGAGACCGAATGGATATAGCATCGAAGTCTGGAGACTTCGACGATAGGTTTAGGCTTGGGCACAAGTTACAAACTTGCGCCAGCATCGGGCTAGCAGGGAGATAAAGGATCGAAGTTACTAACTTCGTTCAACGATAGTTGGGCACAAGTTGCAAACTTACGCCGGCTTGAAAATGTTATTTATATTCGTTTTCATCAATAATGGTAAACGAGATTTCACCGGATTTAGCATATTGTTGTATAGCTGACCTTGCAGATGAAGCCATGATCTCTTTGAATTTTTTCTTTTGCGTGACCGATTCTATAGTTTCAATATCAAAATTTGAAAATTCCCAAGTTAAAGAGAAATGCCAGTAGTTCCACATCATTGGTGTGTGGATAATGATGGGAATAAATTTTATTTTTTTATCCTTATATAAACAATCATATTCTTGTTCCATTAATAGTTGAATTGATAAAGACCACCACGATCTATCATGATTTATGATATAATGTTTAGTCTCTTCTGGAATTTTTACGGTTAAATCAGGAGCACACATATGATTGTAATCTAGTTTACCATCATATGTGAGGGTTATCAAATTATGCTCATACTTAAATACTCCCAATAAACTTAATGATAAATCCATGATACCTTCTTTGGGTGAAACTATTGAAGCTGAACTTATTAAACCAGTTTCATCAATGATATCTTTGGTGTTTGTGTAGCGCGTCAGATGAAATGGAAGTAAATTGCAAACAATCAATTTATATCCGGTTTGAGGTAAAATTTCAATAGGATAAGGCATAGATTATGCAAATATTTCTACATCAGTATTTAGCAAATACTCAATTTCAGATAGGTTGTCCATCCTAGCTTTGAGCTTTTTATCACCCCAGAATGGATTAAATACAATTTCAGGATCGGGATTTTTGAATTCATCTTCGTACAAATCAAAATGATAGGTGTATTCCCCTTTTTTGGCTACCATGTGAATACAGGAGTTATTCTCAACTATGGCTGTACTGTATGCTTCTGGTTCTAACGAAATGATTAAATCTAGTAACCTATGGTAACCTTTTGATTGTAAAATTGATGATTCCTTATGAACAGAAATTTGTATAGGGAATAAACCAAAATTTTTAGATTTGTCTGTTTGTACTTGCACTGAGGACACAATACTATTATAAATAGAGAATGAAAGATTTGCTATATCTTTATGACTTGCTCTAAATAATCTTGTATTTGATCTTCTAATTTCTCTTTCTAATGTGGCCATAGTTTACATATCGACTTTTAGTGTACTAAAATAGGTCTTATTAAGTAAGGTAAAGAATACGTCTTTTTGAAGATCGTGATTTGTGTTTAGAATATCAATAAGCTCTGCTAATGATTTGGTATTAATCAAATCTTTAATTACATCGATATCTATTAATGATACCACTTTGCCATCTGTTTCATTTTGGTTAAGGCCTAATATGATTCTGCAATTTCCTTTTAAATATTCTTGTCTTGATTGAAAATTTGTGGGTCGCAACCCGTCTGGTACTGTCGTGGATTGTGTGAAATAGGAAATATCCTGTAAACTCATATCAGGATATTCACTAATATATCTAAGTCCTACCCACTTGTAATTTTGAATCACATCTGCTGATTCAAAATTAGATAATATTTTGCTAATTTCTTGACTGTAAATAGACCAACCTGGATAATCTGGTCCCTCTTCAGAAATGTTAGTTGCATTGAATATAAACTTATTTTTAAGACATTCTACCCGGATTTTGTCATTGTAAAATATACAACCAGGTTCTAATCTAAAAGTAATCTTTTTAATATTCTCCACATCAGAAGGCAATTTGGAGCCTAAGCCTGAATAAGTATAAGAATCGTCAAGTTTGGAAAAAAAAAGGCCAATTGCCACTTCAAAAGGAACTTTGGAAGTATATCTTATTTCCACAATCGTTTCCTTGAGGTGGTCTGGCGATATTTTAACTGGGTGTTTCATACGTCTAATGATGGTGTTAACATCTTAAGTGGTGCAATTATAACGTAATTATTCTATATAATTGTTTTAAAAATGGCAGAAAATTAAAATTATTTTCAAAGAAGGGATAATGAAATGTGATAATTTGTTGCCTTTGGGTATAAAACGTGTATTGTTGTGTTAGGTCATAGGCCTAAGGGATATAGGATCGAAGTTACAAACTTCGATCATCGGTTTAGGCTTGGGCACAGCTCGCAAACTTGCGCCATCCAAGGAAGTTTTATTGGGGTAGATTACTTTAATATGGTTTCTTCAATTCCTTGTTTGAGATGAAGCAATATGTTGATTGCGTATTCTATTGTCCAATCATTCTTTTTACTCCAATCGTCAGCGATTGGCGAATTTGATATGTTTTCAGTATTTTGACTCAATACTTTTAAGATTCTGGTTTGCAATCTTTCAGACTTTTTAATTAACGGTGCAATCTTCCTGCCCAAAACTCTTGCTGAGACTAGTAATGGTTTATATTCATTGTCAACAAATGTATCATAATGATCTGTTACGATTTCGTCAAATGCTACATCGCTATGCGATTTGATAATAAGCAGGATGTCACTGAGGTCATTATCTCTTTCGTCAGGTCTGTCAAACCATGCCACAAGTTTCAGAATGATCATGCCGTGAAGGGGTGGAATATTAGCAATTTTATCTTCTATTGGTATAGTGATAGACTCTGATAAAACTTCTTTAAATCCCAATACGTGAAGGTCTATATGTCTTTCTGTAAAGTTAAAAGTATCTTTTTCTTCTACTTCTCCAAAAGGTAGTAAGTCTATCACTACTTCATATCTTTCATGATACATCGTACAAGGAGCACTCTTTACTTTATTGAATCCATTACGCTCTAAAGATGCTATGACATCCACAAACTGTGACACTGAAGAAAGCATAATGGCGAAGTCAATATCCTTGGTACCGCGGGATGGTTTTATATTGCTTTTGAGTAATTCTAAGGCCACTGCACTTACACCTACTAAATAGTAAGGAATGCCTAATTCCGAAAGTACTTCATCTATTTCATCAAATACTTCTCTGAAGTATGGAATAGCCAGCTCTTTATAGGTTTGGTTTGATGTATTTGTCATATATTATTTTGGCGGTTTCCTGACATCTTTTATCTGTTGTGGTTATCAAATCTGCATATATCAATAGTGGTGGTGCTGTGTTGCCATTCAAGTCACATAGATTCCAAAATTTCTGAAATACTTTTATTTTTCCGTTTTCATTTGGTGCAAGTTTGTAATTTATCATAAGTTCGTGCGGTTTTTCGGCAGTAAAGATAGTAAATAATTCAGGTCTTAAGTGGTTGGTCATTAAATCTCCTCCCGGTTCGCCTGCCCAAAAAGTTTTATCTTCTTTAAATTCTATTTCCTTCCAATTTTTAGTTGCCAATTCCGTGTTAAAAGCAAACGTGCCTTTGAATAATGCTGGTTTTAATTTTTCGGCATATCCTGTAAGCCATCTTTCTAATAATTCCTTTTTGTTTGTAAGTTTAAATTTATCGTTAGTGAGCTGAAGGATGTATCCCATATCTTTGAGGCCGGTAAATACATAATTTATATTGCCTAAAGCAACGTCTGTGGTGACCGCGATTTCCCGGTAAGGTTTATTTATTAAGTCTTCCATGATAAGCAGATGGAAAATGACCTTGAGTCCTGTTTTTGTAAATGCTCTGTTGGTATTTTCGCTAACAGCTTTAATGGGTGTTTGTCCATCTACAAACATAAAAATCTTCCCTTTCTTGATATATAGGTTACCATTGGCTTCGATGTATGCTATATTTCTCTTGCGTAACTCCATTTTCATTTCAAAAGTCAATCGATAAGCTACCAGTATAAATGTAGTATTGACATTATTCCTAAGTTTTTCAATATGATCTAATTGATGTGTTCTAAGTTCTCTCTTTACTTCAATGATGCATTCCATTTTAGTGTTGTCTATTTCAAATTTAATAGTCCCATCATACATTAAACCACCATGTTTGGTTTCTTTTTCTACCCATTGAATATCTATATTCAAAATGTTTTTAACATTTAAAATTGCGGCATCCATTATTGCTTGATCTGTCATGTTCACTTATTTTTTATGTACACGAAACGTGAACGGTTTAAATTTGTGAACAAAGATAAGGTGTTTTAAAATATTAGTCAAGAGTAACAAGCGATAAAAATATAAAAATTATGGAAGGATAACCTAGAACTACGGGAAGTACGTTTGTATATTTCCAAATAAATCATGCTAAATCATGACAAGTTTTGGAAACACATTAAGGGGATGGTTTCAATCGGAGATTGAAATGCCAATAGGGAAACGCCATTAAGAGGGAAGTTGTGGCATGGGTGAGCAATCGGAGAAGTTTATGACTTTACTGCGCATTTCAGCTTTGTCTTTGAAGTGGCGGGAGATTTCATAGGTTGTCTCTCGGTATCTATCCATATTATTATAGTAGAAGATTTTGATCAGACGGCAATTGTCATGCTCAAAAATGGTGCTTAGTAAGGTGCGATCAGATAAACCACACGAGTGGCCCATGATATATACGTCAAAAGGAGACTCTAAGAAGGATAAAAACCTACTATAGTTGTTGGTTTTGAAGTAGTCAAAGGACTTAATGTGTGTAAATACTTCTGGATTATTGGCTTTTTCTAATATGGTGTAAGATTCGTCATGTTCATCGCCATATCCGAAAATGATGGGGTTATTTTTATCATTTAGCTTACCATGTATGTAGATGATATCGGTATTTTCATTTTTGTAAAACTCAGGTGTGGATGTGTAATTGAAATTAAGAAACAAGGTGTTACCTAAATCATGACTACCATTAACCAAGTGAGATGAATCTATTGGCCTTTCATAAATTAAATCCAGAAGGTCATTAATCAGATTAGGATTATGCAATGTTGTTAAGTAGGATTCTAAAGCCTTTTTGATAATATCAAAGTTCTTATTAAGTATCTCTAGTTTAGGAAAACTACTTTGACCCGTTGATGTGTTTTTTTCTGGGCTACTAATTATTTTGGTCAGACTCTCATAGTAGTGATTTTCTATATCTACCCAATTTTTATGACAATAATTTTGAATCAAAGATCTAAAAAATGAAGACTTAAAATTAATATTTAAATCGTTTTTAAACCTGTTTTCAGAAGTCAATTTCACAATTGCTTTAAGATCGGCAATATTTGTTAAATTAAGACTTTTTAGTGTGGGGTAACTATTTCTTTCAAATTGTATTGTCATTAAATCATTCTCAAAAACCATTGCTCTTCCACTCATCGCATTAGATTGGTAAATACCACTTTCAAATTTTTGTTTTGCCTTTGTAAGGCAATCATTGAAATACCATAATATAAAATCTCCATAGCTGGTTTTCATTTTGTGTGCGAGATCCAAGCCATTTCCGATTAGGATTAGGCGATTAATGGGGGTTGAGGGATTGGTGCGCATGATAGATTATTGTTTTGTGATTCATTAAATAAAATTATTGGCAAGAAAGTTTAGTGCTATTGTAGATGAAAGCACAAGTTACAAACTTGCGCTAGCTAGGCATTGTTTTCGGTCACAGACCGAAGGGATATAGGATCGAAGTTACAAACTTCGACCATCGGTTTTGTAGGCACAAGTTGCAAACATGCGACAGCGATGAACATGCGTTGTTTTTTCGTCGCTTGTTGCGACGGTTTCAATCGGAGATTGAAACGCCAATAAAACAGCCATTATTTGATGGTGGCGATGATGCCATCGAATAGGGCGATGTTGCGGTCCACTCCGTCGTCTAGGTCGAAGGTGATCTGCTGATTGGCTAGGTGCTTAAGGGTGTCGTCGTACTGGCGGCATTCGATGATCTGTCTTGATATGGTTTCCATTTTTTTGATCTCGTGTGTGGTGAGGGATGACTCATTGCGCTGTAGGGTGTCGTGCTGATGCTGGAGGTACTCCTGATGTGGATGGAGGTACTTGTTGCGGATGGTCTGTATGGTAAATCTATCCATACGGTGCATATAGACGAGGACGCGGAAAGCGGACTTTGCTGGTTTTTTGGGATCAGAGCAAAAGAGCCAATAGATGGGTTTCTTTTTGTACATGGCGCAATGATAGGGCCAAAACTGCTCGGTGAGCCATTTGTGTAGGCTGGTATTGATGCCGTCCTGAAGGAAATTGATGTTTTCGGTCAGTGAGTCTTCGCCCCATATCGCTGTGAGTAGGTGACGCAGACGGACCAGGGCATCATCTGTGAAAGCACCATCATCACCCATCAATGGGATGATGGCATCTTCGTCTATCTGTATCGTATGGTCGTGGTAGGTATATGCTGCCAGCTCCTCATGTGATGGGCTCGGATGTGCGATGTGGAGACCCGGCTTGTCCAGTCTGTATCTACCCATCATGATGCCGATGCAGTAGGAGATGAACTGGCTCATCACCACTTCCCGTTTTATCGGTAAGGTCACTGCATCTTTGCCATGAGCACGGAATACTGGCTCGGTGACGTCTAAGTCTTTACTATCTAACTCATCCTGCAGAATGGTGATATCCCGTAGAGCTACTACCGGGGTAAGCTCATCTTGTAGGCCATAAATGTCTATGAAGATACGATTGAGTTCTTCTTCATTGGCGTGAAGCTGGAAGAAGTCATCGGTCACTTGTGCCTGCCATTTCTGGTATCCACTGGCTAAGGTGGATGTACTATTTATTAATGGACTGTGCTCAAAATCCCATGAATTTTCTCGAGAGTCCCAATCTTGTTTTGATATATATATTGCAGCTTTAGATAATGAAAATATCATTTTATTATCACTAGGAATTGCGGGAATTTTTGAAATGTGCCCTGAAAGTATACTGAGAGTCGGTGCCAAAACTTCAAGTATTTTTTGAGAGACTCTAGAATTAAGCAGAGCTAAAATATATTCCAGTTGTTCTATACTTGGGAATGCGCATGGTCCTGATGAACTAAATATGTGGCCTTCAGGTACAAATCTAAAACCAGGTAATCCGCTTGATATTCCGGACCAGGATAAGCAGGATCTAAAATATTTATCTTCACTTCTAATTTCTTTTGTATAAGACCCTCCTTTATACTTCGAAATAATGTACTTTTTTAGTTCATCACCATTATTTGCCCAATTAATACAATAATCATTATTACCAAACCACTTTTTAAATCCACCACCTTTTTGAACTGGTACCCATTTTTTTTCACTGGTTTTTATTGATGTCTTGGATGCTTTAAATTCAATATTTGAAAAAGAAACTTCACTCCAATTTTTTAAAAAATAATTGTCATTTAAGGTTACTAAACCTTTCCTAGGATTTGCTTCATCTTCAATCGAAGGATATTCTTGAAAAAGCCCTATAAAACTCTCACTTACCCAATAAGCAATCGGACTTCCCGGTATTTTGGAGAAGTTGGTTTGTGAGATGGATGGAAATTCATTATTATCAGCTAAAAAGTTACTTTCCTTTTCGGCATTGTTTCTATAATCCACCAATCGATGGTAAGTACCTACAGATTCTTGTTCTGGTTTACCATTCTGTAATACAAAAGCAGTTGATTGTACTACTTCACCACTCAGCTCTTCAAATGTTCGGGGACCAAGGTGTAGCATATTCTTAATGCTGTAATTATTAATCACTTCTGCTCTTAATTGCTCAAAAGATGACAAAAACATCCATGAGTGCTGATTGATCATACCCATCAGACCATTCTTAGTATTGAGTGCCAGACATACTTCCATAAATACTGCAAATAAGTCCGATTTTGATTTTGGATATTTAGCATTTACATAATCTTTAAGGGTGGCATTCATATTCTTTTGGCCCATGTAAGGTGGATTGGCCACCACTGCCGCATATTGCCTTGTCAAGATCATCAGTACATCGAGATAAGGTCTCAGTCGCTGCCAGAATAGGCCGCCAAAAGCATCGAGCTTTCCTGATGCCGCATCTTCTGTCCATCGAGCATATTGCTCCACGATGATGGTGCGTTGCTCAGGAGTAAGTTTAAGCTGCAAGGCGGAACCTATGTTTTTACCATGGTACAGCAAGTCTAAGGCCTTCTGCAGGGCATCGCTGACGTCTGTGCGATCTACACCCACAAAACCTTTGATCTCATCGCCTGCGAAGTGCTGCGGTGATGGGAAGGCATGAATATGGACGGTGGTATGGTCAGTCTCTTGTAGGATGTCGGGATAATATTGAGCTGCTTTGAGCAATACGGCTAGTCGAGCCAACTGTGCTGCCCGATCATCGATGTCGAGACCATATAAGTTGTGTTGCAATATACTGATGACCGCTGCCTTGCGTGTATATCCTTGCTCCAGGTACATCTCCATCAGTAGCTCAAAACCTACTACCAGGATGTGGCCTGAACCTGATGCAGGATCTATGAGGGTGAGATTGATCATCGACGTAATGGGACTCACCGTCGACTCACTTTCATGTGAGGGGCTTTTGACCAGGTATTTCATACCTTGCTCCAGTTTGGAGTTATGCTCCATGTCCAGATATAGTTTGCCCAGGGTATTCTCTACCATGTAGCGGACGATCCATTTGGGTGTAAATATCTGTGTAGCAGCGGGTATATCTTCTGCCCGTGCTTTTTTATTGGCTTTGAAGCCTGCGAATACTTCATCCTTTTTGTCTGATATATAGAACTGATAGAGCCATCCTATGAGTTCTACCTCGTGGTAGGCAGATGGATCGATGGCATTCGGGTCATTGATCATGGCTAAGAGTCCATCCGCTGCTAGGATATTGACAGGCAATAACAGATCCATGTAGGCACTGACATCGCCAAAGATGGCGCGCAATACGGGCATCGTATTGAACGTATGCATGAGTAACAGACTCAGGGCCTGCTCGTCCTGATGCTCCGTAAGGAAGGTGGTGAGTTTGGTTTTGAGTGCTGTGTTAGTCAGGTTGTGTTGACCGAGTTTGGCCTGCTGAAGGATGTATGGTATCTGGGTACCGGGTACAAAAGCTAAGGTAGGTGTTATGTAGCCATTGGCTTCCAGAATACGAAGAACCATTAATCTATTGAACCATGTATAAGCGGCATCTTCTTTGATATCGGCATAGGATTGCGCTGATGTGCATCTATCTGCTATCTGTCGCCATTTGGATGGTACGGTAGGGTCGTCATAAACTTGCCCAACATAGGTATAACCACCGTTGACTGCTTCGGGTGCCTGGCTATGGCCACCTGATCCCTTAAAGCCCCAATATCGCAATCTGGACTCTACGCCTGTGAGGAGGATGATACGGGCTTTTTGGGCGAAGGATTTTATTTGGTTGGTGTTCATAAATGCGGATTTGCTGAGTTGTAGATTTGTGGATTTGCTTTTAGAAATGTCTGCTAAATACTAACTGATGATGATTTTATCGACATCTTCCATGGCTTTGGTGAGTTTGGAGCGAAGGTCTGAGATGTATTTGTCTATGTCGTCATTAGATTTTAGAATTTTGGTGCCTGTGATTTTGGATAGACTGATCTGTGTTACCTTTTCTTCGGGTGTGAGCTTTTTGAGCATGTCGGACTCAAAACGTTTGACTTCGCTAGCTTTGAGCTTTATAGTGGCGATGTCTGAGATGTTATTGATCTCCGATTCCAACTGCGCATGACTAGGCAGATATGGTGTAGGTGTGCCACTTTCTGCGGCTATGGAGGTGATACGGTCGGCTGCATCTTTGTAGAGCTTTATGGTGTCTGCTTTGACAGCCTGTATTTTTGTGGATAATGCTGCTTCAAACTCTCTACATGCTTGTCTGATCTGTGGGTAAGCGTTCCAAGGTGTTTTATCACTGGAGAAAAAGGATTCCGTTTTTGCCAGAAGGTCTTGGTCTATACCTTCGAGAGATTTCAGATTAGTGGCATTGGCACGAATAAAGTTGCCCAACTCTTTGTACTTGTCATAATGGGACAGGGCAAACTCATGGGCTATCTCAAAATCGTCTCTCATAATTGCTAGCCCTGTAGGGAAACCCAATAATTTTTCACTAAGAATCTCGGCTGATTGACTTTGGTGTAGGTCGGCTACTACTTTGTGGTAATCAAAGAATGTAGAAGAAAACAGCTCATTGGGATATTCATTTTTTACCTTATTGATATTGGTCAAGATGTCTTTTATACCTGTTTTAAAGGATTCAAGCATCTCGTATTTATCCGTAGTGTGGGTATTGACTATAATTTTGCCAAAGGATTTGTTGATCAGGGAAATGACCGGTGCGCAGTCCATTTGCTGCTCTTTTTCGATCGTGAATAATGAGCGTTGTGATGCAGTGACCGTTTTGGCTGCGTAGTCCGTAATGGATATAGGCAGATTATTGTACCTTGCCGTTCGTTCTCTCTTTCTGATCAGCTGCATGACTACATCTATCGTAGCTATATCTTTCCAGCCAAATGGAATCTTCTCCATTTTTTTGATCAGTTCGTCTAGGTTTGTGATACCTAAGTTGAGCATTGATTCTACTTCTGTTTCAGCGGGTGTAAGTATATTGGAGACTTGGAAAGATGAAGCAGCTTTTGCTTGCAATTCTGTGGTGGTGGTCGCATAACCTACGGACATCTGATTTTTTTTGTATACACCACTCAGGTGCCATTCCACCATTTCTTCGAATCTTTTTTTGACATCCGCTGCTGTGAACTGAGTGGCTTGCTTTATTTCCGAGCCTGATAAGATAGGAATCACAGACATGGCCAATTTCAGCTTTTCTTTAATTTCATTGCCGCGGATGGTATTAAAATCCTTGAAAGACTGGAGTGCTTTTTGTCTCTTTTCACTAGCGTTGCCTCTACTTGTGGCAATAAAGGATTGCGTTTTGATATATTCTAAAATGGCATTTTTTAGTGCTTGGTCTTTATTGATTTCGATATTGAGCGGTATATAAAGGTCGTAGGTATTGGCCCGCATAGAGATGTCGGTAGCGGACTCGGTAGAGTTGTTACAAAATTGAACAATAAAATCGTTTCTGCCAGTGATTTCTTTGTCATCGACCTTGTATTGTGGTTTGATCGTTTTGTTATTAAAATTAAAACTGAGCGAAGGATTTAATATGGGCTTGATAAAATCGTCCCAAAAATAGGTTAACCTATCGTCCAAAGTGACATTATGGTTTTTGATAAACTCTGCTACTGCAATCTCTTCGTCAGATAGGAATCTATACTTACCATTTTGTAACTGGATGATAAAGTTTTTCTCGAGATAATCTAGTACAGGCTGGACTTCTCTGATCAGGTCAGATTTGGATGACTGTAGGTTATCCATAAGCAGAATGGCTAGATTTTCTGCATTGGCAGGAAAAGAGACTGCATAATTGTCAGAAAGGCTAGATACCATAAATAAAGCCTGGACTACTCTACGGAAGAATGGATGTTCCTTCACTTCTTTCAAGTCAAAAGCTCTAAAAATGATTTGATTGGCATTGTGGGTCAAATTTTCTCTGAGCTGTGCATTAAAAAACCGATCAAATGATACAAAGTAACCTACGTCTTGATCTTTATTTTCTTTGGCAGTGGCATGTGTAATACCCAAGATGGCTCTTTCTGTATTTTTGACTCCTTGACCTACATATCCTGCTTGCGAGAAGGATGCAAATACATCAGAAATCAACTTAAACTGATATGGTATAAATGGATAGGTCAGGATAAAATCTTCTTTGGATGCAAAGCTTTCATACACGTGATTGTCAAAGTGAAATTGGTTTTCGATAGCTTGTTTATTGGATTTGAAAAAAGTATCCAACTCGCCAATGGCAACAGCGTTTTTATCCAGGATACGCTTCTTGGTGATGTGCGCCGCATCTGTACTTTGGAGTGAAATTTTGGTTTCGAACCTACCTAAGATTTTGCCAAAACCATCTGACCCTGCCCCTGAACCCGTGACTAAGTCACGTAGTTCTTGCTGGGCTGTACATGCAATCCATATTTTATTGTTGCATTTTTCGCCCACTTCTTCTACAATAGTCTGCAAGTTTAATAATAGATTGGTATTGGGCCCAATGTATTGAGACATCTCATCTATCAGAAAGATCAACCGATAATTGTCATCACGGGTAGCAAGAAAGTCCTGACATTCCTTGATGAATAACTCGATAGATGTGTCAGCATCTTGAGTGATAGAGACTCTAAGGCTTTCTACGTCAAATTCTGGTACCAAAGATTTTGCTGTCGATAAAACTACATTTAGGAATGATTGGACATACATATTTTGATTGCCTATCCATTGTTCGCCATAGTCAGCAAACAGTTTATCTTTGAAAGATTCAAAAACGCCTTTTTTGTCCAATATTTTTTCTAAGTATAGCGCCAATGAAATATTTGCATCATTGTATCCACGTAGGGCATTCAATTTATTGAATAGGATTCTAGTAATTCTACTTTTGTCTTGACTAGAACCATGTCCATCTTGCGATGCTGCTGAGTCAATATTGAAAAGCAACATATCGATATCTGTCACAGCTAACTTAGATCTCAATACATTCATATCGGCCAAGGTTGGACCTGATAATGGGTCTATTGCATCCAGGCTAGATACTAATCGTTCGAATGCATTAGGATATTTACCTACTGAAAGGCAGTAATACAGATACTTTATGAAGTGAGACTTACCACTACCATAATATCCATTGATCCAAACGCCCGTTTTGCCTTGGTGGTCCACCAAAACAGACGCCAGGAACTTGTACATATTGACCGTAATTTCTGGCGTGAATATGTATTCTTCAATTTCTTGCTGGGTGGTTTCATTTTCTGCAATATTGGCTACCACGGCCGGATTGACCCTTCTGGAAATGTCTTTTGAAAAAAGCTGCTCTATTTTCATAAATTTAGGATGTATGGATTTTTATAATTTTGGGTTAAAGTGGTTACAATAAAAAATGGTTTTAAAACATATTGTTCAAGATGTTGGCTCTGTAAATGGATTCACTCTCTAATGTTCCGAAGAGTTTGAAATTTTCACCTTCTACTTTACCGGGGTAAAACAGGATGATTTTGAAATCTGAAGGGAGATACTCCGTATTTTTTAGGAATTCGCCCGGACGCATATAAGGAAACGCCTCCGTAAATCCATTGACTATGATGTATGGTTTGTATTTTAGGTCTCCTTCCTTGTAATACGCATCTACTTTATTTTTTAACCAAACGAAAAAGCCGTTTTGACTATTGAATAAATGCTGTCTCACCCATTGCGTGACGTCTTCCCCAGATTTTTCTTTATTGGTGATTAACTCCAGGAAAGTATATTTACCAAATGTTTTCTCCGTAAAAAAAGTGGTGATTTCATTCCAAATATCAAGATGGAGGGTATTTAAATGATTGGATGGACGTGAGAGATGGCTAATCATATCAGGTATCTGTTCTTTACACAAAGCTTCGTCTTTAGGGTCATACGTGTAAATGTACACTGGAAAAAAAAGATTGCCTGTGGACGGGTCTTGAAAGTCTTTACGAGCGAGAACATCTAATATTTTGTCAAATTGTATCATAGATTGTTTTGATGGATTATCTCTAAAAACCACACTTGGCCATTTTGTCTGAAAAGGTGAATCAACTGATGTGAAAATATAGGGTCTATCAATTTGCCATCTGACACTAAATTGGCTTCTTGCAAAGCACGGAATATCACTTGTACAATTTTCTGTTTGGTATAATCTTGCATATCGCTAATCTCAGGTCGTGGAGCGGACTTCAATTCCATAAAATAAGCAATATCTTCTTTGGAAATATCAACATCCATATTGAGCCATTTTTTGTGATAGACTTCTATCATAAAATCCTGCACAAATGCGTAATGACAACAGATAGCATAAAATAAGATCAGACGCTGGTCTTTTTCTTGAAGGTCATTGAAAAGTGTCCACAAATCTGGCCATTCTGTACTCCTCACCCGTTTCACAATTTCTTGTCCAATGGATCTCCTTGAAGTTTCGGAGTTTTGCGGTAAAAAGTCAAATGACATTTTTGACTTTGTGTCAAATATGGTGCTGGCATCATAGTGCTGAAATACAAGACAAGCTTCCTGAAAGAAGAGCGCTCCCTTGGTTATAGAGAAGGAATATGTCAGAGTAGAGGTATGCATCGGTAATACTGATAAAAAAGCAAAGTTAGTAAAATCTTGGCTATAGTAACAAAGTTGTGATGCAATTAGTGGTGAAATACAACTGCCCTAAGTTACATTTCTAAGATTATGAAATTTTTTCTTGAATTACAGAAAGGATCCTGACCATAGCATAAGTATCTAATTTACAATAGGCCAAAAGATCTTGGGCGACCAATTGCTTTTGATCAGGTGAGATATCGTCAAAAATCATCATTTTCCATCCATTGCAAGCTGCACCACCGTCTCTGATACCTAATCCTTCATAGGATAATTCAGGGCACAAAACGGGTGGTACTTTCTTGATGGAGGTCTTACCTTTGAATGCTTTGTGGACATACAACTGATTTGAAAATATTTTCATTAAGTCAAAGAACCGACCATTTAAACCAAGGAGAAAATCTTCCATTTCAGGCAGAGCAGTAGCAAGTTCATTGTTTCTGCCCCCTTCAAAAGATTGGTTCCATACAATCACAGAGCCACTGTCACCGATATCCTTTCTGAGCGATGCAGCAATACTTCTTAATGGTAAAGTGGCTTCGGTATGTAAGTATTCACGGTGCTCTAGTGGTCCACCTGGCTCATTCTGGATGTGAAGCGAGTACTGAAAGGTTACTTGTTGATATGGAAAACAACCATTAAATACTGGAATAGCAGCCGGATATGTCTCGTAGTCTAAAAAGTATAGAGGGTATTCTAATTGTGCTATCACTTCCTTTATTTGTTGGTGCCGAATGATAACTTCGTCTTTCTGATGGGTAGCCACTTGATTGAGTTGGATGTCTGTTAGTAAGTCATATTGGGTGATATCATCTATAGACTCTACGCCAGCTGCCTGAAACTTAGCAATTTTGGTTTTGGTTATTCGGGTGATATCATGCACAGTATAATGAGGCAGGGTATAGAAATGGGAGAAACTGTTGCAATGATTTTTTCTAATCTTGTAGTAACAATCACAAGAAGCCGGCTGTGTCAGGTCTGATAGTCTTTTTTGAGCATTGTCAATCTCCATCTTTACTTCTATGTTGTTATCTATGATTTCCTGACTTACATCTGTAATGGTGAAAATATCATTCGGATGGATGGGACCATCTTTAATGAATTCCTTATTTAGTTCTACAAGAAATACTTTGGAAACTTTGTGTCCTACTCTTTCTATTACTTCCTTTTGGAATCCTGCATCCCAAAGGTTATCATTTTTTGGTTTGTCTTTATTCGTGGATCCTTTTACTTCGTAGATGTGTAGGCCATCTTCGGCTACTTTTAGGATATCTACTCTAGTCTGGAGATTGGCAGCTGCGAAAGTTGGTTGAAACAGTATCGTGTCTGCTGTGCCCAGAAAAAAAGCTGGTTCTTGCTGTTTCATATTTTTAGCATCTACACCTTCGGGAAAAAGTTTCTGCGCTAACATCTCCACTTCGTAACCTTGCTCAATGAGCTGCTGCTCGAAATCTGATGGTATTATATTTTCAAAAAGTTCTGGTTTATGTTTTTTCATCCAGAAATCGGAAGCACAGTTTCTGAAAGCCATAAAGTCTGTTTTTGTAATGGTCATGGTGGATTGATATTGATTATGCAACAAAGATATGTGCAAGACTGCGCCCTATTTGCAGGTGATAAGAAATATTTATACTTTTGCAAAAAAAAATAATGAGATGCCTTCTAACCTAAATGCCATATTGAGATTTCGGGTACTAGATAAATGTTTAAGAAGTAAAGAAAAGGTGTATCACCTTGCTGATTTGATTCACGCAGTCAACAAAGAATTGGCATCAACAGGTGAAAAGAGATCTGTAAGTGAGCGCACCATTTACGATGATCTGAAGTTTATGAAAGATGATGTAGAAGGATTTAATGCGCCCATACATAGAACCAATGAGCTAGGATATCATTATGAGCACGATAAATTCTCCATCTTTAATATTACCTTAGGGAAGAGTGATCTAGAAGTACTAAAGGATGTATTAGGAACCCTTAAACAGATCAGTGGCAAAGAACAGTTCAAGGGTATGGATAGTGTTATATCGCGATTGGAAGAAACATATAATATCACAAACACATCGTCTACTGAGCCTGTTATGGTATTTGAGCATAGCCTAAATGAAGCTGGCCAACAATGGGTATCGTCAATTTATGACTCTATAAAATCTAAAGTTGCATTACAAGTTAACTATCAACCTTTTGAGCAGGAAGGCTACATTGTCATCATCAGTCCGTATATATTGAAAGAATATAACAATAGATGGTTTTTAATAGGCTGGGACCATAAACTTGAACAGATTACAAATCTTGCACTCGATCGTATCAAGGAAGTTACAAAATCATTGCAGCCATACCAGGTATCAGATACTTTTAAAATTACTGATTACCTGAAAGATATTATTGGCGTTTCCAAAGACCCTACCAAAGTAAAAGAAACTATATCTCTCCGAGTTTATGGCAGACAAAAAAATTACATTAAGACTAAACCTATTCATATCAGTCAACAAATACTGGAAGAATCAGATGAAAGCATGCTCATAACCATAGAAGTGATCCCCAATTATGAAATGGAAGCGGTTATCTTAGGATTCGGCGAGCATGTGGAAGTTGTGGGGCCTGTGTGGTTGAGGGAGAAGATTGGGGGGAGATGTGAGGGGATGGTGGGGAGGTATAAAGTTAACCAAAAAAGATATTAAACAAAAGATTAGTTTTAAGCTTTCAATCGAAGATTAAAAGGCCAGGAACATGAATTGCTGTTAGTGGTGGTCTGGAGACCGGTGGATATGGGTCCTAAAATCTTAGACTATGGACAACGGGGTTTTTGGGCGCTTTAGCGATAAAGGCTCAAAGGCACGAAGGTTTTATGTTTATTTGATTAACCACTCTTGTGACGCTTTAGCGTTAGAGAGCACAAAGAATTCACTAAGGGAACTAAGAAATTTACGCTGAAGCATTATAGGGCACAAAGGGTTGCTTTCAATCGGAGATTAAAAGGCCAAGAACATGGATAGCTGTTGGCGGTCATGAGACCGTGGGATATGGGATCCTAAAATTCAAGACTTTGGACAACGAGGTTGCTTACTATCGGAGATTAAAAGGTGAGTAATAATAACTTCTAATTTTGACTTTACTACCTGATCATGGGCAGAAATTTCGACGATTGGGCAAAAATATATAATAAGCCAAAGTTAGGATTTGGGAAGATATAAAAACATGACAATTATAGCAAATAATAGTTCATTAAAAAGTCAATTAGCGTGTACAATATTATATAATTATGATTATTTTAAAAATATTACACATCATTTAACCAACATAAAGAAATATAATTATATTTGCAAAGATATTTGCTATATCATTGGATTTTGCACCCGTTACGGATGATATATCAAGTGACTTTTTGATAACCAACTAAATCACCAACAATGAGCCTCTTACACCTATTGAGTCGAGATATTATTACTACTATATACACTCAGAAACAAAAATTCAGAGCATTTAAATGCTTCAATCATTTTACTACTTTGGTCTTAAGAGACATTTTTAGATTTTTTACCATTTTGGATGTGGTTTATTATAAACTGAATAGCAGATACCAAAAGTGCTATTGATTGGTGCCACAAGTTAATTTATTTTTGCCGAAATAATTTTGAAAAACTGGGTTACCTTTTTCAGAATAATACATAAAGAGTGAATATAAGAAAAAATTTGCAGAAGTGCAGGATATAAACCGTGATATTTTATATAATTATTAAAAAAAAGAATTAAAAATGGCTGAACGCAGCTATAATAATTATTTTACCTTTTTGGAATATTGTCTTTTAATTTGACGGGAACCCATTAAATGTTGCCTAATATCAAAATCAGTTAATAAAAATAAGATTCATGAAAAAGTTAATTCTATTTTTTTTCATCATCCTTTTTGTAAATATTTACAATTCATTTTCTCAGATCAGACCGAATGATTTTGTAAAATTAACAGGAAATTTCTCTGTAAGTGATGCAGGATCAGTACAATATTCTATTCCTATTACATTGCCGCCAGGAACAGGAGGAATGAAACCTGAGCTATCTTTAAATTATAATAGTAATGGAACAAATGGAATCATGGGAGTTGGTTGGGGATTGTCTGGGTTATCAGTCATTGCCAGAGGGGGCAAAACAATAGCCCAGGATGGAGTTACCGAAGGCGTAAAATTCACAAGAAATGATGTATTTTATCTTGACGGAGAAAGGTTGGTGTTGTTGAATAATGGAAGAGATTATGGTGACGATCTTGCAGAATATGGTACGGAAACCAACTCATTTATCAAAGTCATTTCACGTTCATCTTCGGGGAATGGTCCTGGATACTTTGAGGCTTACACAAAAACAGGTCTTAAAATGACCTTTGGCAGTACAGACGCTACTAGAATATTTGTACCCGGAACAAAAACAGTTTTGTACTATCTGTTAGCAAAAATGGAAGAGAATAGAACAGACAACAAGGGAAATTATATGACGTATGAATATGAAAAAGATGAGAATAATGCATCCTACAGACCATTGCGAATAAGATATACGAGAAATGACAATGCTTCACCTGGAACGACAAATCTTAGTGAAGTAAAATTTAATTATACTGAAAGAAATGATGTACAAACGGCCTATTTAAATGGTATAAAAACGAGTATTACCAAAAAATTAGATAGAATAGATATCATCCATAAAACAATATTAAAAGAAACTTACAGTTTTTCTTATTTTGAATATGGTGAAAAAAAGCAAACATTGCTTGAATCTGTCTTGCATTGTACAACTAATGGCCCTTGTTCTGATCCTATCACTTTTTCATGGAATACCGGAGAAACAGAGCTTAGTTTTAATCCAAGCAACACACCTATACCAGAATCTTCTATAAAAGGAGATAAAAAGGAAATTTATAGTGAAGATTTAAATAATGATGGTCTGACTGACATTATTATTGCCAATAGGCAAAGCACTCTCCAATATGAAATCTACCTAAACAGAGGCGATGGACAGTTTTCAAAAATTGTTCACAACTTACAAAGTGCACTGGTTACTTCCTCATTAAACTTCATTGATGTAAATTCAGATGGCTTTGTTGATGTAATTATTACGGACAATAATGGTACTAACTCATGGTATATAAACAATAAAAAAATAGGTCTTTCGGGGGCAATCTTCACTTTGGCACCTTCCCAAATATTAAATAGTGATATTCAGGACACGTTAAAAAAAGTTTATTATTTTATAGAATATAATGGAGACTCCAGGCTAGATTTTTTTATTGTTGATATTGTTACTGGTGCACATATTCTTTATGAAAATCAATCTGATGCATCTAATTTAGTTAAATTTCAGAAAAAAAATATAACGACTGGATTGTCAGGTGATGATTTAAAGAATTACTTTTTAGTTCCGGTTGACATGGACAATGATGGTAAAACAGACATTTTGCTGCATAGAAAAACCGACAAAACATCAAATGGACACAATAAATGGTATCGTAATATATATAGTCCTAACGCAAGTACTATTTATCTTTTGGCGGGGGAGAATTTAATATCACCGAGTTTCTTTAAAACGGATGCTATATCTTCAAGTGGAAATGCTCCACAGCACGCTTCAAATGCATTTTGTTATAGAAACAATAGCACTGGATCATGTCAAGGCAGTAGATATCCAATAGTTGGCAACATAGGTTTTCCTAATTTTTCGGATTTAAATGCAGACGGATTAATAGATATCATAATTTATCAATTTCATAGTGATAATATGATTTACCAAGTCAATAGTGATATAGAAGGTGGGTTGCAAACACAGTTTAAAAAAATGTACTATTTTATAAATAGAGGTAATTTTACATTTGAATCTGTAATAGACAAAACATCTGCAGGGCAATCAAATATTACGACATGGAAAGATTATGACCTTTTTAATTCAACTTCACAATGTTTTCCTGGTGTCTCTCAAAGATATATAGAAAATCCACCCGGTCCTACAGATTGGTATGGTCAAAATACAACATGGTTGAGAGTAAGAGATAATCAATCATATTTTCTTGACATAAATGGAGACGGTAATGCTGATATGTTGACAAAATTTAGTTATTCTGGTGCTCAGGTGACATCTACTAAAAAAATGGAAAACGAGTTTTATATCAATCTAAAACTTGGATTGAATATTAATTTGTGTAATAACAATATGAAATCATCAATAACACCAAGAAACTATAATTTAAGTTTCGGTCGCTTCAACCGCCACGGAACGGATATTTTTACTTATAATACAAAGGATGGTAAAAATACACTCTATAAAAATAACCAGGATGGAAGACCTTTGGTTATAACTTATTTTGGCGGACAACTTGGTGCTGACAATATTATTGTGGATTACACAAGCATGAATGATGAATCTGTCTATACTAAAGGAACAAGCCGATCGTATCCAAATATTGATTTTAGTTCTTCTGGTTTAATTGTAAAAAATTATAAATCATATATTACCAAACAAATAAAAGGTAACCCAGAAGACTATTTTGTAAGTTCTCCTGTTGCAGATATCAGTTATAAATATGCAAATGGAGTTTTAAATCTGACAGGCAGGGGCTTCAGAGGATTTAAAAAAGTGGAAATTACAGATAATATCCAAAATTTTAGAACGGTAAAGGAATTTGAAGAAGATTCCAGATTTATTGGATCAAATTTAAAATCAGCCAAGACTTATGCCCCTAATGGTGTATTGGTATCAGAAGAAATATATAAAAATGCTCAGATATGGACCAGATCAGATGGAAGTGGAGGTATTATTACCACATTTAATATCCAAGGCGTGCAGGATTCAATATTTACTCCATATCCATATGAAACCACTTCCAGAACATATGATCTGAATGGAACAAAATTGGTTGAAAATAAGAGTCGATTGTTACTAGATGGTTTTGGAAATGTTATTTATCAGGTTTTTGATCATGGAGATGGATGTATAGACAGCATCTTTCACGAATATGACAATGATTACGCAAAGTGGTTTATTGGCAGACTAATCAAATCAACCGTTTTCAAATCTTGTCCAGGTACCTCGACTGTGATCAGGGAATCAGCATTTGAATATCATCCTACCACAGGATTATTAACCAAAGAAATATTGGAGCCCAATCAAGATGAAAAAATCAGAACAATAAAAACATATGAACATGATTTATTTGGAAATATTACGCGTACCACTGAGTCTGCTTGGAATGGCACTCAGGAAGTAACAAGGGCAAAAACCGCAAAATACAGTATTGATGGCAGATTTCAGATAGAATCAACCAATCAATTGGGACATAAGGTCTCAGTAAAACCGGATGATTACAGAGGCTTGCCTCTAGAAAGTACAGATGAGAATGGTCTGGTTACCAAAATGGAGTATAATGATCTAGGTATATTAACAAAAACTACCTTCCCTGACGGTAATGATATCACGGCGAGCATTGTACAAAAATGGCCTTCTAGTTTTAGTGCTTTCCCAATTGGCATGGAGGCCTTTAGCAGTGGAAGCAATATGCCTCTAGCTATATCAGAAATGGACATTTTGGGAAGAGAAATAAGAAGTAAATTTTCAACTTTTGAATCCGAAAACTTTTTTTCACAATCTCAAAAATATTTTGATGAAAATAATAGATTGGAAACAGAGACTGATCCATATTTTGAATCGGGTATAGCTAAAAAAATAACAAAATATGAATACGATATAGTCGGGAGGGTAAAAAAAGTTATACAGGATGGAAATAACGGAACAAAGCTGAATAACTTATATAATTATACCGGCCTTACAGAGTCAATGACAAACCCATTGCAGCAAACAATGACAACCATAAAAGATGTCAGGCAACGATTGTTCAAGACTATAGACAATGCTTCTAATCAGTTAAATTATAAGTATGATACTCAAGGACAACTCAAACAAATTATAGTAGGGAATAATGAATATATTATAAATTATGAATATGATCTTAGAGGCAGAATGACGGCTATGGATGATCCCGTATTAGGAAGGGAAGAATATACCTACGATGGCTTCAATAATTTATTAAGTAAAAAGGATGGAAAAGGAAATGTAATAAAATTTACCTATGATAATCTAAACAGGGTAACAACTATTTCTCAATCTGAAGGCACTGTAAGTTTTACATATGATCAAGGAAATAAAGCCATCGGAAAGCCCTCAAAAGTTGCATATGCAAACTATGAAAGTAATTTGATATATGATAATCTGGGCCGAATATCTCAAAATACCATTTCTATAAGCGGTAAAAACTATGTCTACAAATATTTTTATAATACCATAGGAAAAATGGACCGACTTGAACATCCTTCCGGCATTACGTTAAAATATCATTATAATTCGAATTTTTATTTATTTAAAATCACCAACAATCAAACCAATAAACTGTTATGGGAGCAAAATAAAGCAGATGAAAAAAACAGGGTAACAGAAGAAACCTTTGGAAATGGTATTGTGACTAAATACACGTACGATATTCAGGACAACCTTACTTCTATAAAGTCTGTGAAAGGAAGCACAATCATCACAGATCTGAAATATGAGTATAATGCGATCAATCTTAAAACTAAAAAAACTGACGCCAAGAACAATATCATTGAAACTTATACCTATGATGCACTAAACAGGCTTATAAATGTCAATGCCACTGGTCAGATAAATTCAAGTTTATCCATGACCTACGACAAATGGGGAAACATACTGACAAAATCTGATTTAGGTACATATCACTATAATAAGGATGTACCTACTTTACTGGAACGAATCGATTTTATTAACAAGGATTGTAATCTACCATCATCAAAATATGCTTATGAATACACAAGCTTTAATAAGATAAGCAAAATTACCGGAGACTCTGTAAGGTTAGAAATTACATATGGTGCTGATAATCAGAGATTAACACAAAAGCTATTTGTTCATAATCTACTTCGAGAAACAAGAACATACGTTGCTAGTGACTTTGAGGTATTGGTTGTAAACAATTTGGAAACCAAACGAATGTCTATAAGTGGCACAACAGGCACATCAGTAATATATGAAATTACCGGCACTCAAGCAGGCAAATATAGTTATCTGCACAGAGATGACCAAAGCACGGTGGTAGTAATCACAAATGATTTGGGCGAGATACAATACACGTTTAAATATGATGTTTGGGGAAAACGTCTGATAACACAACAAACAGAGAACGTATATGGAAAAACCTATCGCGGTTATACTGGTCACGAACATATAGACATTCTGGAACTTATCAATATGAATGGCCGGATATATGATCCTGTCATGGCAAGATTTATCAGTCCTGATCCTTACATTCAGGACAATTCAAATTTTCAGAATTTCAACAGATACAGTTACGTATATAACAATCCGGTTAGTTATATTGACCCATCCGGTTATTTTGTTGATAAATGGGTAAAAGAAATTTGGGATGGCGCTACCAATACTATTAGCAGATTAACCAATGCAGTAACCTTAATTGCGAATGGTAATATAAGGGATGGACTTAAATCATACGGACAGTTTTTGATTGATGTAAATATCAAATGGACAGGGGCAAGGGAAATAGACAGGCAAGGCAGACAAGCTTTTGGTGATGAAACCTGGAATCAGATTGTGGTGGCATCGGCTACTATTGTAGTTGGAATTGCAACTGGTGGGACTGGTGCAGCAGGAACAGTAAGCCTTGGTACAGCAATAATGAGTGGTATGGCCGCAGGTGCTGTAGGAGGTGCTTTGAGTGCCCATCTAGCGGGTGCTGGTACTAATGATATTTTGAAAGCAGGATTTAAGGGAGCGGTAATAGGCGGAATATCAGCAGGGCTTACACATGGTATAGGTACAAATGTAGAGGGTTTTTTAAAAGGAGGAGGTAATAAAATCCTTGGAGAGGGTTTAAGAGCAATTGGTCACGGTATGGTACAGGGAACTATGAATGAGCTTCAGGGAGGTAAATTTTCACAAGGATTTTTTACTGGTATGGTATCGAGCATAGGATCTCATGCGGGTAAACTTTATGGCACCAATCCGGCAGGAAGAGTTTTCGCAGCGTCAATTGTGGGAGGTTCTATTTCATCGATTACAGGAGGTAAGTTTGCAACAGGTGCTGTAACTGGGGCTTTTGTAGAAATGTATAATCAGAATGCTCATAAGGAGACTATGGAAAAAATCACAAAATGGGACGAAAGGGATGGGGGTATGAGCCATATGAATGAGAGTGACAATTCATGGTCATTTAGAGAGAAACTAGATTGCGGTGTTGCTATTGCAGGTGGTTTCCTGCCGCCAGGTGCAGATTCAGCCGTTGCAGGTGCCTATTTATTAGGTTCCATGGTATTTGATGCATCCGTAGGTAATACAATATACGTAAATGACTTTTTGCAAGGTGCAATAGGAACGATTCCGAAAGTGGGTGTTGTAACATCTGGTTATTGGTGTGGAGGTAAACAACAACTCCAAGCACAAGGACAACTTAAGTAAAAGTTTTAAAATTATTAAAAGGAAATTAAATTTTTATATGATGAAAAGTTTTATATTAAAAAGTATAAGAATGGTTAATTTAGCAGTACTACTCGTTTTTCTGATGCATGCTTTATCTACCGCTCAATCCGTTCATTTTTCTTATTCTCCAAACAAGCATATTATAAAAAAGGAAATTGATCTCGACAAAAAAGACTTCAAAATCAATGGGGATACCATCGTCTGCAAGGGCAAGGTAGCAGAGTTTACTGTATCTACAGGGGAGATTGCCAGATGGTCTAATGGTGTAAACGGTATAAAAGCAAGCTATATGATCAACAATGACATTATCATTAAAGCCATAGTGACCAACAAATATGGATGTGAGTTTGAAAATACCAGATCTGTCAAAGCTGTTGATCTACCTGCAAAACCTGTTATAGTAAGAAATGGTAACACACTCAGTGTGGGCAATGTCACCGGCAACTTTGAGTGGTTTAGAAATAATCAGCTATTTTCGGTTGGATCATCTAGTATTAATCCTACTTTAGAAGGCATTTATACAGTTAAAGTGATCAATATCAACCGTTGTGAAAACATTTCAGATCCATTCAATTTTCAAAATGGAGGTGGTTCTACACCACCACCGTGGACAAAAGTACAAACCAGCGAAAACCATACAGTGATACTTCCTGCAAATGTTCAATCAGATATTGCAGGATTACCATTAAAATCGGGTGATTATATTGGTATATTTTTTCAGCACAACGGTCAGGCTATTTGTTCCAATTTTATGGAATGGACAGGTGCAGCCATTGGTTTGGCAGCTTACGGCAATGACGCAACGGCCCCGGCAAAAAATGGATTTAATCCCTCAGAGGTATTTAGATTTAAAATATGGAGAGGAAGTGAGTCCAAAGAATATGACGTGACAGCTACTTTTGAAGATCCGCCACTATTTCCGAGAGATGCCACTGATAAATGGAAAAAAGACGGATTGAGTATGTTGACAAAAATAGCATCTTCATCAAAAGTAACTCAAGTTATTCCACTAAGACCAGCGTGGAATATGATTTCTTCTTATGTCATCCCTGAAAAATTAAATATGCTTGATGTAATTTCTGCTCTAGGTAGTAAAGTGATATTAATTAAAGATGAAAGTGGCGCTTCTACCATTCCATCTGCAGGCATCAACGGGATTGGAAACTGGGATGTCAGGAAAGGGTATAAAATAAGAATGGCTGAAAGTACAACATTAAGTGTTACCGGTGAAAAAGCAAATCCTTCCAGTACTTCGATATCAATAACTGGTGGATGGAAAATCATCAGCTATTTATGTGATAATGGAAACAAACCTTCAGAACAATTTTCAAATATTTCAAGCTCATTGGTATTGGTCAAGGATCAGGATGGAAAGAGCTATATACCTAGTGCAGGCATTGATGGAATCGGATGTTTAAAGCCAGGATTAGGATATCAGGTAAGAAGTCAAAATGCGGCAACATTTAATTATACATGTACAGGAACTTGTAATCCTGGAATTTCTAATGATGTTGTGTATTCAAGAAATACGGATAGCGACAATAATGAAGATCCTTTTAATTCCGGAAATAATGCTACCATTGTTTTCACTGAAGCTTTGGCAAAAGAATATTTACAAATTGGAGAAGAAATTTTAGCATTTAATGGTCAGGGTTTATTATGTGGAAGAAGCATTTACAATGGAAATGCTTTTGCTTTTCCTGTTTGGGGTGATGATGCAGAAACATTAGATTTTACTGAAGGCTTGTTAATTGGAGAATCCATGTTATTTAAAATAAAAGAACTCAGTGGAAATTTAAGAAATATAAAAATGGACTTTAAAAATCAAAACAATTCATATTTAATAGACGAAGTGTTTTTTGTGGAATCTTTGAAAAGAGTAGAAATTTTAGATAATAAATTAGATTTGCTGTTATATCCAAATCCATCATCAAATGTTGTATTCATTCATACTTTAAGCAGCACTAATATAGATGATATGGAGTTGACTATATTTAATATGCAGGGTAACATAATAAACATTTCAGGAACTTTAAAATATAATGGATCTAACAATACTTGGTCGATTTTAACAGAAAACATTGTCTCGGGTGTTTATATATTTAATATTAAGATTGGAGATATAATCTATAACAAAAAGGTTATTATTATTAAGTGATATACAATTTAATTACCAAAAATTTAATTTATATGAAACAGGTTTTTACGAAAATAATTATCCTACTTTTATTTTCTATATTCAATTTTTCTGCGTTGATAGCTCAACCAACAGATTGTGTACCAAATAGCGGTTCTGATGCTACAATAATTTTCGGTCAAGGCGTTGTGCCGACATTAAACGGGAATCCATTGCCTACAGGAGCGTATATTGTTGCTGTTTTTAATACTTCAAACGGACTAAAATGTGCCGGATATAATCAATGGCAAAATATGCCAATGTCCATTTCACCCAAAGGAGCAACTACAGGTTTTGAAGGTTATGCAAGTGGAGAAACATATAAATTCAGAATAATGCTGCCTGGAGGTGATTTAATTCAAAATGATAAAATTACAGTTGCCTTCAAATCGCCTGATGGGATAATATGCTTAAATGGCAATGCATTTGTTGCAGATGGAATTAGTTGCATTCAAAGTTTTACTGCTGTAATGACTTCTTCGTCAGAAGATCTTGAAAAGGAAAATATTTTAAGTTTATCACCTAATCCTACTACGGGATTAATTCAGATTTCATCCGAAAATCAGAAAATAACTGCTCTTGAAATATATAATTTGGATGGAAAGTTAATGCATTTGATTCCTGAACCAAAGGACAATATTCTCGATTTAACACATCTTGCTCCCGGCAGTTATATAGTTAAAGGATTGGCTAATAATTATGCGTTTTCGAAGAAGGTGGTTATTATTAATTGATAAGTAATTTATTTGTAAATTATATTCATATTAGGAAGGTGGAAGTACCATCTACCTGATATTTTTCCTAAAAACTCAAGCTTTTAAAATAAGACAGGTACTAATACTGCTTTTTTGAAATATTAATTCAACCCATTTCTCCTTCAATAATTCATTTAAATGAATACTTCGATAAAACTTATTCCTTTCCGTCGTGATATCGACAAAGAAAATGAACTGGGATCATTGATTGAAAATGTGGAAGATTATTTGAATGATTATTTTTTCAAAGAATTGATTTCTTCGAGTCCCTGGATTTTAGCGTTTGACGGAGAAACTTTTGGTTATTTTCATGAGCAAATCATTGAAATGCATGGCAATGACAAACCAGTTATAGCCATTGGAGATTTTAATGATAAGCCTTTTAATGTATCTTTGGTCCAAAATGCATTATCACTAAGAAGCAAGTCGAAAGTCTGCAATAATATTTGGGGAACATAAAAATTGATTTTTAAAAAACTGTAATTCATTTAAAAATGTGAACCGGTAATTTTTTTTTAATTTTCCAAGTCCGATTTTATATTTTTAGTTACGATCTGAATTGACCTATCTGTATTTTTGTTATATTTAAATATATAAATATTAATCATATTTAATTCATGGTATATCCGAAATAATTTTAAGAAATAGCGATAACTTATGATTGATTAATGTTTTAAGTCAATTAAAATGTCTTTATTATGATCAAGATAGTAGTGTTAGTGTACATCAGTGTAATGTTAATATATCAATCTCATGCCCAATGCTGGAATCAGGTATCTGCAGGAATTTTTCATACAGCAGCCATAAAATCCGATGGCACTTTATGGGCTTGTGGAAGCAATGATTATGGACAATTGGGTATAGGTTCCAATCAATCGTCTTTAGTTCCTATTCAAATAGGTACAGACAATAATTGGAAGCATGTATCTATGGGTAGGAGACATTGTATAGCACTTAAGAATGATGGGACACTTTGGACATGGGGTGCCAATTATTGGGGTCAGGTGGGGGATGGTACTACGGTTCAAAAAAACCTTCCCGGTCAAATAGGGCCAAATAAGGTTTGGACAAAAGTGTCTGCAGGTTCAGACCACAATATTGCTTTGGCAGCAGATAGTACCATATGGGCCTGGGGTGATAATAATTGGGCGCAATTGGCACTGCCCGTCGGACAGTTTGGTGTGGCATTTAAGTCTGAAATGGTAAAAATAGGAATACAAAATGACTGGATTGATATTCTTGCAGGTGGCGATAGTAATTTTGGGCTGAAAGTGGACAAAACATTATGGGGCTGGGGCCATAATGAAACAGGCCACCTGGGAATTGGACCAATTAATCAAAACACATTTTACAGGGGCTCTCCTACTAAAGTTCTGAATAGTCAACCATGGAAGAAGTTGTCTACCAGTGGTGGCCATACCGCGGGAATTGATTTTGAAGGGAAATTATGGCTTTGGGGTTCTAATACAAAAGGACAAATTGGCGATGGCACCACCATACAAATAAACATACCAACATTAATCGAAAATAATGCTGAATGGATAGATGTGAGCTGTGGCGGCAGACATACTTTGGCCATTAGATCTGACAATTCTTTATGGGCGTGGGGATTAAATCAATCAGGGCAATTGGGTGATGGAACAACTGAAGACAAAAGTTTCATAAGTTTGTTGGATTCTACTAAAAACTGGATAAAAGTGAGTTCCGAAAATCTACAGAGCTTTGCAATCGATGAAGACGGCAGATTATATGCCTGGGGAAATAATGAGTCTGGTCAGCTTGGTACCAATGATTTGTTAGATAGAAAATCACCTACCGAAATTTTATGTCCCACGAGTAGTTTATATGATAATTCAAGCCGTGTAGAGTTTGAAATAATACCTAATCCGTCTTATAACGGAATTAGTTTTAGTGCAGATGGAAATAGTTTAATCGGAATGGACTTCGAAATTATATCTCTTTCAGGTAATATAGTACTATCTGGTAAGATTTATAAAAATGATGAGATATATAGCATAAGTAACCTTGCGTCAGGTATTTATGTGGCATTTTTAAAATCAGATAAACATATTTCATCAAAGAAATTTATAAAATTATAAATGTAAAATAATTGATTTACAAATAAGGAAAAAGGTAGTTGTTTATTCCCACTTATTAAATAAATAACCATGGGTTTTCACTCGCGGTAAAATGGAAATAACGTTCTTCTAAGTCCAAAATTCAAATCTTTAAATCTATATTCAAGCCCGTAAATTTTATTTAATCAAATCTCCCTGTGTTGACACTAAAAATATATCGTTGTATTCACCTATTTCTTTAAAAACAGCATCATAAGTATAAACAACTTCGCCCTGCCAACCAGAGACAGAAAAAGCATTTTCATCCGGTAGCAACTCAATAGTACTAACCACATGATCACCTACCATAGGTACAAAGACAATTACCTGGGTCCCACTTTCTTTTTCTGTAACGAAAAGCCATCTGCCATATTCGTCTGTGGCATATTCATACTCTTCTGTGTCCAATAAAACTGTTTCCGGCAGATATTTTATATTGGCTTTTGCTTTTTCTATTGCATTATTCAATTCATTATAAAAATCATCCATCTTATGTAAAATTTTGTAGGTTTAAAGGTAAGCAATTTTTTTTATTCATACCAATATAGATACATTTTATAGAAGCAAACTCTTTGATTTAGATATATTTCACATTTAATACATCCCATATCTTCAGTTGAGTAAACTAAAGATTTATTAAATTGTGAAAAAGGTCCTACTTTTTTTATCTGCTGCTGATTTGTAGAAAGTGTAGAAATAGAACATAGACCTGGTAATGTCTCCTTTAATAGGTTCGATTAAAAAAGATTTCTTCATTTCACCTGCCCCATATCCCCTATCCCGATCATGGCTGCCCAGAAGAAAGGATGCTTTTGAATGCTTTTGGCAGATTTGATGTGATGGAGTTTAGCTTGACGGAGGGCGACATCTTTGGGAAACCCTTTTTTCAGGTTTTTGTAAAAGTCGATGGAGATATCTTTGGTTGAATTGTCATCCACTTGCCAGAGTGTGGTTATGATGCTTTTAGCACCAGCATATGCAAAGGCCCGGGCGAGACTAATGATCCCTTCTCCGCGTTGGAGCTCACCCTGAGCGGTCTCACAAGCGGATAGAAACACCAGGTCTGCATTCAGTTGTGTATTGTAGATATCGCGGACATAAAGAAACTCATTTTCGATGCTGTCTTTCTGCTCTGCAAAAGCGAGATAGGAATAGTCTCCTTGTCGGGCATCGGCTACACCATGTGTAGATAGGTGAACCATACCATAATCACCGGCTACATCATAAAATCGCTGTTCTGTGGCATGGCTATTGACAAAATAGTCGCCTTTGTACATCTTGCTAACCGTACCAGCTTCAATACCACTTGAAGGAAGTGGAGCATAGGTTTTTCTGGAAACGATATCCTGAAAGATCGTCGTATCCCTTCCATCGGGCAGTGTGTCAAAAACCAGATTGATGGTACTATCGAGAACAGTGAAAGACCCTTCATAAAATGGCGCAAACGCTACCAATGATTTGGAAGGTTCTTTTTTGTGTTTTTTACTTTTCATCTCATTCCACAAAGTAGCGGAATAATTGTAAGCGATGGTATGGTCATTTATCAGGTAAGGATAAGTACCGAACTGATTGAGTTTTTCCGGTTTGGATTTGAGCAGGGCTTCAAAAGGGACATAACCCAAAACGCCATCTGGTATGATGACCAGATCCTTTGTAAGATGATGAGCTACCGGTGCTACAATGCGGTTGTACAATTCAAAAGCCGCTTTGGTGTAATCATTTATTGATTTTTTATATAAATGATCGGAACGTTTATCAGGTGTTTGGCCATGGTAACAATACAGTCCGGACTGCATTTGCCTGACCAAAGAATCGAGCGGAAAGTCTTTTTTGACTTGTACCACATCAAAGGTATAAGGGCGTACGACAAAGATGAAGATGGATGAGTCTCCGACGAAGTATTCCAAAATAGTTTGGTCTTTCTGTAGGAGTTTTTGTTGTGTATCATCCATGCTAATGGTTTTAGTGTCGTATTTGAGTCGGTAATATTCCGGATAGTCCTTTTCCAAGGTCTCAAATAAGGTTTCCTGCTCCTGTTTCAAATCAAAGATCATACTACTGATGCGAAGTACAGTGGTATCGGTGTCAGTTTTTCCTTTTTCAAGCATTCCTTGTCGCTGTTTCTCCCTCCAATTGATATCGATGCGGAGATCGTATTCTTTTTGCAGGAGCGAATCGGGAATACTAGCAAAAGCCAAAGCGTCAGTTTGTTTGATTTGGGATTGCAGTAAACTTGCTTTGGCTAACTCGGTGTATTCGTAGGTTTTAAGTTTTAGCGAATCATGTTGATCTTGTGTGGATTTAACCAGTGAGACATCAATGGCTGATTCAAAAACGGGTATGTTTTGGGATTGGTATAGGTTTTTGGTTTCAGCGCTGATGTCGGATGCCATTTGGGTTTTGATGCCTGAGATGGCTTGGTGGAGGTAGAAAAGGCTGGAGTCGATTTGGTTAAGTTTTTGGTAAATATTAGCTATTTTATATTGAGATGAGATAACTTCAGGGTGAATAATGCCAAATGATTTTGTCAGAACGTTTATTGATTTTTTATAAAAAGCAATAGCTTTATTGTATTCCCCTTTAATATAGTAAGTAGCTCCAATATTTCTATAAGAATCGCAAATATTTGGGTGATCTTGTCCGAGAGCTTTGATCCTTATATCTATTGCTTTTAAAAGACATTCAACTGCACTATTAAAATCTTTAGTGGAATTGTAAAAAACACCTAGATTATTGTAAGACGTACCTACAGATGGGTGGTCAAGACCGAGTGTTTTAATACGTATTTCCAAGGCTTTTAGAAGATATTCAAACGCCTTGTCAAATTCTCCTCTATTTTCGTAAAATACTCCAAGATTATTATACGATGTGCCTACTTCATCATTATAAAGACCAAACCTATTAATACGTATATCTATTGCTTTTTGTAAAAAAAAATTTGCTTTTTCAGATTTTCCATTTGAATCAAAAAAACCACCAAGATTGTTATATGAATTTGCTACATCAGGATGGTCAGGACCAAGTGAATTGATACGTATTTTCAAAGCCTTTTTGCTGTATTCTATTGCCTTATTATATTCTCCTTTTAATTGATAAGCTATACTAATATTATGATAAGTTGTTCCCACAACATCATGGTCCTCTCCAAGAGTATTAATACGAATATTTAGTGCTTTATTATAATTTTCAATTGCTTTATTATATTCACCTTTTGATTTATAATAGTTCCCTAAATTATTATATGGAAAACCAAGAATATCATGTTCAGCCCCAAGCGCTTTGATGTAGATATCCAATGCCTTCTCTGTGAATTCTATAGCTTTATCAAATTCTCCTTTAGAATTATAGCAACCCCCTATATTATTAAATGTGGATCCAACATTAGTGTGATTATGCCCTAGTGCATTAATAAATATTGGTAATGATAATTTATAATATTCCAAAGCTTCATCATATTTGCTTTTAGATTGAAATAAACTACCTAAATTAAGATAGGATATACCTACATTTATATGCTGGGACCCTAAAACATTAATTTGTACACTTAACCCTTTTTGAAAATAACCAATCGCTTTATCAAATTTTCCTTTTGCTTTATAAGAAACACCAAGGTTATTAAAGCAAGCACCAACATTTGCATGATTTATTCCGTGAGTTTTAATAAAAATGTTTAATGCTTTTTGATGATATTTTAATGCATTATTATACTCGCCTTTTGAATTGTAAGAAGTTCCAATTAAATTAATGGATGATGCTACATCAGAATGAAATTCACCTAATAAATGGACTTTTAGTAATACAATTTTTTCATTTAATGCTAGTGAATGGTCATATTTCCCTTTAAAGTGCAACACCCTCCCCATCTGATGCAAACAATCTGCCACTTCCTTTGTCGTATAACCAATATTCATCTGATAAATATGTTTGGCCGTATCTGCTTTGGGATAGGCATTATCATACTTCCCTGTTTTGATGAACTCGATGGCTTGGTTGAGACGGCTGCGGGCATAAGCTGTGTCTGATGCGATGGAAGCTGGGATAACTAAATGTAAAGTATCCGGTACTATTTCTGTTGTAGTATCGATGCCCAGCTCTGCGAGACTGATGTCGGGAATGGAGTCTAGGAGACTTTGTAGTTCGGCGATGGAGTCTTTGGTAGTTTGGGCATTGGTAATACTTCCCCAAAGTACAAAAACAAGGATGAGAAGGATTTGCTTCATATTTACTGGTTATTTGAAGTACAAATATAACAAAGGGATTCCTTTATTATGTAGAAATCCCTTTGGTTTTAAAATTTAATTTATTTGAAAAAGATTGCTGACCTTTATATGCTATTGGATAAAAGATTTTCCATCTCGAGTGCGTATGCCAATTCATGCATTGCTATTTCTAATTAAGGATCATTAAGATTTTGGTACTGAATACCTCCTTTTGTAACGATATGTGAAGAATTAGCAGTGTTATATCCAATTACGATACAGTTGGTTCTAACCACAAACTTGCCCTTTGTTTTACCTGACCATATTTGCATTGCCTTCTTGAGTACATTTCAGTGATTTATTGGAAGATTAGAGTGAAACTGATAATATACTACATAATTTGGCCAAAGTTTGATGGTCCAGTCTAAGGCACTTCTGTAACTGACTTCATTTTTTGCAGTAATAAAACGAATTCACTATCTGACCATATTCATTATAGAAATATAAATATTGGCCTTGTACACGATAACTCCCCGAACCTGTTAAATTTAGTGTATTTTTACTCTATGATTATAATACCATTGTCAAATTTTTGAAATGATACTGATTGATTACTGTTTAGCGTAAATTGTCCATTTTGTTTATTTACAAGCAATCTTGCTGTTTCGCCCATCCCAATTAGACTTTGATTGGCATTGTTATTAAATATCAAATATGAAGCATTGGTTCCACAACCTATTATTTTTCCATTGTTAATTAATTCTGAACCAGTAAATGTTAAATTTTTAGTACATGAAATATCTAAAGTTCCTAGACTATCAATCTTTAAATTATCTAGGTTCAAGTTTTTTTCAAGTTTTAATTTTCCATTAAAAATTAGCATACTATCTAGCACCAAATTTCCTTCTACACCGCCAAATGTCACAGTTTTTAGATTATCTACATTGATGATCATATTATCAGAAATACTAAGATTTTTTGTCTGAAAAGTTGAATTATTTCCAGTAAATCTTAGTGTACCATTAACTGTAAAATTACCATTAGAGCCACTAAAAACCAATCCTGAGATATTTATATTCGAATTGAAAGTTAAGTTTGCGTTGAGGGAATTTGTCATCGATCCTGTGATCATACTATTTCCTAAATTATTAAATGTAATTGAACCATTATTCTGGAACCCATCTAAAATTATATTTCCATTACTGATGATTCCTCCTGCCCCAGAATATGAACTTTGATTTCTTGTTTCCAATAAATTATTTATTACAATTTGTGCATAACCTTGTAATCTACTGGTGAAATTAGAAGAAACGGAAGATGGTCCAATTTTTAAATCATTTAAGGTTAAGGATGTTGGCAAATCGATATTAAGAATTGCATTTTTTACTTCTATTCTATTAATATTAGCCACGGCAGTATTTTTGATATCAAAATATGCTAATGGTAAAGCATTTCCTTGTATTTCCAGAAAATCTAGAGATATCCCTCCAGAAATTGAAATTGTATCGGTATGAAAATGCCATAATCTGCCATTCCCAGATATATTAGAAGATGAAAGAAATGTTTTGTTTCCATTTTGCAACCTCAGTGTAGCGTTGGTTTCTATAACTATATTGCCACCAAAATTACCTGTCGAAGCTAAGGTTAATGTTTTTCCAGATGATACTAATATGGATCCGTTATAAGAACCTAAAGACTTTTCTATAGATAGTTTACCATCATTGACGTTGATGAAATTTCCATTAAATACAAATAAACCTAGTCCCGTAATACTTCCATCACCTGGTCCTAATTTTGTGATTCCATTTTGTAACGTTAAATTTAAATTATTTATGTTACCCCCATTGGCCCAATTAAAATATCCATTTACAGTTATACTTCCCATATTAAAGTTAGGGTGGGATTTTAATTCTTTTGCTGAGAAATTTAGCGTATCATTTAAAACTAATGACGTATTAACAAAAGGACCTGAATTAACTATAGTACCTTCTACGTCAGTAATACCATTTACAATTGTACTACCAGATCCCCTAAAAACTCCTCCAGGTGTTAATTTAAGCCTACCATTTACTTCTATTTGGCCTAGATTTTCAATATGTGCACCATTCAATATTCCATTAACCAATAGATCAACTCCAATTCCATCATTAACAACATAACCTACAGACATGTAAGATAATCTTCCAGTGGTGTGTACAACTACTTGATCAATGGTATCACCTGATGACCAGACATTGTGATACACTCCAATAAAGCCATTTTGGTAAGAAGGTTTAGCAGTTGCCGAAGTCCAGGAGACTCCATCATAAATTTGCCATATAGATAAATCACTCCATCCCCCGTGATTTATCGTTCTATATTCACCAATAGTTTGTGATTGTATTATAGGTACTCTAAGTAAAAATATAACCACAATCCAAAATAATTTCATCAAAAATAACCTATATTTTATTTCTAGTAAATAAAGTGGACAACTATAGAGAAATGATAAAAATAGTAAAAAGAAATAGGATGGTCTAAAACGGTTTTTCATATTTTTAAAAAATTAAATTATGGATAACAGTGATTCTAATATTGATATAAAAATAACGGTTGTATGCTCATATTTTTATAATTCTTTTTAGGACTATTTTGTTGTCAGTTTGAATCTTTAAAATATAGCATCCACTAAGAAGATTTTGGGTTTGAAATTGAAAAACACCGTCTTTGCTGGTTTCCGTACCTATTAAAATACCATCAATTGTATACAACCACGATTTAGATGTTTGATCATAACCTAGAGGCATGATTATGGTAAAATTATCTAAGAAAGGATTTGGTGATATTATGATATTATCTTTTTCAAATTGATTTGTAGATGATACACATCCTGAAATAAACTTCGGTTCAGAAATTCCGCTGCAATTGTCAGACCTTACAGCTTTTAAAGTGTAATACCCATTTTGTTTTGCAACATAAAATTGTAAGTTGGCACCTATGATATCTACACCATTGAGTTGCCATTGATAAGAAAGTCCACCATTCGGTCCTGCCAGATAACATAGGTCATTTACGACTATAGTAGGTATGTATGTTTCCTTTTCTACTATGATATTATCAGATTTTTGGCCTTCTCCACAATCGTTGACAAACACCACATAGTATGTCCCGGATGCATTTACATTGATGGATGATGTAGTTTCACCTGTTGACCATTTTATAGTACATCCATTACATACGTTATTTACAGATATGGTTTTTGATGACTCGTCGCATATTTTTATCGTACCTACGAGAGACGTAACAGGCTTGATTGGCAATGATTTTGTAGTGATTTCTACCTCACTGGATTGCACATTGGTACAGGTATTGGAGGCTGTGACCCTATATTTTGCCCCTTGGTTGACCGTTATTGAAGTACCTATGCTATTATTTGACCATAGATACTGACAATCATTACAAGGATTGGTGACGGTCAACGTGGCCGTTTCTCCAATACAAATAGAAGATTTGCTGGCTGTAATTGTGGGAACAACTGGTGCTGTACAACCATATTGGGTCACGGTTATAGTTTCTTTAAGCCCGTTGCATCCAAGTATTTCTAATATGGCAACTCTTGTCGAGGTAGTGTTGTTTTGGGTCCATGAAATATCAACTGTAGCAGAAGATGAACCGGAAATTTTACTTACCGTTATCCAATTGGGAATATTTTTAATTTCCCAATTGCAGTTGGTTTGTATATTTACTATTTGAGTATTGGCACTAGAACCAGAAAATAATTCTTTTTTGTCAAGGGTGAGGAATGAGGCTGCATTAGTGGTATAATATGCTGACCATGCATTTCTTGCATTTTTACTATCTGATGAAAATTCGATATACATTTTTCCACTTGAAGCAGTATATTCTAATAAATTAACTTTTCCAGTGAGCGAAGCTATTAAAGGATCTATAGCGGAAGTTCCATTGTAAATTTTGATATAGTCTTTACCGTCTTCAAGATCAAGTCCTATAAAGTCATCAAAGTATAATTTTACTGGATTATTGTTTGGTGCCAAAATGGTATAGGTATGCCTAGTATTGTTTAAGTAATCATCAGAAAAAGGGTTTAAAGCTTCTATTACATTACTGCTATTACTGTAAAAGGTATCTTGAGCAGCTGTAAATAAGTTGGTTCTTCCCGAATAAATAATAGAGAAATATTGTTTACCACTATTCAATGATCCTTTATGTTTTACTTGAAGTTTGTATATACCTTGTTTCGGGTTGGGCAAGTAGATTTGCTCCACATTATCCAATTTATTGTCGCCTGTAGTTGCTGGTAGTGAAGGGTTGTTTGGGTCCAAAATCCATGGAAAGAACTCCTTATTATCACTTTCCCTTATCAATCTTAAGTCTAGGTCATTAACAAGTTTTGATGTCTTATTATTAAGGGTAAAGTTGGGTGTAGCCACTCCAGATACGTCGGTCCATGCAATGGTAGCCTTGAAAGGTTGCGAACCATCCAAATAAATTCTTCTATCCCTAATAGGGGTATTTGTTGATAAGGAATCTCTGGATACAAATCTTTCAGAACTGTAAGTGTCCATTGATTTATCTAATTGATCTATGGCTGCTTTAGTATCCAGCATACCCCACCCGGATTGGTAATTTGGCCCTTCAAAAGGAAGTGGAAAAGCGTCAAAAGATTGGGTAGTCTGTATCAATAATGCTTTCATACCCGAAGCCCTTATGCCCTGGTTGTATTTAGTACCAAAAAATTCATGAATTAAGTTAATGGAGCCGGCTACAACTGGACTTGCCATGGAAGTTCCACTGTTTTCATAATAGTGTGAATTACTGTCTTTACCACATGATAAGACATTCACACCTGGTGCTACTATGTCCGGCTTGATACGTCCATCATCAGTGGGTCCCCATGAACTAAATGATGACATTTCTTCAAACAGGCCATCTACTGCTCCCACAACTAAAGTATTTTTACTACAACTAGTTGCTGGCAATGATTCATAACCAAATTCATTTCCATCAGGATTCCTAGGTGTAGTGCTTTTTACAAATGTAGTACCATTAAATACCCAATACTCTTCGCCTGGATTTGGTCCTGTCTCATCTCTGTCATTAGAAGCTGCTCGAACAGGCAAATAAAAGGGGAAGTCGTAGACGACGTCATCTATTTCCCGCTCTTCAGCAGAATAAATGCCAAATTTCCAATCTTCTTTTGTACTTACATTGAGATCACCAAACCAGGCCCAACCTGGATATTGTGGATTGAAGTCATAGGTCCAACCAGCAATACTTCCATAAGAATGATTAGAAACTCTCATGCCACTCTGAGCTTGTTGTCGCATTTCATTCAAATCATTCTCCAAATCAAAGGACCTTAGGTTCGCTTCAAAAGACATTCCTTTGGCAGACAAATTATTCCCTTTTGCAGCTAATGTGCCTGCTACATGTGAAGCATGATTATCTAAAGGTTTTGTATTGTTATCCAAAATGGTTATTCTACCTTCAAACTCATTGTGTGTAAGAAGTGGTTTTCCTACCTCCCATATCCCAATGTTTCTACCTTTACCAGTAAGAATAAGTCCACTACTATTTTCTTTATGCATAAGGTTGGTTCTTACAATTGATGAAGATTTTGCATTATAAGAACCATAAAACAATGGACATCCATTCGATAAAACATCTCTTATTTCAATGGAACGATTTCCATTATAATAGTAAGGTTTCAGATTGAGCCTTTGTGCACATGATTCAACCCTATGTCTAAGTTTTTCTTGCCTTATTGTATCATTGTCAAACTTTAACCTTTTATTATCTGTATTATGGAATTCGTCATTTGATAGTTCAATATTTAATAAATCTTTTGAAATAATATTGACCTGCGCATTCCCACTTATCCAGAAATAAAAAATAGAAATCAAAATTGATAAAATAATGTTAGGTTTGTTTTTCATGCTTTTTTATTTATTTTTTAAATAATATAACTAATCAGGCTAATGATCCAGAAAATGTAGCAACATAAGGGCAACCATCCAAATAGCCAGAGAGTGTGCTACCTGATATATTAATGGTTCCTGTTACGTTATTACCTGAAAATTTCAAGATAATACGTCCACTAATGACTCTATATTTTGATGCTGTAATACCAGATTTAGCATTAAAATTATTGAGAAATCCCAATAAACTTGTCCCACCTGCTGTTCCATTAAAATACCTGCCATCTATATCTATCTGAAGCGTATAGCTATTCAGCCACTTTGTATAGACTAGGTCGATTGCCGCATTTTGTGGAACAATGTTGCAATCCATATTTTGATATTTACAAAGTGCTGTATTACTGCCAAACCATATTGCGCCTGCTGAAGGGGATCCTGCGGGATTTCCAGATTTAAACCCCACTTCATGCGAATTTTTGCCATTATTAAGATTTTTTGTCCCAGCAGCTTTAATCTCGGTCGTAACTGTAAGTTGACCACTTCTGCTAAAAGGATAGGCATTAAAGGTTTTTCCATCCATTTTGATATTGTATCTCCATATTTTAAAGCTTCTTGATTCTAGTTCTTCTTCAGAATAAATATTTCCTTGCTCTCGATTAGGAACATCCACATCAATGTTTTCCTGATTGGTATCTAGGTACGCTTCATCCTTTGTACAGGCAATAAAGAAAAAAGTTAAAACGGTTGCAAGAAATAAAATTGACTTTGTCATGATTTTTGATTTAAAAAGTTAAAAAAATTTTTGATTTATATAACTTAGTGACCAAGTCAAATAAATGGTACCCATTGATTATGAAATTTTTTAAAATTATTTTTTTGAAAAATTAAACAACAGGACAAATTTGTAATAATTTTATAATGATACATTTATAAAATATAAGGTATAATCCTTTTGTTTTTAGATTTTTATTTGCTGTAATTACCTGATAAATATATCTTTACATCATTTTATGTCCTTCACTATTTAGATATTTATTTAATAAAAAGGTTATATAAACTATTATCTTTGCCTTGATAATTTTTCTAAAACACTGATGATACACCCCAAATTTGTAGATCTAGTGATACATCTTGACGATAAAGATGTTGCATTGCTGAAACAGTATGTACAGTCTAGAATGGCTGGCCAATCAAGTTTGATGAAGACATTTATGTATGTCATTAATAAAAAAAGTGATGTGAGTTTGATAAACAGTGCAAGTGTGATCAACAAAGCTATATTTACTCACGTAAAGGATAAAGTCGTATCCAACCATCTCTCCACATTATTTCAGCTTGCTGAAGAGTGGATGATTCAAGAACAACTAAAAAGTGAAAAATTTACAGCAGAAAACCTTCTTTTGAAGTGGCAAAAGAAGAAAGGACTATTATATCTTTCAGAACAAACAGCTAGAACATTAGAAAAGAATCTTATTGCACAGAAAGAATATGACTTAGAAAAAATGCAGGTTTATCTAAATTTACTCAACTATCACCTCATCCAAAATGACAATAAAATAAAAGATCATCCGCAAGATAGTATAAAACAACTTTTAAAAGGCTATCACGAATCTGTCAAAGCACAGTATCTAATATTTAAGACAGAACTGGAAAATCTGATGTCAATCCATCATGGTGATTTCAGTTCAGATGTAGATATGATTGAACAAATAAGTGCCTTGATACCTGAAACTGAATTAACCCAAATTATTGCCCAGCTCCATAGATTGGTTATTCATGATGAAATGGGTGCTTTGTACCACCTAAAAGATGTACTTATTGCACATCATATAGATGACAAAAGTCAACTACATTATATTATTACCAGCTACTGCTATCAAAGGGTTATGAGGTTATGGTCCAAAGGCAAACATAATGACTTGGCATTGGCCAATGAATTATTTAACTATGCTATTAGCTATAATATTTTTACAAAAAATGGTAAAATACCTTCAGCTGCTTTCCACACCTTTGTTACTCAATCAGCTTTTTATTCTAAAGATTATGAACAGACAGAGCATTTTATTCAAACCTGGATCAATAAAGTAGATACTACAAAAAAGGAAGCAACCATTGCCCTTGCGAGAGCACAGAACTGTCTTTATACAGAGAGGTATGAAGAAATTTTTCAATATACGTGGAGGTCTGATTTTGATACGTTCAATCAAAAAAACTTAGCACAAGGTATTCATCTGATTGCCACTTTTATGTTTAGGGAAAAAGAAAAAGAAGTATTCGAAAATACACTAAATTTATCTTTATTATTTCTAAAAAGAAATAAACTCAAAATGTCCAATCATATCTATGAAAGTTATAAAAATTTATGTGGTTTTATGAATTTGGTGCATAAAAACAAACAGGTAGCATTAGATACTTTCAAGCCAATCATCTATAGGTCTTGGTGTGAAAAAGTACTGAAAGACAGACTTTAACACTTAAAATACTGCCTTTCAATTTTAAATTAGTTTAGAAACCATCTGTCTCTTCAACAATTAATGCCTTTACATTCGTAGCGGGAATAGTTGCACTTGATGCTAATTTCAAATAATCACTAGCAGCAGATTTGGAAACTTTAAGATCAATCATTCCACTAAAAACTTGGTTATTTGGCCATTGACCGCCTTTCATCTTTAGTTGATAGCTTTTTGGTGTGCAAACGATTTGTTTACAATTGATCTCAGTTGAATCACTTAAATCAACAAAAATCTTGACTGTAATGCTTGAGTCAGCCAGCGTTGAAATGATCGCTTTTTGCGCTTCTCTTAACTCCGTGCTTCCATTATGGTAGCTAATGGACATTTTAAAGCTAGGGATAGTTCTAGTTTCTAACTTTTGAGATTTGTGATCAGATGGCATTAAGTAGTCACTATCATCCGGTTGTACACAAGATAAAAAACAGGTGGTTAAAAATAGACATAGTAATGCTAAAGGTACTTTCGTACGCATAATAAAAATATTTAAAAGGTTAATTAATACCTTTTAGTGTTTTATTATGTATTGCGGTACCCTTTAAAATAAAATTTTATTTTGTCAAAATAAATTTATCTTTGCGTGGGTACTTTTACAAAGCAGTCAACACTATGACCGTGAATGCAAATGATCAGACATTGATAACAGCCATTAGAAGCGGCATCGAAAGGCAAAGAGATTGGGCATTGTACCAGTTTTATGGAGATGAGAGCATCAAAACATATTGTCAGAGTTATGTCATTAATTATGGTGACAACCAAGAAGTCTTTGAAGACATGTTTCAGGAAGCTATCATTATTTTTGACCGCAATATTCGTAACTTCACATTCAAGGAAAATTGTAGTTTGAAGACTTATTTAATTTCGATTTTTAAATGGGCTTATATTGGTTTTAAACGCAAGAAGACAGGTAAAACAGAAGCCTTTGATACCAATATGATACAGGAATGGGTAGATAGTCCCGAAGCAAAAATGATAGGAGATGAAAGAAAAGATTTAATCAATGAAGGACTCAATCACATCGATGCTCGTTGTAAGGAATTACTAACCTACACTAAGTTGGGATATGAAAATAAGGAATTGGTAGGATTGATGGGATTTAGCAGTCCTGAGATGGCCAAAAAGCAAGCTTACCGATGCCGTGAGCGATTAAGGGATTACTTCATCAGTCGTCCTGATTTAATGGAAATGTTAAATATCAAGTCATCATGAATACACAAGAAAAGAGATTTAAGGAGTATTATACAGGTATTCTATCGGCAGATGACAAGGCAGTTTTTGAAAAAGAACTAGCTAGTAATAGTGATATTCAAAAAGAGTATTGTGCTTTTATTTTAACCTATGAAGCTGAAGAGCGTTTGATAGGTCAAGATTTGCGATCAAAAATAAAAAAATGGCAAGATCAACCTCCCGTTTTTGAAAATGAAGAAAAAGATGCACGGATTATTTTTTTAAGTAAAAAAAGTAGGTTTTCTATTTGGCAAATAGCCGCAGCTTTTATTGGTATTTTGGGTGTAGTTGGTTTGATGTGGAATTATATGTCTGACAATACCACACAAACAAATACAGTTGTGGTAAATGATGATATTGATTCAACACAACTTATTGCCCAAATTGACTCATCAACAAAGAAAAGCAATGAAAATCCCAATGCTCAGTCACCCAAATCAGATGATAATGTTGTTTTCAATCCTATTCCTGAGCCAGAAATTTTGGCATACGTTGACTTAGCCACTGATATATACAATGAACCGTCTCACCTTTACAGTAGCCTTAAATCTGACAATAACGACAATAGTCAAAGTGAGTATTCGCAATCTCTTCAACTCTTTAAAAGTAAGGAATATAAAAAAGCACTAACAAAATTAGGAAGTCCTAAAAAAAATGAAGAAAGCAATATTGCATACTTACGAGGACATATTTATTTCAATCTGAAAGACTATAATGATGCTGTTATTTGCTGGAAACTCATTTCGGAAGATGAGTTACTTCCGTTGTATAATGAAGCCCGATGGCATTTACTATTGGCTTACACAGCACAACTACCTAGTTCAAAGGCGAAGTGGGATTCATTGGTAAAAACACTACAAATAGATCCGGATTTTGATTATAGAAAAGAGTTGGAAGCATTAGTAAATGAGGTACAAGCAAAAAATGACTAATTGATTTTGGTTAATAGTACGTTCGGTTGTATTCTGTGGAATCCACTTTGTCGGTTCGATGCCATCTGCCTAGATCGGGGAGCATGGAAGACTATTGGTAACCACCTTAGTATATAAATGAGAGACTGACTCTTTAATTTTCATTTGGGATAACGTCGCCTTGATTAGTGTTCCTTTATTGCCTTTTCTATATTTATTTATTCCCTTGCACTAAGACCCAATCCACCCACGCATCTACCTGTTTTACTGAGTTAGGTCGGAGGAGTATTTCCCGTTTATTGTCCAGAAGATACATGGTTGGTGTCGCAAAAACATAGTATTCCTGAACGATACTACTCTTCCATTTTTTATAGTCACAAGTCGATAAAAAGGGAAAGTCTTTTACAAATGTCTCAAACATTTTTTTGTCCTCATCAAGTGAAACATAGACTACTTCTACGCCTTGTGTTTTCCATTTTGTATATAGTTTGACAATTTCAGGCAACTCTTCCGTACATTTCGGGCACCAACTGGCGCCAAAAACTACTACAGTATATTTGCTTTTTATGTCGGACAGTTTTTTAGGTAAATCAAAAGCATATCCGGGGGCTACAAGGTTTCCACTAAAATCCATATCAGGTGCCGTGTTTCCTTTTTTCATCGAACGATAGCTTTCGAGTTGTTTGGCAAGGTCGCTATCGATAGTGCAGCTTGTCTCGTTGAGTACTTTTAATGCTAGATATTCAGAAGCTTTAAAATGACTGTGTCGCTCCAATAAATTGAAAAGATAATCAGTAACTTCATTGAGCTTTTTGTTGTCTTTGACCAGATACACCATCATAGCATCAATGGAGTGCTTCATTTCTATTAACACCGAATCCAGAGATCGGCCACTGTTTTCTATCAGCCAAAAGTGACTCTCTATAGCGTCCTTAAACAATCCACTTTTGTATAATCGAGGATCTGTGTAATCCATAGCTCTAAAAGCTGCAATCGTAGTAGAAATTTCTTCAGTACGGTATTGAGCAACTGTTGAAACGGAACTTACTAGTTTACGGGCGGGCAAAAACCAACTTACGTAACTGTCTTTGGGCAGCATAGTTAAAAAAACAGCATCTACTTTTTTAATACGCTGCTTTTCTTCTTGAATGGCCATGGCGGGTTTTTGTTGTAACGAAAACATCGTATCCAACGAGTAGATCTTTTCCAGATATTGCCATGCACTCAGGGCTTGCTCACGTTTAGGATGTTCTTTGGCATATTGCTCAAACCATTGATTTTCTTGTCCTTTTACGACCCTAATGGTTTCTACAGCACTTAAGGCTTTTCCCACTATTTCTATATCTTCTCCACTAAGAATTATTATAAGCGGCTTATTATCTATAGACATGAGATAGCCTACTCCATAATCTGCTTTTGAATAATTCAATGTAAAATTGCCCAGACTATCACATGTTGTCATTGATATTGGATAGTTATTTAAGCCCCTGAATCCTTCGAGCTTGATAGATTGATTGGCAAGTAAAGAAAGGTTGCCACTGATAGTTTGTGCATTTACAAAAGTACTATAGACGATGTAAATCACAAGGCTTATTGTTTTACGCATGGCTTGTTTTAAAGATTTATAGATAATTTGTTTACAAATTAAAAGTTGAAAGTTCTTAAATGTTAGTAAAGCAAAAAATCTTTCAACTTTCTAACTTTAGAAACTTTCAATAATCCCTTAAACTTTCAAGTTTCAACTCATTTTCAATCCTTAAGGCAACGAACAGAGAGTCCTAGCACCCGATGGCTGGTGAACCAGAAGGCATCGCTGCTATAGAAGTGGAGTAAGCGAGCAAACGTGCCACTAACTGTACTGCTCCAATAGACGCCTATGGCACCGACACTGGTGAGCAAACCAGAGCCGTCGCGGCCGCCCGCTAAAGGCAATTTAAGCGGAGATGCAAAGGCACCAATTGAATTTTGATTACTGCCCCAACTTGATCGTTCTGCATCTAATTCAGTCTGTGTAGGTACTCTAAATCCTGCCGGACATGGATTATTGATACCATTTACACCTTGCCAATGATTACTATTTTGCGGCGATCGCCAATCAAAGGGACTGGTATTTATTGTAATAAAGTTTCCGTGTCCTGGACTATCTGTATTTGATAAGGTAGATGTTGTCCCTGATAGGGGATCCCTAACCTGGTGCCCATCAGCTCCCCTTCCCCATTGGAAAAGATCACCATAGGCTGCTGCATCTGTACTGCTGGTGGCTACCTGAGATGCTCCTAGATTGCGGTCAAGCCAGCATCTGTTGCCTGCTCCGACGACTGTTCCATAGGTCACTGGACTACCCCGATATGTAAAAGTAACGGTCGAAGTACCACAAGTAAAGGATGCAGATGCCACAGGAATACTCAATGTACAGTTTTGTCCTCCTATATTGAGTGCAAATTCTGCAATACCATCAGTGGCCGGTGTCCCTGTGATTGTATAGGTCAGGCTACCCGATCCATTAGCAAATGTACCCGCTGTAAGCGTCGCTGTAAGACCAGATACACCTGAAGATGTTACTGTCTGACCTGTGTGGGTGGTGCCGTTACCATTAGTGTAGCCTACATCAGCTGATACTCCACTGGCTGCAATACCCTCTGTAAGCGTACCATCAATGGTGGCCCCGGAGCAATCCAGACTACCGATACTCCCTGGATAGTTGGTATCTTTGATACAGCGGACGGAAGAACCAAGTACTCTATATATTAAGTCTATGCTGGCATTGCTGCTACTGAATGTTAATTCCCGATTGTACACACCGTCAACAGTACTCGAAAAGTATCTTCCTGCGAAACCTTCAAGCGCTAACGCTCCAGTTTGACTTCTGGTACCTGCAGAAGGTAACTTCAAAGATGAGTTAAATGCTCCTATGCGATTGTTGCTGCTCCAACTCTGCCGTTCTGTATCCCATTCTACATCTGTAGGCAACCTGAATCCGGATGGACATGGATTGTTTGCACCAGATACTCCTGACCATAGATTGTCATTCTGTGGGACCCTCCAGTCATAGTTTCCACCATTATTTATTATAAATTTACCATGACCGGGAGTATCTCCACTTGATAATATGGTAGTTGTATTGGACAAAGGATTTCTTTTTTGGTGTGTGTCGGCTCCCCTTCCCCACTGATAAAGATCACCATAGGCCTGTACATCGCCAATATCAGTAGCCACTCGAGATGCTCCAAGATTGCGATCCAGCCAGCATCTACCACCTGCACTGACGACTGTTCCATATTTTACAGGTGTTCCATTATATTGAAAAGAAACCTTTGATGTACCACATGTAAATGGACCTTGAACGGCCGGTACTCCTGCCAGATTTGTCCAGCTTACGCCATCATATACCTGCATTTCACCGGTTGGGCCACAGTTACTACACCACACCTGAAGACCCGCCGGGATAGGATCTGTAATAGCATCGCGTTGAGCTTCAGTCATTCTGGGTGGCAGCAAGCCCTTTGTTGTAGAGTTAATATCAAGGGCTGACTTTGTATTCGGAGTAGATGTGTTGATACCTACTTGTGCTGAGAGTCCCAAAGCGATAATACTTTGAACCAAGACGAGTATAACTATTTTTACCATAATGTTTGTTTTAAAAAGTGAAAATTAAATGGACTATTAAATTTTTTTTTATTTCAAACAAGATTGTTAAAAATCATCATTACATATATTACTTTAGATTTTCAAATAACCATTTTTATATTACTCTACACGTCAATCTTTAACGCAACGAACTGAACGACCGTTTGCCCTAACCCTCAAAATCAGGCTTGCAAAGTTGTTTTCTAAGTGAAGGTTGGTTGAAAAAAAACTGGCAGCCGCTGAAGTGCTATAATGGCCGGTGGTACCAACATCAAGGAGAGAACCATTAGAACCGTTGCGGTAGCCCGCTAAAGGTAACTTAAGCGGGGAAGCAAAAGCTCCAATTGAATTTTGATTACTACCCCAACTTGATAGTTCAGCATTTAATATGGCATATGAAGGTATTATAAAACCTGTGGGACATGGATTGTTAACACCATTTACTCCTTGCCACAGATTACTATTTTGCGGTGATCTCCAATCATAGGGACTTGCATTTTGATTTACTGTAATAAAGTTCCCATGACCAGGGATATCTGTATTGGATAAAATAGTTGTAATTGTTGATGTTCTAATTTGATGCCCATCGTCACCTCTGCCCCATTGAAAAAGATCACCGTATGCAGCGGCGTCAGTACTGCTTGTGGCTACCTGAGATGCTCCGAGATTTCGGTCAAGCCAGCATCTGTTGCCTGCACCGATAACTGTACCATAGGTCACTGAACTACCCCGATATGTAAAAGTAACTGTAGAAGTACCACAAGTAAAGGATGCAGATGCCACAGGAATACTCAATGTACAGTTTTGCCCTCCTATATTGATGGCAAATTCTGCTGTACCATCAGTGGCCGGTGTCCCTGTGATTGTATAAATCAGGTTACCCGATCCATTTGCAAATGTACCCGCTGTAAGCGTTGCTGTAAGACCTGCTACACCTGAAGATAAAACTGTCTGACCTACATGTGATGCACCATTGCCATTAGTATAGCTTATATCAGCTGCAACTCCACTGGCTGCAATGCCATCAGTGAGGGTACCATCTATGGAGGCACCAGAACAATCCAGACTGCCTATACTCCCTGGATAGTTGGTATCCTTTATACAGCGGACGGAGAAGCCATATGTTCGCACCTGGGTACTCAAATTATAATCCGGGTTAGCATCACTAATAACTATAAATCTTGAAGCAATGACATTTTCAACAGTGCTTGACCAGTATAAACCGCCACCACCTACATCGACAAGTGCACCAGCGTCTGGATAACGTTGCCCGCCGACTGTCATTTTGAGCGGTGAAGCGAAGGCACCATTTACAATAGGATTGCTCCAGCTATTATATTCTGTAACAAGTTCGGGCGTGGTAGGTAACCTAAACCCTGAAGGACAAGGATTATTTGTACCTGTTGCTCCCTGCCATAAATTTGTATTGGCTGGAGAGCGCCAATTGTCAATACCTGTCATGGCAAAAAACATGCCATGCCCAGGCGTATCACTGCTTGATAAGATACTTGTAATACCGGATGTTCTGATCTGATGCCCATCCGCTCCACGTCCCCACTGAAAAAGATCACCATACGCTGCCGCATCGTTATAACTAGTTGCTACCTGGGATGCACCGAGATTGCGATCCAACCAACATCTGCCACCTGCACTGACGACAGTTCCATATTTTACAGGAATTCCATTATATTGAAAAGAAACCTTTGATGTACCACATGTAAATGGACCTTGAACGGCCGGTACTCCTGCCAGATTTGTCCAGCTTACGCCATCATATACCTGCATTTCACCTGTTGGGCCACAGTTACTACACCACACCTGAAGACCCGCCGGGATAGGATCTGTAATAGCATCGCGTTGAGCTTCAGTCATTCTGGGTGGCAGCAAGCCCTTTGTTGTAGAGTTAATATCAAGGGCTGACTTTGTATTCGGTGTAGATGTGTTGATACCTACTTGTGCTGATAATCCATAACTTATAAATATCCAAAAGATGTAAATAAAGAGTTGTTTCATTTTGTTATAATTTAACATTTTAAAAATGTATACGATGATGTATACGTTTAGAGAAAAGTGGAAGTTAGGAGCTCATGATACTTATTTGGATTCAAAACAGGTACGTATAAGATCACTCATTCGGGCCAAATGTAAATATACTTTTTTACTCTAGGTATATAACTTTTGTTATATGCTATAAAGAGAGAACTTAAAACTAAAATTACTTTGCTAAAATGCTTAATACTTACTCAATGGCAAAATTAATATTTAAATTAAATAAAAAAAGTAAATTTATAATTTTCGGTAGTAAAAAATTGACAAATGGTTTCTTTTAAGAATTAAATTGTTATTCATAATATATCAATCATGACATATTTATTGAAAAATTATTACATTGGAAGAATTGATGTTATTTGAGATTTCAAATGCTAAATTCCAAACCCCTTTCCTCAATCTCCAACTCATCAACCCCGAATACATCAAATGATGGGTCTGAAGAAGTTTTCCAGATTGGGCATTACATTAATTATAAAATTGAAAAATTAGTAAGAACAGATATTGAAAATAATTTTAAATATTCTAAACTCAATTTTATGAATGATTGCAAGGAATTAGTACATTTTTATATAACTCACCTTTTATTCTAGATAAATTACCTTTCTGATCTTCGTGTTTTGTTTAGAAATCATTTTTACGATGTAAGTACCGGTACGACTCAGTTCTTCACCTTTGATGGATATTTGGTTTTGACCCTTTACGAATTGATCCTTTTTGGCTAGTACCATTTTCCCATCTAGGGTATAAAATTGAAAAGTGATTGTTTCGTCCACTGGTATATTGAAGCGCAAAACTGTTTCATTTGTAAACGGATTAGGTACAGCTGGGTACAGATGATATTCCTGATATAGGTCACCATTTTTTAAATTAAACTTAAGCATTAACGGATCATAGGCTTCATTATAAATTTCTGGAGAAAGCATATTGATTAATTGTAAACTGCTAGCAGTTTGGCCTTTGGATTTTGCATTAAATACCAAGACAAATAATACTTCTCCTTTCTCTATTTTCTGTATTTCATCAGTTATATGGGAAATGTTAAGTAAATTATTTTTAAAATGATACTGATCCGATGAAATCTTAAGAGAACCTTGCTCAAGGCCTATCCAGGATAAACTATCTGAAAATTTGATAGACATTTGTAAGCCTAAAGTTGTAATATTTTCTGATGCATATACAGGTATCCTAACTTCTTCACCTTTTACGAAATCCGAATTATTGATATTCAGATTATAAATAGAATTAGTTCTGAAATGTGTATTGTAACTCAAAGCATTACCATTAACATCTCCAAGTTTTACAGCAAAAAAATCTTTTTGAAGGTTCGATGATGAAGTATTCTTAATAATTTCTTGTGAAACAGGTAGTGGGTTGTTGTCAGGATCAATCGAAATAGATTTAGGGATACATCTCCAACTTTGATCAGTAACAAAATTTTGAGTAATCCCTAAGATTAACTTCCTAATTTCAACCAAGTCACTTGCCGTCACGGTATTATTGAAATTAACATCTGCAGCTATAAATTGGGTTGGATGATCGAATGTCTCAAATCCTAAGATATGTCTTTGTATTAAAACTAAATCTAATGTACTTACTCCTTTTAAAGGATCACCTTTATATGATACATCAGTGTAGTAATCTTTTAAAATTTCTAGTTTATCAACTTGATATTCCCCGTTAGCATCTGTGAGAACACTTCCAACAAGATTTTGATCTTTAAATATTTTTACGTGAGCAGATGATATAGGTTTGGATTCTCTTGATTGTACTTTGCCTTTCAATGTAAAGGTCTGAGGCGGGACTGGTTTTGGCATATATCCTGCATTCATACAAATGGTATCTCCATTGATAATCGTGATTTTGTCAGTCGAGAACGGATTGTAAAATCCTGAGACATCGGAATCTGATTGAGGATCGCTTCCTTGATGGTAAGGACTAAAATCCAGAGTTTTTATTTCTTGAAATTGAAGATAATACATACCTGGTCTCATGCATTTAAACGCAAAATAGCCATCATCTGAAGGTGATCCGGGCTTAAGGCCAGTATTCGTTTTGTCATATATTATACCTGACTCAGCATCCACCAGGTAGACTGTCAATTGGTTAATTCCATTTTCAAATGACTGGCTGATGCCATCGCTATTAGTATCAAACCAAGCTTTACCTTTGATAACACCACAAGGGCAACGAAGTGTATCGGTTTTGACACAAGTTCCTCCACTGGCAAAAGTAGTAGTATAGGTAATGACCACCGGCTGATATGGATTGGTATACACGGGGTCGACACAGACCGTCAGATCAAAATTGCAACCTGCAGGAATAGGGAGTGTAAATTGAGTCTGGCCTGCAAAAGCATATATGTTGGGTCTCGGAAGACAGCCCCAATCAAAAGTACTGACAGTACCGTTTTGGACACTTACATGAACCTGATCTACTGCGCAAGAACTTTGTATGCTGCTGCAACATTGATCGGTTTTAGGTTGCTCAACCACATAATCACAACATCTATAATATCCTGCATCAATATTGACTTTCTGATCACCTTGAGCTACTGTAAATGTATTGGTGGTATTTGGTCCATTGTTGGCAGTGAGGTCTGAATCTAAATTAGGAAGAAATTGAAATGGTAAACTTGCTCCTGTTCCGATAGGTTGAGTAAACCGGACGAAATATGTTCCAGGCTTCACACAACTGAATTGATAAAATCCATCATAATTAATTCCTAGATTGTAGGCAGTATTCTGTATAGCTACAACGACAAGAGACGGAAATTCCACCAACTCAACGGCAAGACCATTTATTCCGGATTCGCCAGGTTCTCTGATACCGTCATTGTCCGTATCTGCCCATATTAAACCTCGTACATTGGTACATGGGCAATTTTTAACATCCGTCACCGTACAGGTGCTGTTGTCAGCAAAGGTAATGGTGTACGTAATGGTAGAGCTGCCAGCCATGATGGGTCTTACGCAAAGATCCATATCCAGTATACAAGGATTGCCGGGCGTAAAAGTAAAACCGGTCTGATCTATAAAATTGGCCGGCAAAGCACCACAATTCCATAGACCGGAAGAGATGACTCCGTTTTGCACCTGTACCTGTACAGAAATGACCTCACAGTATGAAGTAATTTTGGAACAGCATGCGTTAACACTAACTACCTTAATGCTGTCGCAACAGTTGATGCATGAAACATCACATCTAAAAATTTCAACATCTCCAATTTCTAATTTGTCAGGATTTGCAGCATTATTTGTCTGACCATTAAAATCAATATATCTGTGATTGTTAGCGGCTCCATTCCCGAACTCAAGCCCAGCAGAGCCGTAAATTTGTTTTCCATCAACATGATTAAAATCACCTGTCACCCAGATCAAAGAATCACATGGATTGTTAGGATCAAAAGTGTTATAACCTACATCCACACCGCCAGCGCAATTCGTCATTGCAGATGTAGATGCTAACTCATAAAACTTTGAATTGTTAAAAATCTGCCAAGTTGTTCCATTCCACGAATATTGCATGAGTCTTGCCTGATGAGCTGGGTTACAATCTGGTGAGCCGCAGCCCATACCAAATACATATCCAAAATCATAGTCCATGCCTTTTTCTGCGAGGAGCATCACTCCATTTTCTGAAAATGAAATGTCTGAAACTGGAGAAGATGAGTATTCAAACTTAGGTATTTGATTAGGCGTAGAACCAATTGGTGGATTATTTAGGAAATCTATTATTATTTCTAATTTTTCTAACCCAACTGGGTTACCATTAATATCAAGTTCGATGCTCCAAATCTCGTTATGTTCACTATTTGGGTTATTTTTTTCTCTGGCATCTACCTTCCAATTTGAATAATATAAACGTGGGGTGCTTCCATGCTGATAAATTCCCAACCCCCATGGTCGTTGCCCACGTGGTGAAAATCCAATGGTACCATTGTCTAAAGCAATAGCTGGATTACCCTCACCAAAAGTAGGATCAAATACATTTTCAACATTACCAGTAGTTGGATTTATTTTATAAATTTTGCCATCTTCAAAATTACTCACATAAATAAAGTCATGGTATTTATTATACGTTAAATCTCCCAATCCAGGGCCTGATTTAACAGTAAAGTTTCTATTTAATGGTGGGCCCCACTTAGCTGTTGGGAGTAGTGTTTGATTAGGTATTCTATTCTGAAAACTTGGGTTAAAGGCACTGTACTGCTCAGTAGTTACAAATCCGGTATTAACCAATCCAGTGGCCCCACTTATTTTAAATATACTTCCTGAACCTCTGGCATTGGTGGGGTTAGCGCCATCTGGAAAAGGTACACTTCCAAAAGTTGTCGTTGCTGCAACAAATATATCACCCCTAATATCTACTGCTACACTAAACACAGTTCCTAAATTACTAAAATGCCAATCCATATTGAGTGGTGGATACATTTTAGAAGCATAAACTCCAGTAAATGTTGCGGAAGAGGGTTTGAAAAAATCAGAAGTTTGTCTTACATCTATGATACCACACACAACACCATCTCTAAAAGTAGTATCTTGTAAATCAAATTCACCAGGGCCGCAAGTAACAAAGGATGAACCACAGCCCCAATAGTTTGATATTTGAGCATTAACATTTGAAGGGGATGATATATCAAACAAAAGAAACGACCAAAAAATTAAATTTGTTAAGTAATTTAAATGTTTACTATTTTTCATTTTAGGTTCAGTTTTACGATTTTTGTTGTAAATAATTTACTGTTGCTTTAGCAACAAAATGATTTTTTATTGCATCATCAGACATGTTAACCAAATCTTATTCAAAAAGTATGCCATATATTTCCAATATTATGGTGCTAATTGAAGCATAAATGCAATTTTTAATAACACAGACTTTAGGATTAACCAAATAAATTCTAAAATACTTCGAATTTGATCAAAATAAAATATCAAATCAATTAAAATCAAGATAAATGAAAAAAAAATGAAGTACATCATGAGAACGATTTTATGTTTGATTTGATCCAGGTTAAGTACTAAAGGCTCATTAAGACCTGGGATAGATTGCTAAAATAACTATTAGATGAGTATTTTGCCGTAACTGCTACAGATCTAAACTTCTTTACGAGTATTATGGGGGGATAACAGCCACTTTTGAAATTTCATTAAAATGGCTATTTATAAAAGTCATTTTCCACCCCCCCTGCCCCAACCTCCAACTCATCAACCCCGAATAAACCAATTGATGTGTCTCCATGAGCTTTCCTGAAGCATCAGAAATAGTCATGATCACTGGCCCTTTGTAGTCCGGGATGTCTATGTAGAATAGCCCTTTGGATGGATTAGGGTAGATGTTGAAAGAATATGCTTTTACAGGATTGTCAGGATATCCTGCACAAAAACATCGCTCTACGAGTGATGGGTCAAAGATAAATGGATTGACATTAGATTGGATTCTGGCGATGGCTAAGGATCGTTTGATTTCAATTGAATCTGCTTTGTCTGATCGATGCCATCGGCAGAGGTCAGGAAGCATTGATGAAAAGAATGACTTACTTTTTTTATCAGCAGCTGATTTGTAGAAAGTGTAGAAATAGAATAGTGGTCTCGCTACATCTCCCTTTCTGGTTTCCAAAGGCTCAAACGCATTGGATTTGAATTCGGAGTAGTGGTTTATTTCTTTTCTAGGTATCATTGTTAACACTTTGTCTTGATGGATCCAGTATTTGGTTTGTTCATCTGGAATGTCTTGGAATGGGGCATTTCTCCTTAATGCATTAATGGTAGCTCTGGCTGGCACCAGGTGATGAAGATCACCTAGTGCAGGCATTGAAGCTGAACCAAGTGACCTTGGAAAAAGGTGTTCGGTTTGGATGCCGTATCTGGCAGTCCAGGATAAGATGTTGGTTCCTGCGGGTACTGCTATTTTGTATCCGGAATAGAAACATTCAATGGAGTCTCGCTCCAGAAATATTTCAGTATAAAGTTTGGTCCTGGCATCGTCGTATTTAAGTACTTTTTTAGGGGTGTAGTATTTTTGGAGTTCGGTTGTTAAAGAATCTCCGCGGAGGCCGGGGAAGATGATTTCTTGGGCGGTCAAGGTAAAGGATAAGAATAAGGTTGAGATTAAGGTTAAAGTTAAGACTGGGAGTCCTGATGATGCAGGACAAGTTATGAATTTCATTTTGATATTTTTGGTGATTTTAATAATTTGTATTTCAAAATAAGATCGCCTTGAGCCGGCTTGGCTTTTCATTTTTTGTCTTGATACAAAAAACGAAACAAAAAAAATCAAGGCTGTAACGCCTAAGCCTAAAATCATTCCTGAAAACCTAAATTCAAAAAACTCGCCTTTGGGTTTTATTTCCAGTTTAGCCTAACTACGAACTTCGTTAATTGGAGCTCGAATTAGTCTGATTTTTGGCTCATACAGTTTTGAATTTTTGACGGTTTGCATCCATGATTTCTTGACGCCTTATTCGTTAAGGCCGGAAAAGAAGTAAGCTATAAAATAGAAAGAGAGCTGCTCTGCAGCGAGCAAAAGCAGCTGCTCAATTCATGCATCTTTATGCATGATAAAAAAGGAACACACAACTAGGGTGTGAAAGGTCTTATCTTGCGGCATGGTGGAAAAGCGGCCGCTGCCAGCGCAGCGACCGCGTAACCCAAAACTATGTAACCCATACTTCTTATTTTCTCTTGTCTGTAGATGTACTTTTGTACTCTATCCAATTGCACATTTGGCGGAGGCGACTGCGGACTCGCTCACCATAACATTTCTCAATTTGGGGTGCTGAAAGATTGCTGGTGAAATGCGTCAGCACTTGTCGGTTTTGGAAAAGCTCATAACGCATCAAGATGATCTGTCCCAAAACATTGGTTTGGGTACCGTAATGTTTGACTTCATCTTCAGCGCCTAAATCATCGAAACAATAAGATGTATTGATTGTATTGTGGTCTATATACTCCACAAAGTTTCTACCATACTGCAAGATAACGTTCGAGCCCGTATCCATGTACTCCAATGCTAATGCCTGGCATGTTTTCATCTTGTATCGTTCTGCAAAACTCAAAAACTGTCTTAAGAGTTTCATGTGACAAGTCTTCCCTACCCCAGTCTTTCCAGAAAGAAAAAGTCCTTTACGAAGGTCAATATCATAATGTTTGCAAAGTGCCACGTCTCCTGTAAAGTACGCATAGAGCTGGAGTAAAACGTCCTTATCTTCTCGGTACAGCTTAAAATCAAAACCATAGATGATCTGTCCATGGAGCTCCATGAGTTTCGAGAAATGCTCGTAATTAAAGTTTGATTGAGTAGTCAGCTTCTGGATCGACTGGTACTCCTGAAGGACGGAGGCTGGAACCTCGCGATTGTGAATCTTGATGATTTGCATAATTACTTTTATTTGAATGTGAAGAAATACGATTGTCGATATGGGATGCGTATTTGGGATCTGTGAGAGGGTTGTAGGACTCTGGCTGATTCATGTTAAACAGATTAGATTCAGCTTCTAAAGCATAAGGAATTTTTGCTACAGAATACTTTTTTAATAGAACTACCCTACCCTTTCCATTAGTCAAATTTGTCATTAGTTTCAAAGGCCCTTCTGACGTATCTTTAAATAATTCTAACTGATTTTCAGACTGACTTAGACTTTGATGATTGCTTAGTCCCCAGAGAGAGATGAAAATCTCATCATTAACTTTTTCTAGAGTGGATAAACAGAAATTGCTTTTGGCGTAAATAGATTTGGATGGATAATATCGAATGAGATCTAAAGCTTCCAATTCCCTGATAACCTTGTAGTAAACTGATTTAGATCGTATTCCAGCCATACCCATAATTTGCTCTCTGGGAAACTGCACCGGATTAGTAAAAAAGTGATAATTCCAACATCTGAATAAAGCTTGATAAAGCGCAATGTGTGAGCAATGGATAACATCTACACTTTTGACTATTTCGTAAAATAGTTCCTGGTGTTTGATGAAATTCGTCTGCACTTGGGTCTGTGGTGTTGCTTTCATTATTTAAAACTTATCTTTATTTGTTTTTTATTCTTACTTATCATCGCTTCTACGTCTTCCCTTTCAAAAAAAATAGTACCGCCTATTTTGGTAAAAGGTAACTGACGATTTATCCTAAGCTGATACAGCGTATTTAAAGAAATGCTTAGCAGCTCTGCAACTTCAGCAGATTTTAAATACTTTCTTTGGGTATTAGAAGTATTGATATTTGTGTGTAAAATCAAGCTTTTAATTTCATTAATGAGTTCTAATTTGAACTCACGTAAGTCATCCGTGGTAAGAATTTGTGCTGGCATGGATTAGAATTTTAGTACGCTGCAAAGGTGGAGGGATATTCAAAACCAAACACCCAAGGTATACCCAAGTCGGGTGTTATTTTTTTCAATAATTCAATACATATAATTTTACATAATGCATAAAATCAACTAAAAGAATACTGTAATAAATTTCATTGTCAAAAAAAAATAATCAAATCAAGCCAATCAGAATAAAAACACCCAAGGTGGATTTAATTTCGGTATATAATTTCAATAATTATAGATTTTCGTAATTATATTTCAAACAACACCCAAAACTCTTACAACGGCAACAAAACAAAAATCACACTAAAGGTAAAACTCAAAATAAAGCCCTTAGACGCATTATATTTACCGAAGTGAAAAAGTAGTAACCCTTGATCAAAAAACACTTCAGAACTCACATAATGAGCTTACAGAGCAATCAAGACTATGTATTTCATGATTGAAAATTTGAAAATGAATGGCGCGCGGGCCCGGTGCGATTGTCTCGTGTTTTTTTTGTTTAAAAATTTTTTTTTTCGCTGTTTTATGTTTTAAGTTTATATTGTTTTTATATGTTTTATATTGGTACCACTTCCAGTTCTGAGCGAGTTCTGAAAATGGTACTATGATGACTAGAATCTAGTACTATGATGTGCAGAATCAGAACCACGTGTACCATTTTCAGAACTGGTCTGCGTCATGTTAAAAAGTTTAGTTTTGTAGTGAATAAAAGAAGTGATAAATATGTAATTTCTTATTCTGCTCGTGATAAATAATTGGATAGAAAATAAATTTAAAGATCTTTTGGTAGTTTATCAAAATTGCGTAAATTGCATCAAATTATGTGTGCCCACAGTGACACCCAATAACATATAAAGATATGTAATTCTATATAATAGACTGATATACAATAATTTTAATTTGTCGGAATTCGAAAATAATCATCCTGTCGGGATCACGTTAATGAATGCCAAATAAGATTTAATTCTTGTTTGGCATTTGTTTTTCAAGGAGTTATGAAAGAATAAATGCCTAAATTGATGTTTTTTAGATTGTCTAATATGCGACAATAGAGCGACAAGGCCTAAAAATCATAATTATTTGCGACACATATGCGACAGTCGCAAATGTCAAAATAGCTGTCGCAAATGTTTTTATTGCGACAATAATGCGACAAAGCTCAAATAAATGGAAGTTTTTGCGAACTATTTGCGACAGTCGAAATTATTTATTCACGACAATTCTTCAAATTGTATATGCTGCATGGCAACAGAAAAGTATTTTTTCACGTTTTAAAACCATGCAATACAAATGAAAAAGTTAGAAATTCTTAAGGTCAATTTTATCCTAAGGTCGGATAAAAAAAGTTCAGGATCATCACCCATAATGATGCAATTATACCTGGAAGGTAGGCGTGCCTACATTGGCACTGGCCATCGAGTTACGTATGAAGAGTGGGATACTACTTTTGGAAGAGTCAAAGGAAATTCCAAAAAGAGTAACACCATTAATCTTCATATGGATACAATGAAAATGGATGTGCTACAAATTTACCATAATATGAAAGCTACACAAGAAGACATTTCTGTATTTGAGATAAGAGACAGATTAATGGGTCAAGATGATGTATCCAAAAAACTTGGAATCACTATTTCTGAATTATGTGACCTACACAACAAGCAATATGAAGGGCTTGTTGGTATTGAAATCGGAAAAATTACTTTTAACCGATACACTTTGTACAAAGGAAGAATTTTAGATTTCCTAAAATTCAAACATCAATTATCAGATATTGCGGTGGACCAAATAAAATATTCTTTTGCAATGGAGTATGAGATCTATCTAAAATCAGTAGTAAAACTTCACCAAAATACTCTAGTCAAATTTATGCAGTATCTAAGTCGTGTACTTGATTATGGTGTGAAATATGACTATTTAGTTAAAAACGTACTATCTTCCTATAAAGCTCACACCAAGGAAACAAAAAAAGAATATCTTACAGCTGAAGAACTTCAAAGAATCGTAGAAAAAGAGATAAACATAACTAGATTAGCAGAAGTTCGTGATTGCTTTGTGTTCTGTTGTTATACAGGATATGCCTATTTGGACGCTACATTACTTACTCCGGATCATATTGTAACAGGTATCAATGGTAAAAAATGGATTTTTACTTCTAGGCAAAAAACAGATAATGTGAGTAATGTCCCACTTTTAGATCCAGCCTTAAAAATAATTGAAAAGTATAAAGAAGACCCTACATGTAAAAAGAACAATAAGCTTTTGCCTATGAAGAGTAATCAAAGGCTAAACGCTTATCTAAAAGAACTAGCAGATATTTGTGGCATTACAAAACCACTTACCACTCACATAGCTAGGCATACTTTTGCTACTACAGTACTTCTTACCAATGGTGTGAGTTTGGAGGCCACTAGTAAAATGCTTGGCCATAAAAGTATCAAGACCACTCAAATTTATGGAAAGATTGTAGAAAGTAGAGTTGGTGCGGAAATGGATCAATTAAGCGAAAAATTATTTGCCCACAAAAAAGATGAACACAAAAAGGCAAAATAACTTTGCTATTATCAATAATTAAGGGGCAGTTTTTAAAAAAAGCTGCCTTTTTTGTTGGTTTGTCAAATTGGAGACTGTTAAAGTTTTTAACATAAATACTAAGCCACATTTTGGTTCGTTTTACGTTATACATTATACGACAACCTTAGATAGAAAATAGGAAAAGATATAACGATGCTTGTAAATGAGCTATACAATCTTATTCATACTTTTGATGTATTTTGTAGTGTAAGCACTCACACTACTCCCATAAGTACCTTTAACATGAAAAAAAGGCGCGATTGTCTAATTGAGTTAACATCTAAATTGAAGGACTTAGAAAACAACTATCACTTTAATGACGAAAATGAAGAAATCTTATATTACAAAATAGAGCGGCCCAAATTGCTTCAGTATGCTATTTATTACGAAAGAATATTGAATGCAGAAACAAAAAAACTAATATGTGCTGGAAATAGTCATTACAAACAACTTAAAAAACAGTTACGACAAGATTCAATATCCTTCTTAGATGAGTTAGAATATTATAGGCTTGAGAAATCAGATAATGATCATGTTTGGTTTAAAAAAAACTCAGATAAAAAGGATACCTTTGCGATCATAAAAGCATATGAAATGTTAGAGAAGTATTTGGATACAAAGCTTGATAGCAGGCCCATAGAAGAGAAGATAGCTGATACAAAGGTTTTGATATGGACTGGCACGTTGGCTGACTATGTGGAAGAGCTTGAGTCATTAAAAGAAACAAAATCTATAAATAACGGACTTGTTACACTGACAGAATTAGACGAAGCCTTTAGAAAAATATTCGTTGTTAAAATTACTAATCTCGGTGGAACTTTAAATGAAGTTATGGATAGACAAGAACCAGCTAAATTCAGCCTTAAAAAAGTTAAAGCAATACAAGCAAAGCAGAAGAGACTTTTTGAAAATAGGAAATGACAAAAACATTAACTACATAACCTTAGAAACAGCATCCTCCCCTATCCCCATGTACTCACAAAACTCCTGGACGGTGACTACTTGGTGTTTATCTTTCTTGTAGTAAGCATGTATTTTTTTGAGTAATTGCCAGGAAGCTCGGTAGCTTTTACCGGTGATGATGGCAACGTCTTTTGGGTAGATAATTACTTTTGATAAACTGTTCATAACACACTCTATTTTGATCAAAAAAAGGACAATCCATTTCATAGGGCTGTCATAAGGTATCGTGGGCTTATCTATAGGGATGCTATGGAGTATCCTACACGAAAAAAATGTACATAGAGTGGGTTTGAAAATGGGTAGTTTTTTATGAAAATTGATCATAAAAAACACAGCTTTGATATATAAAACGCAAAATTCTTCTGCAAAGGTATATGAAATAATTGGAAGATAATTGTCATTTATTACCATTTATGATTCAGGGACTTGACTAAGTATTGGAAGGTGAAAAGAATGCCTCTACTTTTGGGGTATTGTTTCACATTTTAAAATAGAAAAGTTATGGCAAGACAAGGTGGTTTGCTGAAGGTTGTGGGGAAGCTCGATGACCTTTCATTTTACAAAAGTGCTGATGGCTTCCTGGTAAGGACCAAAGGTGGTGTATCCGGTGACAGGATCAATAATGATCCGACGTTTCAGCGGACAAGAGAAAACAATGCTGAGTTTGGCATGTCGGCAGCGGCAGGCAAGCTGTTGAGAACAGCATTGCGGAATTTTATGATGAGTGCGAGTGACAATCGCGTGGTGTCCAGGCTCACCCAATTGATGACCGATGTCAAAAATCTGGATGCGGCCAATGATCGTGGTGAAAGACATGTATATGAGGGTTTTGACATTCCGGAAGGAAAGGCGGTATTGAAAGGTTTCAACTTCAATAATCGGGCGATCTTGAGTAGTATCTTGTTTAAAGCGTATGCTTTGAACTCCACTACTGGAGCGGTGAACATCACCGGGTTGGTACCAAAGATGGATTTGGTGTCTGCACCTGGTGCGACACATGTGACGTTTAAAGCGGGATGGTCGAAAGTGGATTTTGCCACTGGAGAGTTTGAGACCGTGATGAGTAACGAAGTGAATCTGCCGATCAACAGCACTGCCAGTAATGTGGCATTGACTCAGGCAGCTGCGCCTACTTTGGGTACCGGTCTTAATGTGTTCACGCTTCAGATTGAGTTTTACCAAGAAGTGAATGGTAATCAGTATTCTCTCAAGAATGGTGGGTATAATTCCTTGGCGGTGATTGAGGTCATTTAAGATTAAGGTTGAGATTAAGATTAAGATCGAGACTGAGATTAAGATTGAGTAAAAGAATTTAAGATGATGTTAGAGCTTCAAAGGTTGTATCGGGATGGCTGGACAGATGGGATGATTTTTATCCATGGTATCTTACTCTGTCGGAGTATTGAATTGGGATGGGCCAATAATGAGCGAAATGTGTCGTGTGTGCCGGAAGGAGTTTATCCAGTGGCCATCATTCAACATCCGAAATTTGGGGAGTGCCTGCGGATAGATAAAGTGAAGGGGAGATCTGGCATCCTGATGCATGTGGCCAATGATGCTCGGAAGGAACTCCGGGGCTGTATAGCTCCGGTGTTTTCTTCGGGTGGGAATGGGAAGGGTCAGCATTCAAAGCTGGCGCTTGGGTATATCATCGAGAATTTGAAGAGGAGTGGAGAGAAAAGTCATTTTATTAAAATCATCAAAAAGTCATGAAATATTTTGTTTTCCTTGTTGGTTCTTTACCCATCCTTTTAATTCCTTCCCTTAAAATGGAAGGAAATGTGGCAACAAAATATTTCATTGACAAAAATCAAAAAAGTATCATGAGTAAGATTGTAGATAGGATAAAGGCGCCAACGCCGAAGTTTTTTAAGGTGTTGCGGAATGTGGGATTGGTGTTGGCAGGTGTGGGAACGGTGTTGCTTACGGCTCCAGTGTCACTACCTGCAACAGTGGTGACGATAGGTGGGTACCTGGTCACTGCAGGTGGTGTGGCCACCGCTGTAAGCCAGATTACTAACATCGCTGATGATGCCATCGGCGAGTCAAAAGAAGGAGGGCATGATGGGGATGGGAATTCATCATAGTGATCAGGCGGTGGGAACGCTCGGCGGTACCTTGATCGCTTTTATTGGCATCGTAGATGGCAATGATATCATCAAAACAGGGATATTGGCTTGTGTGGGTGCGATTGTGAGTTTTGGGGTGTCTAAGGGGTTGCATTGGGCCCTCCCCAGCCCTCCCAAGGGGAAGGAAAAGGCCCTCCCCAGCCCTCCCAAGGGGAAGGAGTAAAGTGCCCCCGACCATCCCGAAGGGAAGATTTAGAGTTTTGGTTGTTTGCATGGGTTAGGCTCCGGACGCTGGTTCGGGGCCTTTTTTGTTTTTGCGGTGATTTTGATTAAAAGGTGCAAATATATTGTGCTTATCGTGGACTTATGGTAGGCTTATGGTGGTTAAATGTTTCTATGGCGACATATAATCAAAAAATTATGTTAAAATATAAAATCTGAATACACATCTAAATCTAAAGTGCGTTATTTGAAAAAAAGGATCATTATGAATATCGATATTGAAGCAGAAAGAAGAAAGTTAATAGATTTGATGTCAGTTATTGAGGCCGTACCAAAGGTCTCAGTAATGTACTCAGTGGATGATATGTTTAGATCGTACATACATATTTTTAACCAATATGAGTTGAAAGCTATTGAAAACTTTTTTGAAGTGTATGAGAAATACAACATTTTAACTGATGATTTAAAAGCCAAACGTGAAATTTATAAAGAAGTTACTCAGGATATACAATATAGAAATAAGATGAGAAATGTGCCTTATTTTCCAAATAGAATTTCTGGAATAAAAAAACATGCTAAACTACAAGAATACTCAAGAAAAGAATTAGGGACGCTTTTTAGAAAGTATAGCTATATCATGTATAGTCAAATAAGAAAACGCAAATTTGATAAAGATGACTTTAATTATGTGATGGGAGATATGATAAATAATAATTTTGATAAAATTAATGATTTTTTCAACAAAGGTCTTGCAAAATAGCCCTGGTCAGAGACCAAGGCTGTAAAAAAGAAAACTACTCCTGCTCACCTGCAAAGCGAATAGTGGTAGTGCTGATATCCAAATGCGTGGTAATGATAACTCCGGACTGCTCCGGACATAATGCACTTGGTACCAAATAACGCGAAGTAAGCTTACCTGCACCTAATAATACAGCGAGTACATTATCAAAACGTGTGGATCTAGAAATGATACCAAAATCAGTGGCAGCATGATACTCCAATACCCGATCTAAGTAAGGTCTCATATCTGGAGTATGTGGTAAAAGGGCTATGATAGCCGCCCATCCGAGCATAGCTCGGTTCTCTCACTAAATCAATTTGCGATTGATTTTGCTTTGCACCGTTCGTTCCGACTAAGAACTATGGTACCAAGATCAAAAGGAAGCTCTGGAAGTGGATGTCTATGTCTCATAAGTGAATGAATGAATGAATGAATGAATGAATAATGTGAAAAAATGAATGAAAAAAGCCCTGCCAAGACTGACAGGGCTGAAACTGAGCTCAATACTCCGATGGGAAAAGGACAGTGGTATATGACCGATCTGACTCTGTGATAATCCAAATCTTACTCTCCAAAGCGAAGAGGCCCTGAGGTATCTCATAAACTGAAAAGAGCCTATCACCGCCCTGCAGCGCGATATCATTACGGTCTCTATCCTCATGGCAACAATCTCCCCAATCTCCCCTGAGATGACGAGTGACGCACCTACGGATGAACCTGGCAAATGGGCGATGCTCGCAAGCTGCGTCAAACATACGACTGGTCTGATAAAGCTGGCCAAATGGAAAAGCATGTACTGTGGTAGTCATGATAAAATGTATATGAAAATGAAATAAAATGCGTGCGGCCCACTCAGCCACACTAACAGGTGCAAGTACAGCGTGAGGGGATGATACAACCCTGAAGTTACTTTAGAAAATTTATTACAGCTTGAAACTGCTTCAAAATAAGTCACTCTGTTTTATTTCCTTCACTCACCATAGTGGTGACTATGATTCCTTCACGAAATAACTTATTTTATTACATTTTCAACCTTCATGACAAAGTTCTAAAGTAACATCAGGGTAAATGCAAGGTGGAACGCCTGAAAGGCGCAAGCGTAGTTTTAGAGGGTAGCAGACCTTGCATATATCATACCCGTAGCTACCTTAGTGCCTGTATGTTGTGTATGAAAAATGCGGGTGGGTTAACAACTGCTTCTATTGAATGGTGGATGTGAATTATCTTCTTTTAGTATCATAGTTGGATATTCTGTTTAAACTGACCCCCTATTCTGGACATATTGACCCCCCCAGATGATTTGGTGGTTTATGCCGTTTAGGAGTGACAAAATTACCGATTTTTTCTTAAACTATCTCCTCTTAATTCGATTTTATATGATGTGTGGGCTAAGCGATCTAAAACTGCGTCGGCAATAGTCTCTTCACCTATAATATCAAACCATGATGCCAGAGGAAGTTGTGATG